>CAYODT010000017.1:0-5420 GCA_964402875.1 uncultured bacterium | reverse complement strand
CCCGGCCGCCTGACCAACACTTCAACCAACATTACATCGCCCAAGCGAAAGGTTAGGCAAGAACTAGCGCTGCCGGCATCGCAGCGGCTACCGGCCTGGGACCGGAATCCTGCACAACGCCGCACATACTCCCGCTACCAATCGGCTAAACAAACAGTGTATGTAGTTCCTCATATAGGAGAAATTCAACTAGGCCCGTGCACAATCTTCATAAGATGAGCCAACTGCAGGTCACGGCCGGCCGCATCGGCTGCAACCAGAGTAATATGCCCCAGCTTGCGCGAGACGCGCTGAGTCTTGGCGTAAAGATGTAAGTGAACACCAGGTAATGCCAATACTAAAGACGTCCGGGGTAGTTCACCGATCAGGTTCACCATGGCTGCATAGCCCGTCGGCGCAGGGCTACCCAGCGGAAGACCACAGATAGCCCGCAGGTGGTTCTCGAACTGGCTGGTTACAGCACCCTCGATCGTCCAATGCCCACTGTTGTGCACCCGGGGGGCCATCTCGTTAGCCAGTAAACCCCCTTTATATACAAAGAACTCCACCGCCAACACGCCCACGTAGTCGAGTGCCTCGAGCACCCGGGCCAAATAGGCCTCGGCCGAATGCTGAAGTGAAGCCTCCACATCCGCCCCAGGAGCCAGTGTGAGGCGCAGGTTACCCTTGCGGTGAACGTTCTCGACCAACGGATAATACACAGTCTCTCCGCTTCGGCCACGCGCGGCCAGCAGGGAGACCTCCTTTTCAAAAAGCACCAGGGCTTCCAGAACCGAAGGCACACCACCGATATCATGCCAGGCCGCTTCCAAATCCGCGCCCTCGTTCAAGCGCACCTGACCTTTGCCGTCGTAGCCCAGTCTGCGCGTCTTGAGAATCGCCGGTAGGCCCAACCGCTGGACGGCTTCCACCAATTGCGCGTGTGTATTCACCTCAGCAAAAGGTGACGTGGGCACTCCGTGTGAGTGAAAGAACAGCTTCTCATGCAACCGGTCTTGAGCAATACCCAGCGCTGCCGGCGGCGGGAACAGCGGTCTTCTTGAAGCCAGCAAAGATACGGCCGCCTGGGGTACGTTTTCAAACTCGTAGGTTATCAGATCAGCACTCTCGGCCAAGGCCGAGAGTGCCTCCGGGTCGTCGTAAGCAGCTTGGATCCAAGATACCAAGTGGCCGGCAGAACAGGCTTCCGCCGGCTCGAGCACCGTAAATTCCAGCCCTAAAGGATATCCAGCCAAGGCCAGCATGCGCGCGAGTTGACCACCCCCGACAATTCCGACCCTCACGCCTACCCCCGCGGATCCGAGTGGCTTAGAACCACCTCGGTCTGCCGAGCACGGAAAGCAGCCAGAGCCTGGCGCACCCGGGGATACTTGAGAGCCAGAATCGCGGCCGCCAGAAGTGCGGCGTTCTTAGCGCCCGGCTCACCGATAGCCAGCGTACCCACCGGCACTCCCGCCGGCATCTGAACAATCGAAAAGAGAGAATCGAGGCCTGAGAGCGCCTGTGAACGCACCGGAACGCCCAAAACCGGCAGCAAGGTTTTGGCTGCGACCATGCCCGGCAGATGCGCGGCTCCACCCGCTCCGGCAATGATAACCTCCAGCCCGCGTCGCTGGGCGTTCTCTGCATATGTGAACAAGAGATCCGGGGTGCGATGCGCCGAGACCACCTTCACCTCAAAAGGCAGCGCAAATTCCTCCAAGGTATCGGCAGCTTTGCACATAGTGGTCCAGTCAGAGCTCGAGCCCATGATGATACCAACCAAGGGATGCATCAGTATGATTGTACCAATCCGGTACGCTGCGCACCACCACTAAAGGTGGCTCCTGTACCTTGTGGCGGCCACCAGCCGATACGACCCGGGTAGCTAAAACTACCCCGGACCGAGCCGCGTCCCAACACATCCATAGCTACGCCGCAGGGCTGACCTTCCACATTGATCTTTTCTTATTCATCCCTCAGGCTGTCTGTGATGGTAATTCAGGCGGTCTTCGGGCCGACCTATCAATCAACCTCCGGATGATCTCTGTCCGGTACCCTGATACCACCACATCCCTAGGTAGGCGGTCTTCCAGGGTCAACTCAGGCTTGACTTATCCTCATATGCGCCGCCAGACTGCCCAAGTCCGCTGTCTATCCGACATCCAACCCTGGGCAAAAGCCAGCAGCGAGAACCGTTCCGGCACCTCCAACAACTCGCCCTCGCGCCAATAATAGGGACTTTCCGCCCGTCCGCGAGCTATCGCCTCGCGTCGGCCGAACCCCTCGATTAGGACTAATCCACCGGGTTCCAGCAAACCGGCAAAGCGCGGAATAAGCGAACGATGCACGAAATAGCTTAGTATCACCCCGGAAAAGGGCCGCTGAGGGAGCTCCAGCTGGGGGGCCTCCAGATCGCAGGCCACGACCTCCACTGAAGCCCCGCGGGCGGCCTCACGAACGATTTCGAGGGCCGCAGGACTTCGCTCGAGCAGCCAAACCCGGTGCCCGCGTTTGGCCAGGAAAAAAGCGTTGCGTCCGTCTCCGCCGGCTAGGTCTAATATCTCCCCACTCGGCAGGCGCCCCGCAAAGGCCCGCACCACCAAGGCCGGATCACGCGACAGGCCCTTACCGCGGTAGTGCTGCTCCCAATCCCTTGGCAAACTCAGGCCGCCCCGAGCAAAAACCGTAATCCTGGCGCCAATCCCTGCCGCCAGGTATACCAGTTGTGGCCGCTGGCCCGCTCCCGGTAAGCGTGATTCACCTTGCAGTCGGCCAGCATGGCGGCGAAGCGGCGATTAGCTGCGAGCAGCCACTCCAAGCGGCCCACCTCCTGGTAGATGCGTTCCGGCAATGTTTGTGCCTCCAGGTAGCGCTCGAGCAACCATTCTGGATCCTTGTACGCGCCTGCGCCGCCCGGTTTAGCTTTGAGCGCCGCCGATTGCAGCCCCACGAAATCGTAGAGCCCTGGGTCCAGAAGCGCCATCCACGCGGAGGCCAGCCCGCCCAGCGAAGCACCCCACAAACCGCGCCGCGCGGTCTTGCCATAGGTCTGTGCTATCTCGGCCGGCAGCTCCTCTCGCAAGAAAGCCGCATACCGCTCGTTGAACCAATATTCATGGTTCCGATCCACCGGCTCCACGAAGATCAGCCGTACCGGGTCAATAGCCCCGGACCGCCAAAGAGCGTCGGCCACCTGATGAAAGCGGCCGGTACGGTAGTAGGCCACCCCGTCCTGAACATAAACCTCAGCTACAGGAGGCTCAGGAGATTCGTATACGTAATAACGCCGCTGCGTACCGAGCACGCTCGAGTCGATCACATGCCGATGAACCTCTCCCCTCAGCGTGCGAGACTTAGGCACCGGTCCGGGCGCATGTCTCGGGAGAGCGAATGCTCGCGGGTAACGCCACCAAGGGTTGTGGGCCTTGGTATCCTGGTCTGGATCGGCAAAAGGCTTCTTGTGCTCATCCATGAAGGCGTACTCCACGTAGGCGCCTTCTGGGAACTCCAGTATGAGCGGTCCGAAAATCTCGATCGGGCGTTCCTTCCAGTCGGTGAAGTCGCCGATCAGGTAACGAGCTTTTGGGGGCGGGGTAAAGGTGGCACGGCGCCCATCCACTTCAACCATGGCCAAAGCATACCGCCGTAGGTGTTCCGGGGCACAAAAGGAAGCAGGCACCAGGTAGTTAGAATTGAGCCCGGAGGTAGTAGATATGGTTAACGTCGGCGACACCGTACCAAGCGCCATAGTTTACGGTAGCGACCTCAGCCCGGTGAACCTGGCCGAGCATGCCAGAGGCAGGAAGATCATCTATTTATTCTTTCCCGGTTCCTTTACCAGCGTCTGCGAGAAGGAGCTCTGTACCTTTCGCGATTCATTGGCTCAGTACGATCAGCTGGGTACTGAGGTGGTGGGGATCAGCACCGACACACCGTTTTCGCAGAGTGCATTCGCCGAAAAGAACAGAATCGGGTATACGCTGCTCTCCGACTTCAATAAGGAAGCTATCCGCGCTTTTGGAGTGGTCCTGCCCGAGTTGAAGGGCCTGCGTGAGCTGGCCAAGCGCGCGGCCTTCGTGGTGAACGACGGGGTAGTGAAGTGGGCCTGGGTAAGCGACAACCCCGGGACCGAGCCACCCTATATTGAAGTGGCTGCCGCGGCTCAGGCACTCTAGCTCAAGGGCTCGTACACTTGAAGCAGCGTCATGAGCGGGTGCGGGCCCTATGTTCGGAGAACTTTGGTTATGAAGGCAATAGTAATGACCACACGTGGGGGACCGGAGGTGCTCGAGCTGGTGGGTCTACCGGTACCCCAGCCCGGTCCGGGCGAGGTGCGCATCCGCGTACACGCAGCAGCCCTGAACCGCTTAGACGTCTGGGTACGAAAGGGTCTGGCCAGCCCCAACCTTCCCTTGCCACACCTGTTGGGCAGCGACGCTGCGGGTGTGGTGGATACCCTGGGGTCCAATACTGACAGCTTGGAGGTAGGCCAGGAAGTAGTAGTGAATCCCGGACTTTCCTGTGGTCGATGCGTATGTTGCCTCGCCGGGCAGGACAATCTCTGCGACCACTATCAAATTCTGGGCGAACACCGTTTTGGCGCCTATGCTGAGTACCTGGTGGTTCCGGAGGTTAATCTGTTACCCAAGCCCAGACGATTGAGTTTCGTCGAGGCTGCCTCAGTACCGCTGACCTTCCTTACCGCCTGGCAAATGGTGGTAGATAAGATAGCCATCCGCCCAGGTGAGAGCCTGCTGGTGATGGCCGCAGCCTCGGGGGTTTCAGTAGCGGCTCTACAGATCGCTAAGATGTTCGGGGCCAGGGTAATCGCTGCGGCATCAAGCGAAGAGAAACTGCGCTTCGCGCAAAACTTGGGCGCCGATGAGACCGTCAACTATACTCACCCCGACTGGTATCGCTCGGTGCGCCGTCTGACCGGCGGACGGGGCGTGGACGCCGTAGCCGACCATACCGGCAGCGTCTACTGGGAGGGCGTGATCAAAGCCACCGCGACGGGCGGGCGCATTGCTCTGGTCGGTGCCTCCTCGGGCGGGTCCGCCCTTACGCCGCTTCACCATGTGTTTTACCGGCAACTCTCAATCTTCGGATCGACTATGGGTTCTAAGAGCCGCCTCTTCCCTATCCTGCGCCACGTACAAGCCGGACGCCTAAACCCGGTGGTGGGAGGCGTCTTCCCGCTCGAGCAAGCCGCCAAAGCCCACCAGCTTATGGAAGCGCGCATAACCACCGGCAAGCTGGTACTAAGCATAGTTTAGCGGTGCTCCAGACGCCCCCAGCAGTTGGCCAGTCCTGCTCGCTGTAGCACACCCGCCAGTCAGCTTCAGCGGTATTAAGCATGATGGTGTTTACGATTATAGAATTATCACTCTGCGGTACACCGTGTTCTGGACATTCTAAACGGGCAATCCGGGCTGTTT
>CAYODT010000016.1:16127-48062 GCA_964402875.1 uncultured bacterium | reverse complement strand
AGCGTTGGTGTTGGTGGCGGGGGACCGGCTATTTGATACATTTTGGGGAAGAGGTCGGCAAGGGGTTTGGAGATACCGCCTGCCTGTGCCTTGCCTGATATGGCAGACAGGAGGTCACGGCTTTAGGCCTTGGCGCGAACGGGGTTGAAGTCCACGAACCACAGTTTATGGTCTTCAGTGTCTCGCTCTTCCGCCGGTTCAATTCAATCTTGTTATCCAGACGTGCCGAGGATGTGGGTGATGGGGCGTTGCTCGGGGAGTGGTGGTGGTCGGGGGAAGCGGAACCACTCGTGTCGGTAGCCTGTGCCACACGGAAGATAATGGAGGAATCTCGGATCCGCCGAAACAGCCGACTTGATCAGGACCTTGCCAAGTCGCTGATTGTGGAAGTGCCGACAACCCTGTTCGCATCCCGGCACGAATGCGGGGTAGCCCATAGAGTATCGGCTTACTTGCTAAGATCGGTTGTCGTGACGAGTAGGCCGCCTTCTCTCAGAACGAGCTCTTCGGGCACAGGTCCGCCGTGGTACTTGAACTTGCCGTCCTTAAATCCATCTCCGATTGCGAAGTTACTGAGTGTCAAGAGCACCTCGCCGCAGGGTTCGTCGCGAATGAACTCCCTCTTGAATGCGAAGCTATGCTTCACCTCAACGCGTTCACTAAGAGAGTCTATCTGCCGCCCACTCCCCATACCCGGGCTCCCTCGGGTTGGCGGTTAGCGCGGCATCCAACTTCGCGGACTCAGCCAATCGAATACACGCATCGTGCAAAAGAATGCACGCGTACATTTATCCTCAGCCACCGTGCATTGGCTGTGATCATTTCGCAGGTCTCCAATAGCTCACGCTACGCCCCCGGGTCCCCTCACGTTCGGATTACTCCCTCTCATCAAGCGATCCAGTAGACGATAGGCCTATAGGCCGCTGATCCAGCATAACTCTGCCGCCTCTCTGCGGGTAATCCGCCCGTGCCTTTCCATGTGTGGAGAGATGTTATGAATGGCCCTTTCTCTGTCCTCTAGCCTCGACCAGTCCGGCCTCCACCAAGCGCTGGAGCACGGCCCACACTTCGGCCACAGCTCTCCATAGGGCGTTGAGCAGAAGCAGCTTGTTCAGCCGAAGGTCACGGCCGCTCTAGTTTTCCTCCACCAGGGGCCGCACGAATTCCAAGCCGGCCTCGCCGCCGGGAAGCACCAGTACAATCATCGTCGCGTCGCTGTGTTCGTAGGAAGGTACGGGCCGGCCGTTGCGGAGCTGCTCGAAGAAGATGGTATCGATGTGCGCGTGGTGCGTTCGACAACACCGGCTCGTTTGAAGGCATTGGCGAGCAATGGGTTGCGCGGATGTGGCGCGGTGATGAGCAAGTTGTCCAGATGAACACCCTCGGGAAAATCGCCGGGATTTAAGATCTCGATGCGATCCCGGCACCATTGAGTATGCACGGTGCCGAGGCGTACGAAATCGCGGTGAGTGAGGACGTCGGACAAGCCCTTGCGGAAAGTTGCAGAGGAGTGAAACCGGAGACATGACCTGCAAAAACATAGACCGGGAGCACTTTAGCTTCCCGGCCTACGATAGAACAGTGCTCTACCCAATGATCTTCAGTTCGTTCACCTTGCGCACTAGTTCCTGTACGTGGCGCGCGCTGCCCTGGAGGGAGGCAAGTTCACCGGCTTCCAGCGGCACCTCCCAGACCTTCTCTACCCCGTTCTTGCCTAACACCGCCATTACGCCGACGAATACCCCGGTGATACCGTACTCTCCGCTAAGGTGGGCGGCGATTGGGAGAATTCGCTTCTGGTCCTTCAAAACCGCTTCAAGCATCTCGAAGCTGGCCGCCGAGGGCGCATAGTAGGCGGATCCGGTCTTGAGCAGATTGACGATCTCTGCGCCGCCCTTGCGGGTCCGGTTAATGATGGCTTCGATACGCTCTGCGCTGAGTAGCGACGGCAGGGGCGCACCTCCCACCATAGCCAGGCTGGGTACGGGAACCATGGTGTCGCCATGGCCGCCTAGCACCACGCCTTGCACATCCTTGACAGATATACCCAACTCTTCAGCGATGAAGTAGCGGTACCGGGCGGAGTCCAGCACGCCAGCCATGCCCATGATCTTGTTCTTGGGTATCTGGGTAACTTCGGCAATGACATAGGTGATAGCGTCAAGGGGGTTGGCCACTTGAATAATGACCGCCTCCGGTGCGTGACGCTTAATATGCTCGGCGACTTGACGTGCGATCTTACCGTTGGTCTCGATAAGGTCATCACGGCTCATTCCAGGCTTCCTGGGAACGCCCGAGGTGGTTACAACGACATCCGAACCTTCAATATCGGCATAGTCGTTCGTACCCAGAATGTGTACGTCGTTTCTCACTATGGGACGTGCCTCAGATAGGTCCAGCGCCTTGCCCACAGGTAGGCCCTCGACGATATCCACCATGACTACGTCCGCCAATTCCGCTTCGGCCACGCGCATAGCCAAGGTTGCACCCACATTACCTGCGCCGATGATGCTGACTTTGGAACGACCATTCAGTGCCATAGGATTGAACCTCCTATGGCCATCTTACTCACTTGGGGACTTAGGATGAGTTCACTATGGCGAAGATAAGTAGGTACTATGACGTCAAGCGGGACAAACAAGGCCATCGTTATTTGGAAGTCTATGTCTCAGGAGTACTGCTACAAAGGTTGCCGCTTCTGAATAAGGGCACTGCATTCAGTGATGAGGAACGGGTGTTGCTCGAGCTGGAAGGTCTGGTACCGGCTCATCAGGCTACTAAGGAAGAGCAGGTGGACCGTAACTATCGGCGCTACCGCGGCGAGTTGACCGATATGGGTAGGCATGTTTATCTTCGCGCACTGCAGGATCGCAACGAGGTGCTGTTCTATGTGCTGCTCGAGCAGCACCTGGAAGAGATGCTGCCCATTATCTATACCCCTACGGTGGGTGAAGCGGTGCGTTATTTCAGTTATATCTACCGCCTACCTAGGGGATTGGTGATCTCTACCAATAATTTGGATAAGGCCAAGGATGCGTTGTCCAATGTGCCTTTAGATGACGTGCGATTGATCGTAGCAACCGATTCATCGGCCATTCTGGGCATCGGTGACCAGGGTTACGGCGGAATGGCTATCTCTATCGGCAAGCTTTCCATCTATACCGCAGCCGGAGGTGTGGCTCCCGACAAGACCTTACCGGTGGGGTTGGATGTGGGCACCGATCGCGACGATCTTACCGCAGACCCCTTATATCTGGGAGTTCGGCATAAGCGGCTGCGTGGAGAAGATTACTACGCCTTTATAGACCGCTTCGTAGAGGCGGTTAAAGCTCGCTACCCTAAGGTGCTACTCCAGTGGGAGGATCTCTCTAAGGATGCTGCCTTTACCGTACTGGATCGCTATCGCGAAGCCCTGCCATCATTTAACGACGATATTCAGGGTACGGGCGCGGTCACTTTGGCGGGCCTACTGAACGCGTGCAAGATCAAGGGCGAGAGGCTTTCCGAACAGCGAGTGGTGGTGTACGGTGCTGGAGCAGGAGGCGTGGGCGTGGCCTGGGCGGTGATTGAGGGTATGGTTCGTGAGGGCCTTTCGCATGAGGAAGCCCTGCGGCGGGTCTTCACTCTGGATTCAAAGGGTTTGTTGCTTAGCAATCGAGCCATGGAGGCTTACAAAAAGCCCTACGCACACGATCCCGCCTGGGTCTCGGACTGGCGCTTTAGTGGTAAAGTCCCAGGCCTGCTTGAGGTGCTGGACAATGCTAAGGCCACAGTGCTGCTGGGCTTTTCCGGGCAGGTGGGTAGCTTCAATGAGCCGGTGGTCAAGGCGGTACTGGCTAATACCTCCATGCCGGTAATCTTTCCGCTGTCCAACCCTACCAGCAACAGTGAGGCCCTGCCCGAAGACATCCTGCATTGGACTGACGGAAAGGCCATTATAGCTAGTGGGAGCCCCTTTGCGCCGGTGGAACGTGAAGGTAGGATATACAAGATCGGTCAGGGCAACAACGCCTTCATCTTTCCGGGTCTGGGGTTTGGGGCTGTGCTTTCAAGGGCGCGCATGGTTACTGACGGCATGGTGCTGGCAGCGGCCTACGCGCTTGCGGACTTCGTGACCGAAGCGCACCGTGCAGAGGGTTTGGTCTATCCACATATCGGCGATATGCGGGAGGCTAGTATGAAGGTAGCTGCTGCGGTTATGCATCAAGCGCTGAGTGACGGTGTATCCGGAGCCCAGGAGCTGGTGGGTAAAGATAAAGCCAGCCTGGAGAGCTATGTCCGCGAACGGTTCTGGTACCCACGTTACCTGCCCTACGTACGGGGCGCCTAAGCCCGCCGGCAGGCTTGCGGTCCTATTGTAGCCTGGCGTGTACACGCCAGGCTACTTGTTGTGAGATATCTTTATAATGGAAGAATCAAGGGCCTGCGGCCCTGGAGGCGGAATGCACAGAGACCGGCCGGTATATGTAATTTCAGTGGCGGCGGAACTGGTGGAAATGCACCCCCAGACGCTGCGCCTCTACGAGCGTAAGGGTTTAATCCAACCACGCCGCAGCGCAGGTCAGACCCGTCTCTACTCCGAGCGAGATATCGCAATGTTGCGCGAGATCCGGCGCCTTACCCAGGAGCTGGGCGTGAACCTGGCCGGGGTGGAGGAGATCATGCGGCTCAGGGGTGAGCTTTGGGATCTCCAGGAGCGGCTCGAGCAGGAGGGCCGGCAAATTGAGGAACACCTGGGCGACCGGCTGGAAGCCCTCCGGGTACCCGCAGCACTGCCCTCGCCTCAGGGCGTGCAAGTTACTGCGGGAGAGCTCCAGAATCGGCCGGTATATGTAATTTCAGTGGCGGCGGAACTGGTGGAAATGCACCCCCAGACGCTGCGCCTCTACGAGCGTAAGGGTTTAATCCAACCACGCCGCAGCGCAGGTCAGACCCGTCTCTACTCCGAGCGAGATATCGCAATGTTGCGCGAGATCCGGCGCCTTACCCAGGAGCTGGGCGTGAACCTGGCCGGGGTGGAGGAGATCATGCGGCTCAGGGGTGACCTAGAGGCTTTACAGATGCAGCTCGAGGAACATATCGCCCGCTTGCAGCGGAAGTTGTTAGGGGCGTTCGGGCGAGCTAAGTCCTTAGATTGAAGCGGACTTCGGTGGGTATTCCAGCGTTAAGCTTTAGGGTATGAAAACGTCGCTGGACGAACTTAAGCAGTTTTTAGCTATTCCTTCGCTCTCTGCCGACCCGGCCTACCAGGCCGATGTGGAGCGTGCAGCTGCCTGGTTGAGTGAGAAATTGTCGGCCTTGGGATTCTCGGCCGAGTTAGTACCTACCAAGGGACATCCCATTGTTTATGCCGAAAGGCAAGTGAGCCGGGACGCACCCACCATTCTGATCTACGGGCATTACGATGTGCAGCCACCGGATCCGCTTGAACTGTGGACTACCCCACCCTTCGAGCCCACTATCAGGGACGGCCGGATATATGCTCGGGGGGCTTCGGACGACAAGGGCCAAGTCTTTGCACATATTGCTGCGGTGGAAGCGCTGGGAACGAATCTGAGGGTAAATGTCAAGTTCGTGATAGAGGGTGAGGAGGAGATTGGTAGTCCGAGCCTGGCCCCGTTTGTGGAAGCGAATAAAACCAAGTTGGCTGCTGACGTAGTGCTGGTCTCCGACTCACCCATGTTTGCTTCTGGTCTACCCAGCCTGACCTACGCGCTGCGCGGATTGGCCTACCTGGAAATTCGCCTGGAAGGGGCTGCACATGATCTTCACTCCGGGTCCTATGGAGGGGCCGCGCCCAATCCCATCCATGCCGCCGCACACATGATTACCCACCTGAAGGACGAAGAGGGGCATATCCAAATTCCCGGTTTTTACGACCGGGTACGACCGATTTCCGATAAGGAGCGTTCTCTCTGGCACAACCTACCTTTCGATCCGGCTGCCTTGGCTGCTTCTATAGGTGCGGAGACCCTGCCCGGCGAGGCTGGCTATGGCGTGCTCGAGCGCTTGTGGGCTCGGCCCACACTCGACGCGAATGGTATATGGGGCGGTTATCAGGGCGAGGGCTCCAAGACTGTAATTCCCGCTCAAGCCGGCTTCAAACTATCCATGCGGTTGGTCCCCGATCAAGATCCCCGAGAGATTGAGGTACTCACCGAGAATTACCTAAGGCAGATTGTGCCTCAAGGCTACCGTATACGTGTGCTAAGGCACCACAATGGCCTGCCAGCCGTGACCCCGCTTGACTCACCGGCGGTGCAGCTTGCGGCCAAGGCGCTGGAAGAAGCTTGGGGTAAACCTGCGGCTTTCATCCGCGAAGGGGGCTCGATTCCTATCGTATCCGTCTTCCAAGAGACCCTCGGCGCACAAGTAATTCTGATGGGCCTCGGTCTCTCCGACGACAATCTGCACGCTCCCAACGAGAAGCTCGATCTTCTCAATTTCGAGAAAGGTATCGCCGCCAGCCGTGCCTTCCTCAAGCTGCTGGAGCAACTTTACTAAGCATAAGGAGGTCTTTGATATGAAAAGCGAACCGGGTATTCACGGCAATACTCTGCATATCGGCCATCTGATCGGTGGTGAAGAGTTGTTCGAAGGTCCTGTTTTTAAGGACTGGAATCCCTCCGAGCAACGTGACCTGGTAGGCAGTGTACCTACCGGGGACGCAGGTGTGTTGCGGCGGGCTGCCAAAGTCGCGCACCAGGCCTTTGTGGCTTGGTCGGCTACGCCTGCACCGGTGCGCGGACAAGTACTGGTCAACTTTGCCTCTGTACTGCGGCGTGAAAAGGAAACCTTAGCCCAACTGATGGCCCGAGAGGTGGGTAAAACGCTGAAGGAGGCTCGTGGGGACGTCCAGGAAGCTATCGACACCGCGATTTTCTTCGCTTCGGAGGGTCGTAGGCTCTACGGTCAGACTGTACCCAGCGAGATGCCGAACAAGGCCTTGTTCACTTTCCGCCGGCCGTTGGGCGTGGTAGGTATGATCACTGCAGGTAATTTCCCCATCGCAGTGCCCAGTTGGAAACTGATCCCTGCTGTACTTACTGGCAACAGTGTAGTGTGGAAGCCTTCGGACGACTCGCCGATACTCTCATTCATGTTAGTCAGGCTTTTTGAGGAAGCTGGTCTGCCGCATGGCGTAATCAACGTGGTATTCGGAGGCGGCAAGGGCAGCACCGGCGAAGCACTGGTCAAGTTGATGGACGAAGGCCTACTGAATAAATTCGCCTTTACCGGCAGCACTAAGGTGGGTCGCTGGATCGGTGAGGTAGCCGGACGAAACCTGCTCAAGGCTACGCTTGAGCTGGGGGGTAAGAACCCCTTGGTGGTCATGCGTGACGCCGATCTAGACAACGCCGTCATGGGAGCCTACTTCTCCGCCTTTGCCACCGGGGGGCAGCGTTGTACCAGCGCGGGCAACTTGATCCTGGATGCTCCCATCTACGAGGAGTTCAAGCAACGTTTTTTAGAGAAGGTGGGCGAGACTCCAATAGGTAATCCGCTCGAGCACGAGGCTGTAATGTATGGCCCCTTTTTCAACCAGCGGCTGTTCAAGCGCTGGCTCGAGCACTACGAACAGGGCGAGCGCCAAGGCGCTAGGCTGCTATACGGCAAGAAGCGTATCACTTCGAGTAACCCCTATCCGCATTTCTTCGGCGACCCCGATCAAGGGCTTTTCGGTTGGCCCACGGTTTGGGAGGCGCGTCCCGACATGACCCAAGTGCGCGAGGAAATCTTCGGACCCACTATTAACCTGGTGCGCGTAGATGGCTTCGATGAGGCGGTCCAGGTAGCCAACGATCATCCCTATGGGCTTTCCAGCGCAATTTATACTCAAGATCGTCTGTGGGCGCACCGTTTCCAGAATGAAATTAAGGCAGGCATGGTTAATATCAACAATACTACCAACGGCGCAGAAGCACATATGCCCTTTGGCGGTGTGCGGGCTTCGGGCAACGGTGCACGCGAATCGGGTATCTGGGTGATCGAAGAATATACTACCTGGCAATCGGTTAACGATGAGTACTCCGGCAAACTGCAACTGGCCCAGATGGATACCATGGTGGTAGAAGAACAAGAGCGGGTGGACTGGAGAGAGCTCTTGGGCACCGCCGCCGGGTAGCCTTATTTGGAGGACTGTTGCTATCTTTGCTGAGTACGTGAACAGGATCCAGCCTGCTGGCTATCCAGCTTGTGGTGCGAACCTGCGACTGCGTCGGTGTTTTGGTTGTTAGGGCTGAGGCGGCTTAGGGCACCCGGTTTGTCATATGGAAACGTGAATTATGCTGGGTGATTCGGGCCTCTAGGGGGGTGATTATTTGGCTGGGGACCTATGCAGGGCTTCCTAGAAACGTGTGAATGGTTCCAGACCCGAAATCAGTAAGAAGCATAGGAGACACTGTTCTCAGCACCGGTTCTATTCATCCAAAGTTGGTGACCTATAAATACCCGGCCTGGTGAGGCATTGATAGGCTGAGCGGCGATAAACAGGTTGACCTTCTAGTGTTGTTACAGTCAACAGCCTTGCGATTGGGGACAGTTTAATTTCTGAGCCCACTTGATTACCCTGAGCCATCTGGCTATCTATAGTACTGTTTACCAGCCTGGTATGCTCACGGCGAATGAGGAAGTTGATCTACATGATGCCGCTCTACCTAGCAGCGATCATATTTACTCAGCCTATTATTGGGCTGCATGAGCACTGGCCCGGACATCTACCTGGCACTATTTTCGTCGAAGCCTTCTCGCCAATTAACAACCCGGCTAAGAACGCTGCCCCGTTTGCGCAACTACCAAATTACGGGTAGTAATTAATCTACGCGCCAGGTACGGGGCTGTGTTTTTGTAATTGACTCGACCCGGTTAAAACTTGCGTGCTACATATTTTACACCTAGGATAGAAGGCATAATCGAGGGTATGCACGTTACACTGTTTGCCCGCGAAGGCTGAGTGATTCGCATCGGCACCCGCGGGGCAAGGGCTCCGCTTTTTCTTGCCTGGAGGGGTCTATGAACAAGGTTTACTACGTAACTACGCCCATTTACTATGTCAATGCCGTGCCACACATCGGTCACGCTTATACCACCATAGTCAGCGATTTTCTAGCTCGCTGGCACCGGCTTGACGGTTACGACACCTATTTCCTCACCGGCACTGACGAACACGGAGAGAAGGTTGCGCAGGCGGCTAAGCGTGAGGGCAGTTCTCCTCAGGCCTTCGTGGACCGGGTATCCGGGCGGTTTCAGGAGGCCTGGAAGACCTTGGGGATATTGCCTGATGACTTCGTGCGTACCACAGAGAAGCGACATAAACAGGTTGTTCGGCAGGTGCTACAACAGGTCTATGACGCTGGTGAGATTTACTATGGCGAGTACCGGGGCCTGTACTGCGTGGGATGCGAGCGGTTCTTGGTTGAGCATGAACTGGTAGACGGAAAATGCCCGGACCATGGCATAGAACCTGAGGAGCGACTGGAGGGCAACTATTTCTTTCGGATGGATAAGTATCGTGAATGGCTGAGGCAGTATATTCTGGACCACCCCGGGTTCATACGGCCTGAGGGGTATGGGAACGAGGTCCTCTCCATGCTGGCTGAGCCCATTGGTGATCTTTCGATTTCCAGGCCGGCCACTCGGGTACCCTGGGGTATTCCATTACCCTGGGACGATTCACATGTTACCTATGTATGGTTTGATGCGCTGCTCAACTATGTCTCGGCCCTCAAGTATCCTAATGGAGAGAGCTTCACTCGTTATTGGCCATCTGTACAGCATATGATCGGCAAGGATATTCTCAAGCCCCACGCTATCTTCTGGCCTGCCATGCTCAAGGCAGCCGGCATACCTATCTACCAGCACCTGAATGTAGGCGGACACCTGCTTTCTGAAGGCAAGAAAATGTCCAAGAGTTTAGGTAACGTAGTGGATCCCTTCGAGTGGGTGGAGCGCTATGGGAAGGATGCCGTGCGTTTCTACCTGTTACGGGAAGTTTCCTATGGACAGGATGGGGCCATTAGTGAGCAGACTATGCGTGAGCGCTATAGCGCCGACTTGGCTAACGATTTAGGTAACTTACTGCAACGCCTGCGTGTAATGCTGCTGAAGTATACCGATGGGTTTCTGCCGAAGTCTTCGCCGCCTGACACGCTCCTCGCCAAGGCCGGTACTGGCTTAGCGGCTAAGGTGCGTAGCCTGGTGAGAGAGCTGCGTCTACACCAAGCCCTGGAGGAAGTAATGCAGTATGTGCGGGCGTTGAACCGCTTTATAAATGAACAGAAACCGTGGGTGCTGGCTAAGAATCCTGCGCATAGTGAGCAGCTTGGCGACGCCTTGTACTCGGTAGTGGAGGGTTTACGAATTGCTTCGGTACTGCTCGAGCCGGCTATTCCGAGCAAAGCCCGTGAGCTGAGGCAGGCACTGGGTCTTGGGGACTACAGTATCGCCGAGACAGAAGTCTGGGGACTAGCTCCCCAAGGGATACGCATTCCAGCCGAGGCACCCACGCTTTTCCCCAAGGGTGAACAGCCCAAGCTGAATCGTTCCCGCGGAGTGCCCGGCAAGGGGGCTGTGCCACAGACAGAGAAACCTGCTTCGGTGACATCTGGGCAGCTCAAGATCGAGGAGTTTGCCAAAGTTGCACTGCGGGTAGCGTACGTAATTTCGGCTGAGCGGCACCCCAGTGCGGACAGGCTACTGGTTCTTCGTTTAGATGTCGGGGATGAGCAGCGTACGGTGGTTTCGGGTATTGCTGATTGGTACACACCTGAGGAGCTGGTAGGAAAGGCGCTGATTCTAGTGGCCAACCTTAAACCCGCCAAACTTAGGGGCATCCTCTCCGAAGGCATGATTCTGGCCGGGGAAGATGCTGAGGGAAACCTGAGCCTGATTAGCCCGGAGCGTGGGCTACCTCCGGGCACGCGGATCCACTAACCGCTGGCTTTCTCACTTTGCCTATTGTTCAGGTGTTGCCGGCTCGAGAGTGTACGAAGGTCTCAGCCTCGGTTTTGGTATGCACCTCGTCCAATGCCTGGGCTTCTAATAAGGCGCTCAGTACGCCTCCCACCCTTGGTCCGGGCGGGCAGCTTAGCAGGCGCATGACCTGGTGACCATCGAGCAGTGGCTTTGGATCCATAAGCCGGGGGTGATCTTCCAGGGAGGCCAGCGCGCGCGAGGCGGGGTCGAGGCTGTTCGACACGGCTAGAAGGCCACGACTTGCCCAGCGGTCGGCCTGCTGGAGGTACAGGAGCTCAGGGATTAATTCACGCCGGCGGTGGAGGAAACGCCTAAGCGGCCGCACGTCCTGGGGCGGGAGCTGCATATGCGCGCTAATCAGGCTGCCGGCCAGCTTGATGGTGCGCCCGTCCACGCGCAAGCGGGTAAGCACACTTTCAGCGATTTGTGCACTGTATTTGTCATGACCCAGAAAGCGTAAGCGCCCCTTATCAGGATCAAACTGCTCCGTTTGGGGTTTACCCACATCGTGCAACAGTGTGGCCCAGCGCAGCGCTGTAGAAGCATGCGGGTAGTTGTGCAATAGCCAGTGAAAGGCCTCCAGTGTGTGTTCCCAGACCTTAAGATGGTGATAGCCACCCTGCTCCTGCCCTACGGTTTTCTGGAGCTCCGGCAGATAAGCCGCAAGCAAGCTCAGCTGCTTTAAACGCGCGAAGTAAGCCGCTGCCCTCGAGTGGCACAGTATCCGTACCAGCTCTTGCTGCACCCGTTCCCAGGCCGGGTACCTGACGGCGCCATAGGCCAGCGCTTCAGCGTGCTCTTGGATCCAGCCCTGGGTGCGCGGATGAATGGAAAACCTCAAGATCGCGGCCAGGCGCACTGCGCGCAGGCTGCGGATGGGATCGGCCGCAAGGGCTTTGTGGGAAACTGCACGGATGGTCCGGTTCCATAGGTCGTGTTCGCTCAGGGCTAGACCGAAGACTGCGCCGGAAGGCGCAACTGCCATAGCATTTACCGTGAAATCACGAGCGTATAGGTCGCAGGCTAGGCCACCGGGGTGAAGAGGGGTGTAATCGACGGTCATTTCCCGGGTGACCACTCGCCAGTGTGCACGGGTGTGATCCAGGCAAATTGCGCGAGCACCCAGACTACCTGCTAATTGGTGGGCTGAAGACGCAGGCTCTGGTGCAGCAAAGTCCAGATCTCTGGTTCTGTGCGAGAGCAGTAGATCGCGTACTGCACCACCTACCAGGTACCCTCCCTCCGGAAAGGGTAGGCTTGGCAGGTGGAGGCGGGCAAAGGCGCGCATGACGCTCCTATTATGAGGCGGATCGGGTTGACCGGCAGTATCGCCAGCGGAAAATCTACGGTGGGCCGTCTGCTTAATGCACGTGGTATTCCGGTGATCGATGCCGACGTGTTGGCCAGGAAAGCGGCCGATGCCTACACAGCAGAGATCTGTGCCCGATTCCCGGCAGTCTGCAGCAGTGGGCGGCTAAATCGTGCGGCGCTTGCGGCAATAGTCTTTGCCGACCCCGCAGCGCGTAGGCGATTAGAGGAGATCGTGCATCCGTGGGTGCGGTCCCGGATGGACGAAGAACTGGCCGTACTGGCCGGAATGGTGTCCCGGCCCCCGCTGGTGATGCTCAACATCCCCTTGCTTTTCGAGGGAGGGCTCGAGCGGGACCTGGACGGTGTGCTGGTGGTTACCTCGCCGAAAGAACTGCGTGCATTGCGCGCGTTGCATCGCGACGGTTTGGAGGAGGCTGCTTTTTTGGCGCGCGACCTGGTGCAGGTGCCCGAGTGCGAGAAGGTACGCAAGGCCACCTGGGTGATTGAAAACGACAGTAGCCTGGATGCTCTGGAACGTAAGGTAGACGCTTGGCTTACACACCGTCTACACGAAGCGGGCTGATACGCAGCGGCTATCCGCCGATTACTCGCTGGTCCAGGTATGGCCAGAGCACTTCCGGCAGTGCAACGCGACCGTCCTCAAGCTGATTATTCTCAATTAGCGCGGCTAAAACCCTGGGTATGGCCAGCCCTGAGCCGTTTAGAGTGTGCACCAAGCGCGGTTTGCCCTTCTCACGGAAACGGGTATTTAGTCGCCGGGCCTGGAAGGCCTCGAAGTTGGAAATGGAGGAGACCTCCAGCCAGCGTTCCTGGGCCACGCTAAAAACTTCAAGGTCATACTTCTTGGTTTGGGCGAAACCCATATCGCCGCCACACATCGAAAGCCTTCGGTAGGGCAGGTTGAGCAGCTCGAGCAGCTCCTCGGCCATCCTGGTGAGCGTCTCCAGCATCTGGTAGGAGCGCTCGGAATGTTCGAACACCACCATCTCCACTTTGTCGAACTGGTGCAACCGGTTTAGCCCTCGTACGTCTTTACCGTAGCTACCCGCCTCCCGGCGGAAACAGGGGGTATGCGCGGCATACATGAGTGGCAGTGCCTCCGCGGAAAGGATCTCGTTTTGATGTAGGTTGGTAAGACTGGTTTCTGCGGTAGGGATAAGGTAATAGCCGTCTGTAACCGCGTACATCTGCCCTTCCTTATCGGGCAGGTTGGCGGCACCCACGGCTGAGCGCTCGTTAATCAGAATGGGCGGGCGTACCTCGGTAAAGCCGTGTGCTCGATGGTGGTCGAGGAAGAACTGCACCAGCCCGCGCACCAGACGTGCGCCTATACCCATGTAGAAGGGAAAACCTGAACCGCTAACCTTAGCACCGCGCGCGTAGTCTACCCAGCCCCATCGCTCGGTGAGGATCCAGTGCGGCTGTGCCGGAAAGGCTAGTTGGGGAGGCGTGCCCCAACTTCCCACCACCACGTTGTCCGCGGCGTCTTTACCCTCGGGCACGGAGGAATGGGGCAGATTGGGCATTAAAAGCAACAACTCGTCGATGCGGGTGGATAAGGGGTGAACCTCCTCTTCCAGTCTGTGTACCGCAGCGGCCGTTCCTACAGCTTTCCTGAGTGCTTCTTGGGCGTCTCCGCCGCCAGCTTTTATGCGACTGATTTCTCGGCCTTGCTTTTTCTGCTCGGAGCGCCGCTTTTCCAATTGGCTGAGCAAGGCGCGGTGCTCATCGTCTTTGGCTAAAAGCTCCTCAAGTATAGGGAGGGCTTCTACCTGGTGTTTCTTCAGAATGCCGGCGCGTACTTCCACAGGATGTTCACGGATAAATTTGAGCTCGAGCACGTCCTCCTCCTACTCCATTACCCTCGGCACCTTAAAGTAGCCGTCTTCTTGCTCCACCGCCACAGAAAGCGCCTCAGCCTGGGAGAGGCTTGCTTTTGGCTCATCCTCACGTAGCCGATTGAATACTCCCGAGGGGTGGCTCATCTCCGAGATACCCTCGGTGTCCAGCGCTTCGATTTGCTCAACATAAGCCAGGATCTGCCGTAGGTCAGTCTCGATATCAGCGGCTTCGTCCTTCTTGAGTCGAATACGCGCTAGCCCCTGTAGATGCTCCATAAGCTCCACGGTTAGCTCCATATCTAGAAGCTTAACAGAGCCTGCTCAGGCGATCCAGGCAAAGAATGCCCACAAGGGTGCGGCGATCAGCAATGCGGGTAGGAATGAGGCTACGCGAATACGGCCTAACTCAAGCAGGTTAATACCGAGTCCTACAATCATCAGTCCACCCACGCCGGTGATCAGCATAATTCGAGGATCTGCGGCCGGGTGTGGCAAGGCTGAAGCCATAACGCCTGCCAAAAGTGAAATTCCGCCCTGGTAGACCAGGATTACCAATGCTGAGAATCCTACCCCTACCCCCAGCGAGCTGCTGAGCGCTATGGCCGAGAGCCCGTCCAGAGCAGACTTCAATACCAGCAAGGTCTGGTCCCCGGTAAGGCCGTTGTTGATAGCACCGATCAGCGACATGGGGCCTACGCAGAACAGTAAACTGGCGGTTACAAAACCCTCGCTGAAGCGGCTGCCGCCGGATAAGCGCTGCTTGAGTATCTCACCCAAGTGGTTTAACCACTCTTCCAGGCGGACCCATTCCCCGATCAGCCCGCCTATCACCATGCAGATCAACCCCAATACGGTTCCGCTGATTGGCCCGCCCCTTACACCGGTCAAGCTGCCCGACATGCTGAAGCCGATATAAAGGGTGGTCAAACCCACACCCTGCACCATGATGCGCTGCATGCGGAGCGGTAGCCGCCCCAGAAGGATCAGGCCCAGAAAGGTGCCCAGCAATACGGCACCGACGTTGATCCAGGTGCCGGAAGTGCGGGCCAGAACGCTGAGCTCCATTAAAGCAGTTTAAGGCTATACCTCAGGCCTTAGAGGCTTTTTGCTGGTGGATAACGCTCCAGCAGATCCTCACGAGGAACGTATAAGAGAAAAGCTCGGCTCTTCATGCGGCGGTTGGTGACGCCGTTCATGCGGTATAACCAAACGAACCAGCGGCTGGCCATGCTGCTCAGGAAGCCGTCGAAACCGGTCAATGGGAGCGCAGTCAAGCCGATACGCTCCGCACCGGAGACGTAGAAGCTCCTACCATAAACTAGCTGAATCTCGGGATCTTCGGCTACCAGGACACTGATCCGTATGAGACCCCGCTTCAGAGCTTTGACGATTTGGAAAGGGCTTAGCCCGGTCATACGGGCTGATTCCAGGTGAAGCTCGATAGCCACCACGTCCCGTGGCAGGCCTGCTATCGGCGGGCCATCATAGGTCTTGCGCTCGATACGCAGCAAATCATAAGGTCCTTGGCCTATGCGTATAGTGTGGTGCAGGTGGTCATAGCGCTCCTCGGCGCCCATCATGGCGCGTTGTAAGGCCTGGCTGAGGTTCAGCGGCCGGGCTTCCAACGTGTCCATAGTTACCGGCGTATACCCAGCCTGTTTCAGCCTTGGCAGCAGCAGCTCGAGCAGCGCCAGGGTTCGCTGGGGGCCGTCGTGTAAAAGTAATACATCGCCCGGACGCATGTAGCGCAAAATCCGCGTGGCTTGCCGGCCTGGATCCTCGTCCAACCAATCGCGCGATTCCAGGCTCCATAACGTCACCTGCTTGCCCGCCAGGCGTGCCAACAGCCGCGTAAAGGGACTGTGAGCCCCCCAGGGAGGGCGGTACAAGCGGCCTGGGGATCTCTTGATGTGCAGCCACTCTGTCCAAGGGGCCATCAGAGGGGTAAGACGGTGCCAATAACCGTGAGCCTCTAACTGATGGCCGGCCGCACGTATCTGCTCCAGGATCTCAGGGTACTCGAGCGCCGCCCGTCCGGTCACAAAGAAAGTAGCCTTGGTCTGGTACTTGTCTAGGAGCTCGAGCAACTTCGCGCTCTGCCTCGAGGGGCCATCGTCAAAGGTCAATGCAACCAGTGGGCGGTTTCGCTCGCCGAAGGCCAGTGCTCCGTAGCCCATCCAGCGAAACAAAATATCGGTTAAACCGTATAGTAGCAGGATAATTAGGATCACCCAGAATACGATCACGATACGGGCCCCTTCAGGTAGCCGGCGTAGAAGATCGCCACGGCGAAGAGTAGTAGTGCGGAAACGCGGAATGGGCCTGCAGGACCGGCTAGATCGCTCACCAGGCCGGAAACAGCAGGCCCAATGCTGAACCCCAGACCTTCAAACATCATCAGCACCCCCCAGGCTGAGGCTCGGCTGTGCTCGGGCAGCAGCCGTACCACTAACCCGTTCCAGCTGGGAATCATCAGTGCGTATCCCAGACCGGCAGCCACCGCGGCTACCAGCATGCCCCACAAGGGTAAGCCTGACGCCAGGCCGAACAGTGCCGCACCTTGCAGGCTCAAGCCGGTTACCAAGAGCCATTTCGGCCCTACCCGGTCGGCTAACCGACCAGCGGCATGTAGGGCGGCAAAAGCTACAGCGCCACCCGTCCCGATCAACAGCGTCAACTGGAGGATGCTGAGCCCCGTGTCGCGCGCGAAAGGCAGTATGGCCAGGCCTACCATGGCGGGCGCCAGAGTCTGGATGAAGGCAACCGGAAAAAGGTTGAGCAGCCTACGCCAGGGGTAAGGAGCGGACTGTCCCACGGTAGCAGGAGGCTTATTTCCGTGCCCGTCGGTGATCCGTACGGTGCTCAGGGCGATCAGTACAATAACGAGCTGCGTCCAGAACAGCACCTCACGCGTGAGTGGCGGCGAATAGTTCACCAGGGTGGCTCCCAGCAAAAAGCCTAGGCCGATGAAGGGCATCACCGGCATCTGGGTGAAGCCCAGGGCCCGTGATGCTTCTCCGGGCCGGGCCAGCCGGCTGGAAAGCGTCATAATGCCGGGCCAGAGTGGGCTCAGGGAAACGCCGTGGGCAAAAGCCAGCGCCCACAGCCACCCGGCGGAGGTAATCCTGGGGATCAGACTGACGGCGACGAGACCTACCACCGCGCCGATCAAACTGACCCGGCCCACCCCTAAGCGCTCACTTAGATGTCCTCCCAGACTGCGGCCTACGGTCTCCCCCCAGAAAGTCAGCGAGACTGCTACGCCAACCTCAAAACCACTCAGCCCCAGGTGTCTGGGGCCGTACAGGGTCAGGAAAGGGATATAGAGGGCGTTTCGTACGAACTCGGTAAGCGCAAGAACGGCCAGGAATCTGAGTAAAACGAATGCTTTCCCATCTTGCCAGGGAAGTAGGCGCAACACGCTACAAAGTATACCCTTGGTCCCTGAATTACCCCGCTGTGGGGGTCGTCGCTCGTAACCACTGAGTTGTGTAGATTACGAATAGTTGATTTCTTGGAGCCTGCGGCCTACTTTTTCCGACCTAGGTAAACTGGTGAGGTGCGGATATCGGTGGTAATCCCAGCTCACAACGAGGAAGCCTTACTGCCACAAACCCTTGGGGCGCTTCTCCGGCAAACCCGGCCGGCCGACGAGCTGATCGTGGTGGATAGCGCCAGTACCGACCGAACCGCGAATGTGGCAATGCACCTAGGAGCCAAAGTGGTGTATTGCGGGCAACCTGGAGTGGCTATCGCCCGGCAAGCGGGTTTGGAAGCGGCGAGTGGGAGCTGGGTGGTTACCACCGATGCCGATTCCTTGCCCGAACCCACTTGGCTTGCTGAGCTCGAGCTGGCTATGCCGGGAGCAGTGGCTTTGTATGGGCCGATGCGGTTTTTCGGCCTGTCACGATTCGAAGAGTCCTTCTCGGAGCTGGGATACCGAGTGTTTTTAGCCCTGGGCCGCCTGGTCGGCAAGCCTAATCTGGCTGGGGCTAACATGGCTTTTAAGCGTGAAGCAGCCCTCTCACTGGGCGGCTATCCAGGGGTGGAGGCCCGCGAGGATGTTCTGCTGGGCTTAGCGCTTCAAAGACTGGGGCAGGTTCGTTACGTGCCAAACGCGTTGGTGCACACCTCAGCGCGAAAGCTATCCAAAGGCTGGACACCTTTTTTATGGAAACATATCAAGAATTTTTTCGAGGGGAGCGATAACTACCTTCAGGGAGGATCGGGAAAGGAAAGATAAGCCGCCTTGGTTCGGCACGTTGCATAGCGCCGGCCTCGTCATAGGCTGAAACGATCTCTTCAGCAATGCGCTCCGCGCCGCGAGCCGTGGCAAAAACACGGGCGTTCTCTGCAAATGCCTTTCGCTTCTTCTCGTCTGTAAGGAGCCAAAGTGCTCGTTCCGCCAGAGCCATGTAGTCCCCTGGCGGAACCAGAAACCCGTCTATCTCGTTCTCGACGCCATCCAAAGTACCATCTGCGCCTACGGCCACCACTGGCACGCCCATGACTTGGGCTTCCCAAAGGACCAACCCCTGAGTTTCGGTCTCGCTGGCAAAGAGGAAGAGTTCGGCTAACCGGTAATACCCGCCAATCTTGTGATAGGCAATAGGTCCTAGGAATTTAACCCGCTCTCCGACACCCAATTCTGCGGCTAGACTTTGCAAAGAAGCGAGTTTCGGCCCTTCACCGAGATGTACTAGATATGCGTTGCAAGAGGACGCGATTTTTGCAAAAGCCTTGAGCACTACGTCCATGCTCTTTTCCTCGCCCAATCGGCCCACCGTCAAGAGCCGTCTAGTACCCGCAGGCCAGGGGCTCTCCATCTCGGGGGCTTGTTCCATGACTTCGGTATCGATGCCAGTAGGAATGATCCGCGTAGGTCGTTCGATCTCGTAGGATTCGACCAGCTGGCGTATGGACTGGGTGGGGGTAATGACCAAGTCGGCCCGGTTATAGAAAGCTCGAGCCAACCTAGGTACCACGTGGGTATAACGATCCAATACCGCTAAGCCAGGTATATAGTGAGCATATTTCTCATAATTAGTGTGAAAGGTAGATACGTGGGGGATCCCTTGCCGGGTAGCGTATTGCATACCCCATACTCCCAGCGTAAGTGGCGTATGGGTATGCACAATCTCGAATCCTGCGGGGACTGGTAGTTGCCCATAGCTGGGTAGGGCTACACGATGCCCCTCGTAGAAAGGGTAATCTACACTGCGAACGCGCATCACCCAGTCCTCATCCTGTGGAGCCTCGGGGATCCAGGGTGCGATAACCCAGGCCTCGTGCCCCATGCGGCGGAGCTCCTTCAGCAAGAGATATACGCTGGTGGAGACCCCGTTAGGGTTGGGGAAGTACACATCGGTAAACAGACCCACACGATACAGACGCACGAAACCCTCCTAGCTGGTCAAGGTATCGAGTACTTGGGCAAAGGCATAGGTCGACTGCTCGAGCGTATGCACTTCCAAGATTTTATCACGTGCGCCCCGTGCCAGTCTCGAGGCCATCCCGGGTGCGTCCGCCAGGGAACGAAGTGCGGCGACCAACTTAGCTGGATGGACGTCCACACATAAGCCCTGTATGTTATGTTCTATAAGCTCAGTTTGCGCAGGTATGGAGCTGCTTACCACTGGTACCCCGCTGGCCATGGCCTCCAGTGTAACTAGCGACTGGTTTTCCGCTAGCGTAGGTTGAAGCATGACATCGGCTGCTTGGTAGAGCTCGTCCATCTCGCTACTCCGGCTTAGAAATTGTACGTTGGAGAGGTTTAGTATCCCGGCGGTTCCGCGCACCATGGTTCCGTAAATAGAATCAAAGTCACCAACGAACACGAAGTCCATCTCCTTGGCAGCTTTGGCCGCGAGCAGGCTGGCCATCTGGTTTTTTTCGTGCGATGCTCTCCCCGGTACCAACACAGTATACCGTGAGAAATGGTGCTTCTCACGTAGCAATTGTCGTCTTTGGGGTGAGGATGGGTAGAAACGTTTAGGGTCCACACCATTGTTGATAGTATAGACAGTCTTGAGCCCATAGTGCTTGGAAAATAACGCGCCAGCCCAACGCGATACTGTAATTACGGCCTGGGCAGCGCGGAAGTGGCGTAACTTAGCTATATCGAACCCCCAGTCATAAAGTTGGGCGATACCTAGTGGGTAGGCATAATGAATCTGGTCATGGCTTACGACTACCCGCGGGACGGGTAGTCTAGGTAGAACTCTGGCATAGCTACTGGATGACCAGAACTGCGTAATTCGCAGTGTGTAGTCGTCCAAGGCCTCGGTCTGGATATCGCGGATGTGTCCAAAGCGGTGCACGGGTACATCCGTTCGCTCGAGTTCCGCCGCAAACCCCTCGAGAGCCCGGGAGTTTGGCATGAACACCTCCGCCGCGAAGCCCAGCGACTTCAATCCCGGCAAGGTATTCAAAAGCCAGATCTCACTGCCTGCGATTCGATGTGCATCGGTTATCACGGCAATGCGCTGACTCATTTCGGAAGCTCCTGAAGGATCTCCCGAAGAACCTTGGCGAACTCAGCCACTGTATGCTCGATGTTATGCTCGTCCCGCACCCGCCGGTAGGCGGCCTGTCCCATCTCGGTGCGGCAGGAGTGGTCTGCAAGCTTTTGGACCGCTTCAACGACGGCTGAACCGGTTGGGGACACCAAGAAGCCCTCGCGCGCGTTGGTGATCAGCTCGCTGTTAGCGGGAATATGGCTGGCGATTATGGGTAGCCCACAGGCCATAGCTTCCAGAATGGATAGTGACTGGTTCTCTCCGTACGACGGTAGTATCAGCATATCTGCGGCCCCCAGTAGCTCGGGGATATCGTTTCGGCGGCCTAGAAAGCGCACGTTCTGCAGCTTAAGCCATCTAGCCAAACTGCGAAGTACCTGCTCGAGCGGTCCGGCACCGACCAGCAGATAGGTCACCTTGGGTGTGCTGCGGGCAGCTTGGAGAATGGCCAGATGATTTTTTTCCGGACTCATCCGCGCGCTGGTCATCGCAACCAATCCTTTAAGACCTAACTTAGTACGTATGGCGCTGCGTTCCTCAGGATTCAGAGGGGAAAAACGGGTTAGGTCGATACCATTAGGAACTGGCCTTACCTGGGTAAGACCATAGTAGTTCTTTAGCCAGCTTGCCCCCCAATGTGAGACGGTTAGTGCAGCAGCAGTGCGCCTGAAATTCGGGGCTTCAAGCAACTTATACCCCAAGCGGTACACATAGCGTATTCCGAAAGGGAGATACATCTCGATCTGGTCGTGAATAAGAGCTACCTGTGGTTTAGGGAGTTTTGCGTAGTAGTGGCGATAGTTTAGTGGTGCCCACGCAGAGACGATGTAGGCGTCAAAGTCACGCGGCACTTCATCGAGATTTTTGTATAAGACCAGAGGAATGCCGGCCTCCACAAGGCGTTTTCGTACTGATAGCGTGGCTCCGGCCTCAGGTATGGCCGCACAGGTGCTGATGCCCAATGAGGCCAGCCGCGGCAAGGTTTCACCGAGAAAGACCTCACTCCCTCCTACTCGAAGCGCATCGGTCACAAAGCATAACCGCATATCTGCGGATTCTACCAGTAGTGGGTCTTTGGCTATGCTTTGTCTGTGGGGGTAGCCAGCGGCGCCATAGGGGCGCAGCGAGGGTGCTCGGTACGGCTGACACGAGATGGGTCATGCTGTTCAACGTGTTTTTAGGTATGATCATTATGGCAAGACCGGGTATAATTCCGGACTTTCTCAATGGCCCTCCAGTAAGCTGGTCGGCTGTTAGGACTCAATGCCGGAGCATTTCAGTATGCGCGTTTGGCTACCGGGTTAGGTTATGACAATACGTCTATTCTTTCTGTGAGCCGGGTACTTTAGGTACTCATAGTTACATGTGAATCCGCAGCGAAGTTGGGAAATAGCGGGATCATGACAGGTTTTTCGGCCAAGATATGCCGGGTATATTTTGCCTCTCCCGGCCGACTCACGACCATAGCCGGTACAATGACGCCGTGCAACGGGTTTCCTCGCTTTTCCTGAATCACTACCTCCCTGGCCTGCCGCAGGTGGCCAGAGCCGCGTTGTTCGCCGATACCCAGGAGCCCGCTGTTTTGATGACGCTGAAGGAACGCCTGCCTTTATACGCCGATCTAGGTGTGTTTGGTTGCACTATCTACACAAACCCCACCCCCGAGCTATTGACCGAGCCTGGTGAGAATGGCCCGCTTACGCAAACCTTACTGGCAGTTGATTATGCGCATGCGTTGATGCCGGTCCCCGAGGATCTTTCCGCTCAGCGACTGGAACTTCGTACCGGCCAGCAGTATTTTCGTGAAACCCTGCTTACGCGGCTCGAGCGCTTAGGGTATCGGCGGGATGAGGATTACGTGATTAAGGGCGATAGTATCAGCTTGGACGATACACAACTAGAGTTCTTTGGGGATCAGCTCGAGCATATTCTCAGGGGTGGCGAATCGGTTTCCCGATTGGTGTGGACAACCAAGTACCCGGTTCCTGATGCGCCTCATGTACCCCTGATCAAGAAGCTTTCCGGGCCTGTTTACCTTGATTTCCCAAGTTTAGCGCCAACCGGCTTATGGAGCGCAATTGAGGGCCGCAACCGGGTTGCCTTCGGTCTGGGTGGGCCGGAACTACCCGTTCAACCTCTGAACTTGCATCCGCTTTCACCATATCGTTCTAAGATTATGGCCTTTTTAGAGGACCTTCGCGGTTTTCTGGATGAACACTATCAGGTGATCTTCTTCTACCGACATGACAAAAGTCGGGACTACCTGATTACCCGTCTCCAACCGGATGTTCCTTGGCGAATATCGAGCAGAGTAATGCCTTTCCCGGGGCTGTTGATGGTACCCGCCCGTTTTGAGGGCGGCTTTGTGGACGCAGTAGAAAAGCGTGTTTTTCTTACTGAGGATTTGCTCTACGGCTACAGTGGAACCACCCTTCTGCGGGCCAGGCGAGTGCTGAAGAAGAGTGCCACTGATGCGGATTCGCTAGTGGTTGGGGATTACTTGATTCACCCCGATCATGGCATCGGGCAATTTATTGGTACTGAGACTCGGGAAGTGCTGGCGGTCAAGCGTGATTACCTGGTATTACGCTATGCGAAAGACGGCCGCCTGTACTTACCCATAGAGCAACTTCCGCTTCTCAAACGCCATCCAGGCACTACCGATGATCCTCCACGCCTTTCCTCGCTGGGTAAGCCCGAATGGAAACGGGCTACGGATAGAGCCAAGAAGAGCGCAGAAGAGCTGGCTGCTCGCCTGATCATTCTCTATGCCAAGCAAGAGAGTACTCCCGGTGTATCTATGGGCGCATTGGCCGAATGGGATCCGTTGATCGAGAGCGATTTTCCTTACCAACTCACGGCGGACCAGGCCCGGGCTTTGCAGGATACTTTTAAGGATTTGGATGCGCCTCGCCCTATGGACCGGCTGATTTCCGGCGACGTGGGTTTCGGCAAGACCGAAGTGGCGCTTAGGGCTGCTCACCGTGTGGTGGGGCATAGCCGGCAGGTGGGTTTCCTGGTACCAACAACCCTGCTAGCCGAGCAGCATTTTCACACCTTCCAACATAGATTCGCCACCTTACCTGTACGGGTGGGCATGTTATCGCGGTTCACCTCGCCCACCGAGGAGCGCGCTATCTTGGAGGGGCTGCGTGAAGGTACCGTAGATATCGTCATCGGTACGCACCGCCTACTCTCACGCGATATCGCCTTTAAGCGCCTGGGCTTGCTAATCGTGGACGAAGAACATCGTTTTGGGGTTATACAAAAAGAGAAACTGCGGGAGATGCGTCACTCTGCAGACGTGCTATCGCTCTCGGCCACGCCCATTCCACGTACGCTCTATCAGTCGTTAGTAGGGTTGAAGGATATTTCCAGTATACAGACTCCGCCGCCCGGTCGTCAGCCTATCCGCACCGTGATGGCCTCATATGATCCCGCACTGGTGCGTGAGGCTATTATGTACGAGCTCGAGCGGGGCGGCAGAACCTTCTACGTTCACGACCGGGTAGCCTCCATGACCGCCCGTCTGAAATTCCTGCAGGCGCTGGTACCCGAGGCTCGTATCGGTGTGGTGCACGGACAGATGAATGAAGACGAAGCAGAAGAGGTGATGCGCTTATTTGAAGGCGGGGGTTTTGACGTACTTCTAACCACCACCATTGTAGAGAGCGGATTAGATATTCCCGAGGCCAATACCATCGTGATCGAGCGGGCCGACCGACTGGGCCTGGCTAGCTTGTACCAGTTGCGGGGGCGCGTAGGTCGGCGCGACCGCGAGGCCTACGCTTACCTACTACACCCGCCCAGACTCTCCGAGACCGCCGAGCGAAGATTGATGGCCATTGGCGACCTCTCCGATTTGGGTTCGGGACATTCCTTGGCCGAACGGGACATGGAAATCCGCGGTGTGGGTAACCTATTAGGCCCAGAGCAGCACGGCCACATTCAGGCGGTTTCTTTCGAGGTTTACAGCGAACTGTTGGCCGAGGCGGTGGCTGAGCTTAAGGGGAAGAAGGCCCCGCCCGCCTGGCATGTGACCTTGGACTTAGCGATATCGGCACGCCTCTCACCTGAATACATACCCAGCAGCGAAGCCCGTAGCCAGCTGTACGGCGAATTCGCCAGGGTCACATCGATGCCTAAGCTAGCCAAACTCGAACGGCGGGTCCGAGAGAACTATGGGCCACCACGCGAGGAGGTCGAAAACTTCTTCGCTTTGGCGCGGCTCCGGCTGTTGGCCGAATCTAAGGGTGTGCATTCAATTACAGAGAATCTCACGCATATCCAGTTGGTGCTGGGGAGTTGGCCCTTAGACTACGACGCCGCTGGAATTCGTACCTTCCCACGACCGGTGGAATTCACGCGTTATCCGCCAGGCTGCCGCCTGGAGAAACATGGATTGACTCCTGGAACGTATCCGGGACTACTATCGCAACTACTGTACCTGCTCAACTGAACTTAAGCCTGAGCCTTATGTGTCAGGCGCCACATCCAGAGCGTCCAAACCAGGCCCAGAAGCCACCCAGCGATTATGTCGGTTGGATAGTGTATTTGCAAATAGATACGCGATACTCCCACCACAAAGACCCAAACCAGGCCTACCGCGGCCAAAGGCCAGCGGAGGTGTGGCCAGCGGAGTTCTATAATCAAGAATAGGGCCAGGAAGAAGCTAAGATCGCCGGCGGCATGACCACTGGGGAAGGAGTAGCCGGTTTCTGATACCAACCAGGGGTAAAGCTCGGGACGCGGGCGCAACACCAGGTGTTTGATCAGTTCCATAACTACGGTGACCCCCCCCACAGCCGCCACAAAGAATGGTACTTGATCTCGTACCCGGAGCCATAGGTAGATGGTGGTGAGCGCGGACAGTATGAACATACTTGCTACACCACCCAGGTGCGTAGCCAACTTGAAAAAAGTGGTCAAGCCCGAAGACTGGTGTGCGTGGGAGAAGGTTAACAGGCTTTGATCGAAGCCTGTGGCGGCTGGTTCCAGCCGGAAGTAGATCGTCAGGGCAACTACCAGCGCTCCTAAGACAGCTAATACCATGAACCAGATCCGCCGATTTTGTTCGTTCCCAGGGTACGGCAATAGTTTAGTTTCTCTCATACATGTCCTCAAGTTACTTTGATACGCCTATATGATTAGAAAAGACTGGGAAGCCTGAGCAGTAAAGTGGTTTAGCTGGGGTTTTTCGCCGAGATCCGGCTCCTTGAATTTGGCGCAGCGCAACCGGGCAGCTGGCCGTGACGGCAATCAGCTTGGTCATTATTGGCTGGATGCGCCGACGGGCCTAGCTGGTCTGGAATACGACGCAACTATACGGGTCATACTGAGGACCGGAAATAAGGTCCGCTAAACTAGTAATGTGGTAAAGGTTATCGTCGGGCACGAAAACCTCGATTTCGACGCCTTGGGTAGCATGGTGCTTGCGCGGCATCTGTTCCCCGGAGCCATACTAGCACTGGTGGGAGGGCTGGAGGGCCGCATCAAGCGGGTAGTACATCTCTTCGAGGATCACCTGGGCCTGGTTTCCGCTTCCGAAATAGACCTGGACGCGGTGGGAGCCCTGGTGGTGGTGGATACTCAGAGCCGTACCCGTATCCGTCCTTTTGAACAACTGGTGGGCCGTATTCCCATTTATGTCTTCGACCACCACCCTTCCGGACCGGACGATCTACCGGCTGCAGGTGGCCTGGTGGGGCAGGCCGGTGCTACTGTGACCTTGCTGGTACATATGTTGCAGGACCGGCAGGTGCGTTTAACTCCCGAAGAGGCCAGCTTGGCCTACGCCGGGCTCTGGGAAGATACCGGCGGGTTCGGCTATATGGGCACCACGGAACGGGATCTCGAGGCCGGTGCGTTTTTGGCACATGCCGGAGCCCAGCCGCGTCTGGTGGGGGAGTGGGTTCGTGAAGCCTTCAGCCGAGAAGCCCGCGGCATCTTTGAGCAACTGCTGGAGGGGGCCGAGGTCTGGCCACTGGATGGAGTACGTGTGGTGGTGGCCAAAGCTCAGGAAGACGGATATGTTCCCGCGCTAGCGCCTCTGGCTCATACCTTGATGGACCTTTACAATGCCAACGCAGCTTTCCTGCTGCTGGCCTTAGGTGAACAACGTTTAATAATCGCACGTAGTAACAGCCGTTTACATGTGGGGCACTTGCTGGAGACCTTGTTTGGTGGTGGTGGACACGAGTGGGCGGCCTTCGCGCGTATAGAGGCTCCCCTGGATGAGGCTTGGCGGCAACTCAAGGACAGCCTAGGTAGCTTCCTCTCGACCGAACCGATGGTGGGCGAAATTATGACTCACAGTGTGGAAACCCTGGACGCGGAGAACTCGGTTCTTGAGGTGCTGAGCGTGTTACGACAACGCGCCTTTGGTGGCATGCCGGTGATGGAAAGGGGCAAGGTCTTGGGTATTGCGCGCCGGCGCGATCTGGAACGTGCGGTTCATCATCAGATGGGTGATGCGGCGGTGAAGGGATTTATGCAACGTGCAGTGACGGTTGGGCCAGAGGCATCGCTCAGTCAGGTGCGGGAGTTGCTAAGGGAGGGCGCGGGCCGGGTCCTAGTGGAGCGGGAAGGGCGACTTGTAGGTTTGTTTACACGTACCGACCTGTACCGCTACCGAGTACCTAAATCCACGGCGATCACACCCGAATCCCATATCTCTACCCATCTACCACAAGGGGTACGCCGGGTGATCGAGGTTTTATCAGCGGCTTTTTCCGGGCGCGAGGGTTCGGTCTACTTGGTTGGAGGTACGGTACGAGACGCCCTACTTAGCGAGGGCATGATGGATCTAGATCTGGTGCTGGAGGGCTTTTCTGTAGCCGAGGGAGCAGCAGCGCTAGTGAGGATACTGGGGGGTAGCTACGGGCTCTACACTGCGTTCGGTACCGCACGGGTGCGGCTCGATATCGGGCTTGAGCTAGATCTGGCCGAGGCCAGGGAGGAGGACTACGCTTACCCGGGCGCGTTGCCGGTGGTGCGTAAAGCCTCGATTCAGCGGGATCTGGCGCGGCGCGATTTTACCGTGAACGCCATAGCTTACCGGGTTTGGCCAGGCCCACCCATGCTGCTAGACCCCTTTGGTGGCTTGGCTGACCTTAAAGCGCGACTACTCAGGCCGCTACATCCAGTCTCTTTCGTAGAGGATCCCAGCCGTATCCTGCGCGGTGAGCGGCTTCTAGTACGGCTGGGCTTCAACTTTTCTGAAGAGGCCGCCGTCCAACTGGCTACCGCTTTAGATGACCGGCTACTTGCTAGAGCTTCGATGAGCCGTATGCGCGATGAACTTATATTGAGCCTGCGCGAACTCTACCCACTCAAGGTGCTGACTCGCATGGCTCAAGACCAGATACTGAAGCGCGTTTTCGGGCTAGACTGGGGCCCACCTCTGACTGATTGGCTCTCCGCGTTGGAGGCTCTACGACCTGCCGAGGCACCATTACCGGAGGCCTACCTACGTCTACTGGTATTTTCTGCCCCCGATCCATCGGCCCTCGCCAGCCGCTTCTCCTTCCCACGCAAAGCGCTGGAAGGCCTGGAATACTTAGGTACACCGCCCGCCAGTCCGGAACACATCCGCCGGATTGGGCTAAGTATGCAGCAGGCTTTTCTGGCAGTCCATCCCAGTAGGCGTTCCTGGTTGATGCAGACCTCACGGGTGCTGCGTGGGCGGGACGTGCTTGAGCTGGGCGTGCGAGAAGGACCGCTGGTAGGAGAGATCCTACGTGAGGTGGCGCTGGCCCGGTCGCGTGGTGAGGTCAGCAGCTTTAGCCAGGAACGCGCCTTAGCCCGTAAACTGGTGAAAGCTTATGATTGGACTTCTTAGTCGAGACCCCCTCGCTTTCCTAGTAGCTTTCGCAGCCAGTGCCTTCGGCCTGGTGATACACAACCTCTTTCAGGCCTGGTTGGCGGATCATTACGGGGAAACTGCACCCAGGCGCTATGGCTTCTTGACCCTCGAACCACGCGTACACCTTGATCCACTAGGCTTATTGTTTCTGGCCCTATTGGGGTTCGGTATCCCCCGATTGGTGCCCTTCAATCTGCGTGGTAGGAAAGGGGTCTGGGTAGCTTTGATGGGGCCGTTGGGTTTTCTGGTCTCAGGGTTCGTTTACCTGCTGTTTAGCCGCCTGTTAGTCCTCATCGGCGGCAGCCTGGACTTGGCACCACTATCTATGGGTCTCTCTGTCTCCGCTTTGATCATGGTTGGACAGGCGGCGATATTTCTGTTCCCCGTACCGCCCTTGGATGGGGCGCGGATGGTTTACGCTGCCGGGAGCTTCGAATCCCGGCGCCTTATGGACCAGATCGGCAGCTACGGCCCCTTCGGGTTCCTGCTGATATTTATGCTGCTCTCCTTCACCGGTATCCTGGGCGCAGTACAGCAGGCCTTGCTCGGCCTGTTAATCAATCTGCTGCATCTGTTTGGACTCTAGGAGGATTTGATGCTGCTCAATCTACTCCGCACCGACCCGCTGGCCTTTGTGCTTATCGCCACGGCACTTTTATTCGCACTGGTGCTGCACGAGCTGGGTCATGCCGTGGCCGCACTTTGGGCAGGGGATCCGACCGCTAAAAACATGGGGCGCTTGACCCTTAATCCGCTCAAGCATCTTGATCCTCTAGGTACGCTGTTGTTGCTCTTTGTTGGTTTTGGGTGGGCTCGCCCGGTACCTATCGATCCACGGCGGTTTCGCCATTATCGTGTGGGCCTGTTCGTGGTATCAATAGCAGGGATAGCCGTTAACCTGATCCTGAGTCTCCTTACCGGTATCTTGCTCAGCAGGCTGGTTTACGTATCGGGGGGTGCGCTCTATCTGCAACCGGGGGTTTCGCAGACTATCGCCAGTGCCTTGTTGTATTTTGGGATCATCAATCTAGTACTGGCAGTCTTTAACCTCTTGCCCATACCGCCATTGGACGGCTCCAAAATCCTGCAGTCATTGCTACCCGCCAGCGCACAGCCGTTCCTGTGGCAGCTCGAGCGCTACAGCCTGATTACCTTTGTGCTGATTATGCTAGATCTGCAGTTTAACGGGCCTATTTCGCGCTTCTTACGTTGGGCGCAGGCGAACTATATTATGTGGTTTATGCGGTTGTAGGCCTATTGCAATAAAACCCCCCCCTGACCATGAGGAGGGGGGCGTTTTCCTGCTTCAATAGCTCAGTATCTTCTGAACCGCGGTTAGCACACGCTTGGTACTGGGACGATAATGATGCTCGATAGAGCTGAAGGGCGGATAGGGCGCGTCCCAGCCAGCCACCCTCAGTACTGGCGCGACTAATGAGTCAATCGCGCCTTCGGCGATGCGAGCAGCGATCTCGGCACCGAAACCTCCGGTACGTACGGCTTCGTAGACCACTACCGCACGCCCGGTCTTTCGCACCGACTCGAGCACTGTGGCTTCGTCGAAGGGGACCAAAGTTTCCAGATCCACAACCTCAAGCGCCACACCTTCACGCGCGGCAACCTCAGCAGCCTCCAAGCAAATCTCCACCATGCCACCATAAGCGAAAAGCGTCGCCGCGTCGCCCTCACGCGCCAACCTGGCCTTGCCCAGGGGCAATGTGTAATACCCTGCGGGCACCTCGGCTTTGACAGAACGATACAGCTTGATTGACTCCAGAAAGAAGACTGGATCGGGATCTTCGGCCGCGGCCAGCAACAAGCCTTTAGCTCGCTCGGGACTCGATGGAATGACCACTTTCACGCCCGGTACGTGGGCCAACAAGGCTTCAGGGCTGTCGGCGTGCTGCTCGGGCGTGTGCACACCCCCGCCGTAGGGTGCGCGAATGACCATGGGCACGGTGTAACGCCCACGGGTGCGATGCCGGTAGCGTCCCAGATGAGAAATAATCTGGTCGAGCGCCGGATAGAGAAAGCCCGCAAACTGTACCTCGGCGATGGGCCGTATACCGCCCAGCGCCAATCCGATGCCATAACCTACCAGCCCGGACTCAGCCAACGGGGTATCGAAGACCCGCGCTTCTCCGTACTTGGCTTGCAAACCGTCGGAGGCACGGAAGACGCCTCCCATGCGTCCCACATCCTCACCAAACAGTACTATACGTTCGTCACGCGCTAGAGCCTCGTCAAGCGCCTGGTTTACGGCCTGGATAAGGTTAATGATCGGCATGGAGCACCTCCCAAGCGGCGCGTTGGTCGGGATAGGGTTCGGCGTAGACTTCCTCTACGATAATCCAAGGTTCCGGTTCAGGCACTTGGTCAGCGGCTTCCACTGCCTCGATTAGTTGTTGGTCCAACTCAGCCAGATAGGCGGTCTCCTGTTCATCGTTCCACAAACCTCGGTTCTTCAGGTAGGTTTGCATACGGCCCACCGGCTCCTTCTTCATCCAGGCCTGGGTCTGGCTTTCATCACGGTAGCGGCTGGGGTCGTCGGAGGTAGTGTGTGGGAATAAGCGGTAGGTCATAGCCTCCAACATGGTAGGCCCTTCACCAGCTTTGGCTCGCTGAACGGCTTCACGTGAGGCCGCCCACACCGCGATCAAATCGTTGCCGTCCACCACTATGCCCGGCATATCGTAACCAGCAGCGCGGCTGGCCACATTCGTTGCCTTCATCTGCTTGTGCGTGGGTACGCTGATGGCCCAACCGTTATTTTGCACTACGAACAGCACCGGCGCAGCGAAGACTGAGGCAAAGTTCAGCGCCTCGTGGAAATCGCCTTCGGAGCTTCCGCCATCGCCGATAAAGGTCAGTACCGCCCAGTTCTGCCCGCGCAATTGCCCGGCTTTGGCTAGGCCGACCGCCTGGGGCAGCTGAGTCGCAATAGGTATGTAGAATGGTAACAACCGCAGCCCCTCTGGGTACCGCCAACCAGCGGGGTGGGCTCGCCAGTACAACACCAGATCACGGAGTGGCAGACCGTGGGTTAAGGCTGCGCCGGTCTCGCGATAGCTGGGCACTACCCAGTCACCTTCGGAAAGTGCTAACACCGAGCCAACTTGGGCGGCTTCTTGGCCTCGAATTGGTGGGTAGACACCTAGTTTGCCTTGACGCTGCAACACAATGGCGCGCTCGTCGAAGTGTCGGGCCCGCCTGAGTGCTTGGTAGCCCCTGAGAAGCTCTTCCTCGCTGAAGGGAATTTCCCGTAACTCTTTGCCACGATCATCCAGATAGCGAATCACTTTCATAGAACCTCCTGTTCTCGTACTTGGGGGCGGGTATCGTGTTCCTCTGCTGAGAAGATCCATCCGGCCAGTTCCTTACGGGCAGTACCGCCGGCCGACAGCTC
>CAYODT010000016.1:0-16027 GCA_964402875.1 uncultured bacterium | reverse complement strand
CTGAGAAGATCCATCCGGCCAGTTCCTTACGGGCAGTACCGCCGGCCGACAGCTCGCTGCACGAGTGGTCCTTATGCTTGGTAGGCACAAATACATTGCCCCACTCGGCTGTGGGTTGGGCGTCTTCGAAAAGCAGAATAGCCGCCGGGCGGTTTCCTGGGCCTCTTCTCCGTACAGTGAAGGTGGTACTACCTGGGCTGGGCACCTGGTGAACAACTCTCGCGCTACAGCTCTACCGGCCGGCTTATAACCCCCCATGATGAGCACGGTTCTGCTTTTGATATCCATACCTGCCCCCCGATGATGAGCGCCTTTAGCCTAACGGGCAACTTCCTGAACTGACAAGTGAACGCCCGTGGGTTTAGTCCTGGAGGTATCGGCTGATACGCTCTAGAGCCTCGTCCAGCTCGTTGGCAGTCTTGCAGAAAGCTAGCCGTGCAAGACCTGGAGGGGCAGTGTGCTGGGCATAGAAAGCTGCACCTGGTATGACTGCTACGCCGGCTTTCTCCACCATCTCTCGAGCGTTCAACCCAGGGAATATTGCAGTCAGGAAGTAAGTACCGCCGGATTCGAAGACCTCCAACCCCAACATGCGCAGCCCCTCCAGCAGCTGAGTACCCCTAGCTTGATAGCGTGTCCGCAGCTGGTAATAGAAGTCATTCTGTTGCGCCTTGGAGAGAGCGGCGGCAGCGGCAGCCTGTAAAGGTGTGGGCGCGCAGAAGCTCGACCACTGTCGCATAGCCACTAGCCGCGCGACCAATTCGGGATTTTCAGGCGCTACGATCCAGCCCACTCGCCAGCCAGTGGCATCCAGGCGCTTACCGAGGCTGCCGATACTCAGAGTGCGCTCTGGAGCCAGCTGTGCAAGGGGTATAGGGGGCGTGGTAAAGTAGAGCTCTTCATATACCTCATCAGCAATGATCCATAAGTCGCGGTCGCGGGCCAGCTCCACAATGCGTGCCAGCGATGCAGCAGGGAGAATGGTGCCGGTGGGGTTGTGGGGGTTATTTACTAACAGGGCTACCGTCTTGTCGGTACAGGCTGTCTCTAGTGCCGAAACATTGAGCTGCCAACCAGCGGAACTAAGCTGCATGGGAACCATCACTGCCTTGGCGCCGGTCAGCTGAGTATGGGGTAGGTAGATATCGAAGTAGGGCTCGATTATCACCACTTCATTCCCCGGTGCATATAGGGTCATAGCAGTCGCAAAAAGTGCCTCGGTGGCACCACAAGTGATCACAACATGGTCAGGAGGAACTTCCCGGTTTTGGCGCAGGCTGTACTCTGCGGCTAATGTTTCACGTAAAATCGGAAGACCCTGAGGTGCAGTGTACTGGTTTGCGTACCCCAAAGCCGCCCTTCCGGCTTCTATGGCGAACAGGGGAGGAGGGTTACTGGGATAGCCCTGGCCGAGATTAGTGGCCTGGTGCGCCAGGGCCAGCCCGGTCATTTCCGCGAAGACGCTCAAGGTCGTGGAATTGGTTCGCTCGGCAAATGCTTTCATATTGATTATGAGCATACGACACAGCCGGTTCGCTTTGTCGTGAGTATATGAACGAGCGGCGTTGTCTGTGACGAGCGGGCGCCCTCACTATGTCTTTACACCTTGACCAGTCCGAAGATCACCCGGCCATCCTCAGACGATTCCTCGGTGGTAAAGATGCCGGTTGGTAGATCTATACGCAGCTCGAGCGCAAGAGTTTCCTCTTGCAAACGCGTACCGTGCACATTCAGGGCCTTGGCGTAGGCACCTTCAGCCTGGTGATGAAGGTAAATACGGTCAGCTACGTGTAAGCCCATGTTCTTGCGGGCTTGCTGCACTAGGCGCACCATCTTACGGGCCAGTCCTTCCAAGTAAAGGTTCTCACTTACCTCAGTCTTTAGAGCCGCTAAGTAGCCATCCTGCTCAAGAGCTTCATAGCCTGAAGGCGCTTTGGCCTCAACCAACACCTCCTCGGGCGCTAGCACAAGCGTCTCACCGTCCACCAGCAGGCTAACCGGCTCATTTCGGAGCACATTGTGGGCCACTTCCTTGGTTGAGGCCCGTGTTAAGGCCGCACGAACGATGGGTAGGCGCTTGCCGTATTTCTTGCCCAGTAGGGGCAGATTAGGCTTGACGGTATACTCGAGCAATTGCTCCCCCATACCCAGAACCTTTACCTCTTTGACATTCAACTCCTCAGCAATTTCACTTGCAAAGTGCTCGAGGCCCGCGCGCTCAACCCCCAAAGGTGCGCTGACTAATACCAGCGGCAGGGGTATGCGAGTACTCAGTCCTGAGTGTGCCCTTGCAGCGCGGCCCAGGTCAATAACGTGCAGTACCGCGCGCATCCAGCCGAGGAGCTCGCTATCGATGTGGGTTTCGTCAGCCTTGGGCCAATCGGTCATATGCACCGATTCGGGTGCCTCTGGAAATAGGCCGCGCACCAAGTTCTGGTAAAGGTTCTCCGCCAGATATGGTGTAAAGGGTGCGCTTAAGTGGGTCACTGTGACTAGCGCCTCCCACAAAGTGGCGTAGGCGGCGGCTTGGTCGGCGGGATTCTCGTTCTTCCAAAAGCGCCTGCGGCTGCGGCGCACGTACCACTGGGAGAGGTCATTTACCACAAAGTCGCGCAGGGTTCGCGAGGAGGTGGTGGGGTCGTATCGTTCCAGTGCTGTAGTCACCTGCTTCACCACCTGCTGGCTCCTAGCCACGAGCCAGCGGTCTACTTCAGGCCGCTCAGTCACCGGTGGACGGTTGTGCAGATCGGGCTTATCCAGCCGCGCATAGGTCACAAAGAAACTGTATACATTCCATAGTGTTAGAAAGTAGTCGCGTACCACCTCGCGTACCAGGTTGGGCCCGAAACGTCGATCGGCCTCCGGCGGTGCGGAAACGTACATATACCAACGTAGCGCGTCTGCGCCGAACTCGTCCATGATTGCCCATGGGTCTACTACGTTGCCCTTGGACTTGGACATCTTGCGGTTCTTCTCGTCCAGTACCAAGCCATGGCAGATCACATTCTTGTAAGCCACCGAGTCGAACAGCAGCGTAGCGATCTGGTGCAGGCTGTTGAACCAGCCCCGAGTCTGGTCGATTCCCTCGCTGATGAAGTCCGCAGGGAAGCCAGCTTCGAAACGGTCACGATGTTCGAAAGGATAGTGGTGCTGCGCGAAAGGCATAGAACCAGAGTCGTACCAGACGTCCATCACATAAGGAACTCGGTGCATGGTGCCACCGCACTCATCGCAACTGAGTGTTACTCGGTCTACGAACGGTCGATGCGGGTCGAATTCATCGGCGTCCGATACTAATGGCTCGTTAGCGCGTTCAGCCAATTCGTCGAAGGAGCCTATCATATGAGCATGACCACAGCCGTTACAGGTCCAGATCGGCAGTGGCGTACCCCAGTAGCGGTTACGGGAAATAGCCCAATCCACTAGGTTCTCCAGCCATTCGCCATAGCGGCCGTTTTTGATATGCCCAGGGTACCAATTGATGCGCTGATTGAGGGACTTTAACTCCTCCTTGCGGCTGGTGTTGCGTATGAACCAGCTATCGGTGGCGTAGTACATCAGCGGGGTATTGCAGCGCCAGCAATGCGGGTAATTATGCAGGTAATCCTCCCGCTTATAGAGAGCTCCACCGTCGCGCAGTGCTCGCAAGATTTCCTTATTGGCTTCTCGGAAGAACAAGCCTACCCAAGGTTCCACCGTGAGGCGGCCATCATCGTCCACAGTGCGTAGCACCGGTAGGTTGTATTCGCGGGCATTCTGCATATCCTCAGCACCAAAGGCTGGCGCCTGGTGCACAATTCCGGAGCCGTCTTCCCTGGTGACGTACTCGGCGGTGATTACGTACCAGGCATCCTCCTTTACCCCATCGGTCTTAAACGGCGGTTGATAGTGCAATCCTGCCAGTGAGGCCCCGTTGAATGTCTTCAGAAACTGAGCCTCGTCGCCCAACAACTCTTTTGCCCTGCCCTGCTCTACGATCAGGACTTCCTCACCCACCCGGAAGGCTGCGTAGATGAACTCCGGGTGTACTGCCGCAGCTACGTTGGCTGGAAGTGTCCAAGGTGTGGTGGTCCAGACCAGCAGACTAACCCGCTCCCAAGGCCCAATTCGGCCGGGTTCCAGCAGAGGAAAGCGTACGTATACTGAGGGGTCGGTGATTTCCTGATACCCCTGGGCTACCTCGTGGGAGGAGAGCGGGGTACCACAGCGCGGGCAGTAGGGGAGAACCTTGTAGTCGCGATAGATTAGTCCCTTAGACCAGAGCTTCTTTAAGCTCCACCAGACCGATTCCACGTAATTCTTATCCAGTGTGTAATATGCCTCATCCAGATCCACCCAGTAGCCGAGACGTTCACTGAAACGGCGCCACTCTTCTTCGTAAGTGAAGACCGAAGCCCGAGAGGCTTGTATGAAACGATCTACGCCGTAGGTTTCTATATCGCGTTTGCTGGCCAGCCTTAACTTCCGCTCCACAGCCAGCTCAACTGGTAGGCCGTGGGTATCCCATCCAGCCTTGCGGGGCACATAGTATCCCTGCATAGTTTTAAAGCGGGGGAAAAGATCCTTGTAGCTACGTGCTTGGGCGTGATGAACCCCGGGTTGACCATTGGCGGTTGGTGGACCCTCGTAGAAGGTGAACTGTTTGGAGCCGCGGCGCTGGGCTAAACTCTTACCGAAAATGTCGCGTTCACGCCAGAAATGCAAAGTCTCTTCCTCCTGGGCAGAGAAATTTGCTTCACCGACTTCCTTGAACATGATTGCCTCCAGTTTATGCTCCGTCCGCGAGCAGCGGACGGAGCATAAACTCCGCGGTGGTACCGCGATTCTTCAGCCGCAAAAGCACTCATTCGACGCTATATTGGGCATACCCGCTGGTGTCACTCGCGGTTACCACGGTCCTTACCGAAGCTCTGGAACGATCTTTCATTGCCCGGTCGGTGCCCCTTGGACTTATACCTCCCAGGTCTCGTGGCGGACGCACAGTGTGCTTTTTCCCTTCAAAGCCTTTACAGCGCGGGCTTCTGCGAGTAGAATCTGAGTTTGGCGGCCCACGCCCTGAGTTCATGTTAGCACAGGGGCTGTAAGATTAGCACGGGGGTTGTAAGAAAAGTTGCTTGAACCTGCAATCCTTGACATTGGGGCTGACCGTAACATAATATATGGAGGCGGCACAGTCATTTTAATGCACTATAGGCAGTACTTAATCGACATTATATGTACGTCCTGGTATACTGAGCCGTCCGTCATAGTTAGGGCACACGTTAGTTTAGTAGTTCGCTTGTGCAACGACCGCTATACGAAATCTACGAAGTAGAGGACCTAAGACATGACCAATCGAGGTAAATCACGTCCGGCAAGGGCCGGATCCCAGGGTGCGTCAACAAGCCCCAGGGGTGAGGCGAATCAAGCCATGAATTATCAGAATTTAGCTGGTAAAATTCTACCAGAGCTCCATCTAATTGCAGCCAAGGTAGGCATTGATAACTATAAAAAGATGCGTAAGGACGAGCTGGTGATGGCCATACTCCAGCAGGGTGCGGATGGAGAAGGTATGAAGCTGGCCAAGGGGTATCTAGAGGTCAGCCCTGACGGCTACGGTTTCCTCCAGGAGGGTGTCTACAATCTGGATTCGCACAATGTAATCGTTTCTGCCGGCCTGATTAAGCAGTTCCAGCTGCGCAGTGGGGACTACGTGCTGGGCAAGGCGCGACTGCCACGGGAAAGCGAGCGCTATGGTACCTTGATCCGCGTTGAGGCTATCAACGGTGTGGATCCCAAGGTTGCGGTCCGTCGGCCAAAGTTCGATGCCCTCATTCCACAGTTCCCTGACCGGCAAATTAAGTTGGAGACCCAATCCTCGGAGCTTTCTACCCGGGTTATTGATCTCCTGGCACCCATTGGCAGGGGACAGCGGGGACTGATCGTGGCTCCACCCAAGGCCGGCAAGACTACGCTGCTTAAGAAAATTGCTGCGGCGGTTCTCGAGAATGAAGAAGACGTCAAGGTCATTGTGCTCTTGGTCGACGAGCGCCCTGAAGAGGTGACCGACTTTCGCGAATCTGTAGAAGGGGCCGAGGTTATGGCCAGCACTTTCGACGAGTTGCCACAAAACCATATTCGTGTGGCAGAGTTCGTGCACGAGCGTGCACGCCGCATCGTCGAAACCGGCGGACACGTGTTCATTCTGCTCGATTCGATAACCCGCCTGGCCAGGGCTAACAACTTGGTAACCCCGCCTACCGGCCGTACGCTCTCGGGCGGTCTCGATTCAGCAGCTCTGCACTTTCCTAAACACTTCTTGGGCGCTGCGCGAAATATACGCGACGGGGGCTCGCTCACTATTCTGGCCACCGCCCTGGTTGAAACCGGTAGCCGTATGGACGATGTAATCTTCGAAGAGTTCAAGGGAACCGGCAATATGGAGTTGCACCTATCACGCCGGCTGGAGGAACGTCGCATCTTTCCGGCTATCGACATCCTGAAGTCTGGAACGCGTCGTGAGGAGCTGCTCCTGCCAGAGGAGGTTATTCAGAAGATGTGGTTATTGCGTAAGGTGCTGGCCGATATGGATCCCGCAGAGGCCATGGAGATGTTGCTAGGACGATTGGGGCGTACTAAAGGGAACCAGGAATTTCTGGCTACCTTAGCAGGGCGTTAGGAGTAAGAAGGCGCCTAGTGGGTCCGAGGTTATCTGTACTCAAAATGCTAGATCCCTTGGGGTTTAGGATTGGCAAGCAAAGACTCTGATACTGATAGCCTAGGGAACCGGAATGCGATTGGCAAAGCGGCTCTGGAATAACTAGGAAACACATAGACCAAGCTTTACGGTGTGATAGTGTCGACATTTATATTTGTAAGGGTGGTTCCGGCAATATTTTTTGCTCCCTCGGGTTGTATCTTCATTTTCGGGATTCGACGATCCGGTGCACTGACCAACCTCATGAATTATCTGCCGTAGACTAGGACTGGTAATAGATGGCGCGCCAGGGGAGAGGAGTGTTTTTCATGGAAACCGGGAGTGTTCGCGTAAAGATGGGTTTTGCTGAGATGTTCAAAGGCGGTGTGATCATGGACGTGACCACTGCCGAGCAGGCTAAGATCGCTGAGGAAGCCGGAGCTGTTGCGGTTATGGCGCTCGAGCGGGTACCTGCGGACATACGTGCTCAAGGGGGTGTGGCTCGTATGGCCGACCCCAAGAAGGTCAAGGAAATTATGGCTGCGGTCTCAATCCCCATCATGGCTAAGGCACGGATCGGCCATACGGTCGAGGCTTCCATCCTCGAAGCGCTGGGTGTGGACTTTGTGGACGAGTCGGAGGTGCTTACCCCTGCCGATGGAGAGCACCATATCGATAAGTGGGCATTCAAAGTACCTTTCGTCAATGGTGCACGTGATTTGGGCGAAGCTTTACGCCGAATTGCCGAAGGTGCTTCGATGATCCGCACCAAGGGAGAGGCGGGAACGGGCAATGTGGTCGAGGCGGTTCGCCACGCCCGGAACGTAATGAAAGAAATCCGGCGGATCCAGAGCCTGCGGGCTGACGAACTGATGGCTGCAGCAAAGGGGCTAGATGCTCCGTTCGAGCTCATCCGCTTTGTACATGAGAACGGTCGTCTACCGGTGGTGAACTTCGCCGCCGGCGGAGTTGCTACGCCGGCGGATGCTGCGTTGATGATGCAACTTGGACTGGATGGGGTATTTGTAGGCTCAGGCATCTATAAGTCTGGTGATCCGGCACGCCGAGCTACCGCCATTGTTCGCGCGGTCACGCATTATGACAACCCTGAGATTCTAGCCGAGGTGAGTGAAGACCTGGGCGAGCCCATGGTGGGCATCAATATCGATACCCTTAAGGGTGAAGAGCGCTTGGCGGATCGCGGGTGGTAGGGTGCTGTATCTTAGGTACGAAGCGCTTCATTCACACATCAGCTTTGTGTGGTAACACATAAGGAGTGAGACGAGCAGCCGAGCTCCCTTCCGGTTCGTCGATCACGCGCATGGGTTTGCACGTGGCCAGGTTCCTGTACCGGACGCTTGCTCGGCCGGTGTACTGGTGGTACGAGCGAAATTTGGAAACTAAGGTAAGAAGTAAGCCTCTACCTAAACATCTAGGTATAATTCTGGATGGGAATCGACGGTTTGCACGCTCGTTCGGACTTAATACCTGGATGGGGCACGAATTTGGAGCAAAAAAAGCTCACGACGTACTGGAATGGTGCCTCGATTTAGGTGTTCCCCACGTGACTATTTGGGTTTTTAGCACCGAGAATTTCGACCGCGATCCCCAAGAGGTCAGCTACCTGCTCGAGCTATTTGTGCGGGAAGCTAACCAGTTGGCTATCGATCCTCGTATCAAACGACACCGCGTTCGCGTGAAAATTATCGGCCAACGGCATAAGTTCCCCCCCTCGGTTTTGAATGCCCTGGAGGAGCTCGAGCGCTCCACGCGCGAGCACGACGGTATGCTACTAAATATTGCCATAGGCTATGGTGGTCGCGAGGAGATCGTAGATGCGGTACAGCGGCTCATGCAAACCGCCTCGGATGAGGGGCGCACCATTGCAGAACTGGCCGATAATTTGAGTATGGCGGATATAGACCGCTTCCTGTACACTGCCGGTATACCGGATCCCGACTTTGTAATTCGTACTAGCGGGGAGGTGCGCCTGTCGGGCTTTCTATTATGGCAGGCGGCATACAGTGAGTACTATTTCTGTGATGCACTATGGCCCGATTTCCGCCGGATCGACTTTCTGCGGGCTTTGCGCAGTTATCAAGGGCGTGAGCGGCGGTATGGGCATTAGCACTCTTCCAGGTGCAATTGTATAGACTCAGGTGATGAGTATTGGTGTGCTAGCCTTACAGGGAGACGTTCGTGAACATGTAGCCATGCTAAGGGCGCTCGGTACGGAGGCGGTGAAGGTTCGCCTACCTGAAGAGCTCGAGCGGCTTAGGGGACTGATTATACCAGGTGGAGAGTCCACCACCATCGCCAAGCTGGCGCGCCAGTACGGTCTGGAGAGGGCAGTACGCGAGCAATACCTAGCCGGACGGCTGGCCATTTGGGGTACCTGCGCCGGTGCTATCTGGCTGGCCCGTGACATCGAGAGCTCGAGCCAGCCGCGGCTCGGTTTACTTAATGCAACTATTCAGCGCAATGCCTTCGGTCGCCAAGTGAACTCCTTCGAGACCGACCTAAATATTAAGGGGCTGGATACCCCCTTTCATGCGGTCTTCATTCGTGCACCCACTATGACGGCGACTGGTCCCGATGTTGAGGTATTGGCCCGATATCGGGGGCGTACAGTCTTCGCCCGCCAGGCGCGAATTATGGCCAGTAGCTTTCACCCTGAGTTAGCCAACGATAGCCGCTTGCATGCCATGTTTCTTGAACTGGCGTCATCACGTTGATGCGGGGAATTCCCACAATAAGAGGTTCATCACGCCGAGCCGCTTTCTGAACTTGTGGACTGGGTGGCAAGATCAGGGACGCATGCGTGTGTACATGCGCGCGAAAGGCAGTGCCTCGCGCACATGCTGCAATCCGGCTATCCAGGCTACGGTACGCTCGAGTCCCAATCCAAAACCCGAGTGCGGTACGCCACCAAAACGCCGTAGATCCAGATACCAAGCGTAGGCGTCCTTGGGTAGACTCTGCTCCTCAATCTTTTTGTATAGTAGTGCGGCATCGTGAATGCGCTGACTGCCGCCCACGATCTCCCCGTAGCCCTCGGGAGCCAGCAGGTCGTTGTTGAGCACCAAGCGTGGATCATCGGGATCAGGCTGCATGTAGAAGGCCTTGATAGACGCCGGGTAACGCTCGATAAATACTGGTCGATCAAAGCGCTTGGAGATCGCTGCCTCGTGAGGGGCACCGAAGTCCTCACCCCAGGTGATAGGTGAAAGCTCAGGTTCCTCCGGGGCCAGATGGCCGAGTAGTTTGATCGCCTCATCGTAGCTCAGCCGCGGGAAATCGCCCCTAGCAGTGGGATCGAGTGCGGCTGGATCACGCTGTAGCAATTCCAGCTCACTACTGCGGTGTTCGAGCACCCGCTGCGCCAAGAAGGCCAACAATTCTTCCTGTAACTGCATATTCTCTTGGTGGGTCATGAAAGCGACCTCAGGCTCAATCATCCAGAACTCCAGTAGATGACGACGGGTTTTAGAGCGCTCTGCTCGAAAAGTTGGACCGAAAGTGTACACCCGCCCCAGGGCCATTGCCCCGGCTTCGGCGTAGAGCTGGCCGGTCTGAGAAAGATAAGCCTTTTCCTCACCGAACAGATCAATCTCGAAAAGCTCTGTGGTACCCTCGACTGCGTTGGGAGTCAGGATAGGCGCGTCCATGCGTATGAAATCCCGGGCATGAAAGAAGTCATGAATAGCGCGCTCCAGCTCATCTCGGATGCGTAATACTGCCCAGGGCCTTTTGTGTCTCAGCCATAGGTGTCGGTGATCCATCAGGAACTCTACCCCGTGCTCCTTCGGAGTAATGGGGTATTCCTCAGCGGGGGTGGTCACGACCTTTAGGTCGTGAACCGAAAGCTCGAAGCCGCCTGGTGCCCGCTGGTCGGCACGCGCTAGGCCGACAACCTCTAAAGCCGCCTCCTGGGGGAGATGGTCGGCTTGAGCGAAGACCTGATCCGATACCTCACCCTTAAACACCGTGGCCTGCAGGAACCCGCTTCCATCGCGTAGAATCAGGAAGTGAATCTTACCCTTGCTGCGGCGGCCCACCAGCCAGCCGCGCAGCAGCACCTCCTGCCCTTCCATCCCGGCGATCTCGCTAATAGCAATGGGTTGCATATCTCACACTAAACCAAGCTCGCTACCGACTGGTGCCGCTGGGCCGGCCAGGAGCAGGTGAACCGCTTCGGCCAGACCGCAGTCTTCAACCCGCGCCACCACCCGCCCGGCCACCTGACGCACCATTGCGGACGCATTGCCCATGGCAATACCCAGTCCCACACTCTGCATGGCCGATATGTCGTTCTGTCCGTCACCCACCATGGCTACGTTGCTGATGGAGAAGCCCAGCCGATCGGCGACGAAGGCGCCTGCGGCGCCCTTGGAAACTTCAGCGTGGGTTACGGAGGCAAATATCACCCCGGGCATGGCAGGACTGCCTGCTTCGTGTATACGGACGCCCTCCATACGCAGAACCGTCGCACGTGCCTCCCGCCATGCCGGATCGCCGGTACGAACCACCCATTGTGCGCGCACCACCGGGACCAGGTCTGTGAGGGTGTGTAGCGGAACGCGGCGGGTCGAAAAGCCAAGCAATTGCTGGTGGCGCTGAAGGTCGGTGGCCTGACGCTCGGAAAGATAGTCACCGCCTGCAGTGTAGGCTTCCAGTAACAGGCCCAATCGCCTGGACAGATCGACCATCTGGTGAAAGGCTATCGCCGGCAACGCAACGTGCTGCAGTACTGTTCCGTTACCCTGCATAACCACTGCGCCTGACTCGAAGATGTGCAGGCCCTCTGGGTCCATACGCCTAGCGTAGCGAAGCGCAAACCCCCGGCCCGGCCGGCCGGTACATACGGAAAAACGAAGCCCTTTTTGGCGCCCCTCTTCCAGGGCCTTCCAAGCGCAGTCCGGCACACCGCCGGGGCCGTACAAAGTTCCATCTACGTCTATTAATAGCAGTCTGATCGGAGAAGCCTGGCGCATGCCTCATCCTCCTAATTTATAATTCGAGCCAACCGGCTTGAGCTACCACTGCTTGCCCGCCTATGTACACTGCGTACGGCGCGCCGGACGGCTTGTAGTCCACACGAACATCGACCGTACCCGGCCTACCTAAATAGTGCCCCTGCAGTACGGTGATCTGTACACTACCCTCGCGTTGTGGCACCACACGAGCTCTGGCCAGAAGCGCAGCCAGCGCACCGTTTACCGAACCTGAAACCGGATCTTCGGGAATGGCCAGCAGGGGCGCGAAGTCGCGTGCGTAGAAGTTGCGCGGGCCCAGGGGAGCATAGGCGTGAACGGTGACGATCTCCAACTCGTTGCAGACACTTGCGAGGATTTCCATGCCGGGCTCGAGCGCGTCGACCAACCCTGGGGCAATAAAAGGTACGAACAGCGACCACAAGCCGCTAAAGGCAATCCCGATCGGTAGGCCGCGGTGCAACCAGCGTTCATTCGCACCCAAGGCTTTCGTCGCCTGGCGAACCGCTCCCCCCAGCGGAAGATCGCGGAAACGAGGCGCGGGGCTGCGCATGGTTGCTTCTATCGGTTCGCCGGCCTGGTAATGTAGGTTCACAGCCACAGTCTCGCTGGTGGTTCTTAAGAAGATTCTTGAGCGACCCGCTACCTCTCCTTCGCGCGCCAGCGTAAGCGCCAGCGCCAGGGCTGCATGTCCGCCGAATTCAATCTCGCCTGAAGGCGTGAAGAAACGCACCCAAATAATCTCACCGTCCGTCTTAATAACGAAGGTGGACTCAAGAACACCCAAGCGTTCCGCAACCTCCCGCATCTCTTCGGTACGCATGCCGCGGGCGTCCAGAATCAACGCCGCACGATTACCGGTACCCGGCGTGCCGGTGAAGGCATCCACCAGCAGGTAGGGTATATTCATTCGCCGATCACCCGAAGTCCCACTTCGGAGAGTTGCATATCGGAAACCATGGAGGGTGCATCGGTGAGTGGGTCATGCCCCGATTGGTTCTTGGGAAAGGCGATCACGTCACGGATCGAATCAGCCCCCACCATAATCGCCAACAAGCGGTCCAGCCCCCAGGCAATTCCACCATGTGGCGGCGCACCATAGGCCAGGGCCTCCAGGAAGAAACCGAATTTCTCCTGTGCCTCGGCTTCACCGATGCCCAAAACTTTAAACATCTTCTTTTGTAGATCCGGCTGGTGGATACGAATGGAGCCCCCACCCACCTCGCTGCCGTTGAGTACCATATCGTAGGCCAACGCGCGCATCCTGCCGGGATTGGTATCCAATAGGGGTAAATCCTCGCTTGCTGGTGCGGTGAAGGGGTGGTGCATGTAGGTGAACATACCGGTTTCAGCATTCTGCTCTAAAAGAGGGAAATCGGTAACCCACAGGAAGTTCCAGCCGGATTTTACGAGGTTCAATTGTTTGCCCAGAGCCAGCCGAACTGCCCCCAGGGCCATAGCCGCCACCGTATAGCGCGCGGCCACCAACAACAAGGTTTCGCCTTGCTTCGCCTCTAGCCCATCCATGAAAACTTGGGGCAAAAATTTAGCTATCCCGCCGCTGGGTCCATCTGCCTCCATGCGGGCCCAAGCCAGTCCTTCCGCACCATGCTGCTTGGCTAGACGCGTCAGTGACTCGATATCTTTGCGCGAGAGCGCTCCGGGTACCAGTAGTCCCTTGACCACCCCACCCGATGCCACCACCGAAGCAAAAGCCTTGAAGGCACCACCCTCAAAGGCTTTACTCAACTCGTGTAGCTCAAGCCCGAACCGGGTGTCGGGTCGCTCGGAGCCGTAACGGTCCATGGCTTGATGGTAGGACAGCCGGGGAAAGGGCAGGGGTATCTCCACACCCAGGGCTTCTTGGAAGACATGAGCCATCAGGTGTTCGTTAAGCGAGAGGATGTCCTCCTGGTCAACGAAAGAAAGCTCCATGTCAAGTTGAGTGAAGTCGGGCTGACGGTCGGCCCGCAGATCCTCGTCGCGGAAACAGCGTGCAATCTGGAAGTAACGGTCTACCCCAGCGATCATCAACATTTGTTTGAAGAGCTGTGGCGACTGTGGCAGGGCGTAGAACCGTCCCGGCTCGAGCCTTGACGGTACCAGGAAGTCGCGTGCCCCTTCGGGTGTACTACGCGTCAGAAAGGGTGTTTCCACTTGGATGAAGCCGGCGGTATCCATAAAATCCCATATGGCCTTAATCACCCGGTGCCGTAAACGTAATCGCGCTTGCATGGGAGCGCGGCGTAGATCCAGATAGCGGTACTTTAGACGAAGATCCTCGTTGACGTGTTCGGTGGGGTCTTCCGCGCCCCGCCACGACGCGTCGAGCGAGAACGGGGGCGTCTTAGCCTCGGCCAACACTTCTAAACGCTCGGCCAATACCTCAACCGCACCACTGGTCAGCCTATTGTTGGTCTGTTCGGTGGGCCGAGCGCGCACAACCCCTGCGATTTCTACTACGTACTCGCTCCTGAGTTGGCCCGCCTTTGCAAAAGTTGGGCCTCCCGGTTCGACGACTATCTGAATCAGCCCACTACGATCCCGCAAATCAAGGAATATGAGGCCGCCTAGATCCCGGCGACGATTCACCCACCCCTGCAACAGCACGCTCTTCCCAACCTGCGAAGTATCCAGGGTGCCGCAATACTGTGTTCGTCTCATACCTGCCTCCCGCTCACGAATCCCACGACTTGCTCCAGACGCATATCCGCCTGCTCGCCGGTTTCCAAATTCTTGATGGCCAGCACACCGCGCTTTTGCTCCTCTTTGCCCAGCAAACCTGCGAACCTCGCCCCTCGTTTGCTAGCTTCTTGTAGACCTTTGCCAGGCCTTTTTGGTGAAAAGGCACTTTCCACGTGCAGAGTGGGGCGCAACTTACTGGCTATGATCGCCGTTTCCGTTACTGCTTCGGCGTCGAGGGGAATTAGGTATAGGTCAAGCACATAACCGGAGGGAGTAGGTAGGTTGTCCTCCTGCATGGCGATAAGCAAGCGCTCAATACCGAAGGCAAAGCCCACCGCTGGCACCCTTGGACCGCCCAGCGTCTCCGACAGGCCGTCGTAGCGTCCGCCGCCGCCCAGTGCTGACCGCGCACCTATGCGATCATGCTGTACCTCAAAAGCCGTACGAATATAGTAATCTAAGCCGCGTACGATGCTCGGGTCGACCTCGAAGGGCACCGCAAATTGCTCCAGTAGTTCTTTTACCTCCTCAAAGTGCGCCATGGCGGCTGGTCCCAGGAAGTCCAGCATGGGCCTTACGCCGATATCGGCAAGCACCTCCCGGTCACCCTGATTTTTAGAGTCTAAGATACGCATGGGGTTCAGCGTAAGCCGATCCCGAGAGTCATCCGATAGGCGCTGCTGAACAGGGGAGAGCAGTTCGCGCAAGTAGTGATTGTAGCGAAGGCGATCTTCTGGATCGCCCACTGAGCCAAGTCTTACTTTCAAGCTTTCTAGGCCCAGTTCGCGCAGAATAGCTACCATCAGTTCAATTGTCTCGGCATCGATCAGAGCCGATTCCAGTCCCAACACCTCGTAGTCCACCTGGTGAAACTGCCGCTGCCTCCCACGCTGTACATTCTCGGCGCGGAACATGGGCCCGCTGGTCCACAGCCGTACCGGTGTGGGCCAGACCTTCATACCCCTTTCTATATAGGCCCGCAGTAAGCCAGCGGTACCCTCCGGGCGGAGGGTCAGATGTCGCCCGCCACGGTCACTGAAAGTGTACATTTCCTTACGCACAATATCGGTGGAAGCCCCCACGCTTTTTTCGAAGACTTGGGTTTCCTCGAAGATAGGTGTATGTACCTCAATGGCTCCAGCCGATTCCAGCACGCGACGTGCGGTGTCTGTAATATGCTTGTGAGCCCGAAGCTGTTCACCATAGAGGTCATGAGTACCTTTGACCGCGCGAATCACGTTGTTCATTCTATCAACGAGTCTGGGCCAGTCGGTTCGCGGCGTGCCATGCTGAAGAGCGTGAGGCGAATCCTGGTTCTAGCAACCTGTGTTTTAGGCCTATCCTGGGCCGCAGGACTCAAACCCCTTAGCCATGTCTTCGTCATCGTACTGGAGAACCACGCTTACCAGTCGGTAATACACAATCCCAATATGCCGCTGTTGAATCACTTGGTGGCCTCCTAAGGATGAGACTATGACGGCGGGCCTGCCTGCGCAAACAAGATGCAGCTCGAACGCGTTGGAGACGCATTTGTAGGCCGTTTGGTGAAACACATTATGGCCAGCTCAGCCTGGATAGGTAACGCGGCTATTTTCATCACCTTTGATGAGGGAAGTTATGGAATTTCTGATTTCTTTTCACGGCTCTATGGTGGTGGACGAGTGGCTACGAT
>CAYODT010000015.1:39145-48163 GCA_964402875.1 uncultured bacterium | reverse complement strand
CTGGATATGCTCAAGGCGGAGCTCGAGCAGGTTTTATTCGGTCAAGAGGCAGTGGTGAACACCCTGATGGCTACCACCATCACCGGCGGGCACGCTCTTTTCGAAGGCCTTCCGGGCCTTGGTAAGACATTGCTGGCAGCCAGCTTTGCCCGTGCCGCCGGGCTCAGCTACCGGCGCGTGCAATTTACGCCGGATCTGCTCCCAGCCGACGTGACCGGCACCGAAGTCTTACGCGAGGGCCAGTTCCATTTTGAGAAAGGCCCCCTCTTCGCACAGGTGGTGCTAGCTGACGAGATCAATCGTGCCACACCAAAAACCCAGTCCGCACTACTCGAAGCCATGCAAGAAGGCGCAGTCACCGTGGGGGGAGTCCGCTACCCGCTGCCCAACCCCTTCCTAGTCCTGGCTACCCAGAATCCGCTCGAGCTGGAAGGCACCTATCCGCTGCCCGAGGCCCAGCTCGACCGCTTTACCAGCAAGATCGAGGTACGCTCTCCACCACGGGCAGTCTGGCATCGCATCTTGAGCGAAGAGCCCAAGCAGCCCGAGCGTGTAGCCGGACCGGAAGATTTCGAGGAAGCACACAAGGCCTTGGAGAAAGTGCGCGTGGCCAGCACCGGACATGAGGCGGTGATTAATCTGGCCTTTCTGTCCGCCGAGCACAGCGCGCTGCGCTTCGGCATTTCCCCCCGCGGCGCCAAATCCTGGCTGCGCCTAGCCCGAGGCTACGCCGTTCTAGCAGGACGCCCCTACGTGGAATGGTCCGACCTGAAGGACGCCGCCAGACCGGCATTGGTACACCGGATGTTCCTCACTGAGGAGGCCGATTTTGAGAACGTCCGTCCTCTGGAGATCTTGGAGGAGCTACTTGCCAAGGCCATGCCCGGTTAGCCCCTCTGCGGCGTAGCATAAAAGTGCCGTGTTGCGCTACCGGATACGTACGCCAAAACAGCATCTTCAGCCCGGTGACCGCCTAGCCAGGCACGCCGGACTGGGCAGCGACTTTCTCGACCTGCGGGCCTACGCCCCCGGTGACGATCTGCGTTTTCTGGACTGGAGAGCCTACGCCCGCTTCGGGCGGCTGTTCACACGAGTCTTCCATGCCGAAAGGAAAAGTCGCTTCTTCTTGTGGCTGGACGGTTCCAAGAGTATGGCCCTACACGGCAAGGCTACTTACGCCGAGCGTGTTGCGAGGCTGATGCTACGCGCCGCTCGGCCGGAAAGCGCTTATGTGCTGGGCCCGGACGACTCGCGTCCTTTTTCAGGCCGCTTTTTACCCGATGCCCGCGGGCCCCTTGCAGCGCTGTCCATGCTGGCCAGCCGAATTCCTGTGAACAGCAGTTTAATCATCATAACCGACGGCCTAGAAGAGGGCGATTGGCACGGCCTATTCAGGCGGCTGGCCCGCTTCTCCCCCATCTTCATCCAGATCCTCGCACCCCAGGAGCTCACCCCGAAACCGACGGAGGTACAGTGGCGCGACGTGGAAACTGAACAAACCGTCTTCGTAACCCCACGAGTTTTCCCCGCCTATCAGAAAACCTTAAGCACACACCTGGAACAACTACGCAGGTTGGCCATCCAGAAAGGCAACTATGCACACCTACGTGTGGGCCAATCAGTGCTACCCACATTGATCGCACAACGTGTGCTGGAAGATCGGTAAACCATTAGTGTGACGCGGCGAACTCCTCTAGACCAAGGGCCAGCATGCGGCCTCGTGAGGGACTGCCCTCGGAACCTTCCCATCCCAGAATCTCGTAGTAGGCCTGGCGGGCCACGGCAAAGCCGTCAGTCGACAAGGAGGCTTCGTTACTGCCTTGAATGAACGGTGTGAAGAAACGATCCGGGAGCATATCATCTTCCTTGGTGAAGCCTTGCCGCACATTAAACAGTCGCGTAAGCTGCAGGCCGCGCTCCCCTGTTTGCAGCAGTTCGGCTACACTCACCGTCCAACCGGTAATCGCGTTCAGGATGGCCAACCACTCATCGGCATTCCAAGGAACGAAATCACACATCACCAGCGAGTTCAGAAAGCTTTGTTCCATAGTTTTAGCCGCCAACATACGGGCCTTCTTCGCAGAGAGATCGTCAATCGGCAGGGGCTGGTAGATACCAAAGCGGGCCATCTGCTGCATGCTTGAGGAGTCTGAGCTGGTATAGGCGGTGTCGTGCATGTTGTGGCTGTGATCCGCACCCGTCGGGCTGACTGCGTAACCTACGCCCAGACCCCGCTTGTACCGGGGATCGTGCATGGGTAGTTCCTGACCCTTAACCTGCATGGCGATCTCGGGGTGGCCGACCGCTCCAGCCAGGCGCCGGCTACCCTCGGCCAGAAGCCGGCCGATACGTCCACGATGGTGTACCAGAGCCTCGATAGCGTTCAACAACCCTTCACCGTTACCGAAACGAAGCCCTAGGCCCTCGTCATCCAGCCAGCCTCGTTCGACCGCCTCCATGGCTGCAGCCACGCTTACACCGGTACTAATCACATCCAACCCGTAACGATTGCATAACTCATTAGCCTTGACCACAGCATAAGGATCGGTAATTCCACAGCTTGAACCCAGCGCTCCCAGGCCCTCATACTCTGGTCCGCCGTACTCGGGCTGGGTGTCATAGCGTCCCATATTCTCAATCCTGACCACCTGTTTACAGCGAATTACGCAAGCGTAACAGGTAGCACGGCCGATACGGATTCCAGTTTCGTCCAGGTTGGTACCGTCAATAGCCTCCGCACCCTCCAGGTAGCCGTCACGAAAGTTGTTCGAGGGCAGAACACCGCGGATATTAAAGGGCTTGATTATACCGGGTGTACCCATAGCCACCATGTCCGCCGCCCGCTCCATACGTTCGGTAGCCATCATTCTGGCCATATCCTTCAGTCGTCCGGGAACCGCATAGGTCGGCCGCGTGGCCGTCTTGGCTTTGGCGCTGACCGCCTTAAGGTGCTTAACACCCATGACCGCACCCAGGCCTCCACGCCCCGCGAAGTGAGCCAGGTCGTTGATGATGTTGGCATAACGGATCTGTCGTTCCCCGGCCAGGCCGCACTGGCTCACCCGTGCAGTACCGCCGTGAGCTTCCTTGATCAACGCTTCCACCTCTAGGGGATCCTTACCCCAGAGATGCTCGGCCGAACGAATCCCCACCTGTCCATCTTCCACATGCAGGTACACCGGCTCCTCGGCCTCGCCCGTCACCACCAGCGCGTCTAGGCCGGCATTCTTCAGTTCAGCACCAAAGAAGCCCCCCGCCTCGGCATCGGCATATCCGCCGCTGAGCGGCCCCTTACCAGCTACGGTGTTTCTGCCCGCACCTGAAATCGGCGAGCCGCTGGCCAAGCCCGGTGCAAATACCAGGGCATTGGTCGGGCCCATGGGATCCGCGCCATCCGGTACCAACTTCAACAGGTAGTAGGCACTAAGGGCGCGTCCACCCAAGTAGCTGCGCCAAAAAGCCTCTCCATGTGACTCATAGCGGATGCTCCGATCACTCAGATTCACCACTGCGACACGATCATGGTATCCAGTAGGCACGCCGTACCCTCCTCCGAATCCTGCTCGGACTGCTTAGATTGTACCGAATAATGACCCGCGAGTCACTCACTCCCAGTCCTGGGTTGTAGTCTGTGCGAGTGGAGCTATTGGCCATGGATACCGCCACCCCCTATCTAGTGCTGGGTACACACGAGCTCGAGCAAGCCCGGCTCTTGGACCGCCGGCATGCCGAAGAGCTCTTCGAGCTACTGAAATCCTTCTTGCGCGCGGCGGGCCTGCCATTGGCACGGGTCGAAGGTGTGGTGGTGGGGCAAGGACCAGGATCGTACACCGGGGTGCGGATCGGGGTAGCAGCAGCCCTCGGCCTGGGCCGGGCGCTTGGCGTTCCGGTGGTGGGTGTGGATACACTGGCGGCTATAGCCATGCGGCAGAAGGGATTGGTTTGTCCCACACTGCCAGCCAGGAGTCACCACGTCTATACCGCCTTGTACCGGGTGGATAAAGACCTTGAAGAGCTCGAGCCGCCCCGGAAGCTGGCTGACGATACCCTTCCAGGCCCGGGGAGGGTGTGCAGAATCCATGCCGCGCCGCCCAGCGGCCGCGCCCTAGTAGCGCTGGGCCTCCGCGCCCTGCAAGAAGGGCGCAGAGGAATAAACGTGCACTACCTCTAGGCCCAGGCTGGCCAGGACTCGCCCCGCCCCCCGGACAACCTGAGTCTGCTAAATTAAAAGAACGATGAAACCTATCACGGCTGCGGTCACTCTCCTGGTTCTTCTCGGCCTGTCCGCCTTTGCCTTTGCCCAGTCGCTCACCAAACTGGCACCCCCAGGCGCGATGGCGGTCCTCTCCACACAAGGCCTGGTAATCAAGCAAGCTTTCTTGGTGCGTTTCGAGGCTAAGTGGAACGAGCTCGGTATGGACCAGTTTTTTAACGGCTTACTCGCGCAGGAAGAACAAAAAGTCAGCCCTGCCGAGGCCCAACAGATTGAGGAATTCAAACCACTCATGAGCCTTAACCTGGTAGGGCAGAGCGGTCTGGTGGCGGTGTATCCTGGCGGCAGCTTTTTCATCATGGCCCGCCCCTCACCGGAGCAGCTACCAAAAATCATGACGGCGTTCAAAAAAAGCTTGACCAAAACCGAGCCGTATAAAGGCTGGATAATCGAGTCCGAGGGCTCGAGAGGCAGCCCAGACCAGCCGGTCGTTGTGGGCTACAACCAGAACACCCTGATGATCGCCTCGAAGGATGTTGCGGATCGCTTCTTCGCCGGTGATCGCGGTCTCTCGGCGCCACTGATCGGTGACTTGGTTTTCTGGGTGAATGCGCGTCCTTTATATCCCTTGCTGGGTACGCTGAAAAGCCAGGGGCTGCCTCCCGAACTCGGCACGGCAGGCCGCACCTTCGTGGGTTTTGCGGCCTCGCTCACTGTGAGAAAGGATGGCTTACATACCCGCTCAATACTCACTCTGAACCCGCGTGAAGACGCCGCCCTAACAAGCCTGTTGCTCCCACAAGGCAAACCTTGGCCGCTTTCGGGCTTACCTTTACCTACAGGCGCCTCGGTTTCCAGCAGCCTGGTAGACCTCCCCGCGCTGGGCAAGTATATCGATCATTGGCTGAATATATTTCAGATCAATTTCTCTCTTAACATGAACGCCTTCAGCGACCACTTCGCTCAGGTCACCTTACCCGAATCGGCTGTAAAACCATCAGTTACTACCAGCCCTATCCCCATGGGGAACAGTCTGTTCATTATCGGCGCCAAGGATCCCTTGACCGCAGAGACCTTGCTGCTGTCTTGGCTGCAGCAAGCCGCGGGCTTCGCCTCCGGCCAAGGTGCCAGTGGCTTCAAGGTCAGCAAGGTTAAGGTGGGCCGGATCAATGCTGAGGAAGTTCAGGCGGGTATGTTAGGGCAATTCTACTTGGCCGTGCAGAAGGACCGCCTGTTAGTGGCTACCAGCAAGGAGGCCTTGAAGGCCCTGTCGGGACCCACCCTTGGCCAAGACGCCGCTTTCAGCAAGATGGCCGGAAGGATCCCTTCAAATGCGGTGTCAGCCAGTTTTGGCAACGCGGGCCAGTTGATCTCCAAGCAGCTCAGTACGCTCACCTCAGTACTCCCTATGACCGTGCGGAGCCCGAAGGTTATGCAGCAGGTAGTGCAGTTCAGCAGCAAGTTCGAGAAATTTATTTCATTCGTAGCCGACCAACTGGGTCCCTCAATCAGCTACAGTATCGTCAAGGGTGACACCCTCGAAAGCCGGGGCTTCATGGAGGTGAACTGGTAGGATTTTCTACTCCCCTCCTTTTATTGCTCATCCCCTTGGTGGGGCTGGTCTATCTCCTGTACCGCCGGATGTTGCCAAGCCCGCGCTTAGCGGCAGGTGTATTTCTTTGGCAGCGAGCCCTGGGGGTGGGACAGAGTCGCCGCAGAGTCGACCTACGCGTTTTATGGTTGATGTTAGCTGCTTTGTTGCTGGTTCTGGCACTCGCCGAGCCATACCTACCCGCGCCGCAAGGACCGCTGGCGGTGGTGATTGAGGCGAGCGCCTCGATGCGGGCCACCGATAAAGCGCCCAGCCGTTTCGCGGTGGCCAAGGAAGCCGCCGCAAAGCTATTCAAGCGCCGTACGGACGCGGTGCTGGTACGCGCCGGGCTCAGGCCACAGGTATACGGACCGGCTCCCGCCGCGCAACTGTTGCCGTTCCTGGATAGCTTGCAAGCCGGGGACGCAAAGATAAGCCTCGCCGCTGCAATCGCAGCCGCCGAGAGTCGGCTGCCGGGTGCGCCGGTGGTGGTTATCGGCGACTTGGCCCCCCGGGACAAGCGCGTGGGCTTTGTCGACGTAGCAGGTGAGGGACGTAACCTGGGCATCACTGCGATAGGCGCCGATTTTCTCGCGCTGGCCAACGCCAGCCCGGGCCCCTGGAAAGGTATGGTGCGGGTCAATGGTCGTGACTACATTTTGAAAGTGCCCGCAAACGGCTACGCCACCCTGCATTTCCCCCGCTCGAGCACCGTGGACGCCAGGCTGCCGGAGACCGACGCACTCTCGCTCGACAACCTGGCCTTCTATCGACGTAGGACACCCAGGGTCGAACTGGCACGATCAAGCCCCGCGCTGGAACGGCTGCTGGGCCTGATAGGCACACACCTGGTTCACAGTAGAGCCGATCTGACAATTCGCTTTGCCACCCCAGGTCCGCCGCCCGACCACCCCACCCTGTTCTTCGCCACGCAAGCAAATAGTGATGCCTTGGTTTTTGGGCTCGAGCCTACCCTACCCGCACTCAGCGGGGTAATACTAAAGGGCACCCTCCTGCCGGTGCCGCCAAAGCCGGCTGCCGGGTGGCGTCCGGCGATCTGGGCTGCAGATGGCCGCACCCTGGCCTATAGCGCCGGCCGGAGCATGTATCTGCCCGAGATCTCCGCGCTACAGGACCTGCCGGCCTTCCCGGTGCTGGTTTACAACCTACTGTTGCCCTTCATGCAGGCCCAGTCTCCGCTGGGTACGGATGGACATTTCACGCCCGGGGTCTTTGGCGGCGTAGCCTACAACCTGGCCTCACCCCGGCAAACCTTCCTTCCCAGGGCTCAGCCCGGACGCCCGCCACAAGCCACCCGGGCCAGCATACCGCTCTCGGCCCCCTTGGCTTTGCTTTCCGCCCTCATGCTGGCGTTCGAGCCCCTGGTGTTCAGAAAAGTACCCACCCACGGCAAGACCACTGCACGTTAAACTGGATAGGTGCACTACCGTCCATTCGACGCCACCGATTTTCCAGCCCTACGGGCCTTTGAACGCAGTGCGGCCGGAGCACGTGGACTATCGCGCACCTCCGAAGCAGCCCTCCGTTTCTACGCCCGCGGGGGGCACACTTTCCTGGCTGAACAGGAGCAAGCTCTCTTTGGCTTCGCCTTGGCCCAGGCCATCTGGCAGGGCGACCGGGCCACTGTACTGATCACGCGCCTGCTGGCCGAATCGTCCGAAGTCCAAGAGGGCCTACTGCGAGCCGTAGCCAAGTCGTCATACGATGCCGGGTCGTACGAGCTGGCCATGGTCACCGGCACTACCGACACCGCTATGCATGAGGTGCTCCGTACTGTGGATTTCAAGGTGGATCATCGCTTCCTGGCGGTACGTGTATTAGGCAACCGGGGCACCTCCAAGGATGTCGAGGGGATTTTAGAGTAATGGATATTAACCGGGTTCTTCTGGGCATCCGCGGAACTGTGTAGCCTGCGCAGCTCGAGCGCATCCTCGGGGAAATACGAAAGCTTCCCGGGGTTGCGAGCGCGGAAAGCTCCCACACCAGCCAACTACTGATCGAGTACGACGCACGGCAACTCACGGTCATGGACCTGATTCTGGTAGTGCGCCGGCAGGGATTTTTGGCCGGCATGCTCTGAGAGATCCCGTTTTTCCTTCAACTCGGCCGGTATTAAGATAAACGGGTCCCGTCACGTTTCTGGACACGGGACGGAAGGGAAATATATGGAATATTCGGATACCTTCAACGCAGCAAAGACCCTTTCCACACCCTTCGGAAGCTACCGCTACTTCGACCCGGGTGTGCTCGAAGCCCAGGGCGTGGCCGAGATCTCACGCCTGCCTTTCTCGATCAAGATCATGCTCGAAGCCCTGTTACGCAACACGAACGGCTACGACGTCACACAAGAGGATGTACGGGCGCTGGCCCGCTGGCGACCGGATCCACCCGAGATCAACGTACCGCTAAAGCTTTCCAGGGTGATTCTGCAGGACTTCACCGGCGTACCCGCCGTGGTCGACCTAGCTGCATTACGCAGCGCAATGGCTCGCTTTGGAGCCAATCCAGGAACCATCAACCCGGTGGTGCCGGTGGACTTGGTCATCGACCACTCGGTGCAGGTGGACTACTTCGGTACCGCCTATGCATTTATGTCCAACGTTGAGAAGGAATACGGACGTAACCACGAGCGTTATACGCTTCTGAAGTGGGGGCAGGACGCGCTGAAGGGCTTCCGCGTGGTGCCTCCCGGTACTGGTATTGTGCATCAGGTCAACCTGGAGTATCTGGCTAAGGTCGTTTCCTCGCAGGTGGTGGACGGCGAAACTTACGCCTTCCCCGATACCTTGGTGGGTACCGACAGCCACACCACCATGGTCAACGGTCTGGGTGTGCTGGGCTGGGGAGTCGGCGGGATCGAGGCCGAGGCGGTTATGCTCGGCCAGCCCTACTACATGCTGGCTCCCAGGGTGGTGGGCTTCAAACTGAAGGGTGCCCTACCCGAAGGCGCCACAGCTACTGACCTGGTGCTCACCGTTACCGAGATGTTGCGTAAGCACGGAGTGGTCGGTAAATTTGTGGAGTACTACGGTCCCGGGCTCAATAAGTTGGCGCTGGCCGACCGGGCCACAATTGCCAATATGAGCCCAGAGTACGGTGCCACCATGGGCTTTTTCCCGGTGGACGAGGAGACGCTTTCATACCTGCGGCTCACCGGCCGCGATGAGGCGGAAGTGGCACTGGTGGAGGCCTA
>CAYODT010000015.1:18286-39045 GCA_964402875.1 uncultured bacterium | reverse complement strand
CATACCTGCGGCTCACCGGCCGCGATGAGGCGGAAGTGGCACTGGTGGAGGCCTATACCAAGGCCGTCGGTCTTTTCCACGATCACGGCACGCCGGACCCGCTCTACAGCGAGACGCTCGAGTTGGACATGGCCACCGTTGAGCCCTCACTCGCTGGCCCTAAGCGACCTCAGGACCGTGTACAACTCTCGAATGTCAAGCGGAGTTTTGCGGAACATCTTGAGAAACCCGCCGACGAACGAGGGTTTGGCCTTCCGAAGGAAGCCCTGGCCAGCCGCATCAGGGTGGAGCGGGCGGACGACAATTTCGAGCTCGAGCACGGTTCGGTGATCATTGCCGCCATCACTTCCTGCACCAACACCTCCAACCCCTCGGTCATGCTGGGCGCGGGCCTGCTGGCCAAGAAAGCCGTGGAGGCCGGGCTGAAGACCAAATCCTGGGTTAAGAGCAGCTTGGCGCCAGGCTCCAAGGTGGTCACCGACTATCTGGACAAGAGTGGGTTGATGCCTTTTCTGGAGGCCCTCCGCTTCCATCTGGTGGGCTATGGGTGTACCACCTGCATCGGCAACTCCGGTCCTCTACCTACGGATATAGCCTCCGCGGTGGACCGGGGAGACCTGGTAGCGGCCGCGGTGCTCTCGGGCAATCGCAATTTCGAGGGCCGGGTCAACCCTGGAGTTAAGGCTAACTATCTGGCCTCGCCCATGCTGGTGGTAGCTTACGCACTGGCCGGCACCATGAAGGTCGACCTGGTTACCGAACCCCTGGGTATCGATCCCAACGGCCGGGCCGTTTACCTGAAAGATATCTGGCCGACCCAGGAGGAGATCCTGGCTACGGTCCGCGACACCCTAGACCCGCAAATGTTCAAGCGCGGGTATGCCACCGTCTTCCAGGGCGATGCACGCTGGCAATCATTAGAGGTGCCCAAGGGTGAGATCTACAACTGGGATCCCGCTTCCACCTATGTTCAAGAGCCACCCTTCTTCGTCCAAATGCCACTTTCGTTGGAACCCGTTCAGGATATCGAGCAGGCCCGCGTACTGGCGGTTCTGGGCGACTCGCTGACTACAGACCACATCTCGCCTGCGGGAGCCTTCGCCGCCTCTTCGCCAGCCGGACGGTACCTGACCGACCGAGGTGTGCAGCCTGCCGACTTCAACAGCTACGGCTCGCGGCGCGGTAACCACGAGGTCATGATGCGAGGCAGCTTCGCCAATATCCGTATCAAGAACCAGATGCTTCCCGGCGTGGAAGGCGGCTATACCAAGAAGCTGCCCGGGGGCGAGCAAATGCCCATCTACGACGCAGCCATGGCCTATCAACATGAGGGCACACCCCTGATCATCATCGGCGGCAAGGAGTACGGCACCGGCTCGAGCCGCGACTGGGCGGCCAAGGGCACCCTCCTCCTGGGCGTCAAAGCCGTGATCGCCGAGAGCTTCGAGCGTATCCATCGTTCCAACCTGGTTGGTATGGGTGTGCTTCCCTTGGTCTTCAAAAACGGTCAAAATGCCGCCAGCCTGGGGCTTAACGGCGAAGAAATCTTCAATATCCAGGGCTTGGGCAACCTCAGGCCAAGCGCCAAGCTAGAGGTGATAGCTCGCAAACCTGACGGTGCCAAGGTGCGGTTCTGGGTCATCGCCAGACTCGATACGCTGGTAGAGGTCGACTACTACAACAACGGTGGTATCTTGCAAACGGTGCTCCGACGCCTGGTTAAGGAAGATCAGGCAAATAAATAGCTACGCTATCACATGCATGAACCACGAAGATGTACACCCCTTCCCGGCCAGCCGCCGGAAGGGGTGATCGTCAAAATGAGTTGGTCGTCGGGTGGAGCTAATTATGCCAAGTGAAGTGCGCAAAACGGTTTTTGTTGCTGGCGCAAGCGGGGCCATCGGTCGCAGGCTTTGTCGGTTACTCGCTGGCGATAGCTGGTCCGTGATTGGCACCACCCGGTCCACGGAGAAGCTATCGTACCTTCGCGCTATCGGCGTCGAGCCGGTTATAGTGGATGTGTTCAATGAGGAATTGCTGCATGATGCTATCAGTACAGCACGGCCGGATGTCATTATCCATCAACTTACAGATCTTCCTCCCGCACTCGACCCCGCTAAAATGCCCGAAGCGATCATTCGCAACGCACGTGTCCGTGAGATAGGCACGCACAACTTAGTCGCGGCGGCTATCGCAGCGGGAGTCAAACGCATGGTCGCCCAAAGTATCGCCTTTGCCTACGAGCCAGGTCCGATACCCTACCTTGAGGATTCACCGCTGAATCTAAATGATCCCGGTTTCAGTTTGACCGCGCGAGCCGTGGCCAGTCTCGAAGAGCAAGTGCTAGGTGCTCCTTTTGAGGGGGTAATTCTGCGATACGGGAGGTTATATGGACCAGGTACCGGCTTTGACAAACCACCAACCAGTGTACCTCTGCATGTCGATGCGGCGGCCGATGCGGCGAGACGGGCGATCAATCGCGGTAAAGCGGGTGTTTACAACGTTGCGGAGGAAGACGGCACAGTCTCCAGCGGTAAAGCGTTTAGGGTTTTAGGTTGGAGGCCTGACTTCCGTATTGGTAGTACTTGTTGACAGCGCCATCGACCCGGAGGCATAGAAACACTGCCCCGCTTTGCTCTTTACACGCTGATTATACGAGACATTAGTCCAAACATCATGCATCATCTACTTGCCCAAAAATACGGCCCTTGACAAGCCGGACTGAATACAATAACCAGCTGGATTGTTGTATTCTTCCCTCATTGCGCAGTCCAACCGCCATCAATCGCCCATGAGGCTCCCGTCACCGATGCACCACTATCAGAGCAAAGATAGAGCATCAGGCTGGCAATTTCCTCTGGTTCTATTATCTTCTTGATAGCTGCTGATTTGAGTAATATTTTCTCTATCACTTCATGTTTATCGATTTTCCGAGTCCGCGCTTGATCTTCAATTTGGCTCTCGACCAAGGGGGTACGAACGTAGGCCGGGCAAATGGCATTAACAGTTATGCCGTAATCGCCACCTTCAAGTGCAGCTGTACGAGTTAATCGTATTAGGCCGTGTTTGGCTGATACGTATCCGACCTTGTAAGGGGAAGCGACTAGCCCATGTATTGATGCTATGTTCACCACGCGGCCCCATTTACGGCTCCTCATGTGGGGCCAGGCGTACTTGGTCAGTAAGAAGGGTGCGGTCAACATGACCTTCAACATATCGTCCCATTTATCTTCCGGAAATTCTTCAAGTGGCGAAATATGCTGAAACCCAGCATTATTTACGAGGATATCAATTCTCCCATATTCCTTGACCGCCGCATCGATTAAATGGCGACACGATGCCCGCTCCGTCAGATCCGCTTTGACGAAAAATCCCCCAATCCTCGCAGCTAGCTAAAGGCCATCTCTTTCGTTCACATCAGCAACTATGACTTTATGACCTTCATAGCTCAAAGCTTCAGCTACTGACTTGCCGATACCGCTTGCAGCACCGCTGACTATCGCACATTTCTTCATAGTTGCCTCCGGCTAACAACATATAAAGAACAAAATGAGCTGATGGTATGATATACACAGTCTATAATATGGAGTTATCTTGACCCTTTACGTATATTGCCTTTTATACTAATTCAATATCACAATCCCTGACATCACATAAGAGGCAACCGGCTTTGCTGGAGCACAATACATCTATTGCAAGATTCTCGGGATAAATTATATTGGCATTATACACACAAGGACATCAAGGGCCTCCTTCGATCGTTGCACTGGCTCGCGATTCGTATGCAGCAGTGTATTGAGGCCTTTCCGGACAAACCCTATAGTACAGCATTCAGCAGATGAACCAGTTGCTCATTCCGGACATGTCAAGCAGAAAGCAACCACCGCGGCTCTTGGCTATCCCCAATAGCGCAGCGGCCGAAACCTACGTAAATTCATTTCTACCCCCCTACCCGACCAAGATTCGCCACCTCGCATGGTAGCATGGAGACACGGTGGGGTATGTAGGCTTGTATACGGTGCGGCTCGAAATGCCCTGGGTACATAGTCTGAAGGAAAAGCGAGCGCTGATCCGCCCGGTCATTGAACGTCTGCGGGTACGTTTCCCGGTCTCCGCCGCCCGTTTAAACGGGCTGAACGCCCACACCTGGGAAGAAGTGGGCTTCGTAGTATTGGGGAGTGATGGGGGCTGGGTAGAGAAGATGGTGCGCGAAGCCGCGTCTTTCATTGCCGCCGGCGGCAATTACACCCTATGCGAGGAATGGTGGAGCATAGAGCGGCTCGAACCCACTACCACCCCCCCGGGGATGCCTAGATAAGAAGGAAGGGCCGCATGCCCCAAACCGCCGGTACTGGCAAGGTCCGGAGAAGGCCCGCTCACCACTTCTACCGCCTCCGCCCAGGAGCACACTCCGCGGTACCCGCCTAGACCTTCATCGCCGGCTCAGACCAGCTCAATGGCCAGAGCTGTGGAACCACCCATGCCATGACAGATGGCGGCTAGGCCACGGGTCTTCCCATGTGCTTGTAGAGCATTCAACAGTGTGACCACAATGCGCGCGCCGCTAATTCCGATGGGATGCCCCAGAGCGATAGCTCCTCCGTAGACGTTCAGGTGGTCATAGGCAACCCCCAGCTCGCGGGTAAATAGTACGTTGTTGAGAGCAAAGGCCTCGTTATTTTCGAACAGCTCAAAGTCCTGAAGATTCATATTCAACTTCTCGAGCAGCTTCTTAACCGCGGGAATCGGCGCCTCGGGAAAACGCCAAGTCTCTCCTGCCGACCAACTGCCTCCTAGCAGCCGGGCCACGGGCCTAAGCCCGTGCGCCTCCACAGCCTCCTTCGAAGCCAGCAGCAGTGCCGCAGCACCATCGCTAAGTTGCGAAGAGTTGCCCGCCGTCAGCACGCCGTCCTTCAAGAAGGCAGGAGGCAAGGCCCCTAAGGACTCGATGGTTGCGTCTTCACGGATACCCTCGTCGGCATCCACAACCCGCGTACCCTTCCTATCGCTCAGCTCTAGGGGTGCAATTTCCCGCTTGAAGGCCCCGTTCGTAGTGGCCTCAGCGGCTCTAGCCTGCGAAAGCGCCGCTACCTCGTCCAGCTCGCGCCGACTCACCCCTTTTTCCTTGGCTAACCGCTCCGTCTCCACCCCCATGGCTTCGCCGGTCACCGGGTCAGTCAGGCCATCGCTAAGCAACTCGTCGCGCAGTTCTTCCGGCGCTCCGAGCATAAACTTATAGCCCCAGCGAGCCCGGTGGGACAACGTAAAGCCAGACTGCGACATTGATTCCATACCACCTGCGAGTACCGCCTCGGCATCGCCGCCACGCACGAATCCCGCCCCGCTCATGAGCGCCATCATGCCCGAGCTACACACCATATCCACTTTGAAGCCGTCCACCGTAGGGGGTATACCGGCCGCCAGGGCGGCTTGCCTGGGAGGCAGCTGTCCGTGTCCGGCTCTGAGCACGTTGCCGAATACGTACAGATCGAGTTCACTACCCGGTAGCCCGGCACGCTCCAGGGTCGCACGCATGGCATGAGCACCCAGCTCGATCGGGGACAAATCCTTGAAGGCGCCACCGAAACGCCCGATCGGCGTACGCGCAGTCGCGACAATATACACTTCTCGCATATACATTACCTCCGGCTTCATCCTACCGCCCATGACAAAAGGCATAGCGGTCTCATTTATCACATAGCAGTCGGGGCCACAGTATGGCCGGGACAATGGTAAGTACTGATACCAGCACGGTCCCTTGCGCTATCCTGGCCAGCCTCAAGTAAACCGCCCTGGCAGTTGAAGTGCAGGACGGACAGTTCAGCGTATGCTGCGTAAACGGGCTCTTGCCCGGTAAGACCATGAAGCCGGCGCGTTGGCTGAGGCCACTCTTCGTGAACTTCTGCCACTCCAGACTACCGGGAAGGATAGTTTATCGCACCGGCTCAAGTTACCTCAAAACGGTGCTGAGGCATTGTTCAATCTCACCCCTTCCCCGATCCCCAGCGGTACCTTTAACCTTATAGATCGTCCCGCTGGATGAAGATTCGCAACTAAGGGTCTTGGGGGCTTCACGGGGAGCGAAGTTGGTGCTGGCCAGCGGTGGGCAGCCGGATGAGGTAGTTACGGCTGCCCCGGAGGCCGCCGTAACTACCATACTCGGCGCAGAGGCGGGGAGTATCTAGATTCGTGAAGGGCGGGGTTTGGTCTGCCGTGGCATATTAGGTTTTACGACGAACCTGCTCGACTGCCACCTTAGTCACACCGGCAAGGTTGGTTGGTATCAGCAAAGCCCTGAGAGTTACGCATCCGGCCGGGCACGACTACTGGCCAACCCAAGCAAGATCAGCCAACTGAAGTCTGATCTTGTCCGGCAAACTCGAGCGGCTAGGCATAGCGGGCAGCTATCGTAGCCCTGTATACAGGCCAGTCAATGCCGAACTGGTAGTTCTGGCCTGTATACGCCCGGGGATCACACCTCAGGGTGTATACCACGCATCTATCACCCGGCCTACGCCGCCATGAAAGAAGGGCGTAGGCCGTTTTCCCCTCCTGGAGAACAGGGTACGAGTGGCTCGATAGTGCGGCGTCGGTGCCCTTTAAGAGTGGGGGAAATCAGGGAGCTGATGGCCTCACTCAGCAAATTAGAGGAATCCAGACTTTAGCTCGAGCGGTTCAACTAGCAGTTGGGACATTCCACCGTTCCCCGTCAAGGTCGAGCACCGGCCCACTGTTCGGCTTGGTTCAGGTAATAGCAAGTACAGCAAGCTCCAGATGATAAGCGCCCGCGTCTGACTCTCCTCCGGCAGCCCAACGGGATCGCCTAGGAGTCTGAGAAATGGAGCTGCATCACCCCGGTCCACCTGCCGGTAGGTAGAGACCGATCTTCTCACGAACCTCACCCATGGTCTCCCCCGCCAGCTTGGAAGCCTTTCTGCGGCCATCCTCAAGTGCGTCCCTCACCTGGTCGGGGTTCGTACGCAGAGCCTCGGCACGCTCACGTACCGGCGCCAATGAGCGTTGCATCTCGCTAAAAAGCAGCTTCTTACAGTCCACACAGCCGATACCCGCACTACGGCACTCACTTCCCACTGCAGCTACCAGCTCGGGACGGGAGAAGTAGCCATGGTAGGTATAAATCAAGCAGCGCGTGGGCTCGCCGGGGTCACTACGCCGCACCCTAGCCGGGTCGGTGGGTGCCACCCTGAGTTTTTCCCAGGTCTTTACAGGGGGCTCAAGCAGCTCGATAGTGTTTCCCACCGATTTTGACATTTTAGTCTTCCCGTCGATACCCGGTACTCGCGGCGCATTCTCGTCCACCAACGCCCTAGGCTCGGGAAAGGTATCACCAAAACGCGCGTTAAAACGGCGGGCGATCTCGCGGCTGAGCTCAAGGTGCTGCAGCTGGTCGTCGCCCACCGGCACTAGCCCGGCCTTGTACAAGAGAATATCGGCGGCCATCAGGACCGGGTACATGAGTAGTCCCGCCTTTACTGATTCATACTTCTGCGCCTTGTCCTTATACTGAGTCATACGGCTCAAATCACCCACCGGCATCTGCGTAGTCAATACCCAGGCCAGCTCGGTATGTTCCGGCACGGAGGACTGCACGAAGAGGGCAACCTTATCTGTGTCCAATCCGGCAGCCATATTGACCAAGGCAACCTCGAAAGTCCGCCGGCCGAGCAGCGCAGTTTCATAGGGGATAGTCATAGCATGATAATCCACGATACAGTAGATCGCACGCGACCCGTAGGACTCACCAAGCTTGACATAATTACGAATCGCGCCCAGGTAGTTGCCAATATGGACTCCACCGGTGGGCTGAATACCGGAAAAGACACGCTCCATGGCCGCCATTCTATCAATCCGCCCGCAAAGGTAAGCTACCTTCGTAGCTCACCGTCAACGGCGCGTGGTCCGAGAGCCTCGCCGACCTATCCACCCAGGCCGAACGCGCTTGCGCAGCTAGATTCGGCGTAGCCAGCTGGTAGTCGATCCGCCATCCGGTGTCATTAGCGTAGGCTTGCCCACGCGCCGACCACCAGGTGTACTCGGGTGTATCTGGACCCAGCAGCCGGCGATGTACGTCCACCCAGCCACGCCCCAGGAACCCGCCGAGCCAGCGACGCTCCTCGGGCAAGAACCCGCTATCTTTACGGTTACTGCGCCAGTTCTTCAGGTCGATTTCTTGATGCGCGATGTTTACGTCACCCAGCAAGAGCACTTCGCACCCGTTGCGCAAGGCCTTAAGCGGCGTGTCAATCGCGTCTAGGAATCGGTATTTGAGCAGCTGCCGACCCTCACTAGAAGTACCGCTCGGGAAGTAGGCACTCACTGCCCAAAGTGTTCCGAAACGCGCAGCCAGCCAGCGGCCCTCCCGGTCGAAGTCTGCTATGCCCATACCCCTGAAACACTGGTCAGGCTCACGTTTGGCCAAGATCCCTACACCACTGTAGCCGGGACGCTCAGCAGGAAACCAGTGGGCCTGGTAGCCCAAATGCGCAAAAGCATCCGCCTCATAGCTACCGCGAATCTCCTGCAGGGCCAACAGGTCAGGCTGGTGCTTAGTTAGCCAAGCTCCCAGTCCCTTTCTGAGGGCGCTCTTCAGCCCATTGGCATTGAGTGTAGTTACAGAAAATGGCATGTACCTACCATACAAAAAGGAGCGGGTATGGTTCCCCACTCCTTCAGTTCTGGTGCCGGGAGGGGGACTTGAACCCCCACACCCTTACGGGCACATGACCCTGAATCATGCGCGTCTACCAATTCCGCCATCCCGGCAGACGTAAGCACGAATATAGCTTGGATAGAGCCGGGCTGTCAAGCACGTGCCCTCTATCAATACACCCCGGCATCCCGAACTCCAATACTCAGGAGGGCGGCCGTCCGCAGAAACCCGGTGAAACATACCGGTCAAGAAACCTACGCGGCACCACCCCGGACCCCCATAGCTCTACAGGACCCCACTATCCCGGTGCAGTTACTTCTTGTGATCCCCACAATCTCTGCAACCGACCGCTCCAGGCCTTTGAATTCCGATAACCTCAGGTGGTATTCAAAGGTCTTTCCCTTGGAGTCCCTTGCCTTTTTGCCCTTTCGGTATCAGCCGGACTGACCCGATGTGTGCACCGCGTGATCCACCGCATAAGTAGGGAATCCCCACGACCCCGTTCCCTAGAACACCCATTAGATCCGGCCATCGCAGACCGCGACCGACCAGGTACCCCGGCCCTTATGGTAGAATCGTATGGTCCTCCAGAGGTAGACCGGAGGCAAGGAGGATTTACATGAAGCGCACGTGGCAGCCAAATCGTCGTAAGCGCGCCAAAACCCACGGGTTCCGCGCGCGTATGAGAACCGCCGCAGGCCAGAGAGTCATCACCAGGCGTCGCCGAAAGGGGCGCGTGCGGTTAGCAGTCTGACCTCACTCAAAGGAGACACGGCCTTTCGCAGGATGCGAAAGGGGCGATCTGGAAGGGGCCATCTAGTCACAGTACGGTGGTTGCCCCTTCCTACCGACGAGGTGAGAGTCGGTATTGTAGTTTCAAGAAAAGTAGGCAAGGCGGTGGTTCGTAATAGAGTGCGCCGCCGTTTGCGGGAAAGCCTAAAGAGGATAAACCTGCCAGGCGCCATGTTGATAGTAATCGCCCAGCCGCGGTCGGCCTCGGCCGATTACACTACACTTAGCCATGATCTGCACCGGGCGCTTGAGAAAAGCGGGCTCGTGTAGGGTTAGAATGGCTAGTGGTATGCGCTTTGTGTTAATTGCTCTAATTCGCCTGTATCAGCGGTTTATATCCCCCTTCAAACCGAAGACTTGCCGCTTTTATCCCACTTGCTCACACTACGCGGTGGAAGCAATTTCAGTGCACGGCTCGCTGCGTGGAACGCTGCTTGCAGTATGGCGGGTTCTCCGTTGCAACCCGCTCAATCCAGGTGGTCTTGACCCTGTGCCACCCGAGGGTACGTCCAAAATCCACACCCACTACTCTACGGAGAAACAATGAAGCGATTGCTGCCACTCCTCTTATTACTCGTTCTCGCCCCCGCCTTAGCACTGAAAGCCAGCTGGCAGACTCGCCCGGTGGGTGGTAAGCCAGCTCATGTGGCGATCACTAACCTCGTCGATGTAGCCTTCAACAATCAGGGGCAGATCGTAGGTTGGTACATTAAGCACGTCAAGGGAGAGAAGCTCAAGGGGAATTTCGATAAGGCTACCAATCTGGTTAAGAGCGGTCTACCCCTACCGGGCACCCTGGAGGGGTTCAGCAAACCCAATTCTAGCTTTACCCACGACGGAAAGGATCTGGTGGCCAATTTTCAGCGGGGTGGAACCCGCCTAATCTACCGCATCTCCCCCTATCGGTACACGCTGGACGTGAGCATCAAAAACGCCATCCCAACGACCATCAGCTTCAGTGGCATCGACAGTAGCAATAGACCCCTGCTCAAACTCCTGCCCAAGGGCAAGGATCAACCTGAGGCCTCAGGAACCGCCTCAGCAGCCTACGCCTCCCTACAAACCGAAAGTAACAAGGGAATGGCTATTATCATGGAGCCCGTGACGCCGCTTTCGATCACGCTGAAGGGCAATGCGAACGGCGCTATGGCCACAGTAGCTCTACCGGCCGGCAAGCATCAATTGCGGGTTTACGGGGGACAGAACGAGCTGGTACGCCTGCACGTCGAGCATTACCTAAACCTCCCGGGACTCTTCCGCCCTAATATTTGGGGCACATTGTCGCTGGGCCTGATCTATGTTATGGAGTTCTCCAACAAGCTGGTGCACAACTGGGGCTTGGCTATCCTACTTATGACCCTGTTCGTACGCCTTCTGTTGTGGCCACTCATGCACCAACAGCTCAAGTCCATGGCCGAAATGAACAAGCTTAAGCCCCTCATGGACGAGATTAACAAGAAGCACAAGGGTGACGCTGAGAAGCGAAACAAGGCCACCATGCAGCTCTACCAGGAACACAAAGTCAACCCGGCTGCCGGCTGTCTTCCGCTAGTCATTCAAATGCCGATCCTCTTCGTACTGTGGAGGGTAATTGCCAACTACGAATTCGGGCAGGGGTTCCTGTGGTTGCCGGACCTCTCGCTACCCGATCCCTACTACATCCTTCCCGTCCTGTATGTATTGGTCATGATCGGGCAAACTCTATTATCAGCACATGGTAATCGTCAGATGATCCAGCAGGGCTTGGTCATGAACCTGGTATTCATCTTCCTAGTGCTCTCCTTCCCAGCCGGTGTGACTCTCTACTGGGTCTTTTCCACTCTGATCGGTCTAGTGCAGCAGATGTTGATCAATCGCAGCCTGGGTACGGTCAAACCCGTGAAGGCAGGATAGGCATTATGGATGAGAGCAAAAGAAGTCTGGATGAACTTCTGGAGGGTATGGGCATCGGCGAGGAAGCCGAATCGGTCAAGCCTGTACTTGAGGAACGCGACCCCGTAGAAGAAGGCGGCGATCAGCTAGATCCTCTACAGGTCGTGGAGCAATTCATGGTCGGCCTACTACTCTACCTGGACCCAGCCTATTCTATAGAAACCCGCATAAGCGATGAGCGCGTCTACGTCGAGATCGTCGGCGGCGACCTCAGCAAAGTAATTGGTAAGGAAGGACGCACCCTACGAGCCATCGAATACCTTGTCAATTCGGTGCTTGCCAAGCATACCGGTGGTACGGTCCGCGCCAGTGTAGACGCAGCCGGCTATCGTCGACGGCAGGAAGAACGAATAACGCGCCTGGCCCAGCAAATATCCGACCATGTGATTGCAAACGGCGAGGCCCAAGCCCTTCCCCCCATGCGCCCCAGTGAGCGCCGAATCGTCCACCTTGCTCTACAAGACCATCCGCTGGTCACTACTTCCTCGTATGGTGAAGGAGCCGAGAGACACGTAGTAATACTGCCCAAAGGCCTCAAGGAGCAAGACGACGGGGAATGACTCACCTGCAAGCCCTTTCTCTGGTAAAAGCCCGCCTTTCGCAGGCAGGCTTTTACTCGGCGGAGGCCGAGGCACAGCAACTGGTGAGCGCCTGTAGAGAACTGAGTCCGCCGACCCTGTGGCTACAGCGCCACCGGCCTCTACCTCCGGAGGCAGAAGAACGGCTCCATAGTTGGCTTCTTCGGCGTGAACACAGGGAGCCACTACAGCTCATCCTCGGTACCAGCGTTTTCTTCGGGCTCACCTTGAAGGTACGGCCAGGGGTATTAATTCCCCGTCCCGAAACTGAGGGCTTGGTGACGCTGGCGCTGGCGCTGCTGGCGCGATGGTCCCAGCCACGGGTATTGGATGTGGGTAGTGGCTCAGGTGCGATCGCCCTAGCCATCAAGTACACGCGTCCCGAAGCTGAGCTCACGGCGACCGATGTGGATACGGAGGCCCTATCGCTGGCCCGAAGCAACGCCGATGAGTTGGGACTGGCCGTTCACTGGCGACACGTCGCATTCATAGCAGACTTGTCAGGCATACACATGGTTGTCGCTAATCCACCCTATCTGCCTCTGCGCCTCCGCGCCATCGCCCCGGCCGAGCTGTCCTGGGAGAACCCCGCCGCCCTCTACGCGGGCGAGGACGGACTGGCTGTAGCCAGACCCCTGGCGCACCAAGCTCTTAACGCGCTCTTACCCGGCGGCTGGCTGGTACTCGAGCTGGATCCCGCCAACATCCACGTCCTGGCCAGGGAGCTGCCCGCGCTCGGTTATCTTCCGCCCCACATACATCCCGACCTTGCCGGAAGAGATCGCTACCTGACCGCGCAAAAACCCCCGAGTCCGCGCTAAGGTAAAGGTGTGGATACACTCTTATCCGACGCGATCAATGCCGCCCAACTGGCACGCGGCATTCACCTTTACTACCAAGCCATAGGGTTCACCAAAAGCACCAAGTCAGGTCCCACCGACCTGGTCACCCAGGCCGATAGAGAGGCTGAGAGCGCCATACGTGCATATTTACTGGCCCGTCACCCGGATCACGCCGTGTTCGGCGAAGAGGAAGGCCAGGGCAACGAGGGCAGCCATCGATGGATCGTAGATCCCCTGGACGGCACGGTGAACTACGCGCATGGCTTTCCCTTCTTTGCGGTCTCCATCGCCCTGGAAGTGGAAGGACGTGTGACGCACGGTGTGGTGCTCGACACCGCCAGGAACGAATTGTTTACAGCGATACGCGGCCAGGGAGCCTTGCTCGACAGCCGCCCCATTCATGTCAGTCCTACAGACCGGCTTATCGAGAGTCTTCTAGCCACCGGATTCCCATACGATGTCGACCAGGACCGCGAGAACCTGGGCTACTTCGAGCGTATCCTGGCCAAGGGTCTTACCGTGCGCAGGCCTGGTGCGGCTGCCTTGGATCTCTGCTATGTGGCCGCCGGTCGCATGGAAGGGTTCTGGGAAATTAAGCTAAATCCCTGGGATATAGCCGCAGGCCGCCTGATTGTGGAGGAGGCCGGGGGGCACGTGAGCGGTCTGAACGGTGAGCCCCACCAACTGAACAACCGCTATATCGTGGCCACCAATGGCCACATTCATCAGGCGCTGCTCTCTACCCTGCACGGAGAGCCCTAGGGGAACAGGCGAGGAAATTAGCGGACCGATGGATGTTGCTTCCTAAGGATGACATTCGTCCTCTTGACTACGTGATAGTGTAGGCAAGGTGCTTCGGCACCTGAGCACAAATAGGCTCCTTCGGGGCAGGGTGTAATTCCCGACCGGCGGTGAGAGCCCGCGAAGCCTGAATAAACAGGCTTGATCCGGTGAAAATCCGGAGCCGACGGTAACAGTCCGGATGAGAGGAGGAGGTGAGGTCGGAATGAATATTCCGACGTGTTGCCGGGTAAATATCCAGAGTAGTATAAGTCTGTTGAGTATGCGCTTACTCGCCTAGGAGGCTGCATGCGGGAAGATGATTTATTCTTCATGCAGCATGCGCTCGAGCTGGCCGAACGTGCCCGGGGACACGTCAGCCCCAACCCCCTGGTGGGTGCCGTGGTGGTCGCAGGCGGCGTGGTAGTGGGTGAGGGCTACCATGCCAGGGCGGGCGAACCCCACGCGGAGGTGATGGCGCTCGACCAAGCGGGCGAAAGGGCCCAGGGTGCCACCATTTACGTGACGCTCGAGCCCTGCAATCACTACGGTCGTACACCGCCGTGCTCGCTGGCCATACTGAAAGCCGGGGTGCAACGGGTGGTCTTCGCCGTAGCTGACCCGAATTTGGAGGCCGCGGGCGGTGCCGAGCGGCTTTCCGCCTCTGGAATAGAGGTGGAACAGGGGTTGCTCGCGACTCAAGCCTCGTCGCAAAATGTTGCCTTCTTTCACGCCATCCGCTCCAAGCGTCCGCTGGTGCTGTGGAAGGCCGCTTTGACCCTGGACGGACGCGTGGACGACGTCAGGGGCCGGGGCGCTCTGATCTCGAGCCGTGAGAGCCATCGCGTAGTACACGCCTACCGGCAGGATCATGCTGCCGTGGCGGTGGGAACGGGTACGCTGCTGACCGATGATCCCGCACTCACGGTGCGCGATCCCGATTTTCGCCCCTACCCCAACCTCAAAGAACCTCCCAAGCTACGTGACCCGCTGAAGCTGATCTTCGATCGCAGGCTACGCACCCCGAAAAATGCCCGGGTCTTCGCGCCTGGTCCCCGAGGTGAGGCACCCCGTGTAGTCATCTTTACCAGCCCCTACGCATCCAGAGAGCGTGTTGATGCGCTCGAGCAAGCCAGTGTGCGAGTGGTGCGGTTAGCCGAGCGTAGCGACCAAGCCTTCCTCCGCAAGGCGCTTAACTGGCTCCTACGCGAAGGGGTCAACAGTGTACTGCTGGAGGGCGGCCCCACCCTGGCGGGAAAGTTTCTTGAAGCAGGCCTGATCGACCGGGTGGCTCTCTTCGTCGCACCTCAGCTCCTGGGACAAGGGCGGCTCTTGCTGAAAAGTTCGCAAGGACCCTTTGCACTTACAGATGCAAAGGTCGAGCTGTTAGGCCGCGACCTGTGGATCGAGGCTCAGCCCATCACGCAGGCCATTAAACGGGAGGAAGCATATGTTCACCGGGCTAATTGAGGAAATGGGCCACATCATCGCGGCCAGTGAGCAAAACGGTCAGTTGCAGATCGAGATCCGTGCGGACAAGGTAACCCACGGCCTAGCGGTGGGTGATTCAATCGCCGTGAGCGGCGTCTGCCTGACCGTAATAGCCATGGAGCAAAGGGGCTTCGGCGTGGAGCTGGCACAAGAGACCCGTTTGCGCTCCGCATCACGCTGGCAAAAAGGGGTACGGGTCAATCTGGAGCGTGCCATACGCGCAGATGCCCGAATGGGCGGGCATTTCGTAAGTGGGCATGTAGATGGCATAGGTCTAGTGAGAGAACTGCGTACTGCACCCGGCGCACACGATCTGAGTATCAGTACACCACCCCAGCTTTCGCGCTATATCGCCGAAAAAGGTTCAATCACCATCGACGGCGTCTCCCTCACGGTCGCCGGCAAAGATGCACAGACATTCTGGGTAACTCTAATACCCCATACCCTGGCCCACACCACCTTAGAAGACTTGAAGCCGGGCGATATGGTCAACCTAGAGGTTGATTTGATCGCTCGTTACCTGGAACAACTTTTGGAGGCATACCATGCCTAAGCTGGCCAATATCCCCACCCTGTTGCAAGAGCTGCGGTCAGGCCGCCCCATCATCGTGGTGGACGACGAAAACCGTGAGAACGAAGGAGACCTAATTCTGCCGGCCACCATGGCCACCCCAGAGAAGGTAGCCTTCATCATTCGCCATACCGGCGGTGTAGTTTGCCTGGCCCTTACCGAGCCCCACGCCCAGGTACTGCAGTTGCCTCCCATGGTCGCACATAACACCGCCCCTAGAAACACCGCCTACACGGTGTCCGTAGATGCCAAGGAAAACGTTACCACCGGCATCTCCGCAGCCGATCGTGCCACTACGCTGCTGGCGGCCACCGCGCCCGGAGCCACAGCAGAAGACCTAGTCCGACCCGGCCACGTCTTCCCGCTCACAGCCAAGCCCGGCGGTGTACTCAGGCGCGCTGGTCATACCGAGGCCGCAGTAGACCTAGCCCGCCTGGCGGGATTCACGCCTGCGGCAGCCATTAGCGAACTAATGCACGACAGCGGCGAGATGATGCGCCTTCCGGCTATTTTCGAGTTCGCCGAGCGTCATAGCCTCAAGACCGGCACTATCGCCGAGCTGATCCGCTACCGACTCTCACTGGGCCAGCTGTACGTGTTGCGCGAGGACGGAGCTGAGGCCGATCTGCCCACCCCATATGGCAACTTCCGCGTCATCGGTTATCGCGATAGCCTCACCGGCGTGGAGTACGCTGCTCTAACCATGGGTAACCTAGAGGGTAGTGAGCCAGTGCTAGTACGTATGCATTCCGAATGCCTCACTGGTGATGCTTTGCACTCCTTACGCTGTGATTGCGGCTTTCAGCGCGATCTAGCGCTGCAGCGTATTGCCGAGGCCGGTCGCGGCGCACTGGTCTACCTACGGCAGGAAGGTCGGGGCATCGGCCTAGTCAACAAGATCAAGGCCTACCACCTGCAGGATCAGGGCATGGACACCGTTGAGGCCAACCTAAGCCTAGGCTTCCCCGCTGACCTGCGCGACTATGGTGTGGGAGCACAAATTCTGGCCGATCTAAGGGTAGGTAAGATCAGGCTGCTCACCAACAATCCCCGCAAGATTGCAGCCCTCTCCGGATACGGCGTGGAGGTGGTCGAGCGGGTACCCCTACGCGCCGGGGACAACAAACACAACACCCGCTACCTGCAAACTAAAAAGGAAAAACTGGGTCATCTAATGGACTGAGTACCTTACCCCGGCCGGCTCAGGCATAGAACTGATTAAATATGAGACTGAAAGGAACAGAAAATGAGCGAATATAAGGGCAATCTTGATGCAAGCGGCCTGCGAATCTTCGCAGTAGTAGCCAGGTTCAACGAATTGGTCACTCAAAGCCTACTTTTCGGCGCACGTGAGATGTTCACCCGCCTAGGCGGCAGACCCGAGGACTTCCACGTCGCCTTCGTTCCGGGCAGCTTCGAGCTTCCACTGGTCGCTGCCAAGCTGGCCGAGCGGGACGACCTGGACGCGGTGGTAGCGCTTGGTGCAGTAATCCGCGGCGCTACGCCACACTTCGAATACCTGTCCCAACAGGCTGCTTCGGGGCTGATGCGCGCCATGCTGGACACTGGTAAGCCGGTCATCTTTGGTGTGCTCACCACGGATAGCATCGACCAAGCCCTAGAGCGCGCCGGAATCAAGGCTGGCAATAAGGGGGCCGACGCTATCATGAGCGCAGTGGAAACCGTACGCCTGCTGCGCCAGCTTTAAGCGGGGAGCCTCCCGCTACCTGCTTAATCCCCGGCTGTGAGGAATCCCAAGGAGCTCTTGTATATGGACCGCTCCTCCCGGGCTCCAGTCACCCTTGAGCACTTCCCTACCAACAAGCAGTCCCGTACAATAAACTCACTCCACCCCGGAGAATATCCCCGGGGTGGAGTGAGGATGCCTATGGTCGGCTTACCTTGCATATAGAATGCCCGGGTAGAATCCTTAGAGCCCCCTCTTCTCCATAAATGCAGGCAGCCTGGACCCACCATACGTGAGGCCCCCGCTACGAGTACAAGCCCTACCTTTATCGATCCACTGCCCAAAGCCCAAGTAGACCCGGTCCTCTGTAACACCGACCAAGCTAAGCCCGGTGCCCCGGGCTGAGTCAGAGACTATGTTATAGGCTGGCCACTTGTAGAGAAAATCACGCCGCATAGTGGCCCACTTACCAAACAGTGAACGAAAGTTAGAGCCAGCGATACATATGCCCAACTGACTCAGAGCTTATATAGTTAGACTAAGACCTATGGGTGATCGAACGCGTCTATATTTCACCCTAGCCTGGGGTATTGGGTTAGCCTCGGGGCTGGCGGCGGTTGTTGGCCTTAAGCTCGGCCACGCGGACGCCCTGAGCCTTACGGTGGTCTCGGTCCTCATGGTCACGGTGGGGTACGGGTTATGGTGGGCCAGCCTGGCGGCCCTGTTGGCCTATGCCGCTGCCCTTGAGATCGGTCTTCCTATGCCGTACGCTCCCTACCTGCTTTCGAGCTTGGTCGCAGCACTTGCCGGCGGAATGATGGTTCGCGGCATCCTCATGGCCGGTTACCACCGGCAGCGAATCGCGCGGGAAGAGGCCGCACTGATCATCGAAGCCTTAGAGACCCTCACCCAGCTGCCTTCTAGACGAACGGTCCTAAGCGCGGTCCCACCCCTGCTGGCACGCCGCAGGGTCGGGCACGTGTCGGTGCTGCTTCCCCATCCATCCGGCAAGGGGCTCGGCTTTCTTGTTGCCCACGGCATAAATCTCAAGGACATGCCGTCCATACTCCCCTGGACCTCGGTCACCGGAAGAGTCTTCCAGAGCAAGGAGTCTTTCTATTTGGCCCAGGCTGAGAGCGACCCGGGCTTTGTCACCACCCCGGAAATCAGGGGACAGAGCGAACTGGCCCTGCCCCTCTTCGAGCGTGGCGAGGTCGTGGCGGTACTCAACCTCGAGCAGCCCCAAGCCCTCTCTCCGTACCAGCGCACGGCCTACACCAGGTTCTCCCATGCGATCAGCCACGTTCTTTCTACTCTAGCCGAACGCGAGGAGGCCCGGCTGTTGGGAGAGCTGGCCGCGGAGCTGGCCGCGGCGCCTAACCTAGAGGACGCCGCCCGGGGAGCGGTGGAACGGCTGGTCAAAGCCCTAGGGCTGCGCTCGGGGTGGCTGTACCGCTTCCGCCGGGGCCGCTTCACTGCCTTAGGGCTGTACGGGGAGCTCCCCAAGGAGCTGGCCCAACTGGTCCACGAGGGTCTTCCCGCTAAGGCAGGGCTGGTCTGGGAGGTCTACCTCGAGGGGCGGACGGCGTTCGTTGAGGACTATTCCAATCTGCCCGAGGGGATGTCCATGGTACGTGCCGGGGGAACTCACAGCCTAGCCCTCCAGCCAGCCTCTCCACTCCCCCGGCCGCGGGCTATCCTGGCCCTGGAGGACGCCCGTCCAAGGCGCTGGAACAACGCCGAGCGGAAGCTGGTGGAGCGCTCGGCAGCCCTATTCAGCCTGATGTTCAACCGCTTCCAACAAGCTGAGTACAGCCAACAGCTCCTGGCCCTAGAGTACGAGTTGGGGGTCTTAAGCGAGGAGGCGCTCTACACCAAGCTGATGGAGGCCGCGGTCGAGTTAGTACCTGGGGCGGAGGCCGGGAGCCTCATGATCCGCGAGGCGGAGGGGTGGTTCCGCTACCGCGCCACCTTGGGTTTTCCCCTCGAGACCTTCTCCCCGGCCCGCCTCGACGAGGCCGAGGAGCGGCGCTGGTACGGAGGGGAGAAAGCGGACTGGCAGACGGGCAAGCCGAGGATCCTGAGAGGGGATGAGGTAGCCAGGCGCAGCAATCTCAGCGGGGAGCTCAAAAAGCACGGCCTGGTCCAGGCCATCCGGGCCGATCTCTGCCTCCCGGTTCCCTATCAAGGTGAGGTACTGGCGCTGTTGAATCTGGACTCACTCTCCGATGAGGAAGCCTTCGCCGAGGACAGTCTCCAGGCCGCCCAAGCCTTCTCCACCCAACTCGCAGCCATCATCCACGAGGTTAGGAACCGTACCCTGCTGAAGGAGTACGCGCGCACCGACGCCCTCACCGGACTCCCCAACCGCCGGGCCTTCAACCACCGCTTCGCCGAGGAAACCAGTCGCGCGTTGCGCCATGCACAGCCGCTCTCGCTCTTGGTCATGGACCTCAGGCAGTTCAAGTTGGCGAACGATATACTGGGACACGCAAGGGGGGACGAGGTCCTAATCCGGGTGGGGCAAGCCCTGAGCAAAGTCGCGCGACAGGGGGATCTAGTCTTCCGCTGGGGGGGTGATGAGTTCGCGGCCCTACTACCGTATACCACAAAGGCCGAAGCGGCCGTCCCGGCCGGCCGCTTCGTAAAAGCGGTCGCCGAGATCGGCACGGCAGAAATCGGCCTGGGGGTGAATATCGGGATCGCCTCGATACCCGAGGATGCCAGCAGCGCTGACGTCCTTATGAGCCTCGCAGACAAGAGGATGTACCAGGCTAAGGCCGTGGGGATCCCTATTTGCTCATAAGCTATCACAACAGAGGAACTGCAGATCAGGCCGAATATCGTTCCTCAAGAGGCCAGGTTTCCTAATACTGGGGTTATAGCCAAGATCCTGGTACTTATTCTTTCTGGGCCCGAGGCCGGGTTCCGGGTGTCCTAGGGATTGGGTTTCGCCAGCGTAGCCCATGGCCAGGGAGCTGGGGTCCGCGTACCACTCGAGGCCGACCGCCATCCGCAGCTCGGCGAGCGAATCGCAGTGCTACGTAAACATGGACTACTCCACACAGTGTGCCGACGTAACCTAAAGAAACGCTGGACGCACCACTTACGCTCGAGGGCTTCGAGGTTCACTATATCGGTACCGATCTGGTCAAGGCGGTAGATGAAGGCTTTCAAATCATCGCTTCTAAACATTACAACCCCCGCACTGTTTTGGGGTTGGAGGTCTAATAGAGATATACCTATACTCGGTACATGCCCCCTTAATCCCGAACTATATACTTCCTATATTCAATGCCATCAGTAGGTAAGAGCTACAGTTGTGCTATTTGGAGGTCGGGCCATTCCTAAGTGACCCAACGAAGAACACAAGGCTTCTTAGGGATGGACGACTTTTTTGCGGTGGTGCACGTGA
>CAYODT010000015.1:0-18186 GCA_964402875.1 uncultured bacterium | reverse complement strand
CGAAGAACACAAGGCTTCTTAGGGATGGACGACTTTTTTGCGGTGGTGCACGTGAAAAGATCCAACGTGGCCATTACCGCAGGCTATCCTAACCAAAAGAATGCGGCATTACCTAAGTGGAAGATCTTACACAACAGACAGGGCAGAATGCCATTCACGGCGAGAGGTTGCTACACATTGATACATCATGATTGGGATTGGCCTTAGTTAGACGGAGGGCTTGAGACTATTGCAGATTATGCCCAGATCATCGTTTGTCCCGCGCCCGTCTACTCTAAAACTTCCAGCAAATCATGAAGGAGACCCCCCAGTATCAGGTTCCCTGATACTGGGTTACCGCCGCCTTCAAGGCCCCGGCAACTTTGTAGAGAACATCTTGCTTCACAGCGTTTTCAAAATAGCCCGTTGAACCTCAGACTCGATCCTCAAAGAAGTAACCTAAGGTGAACGCCGTAAAACCACCACCACGCCCCACTCGAAGTTAGGGTCCTTGAGTCTCTCGCTGCAGAAAAGGGTAAGTACCAACAAATATCTATGGAGAATGCTGCGGGGAGTTGACCTCTTTCCGGTGAAGATGCAGCATAACTCAACCATGATTCTGAACCAGCAGGACCGCTCAGCGGAACAACATGCTTCTATACCCACCTTAGAGCGTCCTCTATACCTTTTAGGGTTCTTCACGCCCGAACAACCACGTTGGCAACTAAATAAACTTGTCCGGGCAAGCGGGCTCCCGAAGACCAGCTGCTACCGCTCACTCAAGGCCCTAGAAGCCCACGGCTTAGTCCAGCACCACGACGGGCGCTACGCTCTAGGTACTCGCTTGATTACACTCGGAGCATGGGTGCACGAGAGCAACCCGCCCCGCCAGACAGCTTTACCCTTCATGACGGCTCTCCGCAACCGCACTCGGCAATCGGTGCAATGGGTTATCCGAGAGGGGCTATATGGGGTGTATCTTGAAGCTATCGAATCCTTGGCCGGGGTGCGATTGTACATAGCGCCCGGCCGTAGAGCGCCGCTCTACGCAGGCGCATCAACGCGCCTACTGCTGGCCTTTGCGCCGAAAGAGGTGCAGCAGCAGATCTTTGCCAGTCCCCTGAAGCGCTACACACCCAGCACGCCGACCAACCAAGAAATACTCCATGACTTGCTCGAAGAGTCACGAGTTACTTGGTTTGCTCTAAGCATGGGCGAGCTCGAGCCCTATTCAGCCGAGCTATCAGCTCCTATATTTGACGCCATGAGCCATCTTGTCGGGGTCATGAGTCTGGCTGGGGCCGATGCCGAGTACAAGAATCCAGACACACTCCTCAAGTTTACTGAGGCGCTCTCCAAAACTTCCGAAGAGGTATCGCGGGAGCTTGGGTTCACTGGACCTTGGCTATCAGACAGCAAGGCCTTTCTACACCGTTTTTGGTCCTCACGGAGTACAGTTCCGTTCAGGAAAGGAGTGATATGAAGTGAAAAAGGGATGGTTGGTTTTCATGGCAGCTCTGGTGGGTAGTCTAGGCATAGGTGCTGCTCAGAGCGCACCTGCCGTTACGTTGGGTGCGATCTACCCCCTGTCTGGATCGCTTGCAGCCATCGGCTCCGAGCTTAAGGATGCGGTGGAATTCGGTGCCAAACTCGTAAACGGTGCCTACCCTATGCTCAAGAGCCTGCCGCTCGCGGCCACACAAGGCTTACCAAATCTAGGTAACGCAAAATTGAAGGTTGTCTTTACCGATTCCCAAGGCAACCCCAGCATCGGTGAGGCCGACGCCCGCCGGCTGATCACCCAGGACAAGGTGGCTGCCCTAATAGGCTCGTACCAGTCATCAGTTACTAAGACTGCAAGCAGGCCTGCCGAGCTGTACGGGATACCGTTTCTGAACGCCTCATCCAGTGATGTGGCCCTAACTCAGCGCGGTTTCAAGTGGTTCTTTCGTACCGGCCCCAATGATGCCACCTTTATTGCTGACCTATTCAGCTTTCTCGACTCCGTCAAATCCCAGCCCACTAAGACCGTTGCGATTGTCTATGAAAACACCGACTTTGGGACGGGAACCGATGTTTTGATCAAGAAGTACGTGGAAGAAACAGGGCGAAAACTGGTCGCCCAGATTCCTTATAGCACCAACGCAGCCACGTTGTCCACCGAGGTCCAGCGGCTGGCAGCTGCTAAGCCGGACGTGGCCATATTCGCGTCTTACCTTTCCGACGCTCTGTTATTCGTACGTACCATGCATCAGCTTGGCTACGCTCCTCCGATCTTCATCGCAAACGACGCCGGTTTTGCCACCGCCCAGTTCGTGAAAGAAGACGGTGCCATCACCACCGGTCTGATCAGTCGCTCAGCGTGGGCAATGGAAAGCCCACAGGCCGTCGAAGTCAACAAGCTCTTCCAGGCACAATATGGGTACCCACTCGACGACGCTACCTCCCGGGTTGTTCAGGGCGTTTTGGTACTGGCCGATGCCATCAACCGTGCGGGTTCGGCTAACCCCAAGGCCATTCAAAAAGCGCTGGTCGATACTCACCTGAATGCCAGCCAGATCTTCCTGCCATGGAATGGGGTACAGTTTAACAAGAACCACCAAAACAAACTGACGCACGGTGTAGTGGTGCAGATGCGTGACGGAAAATATGTAACCATCTGGGTTTCGGGGAAAACAGTACTGACTCCGATCTTACCGTTTAGTTGGGCTAAGTAATAACGAACCACGCTTGTGGGTCCGGGCCTCAAACCTGTCCGGACCCACTTCAGATACAGCGAGGTGACCAGTGGTTGAGGTAGTCGTTTCGGGTGTTCTGAACGGGCTGGTTTACGCATTGATCTCTATGGGGTTAGCCCTCATCTGGGGCATCACAGACGTGATCAACTTCGCACATGGTGACTTCTTGATGCTGGGGATGTATACGGCGTTCTGGCTCTACACCCTCTTCGGCCTGGATCCGCTCCTTGCCTCACCACTTGCGGCTATTATTTTGGGCTTCGTCGGTTATGCAACCTATAACTTAGTCATTCGTAGGATTCTCAAGGGTCCGCCGATTGCGCAGGTTCTTGCCACCTTTGGCCTTTCCATTCTGATTCGCTATCTGGCATTCTTCTTTTTCAGCCCTAACTATCGCTCAATCCAGCACTCCTTGGTCAGCGGGAGCATCAAGTTTGCGGGTTTCCAGTTCGGCCTCCCCCAGATCGTCACCGCAGCCGCCTCCCTCCTGGTTGCAGCCGTGCTCATCTACGCTATTTACCGCAGTCGCTGGGGATTGGGACTGCTCGCGGTCGCCGAGGATCGTCAAGCCGCGTCTCTGGTAGGCGTCAATCCAGACCGTGTCAATACCCAAGTCTGGATCGTCGGCAGCGCCGCCGTGGGGCTGGCTGGAGCATTGATGACTACATTCTTCTATGTCTTCCCAGGGGTAGGGTTAATCTTCGTATTACTAGCCTTTGTCGCGGTCAGCCTCGGAGGATTCGGGTCGGTGCTAGGAGCGTTTATAGCGGGTATTTTGATCGGCGTGGTTCAATCACTGGCCGGTTTTTACCTCGATGCATCGCTGCAGAACGCTGTTGTTTACGGTCTTTTCCTGTTGCTCTTGTGGGTACGCCCCCAGGGGCTCTTCGGGCGGTGGTAGGTTGATCTCGCGTAGATTATTCCCTTGGCTCATTTTGCTGGCGCTGGTAGTGTATCCGCTGGTCATTAGTACCAGCCTGGCGCGCCATATTCTCATCTATGTTCTTCTTTACGGCGGGTTGGGTTTGAGCTGGAATTTGCTGGGCGGTTATGTAGGTCGAGTTTCCTTCGGTCATGCCGCCTTCTTTGGTATCGGTGCCTATACAACTATGGGACTATTGGTCAAGTTCGGCCTATCACCATGGATCGGATTGCCACTTGGCGGAATTGTGTCCGGCCTACTGGCCCTCGCCATAGGGCATCCAACATTGCGCCTGAAGGGTCATTACTTCGCGATGGCCACCATAGCGCTGGCCGAACTGCTGAGGATCCTCTTCAACAATTGGAGTTGGGTAGGGGGAGCTACCGGCCTGGAAGGGCCAATCCACATATCATGGCTCACGTTTACTTTTAGAAGTCAACTCCCGTACTATTATCTAGCCCTCGCCCTGGCCCTGATTACCGCAGGCGTGGATTATTTCTACGTGCGTGGCAAAGCAGGCTACTACCGGAGGGCAATCCAGGGCGACGAAGACGCCGCCAGGAGTTTAGGTGTCCCGATAGAGCGCTACAAACTGACCGCACTGCTGCTTTCGGCTGTACTAACGGGGCTCTGGGGAGGCTTCTTTGCGCTGCTGGTTGGATTTATCAATCCCAATTCGGTCTTTGATATCCTCATCTCAATTCAAATTGTCTTGGTCGCCGTGTTGGGAGGTGTGGGTCGCTCTGCGGGTCCCTGGATCGGCGCTTTGGTACTTATCCCGCTCTCAGAGCTTACTCGCGTGGCACTAGGTGGCAGGGGGCGGGGGATCGACCTAATTATCTATGGGCTGGTTATTTTAGTGATCAGCGTCTTTCAGCCTGGCGGAATTCTCAGTATCTGGAGGCGGCGTGATGTTACTCGAGGTGCGTGAGCTCAGCAAAGCCTTTGGCGGCCTTCTGGCCAATCGTAATATTTCCTTTTCGGTAGACGAGGGAGAAATTCTTGCAATTATCGGTCCGAACGGTGCCGGAAAAAGCACGCTCTTCAACTGCCTGACCGGGTTCATAAAACCTACCTCGGGACAGGTGATTTTCCAGGGCCATAATATTGTTGGCTTCGGGCCTATGAAAACTGCCAGGCTCGGCCTGATGCGTACCTTTCAGATCCCACGCAGTTTTACCGAGATGACTCTATTGGAAAATGTAATGGTGGGCGCATTGCTCCGCGAACGGCATGTCGGCCTGGCACACAAGAACGCCCTCGAGATGTTGGAAAAGGTTGGCTTGGGGGACCGCGCCAACGCGCCCGCCGCCAGCCTCAGCATAGCCAGCCGGAAGCGGCTTGAACTCGCCCGGGGGCTAGCCACGCAGCCCCGCTTATTGCTGTTGGATGAGGTAGCGGGGGGACTCAATCCGTCTGAGGTCCAGGAGTTGGTCGGTATCTTGGCCAACATTCATGCGGACGGTATCACACTGATCCTGGTCGAGCATGTACTCGAGGTCGTCATGCAGTTGGCTCAGAAGGTCGTGGTGATGGATTACGGTCAGCTTATCGCACGCGGTACGCCAACGGAGGTCGTCCAAGATGAGCATGTCATCGAGGCCTATCTGGGAAGGCGCCATAGTGCTTAAGATAGAGGATCTCCAAGTGCAGTACGGCGGCGTTCGTGCTGTCCAGGGCATCGACCTCCAAGTCAAGCAGGGCAGCATCACCGCCATTATCGGTGCTAACGGTGCGGGGAAGTCAAGCACGCTACTGGCTATCGCTGGCGTGGTCACACCATCCGCAGGCCACATTGCACTCCGCGGTCGGAGCATCACCGGGTGGCCCTCATACAAGCTCCTCGCGGATGGGTTGGCCTTGATTCCGGAGGGCGGACGTATCTTTCGCCGATTGACGGTGGAGAACAACCTTAAGCTGGGCGCGTACCTCCTCCGCTCAAACGATGAGTACCTATCGCGTCTAGAGGAAGTATACGCTCTGTTTCCCCGGCTCGCCGAGCGCCGGGGGCAACTCGGGGGTACACTCTCGGGTGGTGAACGTCAGATGTTGGCTATCGGCCGGGCCATGATGAGCAAGCCCTCAATCCTCTTGGTGGATGAACCCAGTCTGGGTCTGGCACCTGTAATTATCGATTCTGTTTTTGAGATGCTGTCACGACTCCGCGAACACGGAACGACACTACTCTTAGTTGAGCAGAATGTGGGCCTCGCCCTTCAGCTGGCCGACTATGCTTACATTTTACGAACCGGGCGAATCGCGCTGGAAGGCGCTGCCGAAAAGCTCGCCGGTATGGATGAGATCCGCCAGGCGTACCTGGGGCTTTAAGGATGACCCATAGGTTTAGGAGGTCAAGGTACTTTATGGATTCCGAAACGATCAGGCGCGAGGCCAGGTCCGCCTTGTTCACCGGACCTACGGCTGGACATGCCCCAGGAATGCTGCAGCTGAATCTAGTTGCACTTCCTAAGCGGTATGCTTTTGACTTCCTACTCTTCGCGCAGCGAAATCCAAAACCCATGCCCATGGTAGAGGTCCTGGAAGCCGGGCGGTACGAGTCGCGTTACGCACCCGGATCGGACGTGCGCTCCGATCTTCCCCGCTACCGAATCTTCATGGATGGCCACCCCACCGGCGAGGTACTCGACGCTCGCGAGGCCTGGTGCGAGGACTTCATCACCTTCCTGATAGGTTGCAGCTTTACCTTTGAGGCAGCATTGGAGCGTGCCGACATCCCCGTACGCCACGTCGAAGAAGCCAAGAACGTACCCATGTACATCACCAACCGTGCCACCGAGGCCGCAGGCCTGTTCTCAGGCCCGCTGGTAGTAAGCATGCGTCCAATCCCCGCGGAAGAGCTGGTCCGAGTAACCGCCGTCACCGCTAGGTACCCCCGCGCACATGGTGCGCCTTTGCAAATCGGAGATCCCGCCGCGCTGGGGATTCGCAGTCTCGACCATCCAGACTTCGGCCAAGCGGTCACCATCAAAGATGGTGAGGTCCCGGTTTTCTGGGGCTGCGGTGTTACACCCCAGTTGGCCCTTCAACAGGCTAAAATTCCCTTAGCAGTAACTCACGCTCCCGGTCATATGTTTGTGACCGACACCAAAGAGGAAATTGTAGGCTTGGAGGTACTATGAGTATAGATCTGAACGCTGACGCCGGTGAGTCGTTCGGGCCATGGGGGATGGGCCGCGACGACCAACTCTTTCCCTACCTGACCTCGGTCAACCTGGCCTGTGGGTTCCACGCCGGTGATCCGCAGACAATGAAGCGGTCAGTAGAATTAGCCCAAGAGACATCGGTAGCCGTTGGTGCCCATCCGGGCTTTTTCGATCGCCTGGGGTTCGGCAGGCGCAAAATCGCTATGAAGCCCGAGGAGATCGAAAGCGATATCATCTACCAGATTGGTGCGCTGGCGGCTTTCCTAAAAGTCCAAGGGATGGAACTCCATCACGTTAAACCTCACGGGGCTCTCTATAACCAGGCAACCCACGATATGGCCTTTGCCGAAGCGGTAGCACGGGCCGTATATAATTACGAACCAACCCTGCCCTTAGTATTGCTTCCTGGTACCGCCATGGAAGAAGCCGCCGTAATGATAGGAACTCGCTTCGTGAGAGAGGCCTTCCCTGACCGGGCCTACTTGGACGACGGCCGCCTGGCTCCAAGGCATATGCCCGGTGCAGTGATAAGCAACTCTACGATCGTAGCCCAACGGGCCGTACGTATGTGTACCGAAGGACAAGTCAAGACTCTGCAAGGTCAGGACATCAAAATCAATGCCGAAACCCTCTGTCTACATGGGGACAACCCTGCTGCGTTGGAAAATGCCCAGGCGGTGAGAGAAGCACTTACCTTAGAGAACATCAACGTCCGCGCATACTGACCACGGTTTCCGAGCATTCTTCATCTTCACTTGATTGAGGTTAAATAGTCGTGCGCCGAGGATTCTACCTCCAAATCGTCACTGGTTCCATCGGCGAGGCCGGGGCGCTGGCCCGTCGCCTGGCGGAAGACCCAGCCCCCGGTCTCACGGACCTGATTCCCGGGTATATCAATCTTTACTTGGAATACGATCCCAGGAAAACCAGCGAGCGGCGGATTCGTAGCTGGATCGCTGTTATGGGAACCCTCAGCACGAGTTCCATCGGCCGGGAGGTTGGGATCCCGGTCATCTACAATGGGGCGGACCTCCCATATGTGTCCAGAACTACCGGCCTCACGGTTTCTGAGATCATCAGGTTGCACGCCGAACGACCATACCGAGTCCACGCCTTGGGCTTTCTCCCCGGATTCCCCTTTATGCGCGGGCTCAACCAAGCCATTCACGTGCCCCGCCGCTCCTCACCTCGCAAGCAGGTGCCCGCCAACAGCGTCGCTATCGCCGGGGATCAGACCGGTATTTATACCTTATCCTCGCCCGGAGGATGGCGGCTGATTGGCCGGGCCTTGGCCCGAATCTACGACCCCCATCAGAGCGAGCCTTTTCTGGTCAACGCGGGTGATACGATTCGCTTCGTACCAACGGAGGGTGAATGCCCGGGCGAACCGGAGCCGCTGGAGCTGCTGCCAAAACAACCGCGCTTTCCGGTTCTGCGCACTATCGAAGCCGGCCTACTGGACCTGATCGTCGACCAGGGCCGCTTGCTCGCAGGCCGGTTCGGTTTGGCGTGCGGCGGCCCCCTCGACGCACTCTCCGCACGCTCAGCCAACGCGCTGGTTGGTAACGGCCCCAACGCTCCTCTACTCGAAATCAACCTTACCGGGCCGGTTTTCCAGGTGCTCAGACCTGTGGTCGCCGCCTTCGCGGGTTTTGGTCTTCAGCCCCTCCTAAACAAAACACCGTTAAGCTCCTGGACCAGCTTCGCTCTTCAAACCGGCGATTACTTACGTTTCTCCTCTGCGCCTCCCGGCGCTAGGGGTTATCTAGCTCTGGCCGGCGGCATCGAAAGCCTGAAGTTCATGGGAAGTGCCTCCATTGACCTGCGCGCCAGGATTGGTAGACCCTTATGGGCAGGTGATACCCTGGGGGTGTATAGGTATCGCGCCGCTCGAGCCGGGTACAGTATCCGTCCCCCCTTCCTACCCACTAAAGAAGTTCGGTTGCGAATCTTACCCGGGCCCCAGGCCGACCGCGATGTTCTTGAGGCCATCACAGCCGGTTCTTTCACCGTAAGCGCAGCCGACCGCACCGCCCTTCGGCTCACGGGGCCAAAGATCCCCGGCGGAGAGATTCTTTCCGAAGCCGTACCTCTTGGTGCGCTGCAGGTGCCGCCATCAGGCGAGCCCATCATACTTCTCGCTGATCGGGGAACGCTCGGGGGCTACAGAAAACCGGCCGTACTGCATCCCAGCGATCTTGCAAGAGCAGCGCAGCTCACCATGGGCCAGCAGATACGCTTTCGACTGGTATAGCAGTATAGCCCCGCCTAGTTCGCTAAGATCGGCACTATGCCGGTCTCCAGTGGGACCGAGCACCTGGACACCATGAGCCGGGCGGCTTCCTCCGTCGGTTCTGGTAGATATCCCGGCCGAAATGGTCCTGACAGCTCCAACCGACCTATTTGTCATCCACTTACTTTCCGGTAGATAGTAGGTCGCGGACGTAGATTCTCTACCTCATTGTGTAATGGTTCCCACGAATGGTCCCCTCAGCTAAATACCAGTTCGGCCTCCAGGAAGCGCTCGAGCTCTTGATAGAAGTCCTCGATCGTCTCAGGACGTCGCCAGCCATGACCCTCACCGGGATAAAGCTTGTAACGGTAAGGTGTCCCGGCTTCCTTCAAGATGCGCACTAACTCTTCGGCCTGGTTTTTAGGTACCACTCGGTCTTCTTCTCCTTGAAAAATATAGAGCGGATCCCGTATCCCTTTGGCCAGGCCCAAAGGTGATCGCGCCCGGTAGGTTGCGGCGGATTCGGGCAGCGGCCCCACTAAGTGGTCGGTGTAGCGGGTCTCGAACTTATGTGTATCCCGAGCCAACAAGAAGAGGTCGGTCACGCCGAAAAGGGAAATTCCGGCGTGGAAGGCCCCGGGGTGAGTGGCCAAGGCCATCAAGGTGGTGTACCCCCCGGCGCTACCGCCCATGATGGCGACGCGATCTTGGCCGCTGCGGCGCTTCATCCACTCAGCCGCGGCCACTGCGTCTTCGACATCAGCTATCCCCCACCGTCCGTAGAGCGCCTCCCGGTAAGCGCGGCCGTAACCCGTCGAACCACGATAGTTAAGCTCCAGGTAGGCATAGCCCCGGGTAGCTAAAAACTGAGCTTGCGGATTGTATGACAGGCCCTGATGACTAGTCGGACCACCGTGAACGTTGATCACCGCCCCCTTCGCATGGTCTCCTAGCGGTGGGTAGTAGATACCGAAAACCTTGCCCTCAGGACCTGGGAAGTGTACCTCATACGGATGGGAAAGCGCCTCTTTTACCGCACGCTCGGCTTCGGCGTAGCGCAAAACCCGGAATTCCTCGCCGTCGTAAGCCACCACCCTGGGCGGAGTAAGGGGGCTACTGGGCAGAAACACCAGCCCCTCCTGGTCCCCGTGGAGCTGGGCGAAAGCCTGGTACGGACCGGCAGCGACCTCTTGCTCCTTACCGCTCTCGGGATCCAGCCGCAGCAAGGACTCGCCCCCGTCCCGCCGAACTTTCAGGTAGAGACCACTGGGTCCGAAGGCCAGGCAGCGTTGCCCTTGCCTCCAGGACGGCTCGAGCAAAACGCCTTCCCATAAAATACGAGTCTCGCCACTAGCTAGGTCAAAGCGAATTAGTTGGTCAAACTCAGCTGGATTCTGCAGGAAGAACAGGTATCTTGCGTCCAGACTGAACAAGGGCTGAAAGACCGGCGTGTGCTCGTTTCCAGCCACAACCCGTAAAGCCTGCAGCGAACCGTCCACGTAGTCGGCCAGGATTAATCTGCCTCCGTCCCAGGGCATATTGGGAAAGTCCCATTCCACCCAGGAAAGCCTCCTACCATCGGGGCTCCAAGTGGGCTGCATATAAAAGTCCGCCCCCTCGGCCAGCACTCTGGGCAAGTCGCGTCCGGTCGTCGGGACCAAAAGGATCCGGTCGATACCCTCGTCGCTATGCACATACGCAACACTCGAGCCGTCCTGAGAAATCGCCGGGGAAGCCGGTTGACCGAAGGCTGGAGTGAGCGGCGTGGGTAAGCCGGCATCCAGTTCAAGATGCCACAGCCGGCCCTCAGCTACATAAACTACAAATCCCCGGCCCAGGGCGAACTCCCCCCCACCGTAGCCAACCCGCGCGCGCACATCATGATCCCCGGTCAGATCCTTGGCAGCCTGTGTCCAGCGGACTAACGTACCCCGTCCCCCGCGGCGCTCCAGCCAAACCACCTCGCCGTAGGCTCGTTGCACGTCCTGCAATACCAGGGAGGAAGCTATACTCTTCGGCGTAAATGGACTCTTCATACCAAGAGCCTACCCAGACTGCGGGCCGGTGTCGAGCCGCGAGATCGAACCCTACATATGCACACCCGCTTCGACTCGGTCCCAAGATCAGGAAACCGGGAATACTAAATCAATCTGGCGGCACATGGTGTATAAACATGCATACATCTCATCTCCGGTAGCCTTGCGAGCGGCTTATCTACATGAACTAGTGACACTCCTACAATATGCCTTATAGGGCGCGTAGGGTCTTGCCGTGAAACCTTGATGAACGTGATGAGGGAAACTTTACGTGGCAGCTACCCTAAGCATCGCTCCACCAGCGCTTAGGGCTGAAAAGGATGGTCCAGTCCATACCCAGATATATCTCCGGGCACATCGAAGCCGAGCGGTAGATAGCTAAACCCCCTCCTATTCCGCTCGCTACCGCTACCAGCGCGGCTCTCGGCCAGGCTACTCATTGCGGTCTCTTCGGTAGCCCACAGCCGCGAGTACCCCAAACAGCACGAAGCTACCCAGAAGCCACAATACCTGCACCCAAACAGGACCCGGACGCTGGCCCAAGAAGAGAGCTACGTCACCGGGCCGACCCACCGCACCCCAAGCGAGTTCGCCGTAATGATAGGTAGGCAGGTAGGGTGCCAGCTTCTGCAAAAAGACTGGCAGCCCGCTCAGGGGAAAGAAAAAGCCTGAGGCAAAGGACAAGGGTAGGAAGATCAGGTTGGCGATGGTGGTAGCCGCCCGAGGACGCGCCCAGAATCCCAGGGCGAAACCGAAGGTACTGAAGGAAAGGGCCCCCAACAATAGGGTAAAGAAGATGATCAACCAGCGACCAAGCGGCAATCGTACGCCGCCAAACAGGTAAGCCACCACAAATATGGCCAAAAGAATCAGGATATCAAAGAGTAGGCTCATGGCCAGCTTGCCCGCAAAGTAGACCCAGGATGGCGCTGGGGTAGCCTTGATCAGTTTGAGCCAACCGCGCGCGCGCTCCTCTGCGATATCTGAGCCAAAGGTGAAGATCGCTAAGCTGACTAAGCCATAGGCGCTGAAAGAGATCATCAGCAGAGTGCCTGAGCTAGTGCCCTCGGGAAGGGTATTCCCCGCGTTCGAAGCACCAAACATCAAGTAGAGCATGACTGGAATGACCACCACGCCTATTACAAACTCAGGAATACGCATGTTCTGTATAAACTCGGTGCGGATCTGCTCAAACAACATTGGCCACAGCCCCCCGCCGGGTCTAGCAGTCAAGCTTAGGCGCCGCCCTGATTCACTCTGCAGGTTATCCAAGGGGCCCTGCTTCCCTGCCTCTTCCTTCGTCGCTTTGGTGGGTCAGACCTACAAAGGCGGTTTCCAAGTCGGTATCGTTGACCGTTAGGTCATTTACCGTGAGATTCTCCTGGAAGACCTGCCGTAAGAATACCTCGGGTTGATTGGTGTAGATCTTTAGGTAGCCCTGGTCAATTTCAGCACGCTCCACACCAGTATAGTGAACAGCCTCTTCCACGCTCAACGTACTTTGCATACGCACCGTCTTGGCCGCCACCAACCGTTTGATCTCCTGCGGACTACCGTCGGCCAAGACCCGCCCTTGGTGGATCACTACCACGCGATGGGCCACTGCATCGGCCTCCTCCAAATAATGGGTACAGAAAAGGATAGTCTTACCTAAATCAGCAAACCCCTGTACCTGGCGCCAAAACTCACGTCGGGCCTCTACGTCCATACCCACGGTAGGCTCATCCAAAAAAATTAGGTCGGGGTCCCCAGCCAAAGCTAAAGCAAAGTACAAACGCTGTTTCTGTCCACCGGAGAGCTGCCGCACCAGCGCCCGTCGCTTTTCCAGCAGCTCGGCACGCCTAAGCACCTCCTCCACCGGCAGGTTGAACGGGTAGTAGCGGGTAAACAGGCGCACCAGCTCCTCGGCACTCAGATGCTCGGGTACCCCCGATTCCTGCAGCATTACCCCGACCCGTCCGCGGACTTGGCGGCTTTCCGGCTCCTGACCAAAAAGACGGACACGACCCTTACTGGGCCGTTTCAGGCCCAGCATGATACTAATGGCCGTGGTCTTGCCGGCACCGTTCGGTCCCAACATGGCCACTACCTCCCCCGGCTGGACCACCAGGCTCAATTCCTGCAAAGCTATAAACGTGCCGTAACGTTTTTCCACACCTTGTAGGTCAATAGCGTTCATCCAGAATCTCCTGCAATATAATATACATGCGCTGCCTTCTATCCAGTCTACAGAATATCGCCGGGCCTCCTGCGAATCCGCCGCCACCCAGAGTAGGCTGAGATATGAACCACATCGCCGTTCAGGACACCTACCCCGATGAGCTCAGCTACTGCTACGGTTGCGGCCGGCTCAACCCCGATGGCCACCAGATTAAAACCTATCTCGCGAGCGACCACACGCTAACTGAATTCACGCCTAGGCCCTATCATACCGCCGTACCCGGCTTCGCCTACGGAGGATTATTGGCTTCGCTGATTGACTGCCACTCTACCGGAAGTGCAGCAATCTTTGCCGGTAAGAGGCGAGGACTAACCGGAGTCACTCCGCGATTTGTCACCGCCTCTCTGCAGGTGGAGTTTGAACGGCCCACCCCGTTGGAGCCGTTGCGTTTGATCGGGCGGGAGGTCGAGGTGAAGGGTCGGAAAGTGGTGGTCGAGACTGAGTTATACGCTGGTGACAAGGTCTGCGTACGCGGCCGGGTAGTTGCGGTGGAGATTCCTGAGAATATGCGATTTGGGGCCCCATCTTGATCCTTATACACTCCATATGTCGGGTGGTACGCCCGACCTGGGCTATGCGGTAGCCGGAATGCCCGCCCGGAGGTTATATGCACAGTTTCTGGAACCACATACTAACCAAAACTTCAGCTTTTACGAGAAGGATGGGGATATGAATAAAGACGCTAAACAGATCACTATGGTTATCCTAGGTGCCACCGGCGATCTCACCCGCCGCCTCCTGGCACCGGCACTCTACCGCCTACACACTATCGGCAAGCTGCCCAACCTGGCCATCCATGGCTACGCGGTGGAGGACTGGAGCAGTGAACACTTCAGGGATCATATCCACGAGAGCTTAAAGGCCTTCGCAAAGGACTTCAGGGAAGACGACTGGCCCGGCTTCGCCACTCATCTCAGCTATACCAAAGGTGATATCACCGCGGCTCAGCTGACCCAGCTGAAGGATCAGGTAAAGGGGCCGGCGCTCTTCTATCTGGCGCTGCCGCCGCAGCTCTTCGCCCAGGCTGCACAAGGCTTGGGCGAAGCCGGCCTGGCCGATGAAGGACAAGGTTGGCGACGGCTGGTGGTGGAGAAACCCTTCGGATGGAACTTAGCCTCCGCCGAGGCTCTGCGTCAATCTCTTCACACCACTTGGCAGGAGTCACAAATTCTGCGTATCGACCACTTCCTAGGTAAGGAGACCGTACAAAACCTTATGGTCTTCCGCTTTGCCAACCGCTTCCTGGAGCCGGTGTGGAACAGTGACCACATCGCCCAGGTGCAAATCACCGCCGCCGAGACCTTGGGTCTCGAAGGCCGCTTCCGCTACTACGACAACGCCGGTGCTCTGCGCGACATGTTGCAGAACCATCTGATGCAGTTGTTCACCCTTACCGCCATGGAGCCGCCCTCGGTTTGGGACGGCGAAGTGCTCAGGGACCACAAGGTCGAGGTGCTGCGCTCGGTTCGCCCGATCGAAGCGGGCCAGGTGAACAGGTATGCCGTCCGCGGACAGTACGTAGCGGGACAGGATGCAGGGCAGAAAGTACCCGGCTACCTGGAGGAAGAGGGTATTCCCAGTAACTCAATCACCGAGACCTTCGCCGCCTTGAAGCTCTACGTGGATAATTGGCGCTGGCGCGGGGTTCCCTTCTACCTGCGGAGCGGAAAGCGCCTAGCCGCAGACTACTGGGAGATTGCCATCGGCTTCAAGGAGGTACCCGCGCGGCTGTTTGAAACAGCGTCGATCGAGCCCATTCCCGCCAACTGGCTGGTGTTTAGAATGAAGCCCGACGAATGCATAGATCTGGTGGCTTGGGCCAAGGAGCCCGGTCTGGAGGTCAAGACTCGCAAGGTGGTATTGAGTACGCCTTATAGACTGGCCGGCGATGTCGAGTTCAGTGCCTACGAGCAGCTACTACTTGATGCTTTCGAGGGCGATCGCTCACACTTTCTGCGCAGCGACGAGGTGGAGTGGGCCTGGCGGATCCTCGATCCGGTGATCTCGGCCTGGGAGTCGGGCAACCCCGGGCTATATGTCGCGGGCAGCCAGGGGCCGGATACGCAAAACCGGCTGCCCGAGGACGGCCATACTTGGCGGAGGATCTAGCCTCCTCCCTGGTGGGCGGGTACCACCTCAATAAACCCTAGGCCAACAGCGTGCCTGCCTTTGCGCTGGCAACAGGGGAATTCATCGTGCTGTAGGGCTGCATCTTGAGCATCGAGGTCGGTCATCCCTTTATGCCGCGCTATGACCCGGATAGCCGGGCGGCCCGGCGGGAAGAACACACCGTCGTTGATACTCCAAGTATCTATAAGTAGTACAGATGAAACCGGATCATTGAAGCCAAATCAAGACACTGGTCTTCATCCACTGCCACCTCGGATGAAGACCACAACGAAAACCAGAACCGCCAGGTCTACCGGGCTAGCAAACACCGCTTGGCGAGGACCGAGTCAGGCCCACGACCTGGCCCAGGCTTGAGTTTCCACACCCGCTTGCTCGAGCAACCCAGCGAGCTGATCACGGAGCTTTTCGATACCTTGGCGCCTAAGTGCCGAGAACAGCACCCCGCCAAGCGCACCCTGTAAGAAATCCAGCTCCCCTTGATCGGCCAGATCAATCTTATTCAAGACCAATAGGCTGGGCGCAGATACCTCTAACTCAGCCAGCACGCTCTGCACTACTTGGTGACGCTCCAGCGCACCCTCTCTGGAAGCATCCAGCACGTGAATCAGCACATCAGCCTCGGTCAATTCCTCTAAAGTGGCCCGAAAGGCAACCATGAGTTCGTCCGGCATATGTCGAATGAAACCCACCGTATCGGTAAGAAGTACCTGCCCGATGCCGGGTACGTAGCTCTTACGGGTCAGCAGCCCCAGGGTGGAGAAGAGTTTATCCTCCCCGTCTTCACCTTGGCCGCCGCACAAAGCTCTAAGCAAGGTAGTCTTCCCGGCGTTGGTATAGCCGACGATACCCACCACACCCATCTTGGACTTCCTACGGCTGTTGCGCGAGGTACGCTGTCTACGGGTGAAATTCCGGATCACCCCGCTCATATGATCAATTCGCTCCTGGATCTTGCGCCGGTCCAGCTCGAGCTGGGTTTCCCCTGGTCCCCGGGTACCAATACCACCGCCCAGTCGGGAGAGGGCGTGACCCTTACCTACCAAGCGAGGTAACAAATATCGCAACTGCGCCAGCTCAACCTGGGCCTTGGCCTGATCAGTACGAGCATGGGCAGCAAAAATGTCCAGAATCAACTGGGTCCGGTCAAGCACCTTGAGCTTGGCGACCTCCTCCAAACTTCGCGCCTGCGCGGGGGTGAGGTCCACACCAAATATCAGAGTACCGGCGTTCTCATGGTAAGCCAAGCTGATGAGCTCGCTCAGCTTCCCACGACCCACCGCGAATTTCGGGTTGAGCTTAGCGCGATAGGTCAACATCTGCCCGACCGTTACTCCGCCCGCAGTACGAACCAGCTCAGCCAGCTCGGCAAGATCCTCTTCAGCTTGGGGCCCCTCGCCTTGATCCAGCCCCACCAGTACCACCCGTTCACCCGACCCATCCAGAAGTTCCCGCGCCCGATTTTTCCTGGACAACTCCTCTTCTAAGGCGCGCACCACTGCGCCGTACTCGAAGTTAAGGTAGCCGAAGTAAGGCCGTGGAGGGAACAAACGCCAATCCTCCTCCTCAGATCGCGGTGGTACAAGCATGGCCAAATATGCCTTACCCGGCTGTCCATCAATTACTTCCAGAGCCAGCACACCGTCGAGGCGATTTAGAAAAAGGGTGGAAAGATCGGCCGGAGAAAGCTCCCTGGGACCTAAATGAGTGTGCAGGATAGTATATCCTGAAAGGCGAGTCTCCAAGTAGGCTGAAGGCCCTATAGTTACTACCTCGGCATCACCCACAGTGACCGAGAGTACATGTCCACCGCGGTCGAACAGCAGACTGATGGGACTCCTGATATCTGTACTCAAAATCGACAACGTGCGCGCTAGCTCAGCAGTCAGCAAGTGGCCGCGCGATATCCGGCGGCGATACAGGTTGGAAAGCCGTTTTAGTACACTGGGTTTGAGCCCGTTAGTCTTGCCATGAACCCGACCTATCTTTATTCACCTCCGCAGCGCTGCTCAGCTCTTTCCCTTACGCTACAGCAAATTGTACCATGTCAAGATGCGCTTCAAGGCTGTTTTCATGGACATGGATGATACCCTGCTGGCTCCCTGGCCTCACTCGCCGTTGGCCAGGTTCAAACGTGATTGGGGCCTACCCGCGGACCAAACTGTAATCACTTCGATGCCCACACTGCCGCAAGACAGACAAAGGGCGGCTCTCGAAGCGTTCAGGCTGCTCGAGCTGGACGTAGCCTATAGGTCTCGCCTGCGCGAGGGCATGCCAACCTTCATGCGCAGCCTGCGTATATCTGGTGTACACCTCGGGCTGGTCACCAACAATAGCCGTAAAGCCACTGATATTGTGCTGAAGCGGCATAAGTTGTACTTCAGCTTGGTCCTAACTCGCGACGACGGTCCGCCCAAACCCAGTCCGGCCCTCTTACTGTTAGCCCTGTCCACACTGTCGCTTACCTCCGAACAAGCCGTCTACATCGGCGATACAAGTGTAGATCAGCAGGCGGCACACGCCGCAGGCATAGCCTGCTACCTGCTGCATACCCCCAGGAACGAGGCACTCGGCCCCAGTCTGCCTACACCACAGTCCCTGCTGGCATTGCTGCAAGAAACGGTTGTCTATCACAACGGCGTCGCCGAGGGCCGCGATTCATAGCACCGCATCAACGGCAAGACATCCTTCGACCGGTATAAGCTCAGGCTCTAATCGAACCAAATTCGATACCTGGCCTTGCACATGTCCAACCCGTATACCCAC
>CAYODT010000014.1:0-51499 GCA_964402875.1 uncultured bacterium | reverse complement strand
TGGCCTTGCTCATTTATCGCCTCCGGGTAGTTTCAGCTTCCCCTGCCTGACTGTCTATTGTCGTCACTATTTCCCTTTCAAGCAGCCGGAGTTCGCCGCCCTTAATTACGAATTTAGGATAATGTAACATATATATTGGGGATCTTCTCGATTTCGCGAACGTAACGAAGGATAGCCGTTGGCCGGCCCTGACTGGTGTTGAACGATTCGCGGGCACACTCGGGGCCCCTGTTGCATGTGTAGCGGGGTTCTTCGGCCTTATACGGCGATTCGGTGTGGGCACGATATCTGGGGTCGTTCTACCCCGGGGTGCTATGAGAAAGGAGGACCTTGAGGCCCCCCTTGTGGCGTCCGGGCCGGGCTAAAACATTGGGCCCAGCCGGAAGTTGAAAACCCCACCGGGATGCAGTGGGCTGAATCCGTAGTCTAGTTGAATGGGGGGCAGCACTACGCTGGCGTATCCCAGGTTCAACTGCACACCGAGACCGTAGCCGCCATGAAAAACCGGTGTGGCGCCGTAGCTCCAGGTACTGCCCAGATCTAAAAAGGCCAGCCCGACTACGGTCTGACTCACGGACGTCTTCAGGCCGAAGTTGTACCGGTACTCCAGCGAGCTACCAAGCATCCGAGTACCGCTGAATTCGTAGGTATCGTAGCCACGGAGGGTGCTGAGATTGCTCTGGTTACCCCCCAGGTTAAAGTCACTGCTGCTGGGCGCCGTGCCCAGGATGGTGCCCATAGATAGCCGCGCCGCGAAGACCTGTTTTCCAGAGGGGCTCAGCGGATAGTAAGCTTTTACGGTGGCGGAAAGCGGCGCGAATTGGCTGAATCCTCCGGTATCGGGAAAGCTAAGTCCATAGGCGGCCGAGGCCTGCGCTGCCCAACCGAGGGTGGGAAAGACGCTGTTATCGACCTGCGAATACCTGCCCGACAGGCCGAGGGTAAAGCTTCTATATGAGCTAGGCAGCAGGTTATAGGCGGTGGCCTGGTCGGGGCTGGTAGGCAGGTTGGCGGCGTAGATCTGTAGCTTGGGTTGTATCCAATTGACGGCGAGGTTGGTGTTCACCACCAAGCTCGGTAGATTGCTCAACAGCGGCCGGCCGGCACTTAGGCTAAAGCCGGTCCGACGTTCGGTGTATCCCCAGCCGGTAGGCTGACCCGAAGCGTCCAGTAGGGGGATATTGCTCTTAGGTTTGGTGTAGAAATTGAAAGAGAGGTTGGTGGGTACCTGCTCTAGATCTCCGTAGGGCAACCACAACCAAGGAATCCGGTAATAGGTGTGGAGGGAAATATTGTCATGGGCGCTGTTCTGTACGAACGCTAGGTCCATCCCGACCACGTGTCCACGCCCCCAGAGGTTCTTGTCGGAGATGGTGGCCTGTCCGCTCCAACCGCTGGTGCTGGTCCAGCCGATCGAGGGCGCGAACAACACCGGCTTACCCTCCTTCAGCGAGAGTTTCACCACTACTTGGTCGGCTTGTTTGCCTGGCTCGAGCTGCACCTGGGGCGGTCCGGCCAGAAGCTGCGCGCCCATGAGCTGGGTGAGGCCCTTCCGCAGCCCCCCGACCGAAAATAGCGCGCCCGGCTGGGGCAACTGCCTGAGAATCACGAAATTCCCGGTTTGATGGGCGCCTTGCCAGTCCAATCGGTATCCCTGGATCTTGACCTCACTTACCTTCTGTGTGTAGATGCCATTCTGGAAGCTAAAATCGGGTTGGCCAACGATACGATAGCCGGCCTGATCGTAAAGACGCACGATATTGACGAAGTCCTCCTGTGCCAACTGGGGTGAGAAGATATCACCCGGCTGTAGCTGCAGCGCCTTTCTAACTTTGATCTCGGGCACTGCGGTCACGCCTTTTAGCTCGACTTGCTTGATCGGCCCGTACCGCTTGGGTCCCAGCGTGAAGCTCAGGTCGACAGTGCCCCTGGTGGTGGCCTGAGTATGCAGCTCCACCTCGCGGCCCAGGGCCTTGGAGGCTTGGTTGAGTTGACGGAGGATGTGATCGTAGTTGAAGGGAGCACCGCTTTTGAGGCCCAGATCAACCGAGGAACCCAATTCGGAGGCGTTAATCCGGCCGATTCTCAGCTCAAGGATACTCACGGTCAGGATCCCGTCTTTCAGCTGGGTGCGTTTCGGGTCTACACCGCTGCCGCGGTAGCCCTGGTCCTGATACATTTGCCGTACCTGCCGGATTTCTCCCAAGAAGGTGTTCCAGTCGAAGCTACCGCTTTTCGCCAGCGGCTCAAAGACCCGCTCGAGCTTTTGCTTGTTGATATAGGTGGCGCCTTTGATCACCACCTTCTTGACTACTGCCGATTCGTCCACCTGGAAGGTAAGCGTTACACCGGTTGGTTCGTTATTGATGCTCGAGCCAACCTTGGGTACGAAGGGATAGCCCGAGCTTCTATAAAACGAAGCGATGACTGTCTCAGCTTGCGCGACTCGCTTGGGGTTGTAGGTAGCACCGGGACCCAGGACTAACTTATCCTCCAGCAGCCGGGTCAGTTGAGCGGCGGGCACCACCTGATCTTTGAAGTTCACCGAGATGATGGTGGGATTGGGAATGAGCTTCACCACCACGCTCTCGCCGGATAGGCTAACGGTGGCGTTCTTGAAGAATCCGGTATCCAGCACAGCCTGCCTGGCTGTTTTTGGGTTCACGGTATCGGTAGGATCACCGACCGAGAAAGGCAGGGCGATTCTAGCTAGTGCAATTAGGACGGGTCCTGCGCCGGTCACCTCGACCTTCTGAATAGGTGCGGCCATGGCCATGAACAGGACGAGTAGCAGCACGGGTAGGAGCCGTTTTTGCATGGGTTCATGTTAGTGGCAGGCGGTGAAGCGGATGTGAGAGGAGTGCTAAAGTGCACTTGTGAACTACGAGGCGATTCAGCAAGCGGTTTTGAGCGTGCGGGCCAAGAGTGGATTTGTACCTGAGATCGGCCTGATGCTTGGCAGTGGATTGGGGGCGCTGGCGGACCGGATCGAGGTGGAGCTCGAGCTGCCCTACCGGCAAATTCCCGGTTTCCCCCCGTCCACTGCGCCGGGGCACGCCGGGCGGCTGATCCTTGGCGTGCTGGCCGGGCGGAGAGTGGTGGCCTATAAGGGACGGGTACACTTCTACGAGGGCTACGGCCCGGCCCAGGTGGCCTTCCCGGTGCGGCTCGGTTTTGGTCTGGGGGCAAGTACCTTCATTCTTACCTCGGCGGCGGGCGGCCTGAACCCCAACTGGCAGGCCGGAGAGGTGATGCTACACCTCGACTACATCAATATGATGGGCATGAACCCCCTTTCGGGTCCCAACATAGCCGAGCTGGGGCCGCGTTTCCCGGTAATGTTCGACGCCTATGATTCGGGCCTGCTTGATCTGGCGCGCAGGACCGCACGTGTGCAGGACCTTATTCTTAGGGAAGGGGTGTACCTGGCGATCTCCGGACCCAGCTTCGGCTCGCGGGCGGAGTTGCGTATGTTCAGGAACTTCGGTGCGGATGTGATCGGCATGTCCACGGTACCCGAGGTATTGGCGCTCAGGCACGCCGGCGCGAGGGTATTAGGACTTTCCATGATCACCGATATGGCTGTCGGTGACCGCGAACACCACGCCAGCGAAGATGAAGTGCTGGCCACCGCCGAGCGCACCGGTGTGAAACTTGAACGACTGATTGACGGCATCCTTCCGGACGTCGGGCCATGAGCCTGGAGAGAGTTCTAGAGCAGATCGGGCAAGCGGCTGTAAGGGCAGGCCGTAACCCTGCCTCGGTTCGGCTGGTGGCGGTGACCAAGGGCCGTGATCCAGAGGAGATCCGCCGATCCGTACTGGCTTTCGGAGACTTTGTACTGGGTGAGTCCCGAGTACAGGAAGCCCTGCCGAAACAAGTGGCGCTGCCCGGGCAGGCCTGGCATTTCATCGGGCCCTTGCAGCGCAACAAGATACGCTTTATGCGTCACTTCGACCTGGTTCATTCGCTGGATGGCATGAAGACCGCGGTAGCGCTTTCCAAGCGCGCCTCGCGCGAGGGCTGGTCGGCCAAAGTGTTGCTGGAGGTCAATGTATCCGGCGAGGCCGGCAAGCACGGCGTAAGCTCGGAGGTACTGGACGAGCTGATCCCCGAGCTCGGTCCCTTGCCGGGTATTGAGTTGCTGGGACTAATGACTATGGCCCCCCTGCGCGGCCCCGAAGAGGTCCGCCCGGTATTTGCGGGCCTATCCCGCTTGGCTGACCGCTATAATTTGGTCGAACGGTCGATGGGTATGTCGAACGATTACACGGTCGCGGTGGAGGAGGGGGCCACCCTAGTTCGGGTGGGCCGGGCCTTGTTCGAGGAGTAGGGATGGAGTTTAGTCCGCTGGATATTCGCTATCAGGAGTTCAAGCGTAGTATGCGCGGGTATGCGCCGGCCGAAGTGCGGGACTACCTAGCGCGTCTGGCCGAACATACGGACGGGGTGGGACAGTCGTTTGAGGCCATCCGTACTCGGGTGGCCGAATTGGAAGCTGAAGTGGCCCGGTTCCGCGCTTCCGATGAGGAGTTGAAAAGAGCAGTGGTTGCGGCGGAGCGCATCTCGCGCGAGATGCGCTCCCAGGCGGAACGTGAAGCGGAAATTATCCGTGCCGAGGCCGAAGCAGCTAAGGAACGAACGCTCCGCGAGGCCGTGGAGCATCTCAGAAAGGTACAACGGGAACTTGAAGCGCTCAAGCGGGAGCGGGAGGTATTCATCGGGCAGTTCCGGGGTATGCTCGACGGCTACCGTGCTGCGCTAGATAAGCTAACCGGTTCCTAAATGTACGGCCGGATTCTGTGAGGCTGTTAGGGTAGGTCCTTGAGTCCGCTTTAGCTAGGTGAATGGCAAATACCCGGTCCTGCTCAGTAGTACGAGGCTGGATCCACGTAGTGAAAAGCGGAGTTCTGCCAGATGGCCACACGGAAGGGAAGCATATCGGGCGGGTAGAGAGCTCCGCCACCTAAATAGCCGATGACCTGTCCTTGCTTGACCGTCTGTCCTTGCTTGACCAAGGGCTGTTGTAGATTGATGTACTGAGTAAACAGGCTGCTGCTGTGTTGGATCATGACCATCCAGCCGAAAGTGCTATAAGGCAACGTGGCGAATACCCGGCCGCCGGCTGCTGCCAGCACCGGCGAAGCAGCTTTTGGAGCAATGATCTCTTCAAAATCAAGACTGCTCGAGCTGCCATAGGAGGCGCTGACCTTCCCGCCCGGTATCGGAAGTATCAGCTGTCCTACCAGCGCCTTAGGTAGGGGTGCATTTTTGTGAATGAAAGTGACTCGTTTCTTGGCCTCTCTTGTTCTGCGCCGCTCCGCTGCTAAGCGCCGCTGTTCTGTGAGCAGCTTTTGCTGAAGCTGCGTTACTTCCCGGTCGAGCCGGGAGGCTGCCGCCAGGGTCTGCTCGAGCAGGATCTGCCTGAAGGCCTTTTGCCGTTTTATCTCGGCCAGGGTGGTATCTAGTTGTTTCCGTGAAGTGGTCAGAGCCTGGATCTGCCGCTCTCGCTGTGCCTGGGCTTGGTTGAGCGACTTAACTAATCTCAGTAGATGGGTTTCAGCATTGTTTAGGCGAGTCAGGGTGGTGTTGATTTGCTCCACCAGCTGAACGTCGCTCCGCCCCAGGTAGCCAATCCACTTGCCCTTGATCAGGAAATTCATGAACGAATCGGAGCGCAAGAGTGGTAGATAACGCCCTGCACGTTCGGTATACAAGTCGAGCTCCAAGCTTCGCATACGTACCGAGAGGGCTTTTAGGTTGGTTTGTTCAGCGGTGACCTGCTTTCGTGTAGTCTCCACTTGTTGCTCGAGCCCGATAATCTGCTGTTCGGTATTGTGTTTCCCCCGCTCAAGCCCGGTAACCCGCTGCTCCAGGCTGGTGAGCTGATGCACCAGCTGCTTGCCCTTGGTGTCAAGCTGCGTCAAGACGGTCTTGAGTCTGGCCGCTTGCTGGGTTTTTTGGATTTCGAGCGCACCGGCCTTTTTTACGGCTTGCTGCAATTTCTGAACGGTTGACTGCGGATAGCCAACGCCGACCAGCAGTAGCAGGAGGACTAAGGAAATTCGCTTCATTGCACTATGTCGGTATCCTTGAGGTAAGCCCGGCTTGAAAGCCAGGCTCCGAAGCCGCCGAGGAATACGGCTAAGACTAAAAGACCCTCAGAGGCGCGTAGCAGGGTATCTGCTGAAAGCACCGGAATAAAGGGCAGAAGGCTCTGGAGCAGATCTGCGGTATAGCGGTAGGCCGTGTTGCCCAGGGTGAGTGCTAAGAGTGCCGCCAGTAAGGTCATCATGATCCCCTCCAGTACAAAGGGCGCACGAATAAAGCCACGCGTGGCACCCACCAGCATCATGACCCGCAGCTCTTCTCGCCGGTTTTCGATCGAGAGGCGGATGGTGCCCATCACGCTGAAAAAAGTGTCCAGCACTAGTAGGAAGATCAGGACGTTAGTGCCCACACGTATGCCGCCCAAGATACCTACCAGGTTCTCGGTTACCTGGCCACCGTACTCCACGCTGCTCACGCCATATACCCCGGAGATTTCTCCGGCCACCTTCCGCACTTTGCTGCTTTGCAGAAGGTGCACCTTGAGGGTATCCGGCAAGGGATTCTTTACTAAGCTTTGGGCCTGCGCTAGATAGGGGTAGTCCAATTGTAGCTGCGCTAGGGCTGCTTCCTTACTGATAAGCCGTACCGAGCGCACTCCTGGCAGGGTACGAACCGCTTCCTCCACCGACTGCGTGTTGGCCGAGGGGTCCAGGAAAGCGGCGATTTCCAACTCGTTCTGGATCGAGGTAACTACTCGCTCCAAATTCCAAAGTACCAAGCCGATCAGAAACAGCAGCATGAATGAGACGGTGGCAGTGGTAAAAGTAGCCAAGGTGCTTACGGGGTGCTGCCTAAGAGCGCGGATAGCCTGGCTGAGCGCGTACACAACCTTAGTCTAACGGGGTGGATATATGAATATGCCCGGACACCTGCAAGGCTGTGTGGGACCGGGTTGCATGGTGGGGCCCGGCGCGGTTGCGGCGAATCATAGCCTCCCGTCCCAGATGCGTGTGCCGACCAGGGTTCAAGTGTCCGTATTTTTGGATAAGTTGATTTGTACCGGGTGTTGTACCGGAGGACTCGAGTGTCGTGAGCTGCTTGTTTGCCTTTAGTACGCGTACCAGCCTAGCGTAGTCTAGGGTAGGTGAGACTGAGGCGTACAGTTCTTCTGGTTTCCATGCTGGCGTACTTAGGTCCGGTGCTGGTGTTTAGCTTGCACCTGTGGCTGCGTGATACCCCGGCTATCGCCACCTCACCGCTGTACCGTGGCCATCAGCTCTGGTTTGATGGAGGAGTGGCCTTGCTGGCCGCGAGCGTGGGGGCTTTGGCCATCTTTCTACTGCTGCGATTGTTGATGCGGCCCTGGCTGAGCTTGGAAGAAGAGCTGTCTGCCTTGGTTGGTGGACGTATGCGAATCGCGCCGGTGGGCGAAGCACACGCTGATCGCGTGGTGGAGCGGATCAACCGCTTGCTCGAGCTGCAAAGGGATTACTTCCAGCTCCTGGAATTGGAGAAGAACCAGTTGGCCCAGTCGCTGCATGATGAGGTGGTACAGACGCTGATCGCCGGCCGCTGGTCGCTGGCCCAGGGTCGGCTGGAGGAGGTCGAGCACGACCTGAGAGAGGCTGAGGCCACCCTCAGAAGAGTATTGACACAGCTAAATCCTCCGGAGCTCGAGTACTTAAGCCTGAATCTGGCACTTGCACAACTGGCGCAGCGATTGCGGGTCGAGGCGCAAATCGAGGTTCAGGAGCCGCAGAACGAGGATGACCGAGTGGCCGCCTATCGAATTATACAGAATGCCTTGAGTAATGCGGTACGTCATGGAGCCGCCGGCCGGGTATGGATTCGGGTTGCCAGCGCTGCCTGGATGGAGGTTAGAGTGGAAGACGATGGCAGTGGGGGAAAAGTCAAGGAGGGTCAGGGTATCCGGTTGTTGCGCGCGTGGATGCGCTTGAGCGGCGGTACTCTTTTCATAGACTCATCTTTGCATGGTGGAATAGCTATAACCGCACGGTGGCCTGCCAAGGTTGCCGGCGAAAAGATATTCCGGGGGTGAATATGAATGTTTTGGTTGTAGAGGACCACCAACTGGTGCGTGAAGGATTAGTGCGCCTGCTTCGTGATGCGCTCCCCGGGTCTGAGGTGCGGGTAGCTGCCACTGCGAAAGAGGCTGACCCGCACCTGGGCTGGGCGGAACGTCTGTTGTTGGATTTGTCGCTTCCCGATACGCATGGTCTTCGTATGCTTTCTGAGGTGAACGAGCGGTTTCCCGACCTTCCGGTCATTATCCTGACCGCCCACGATGAGACCGCGTTCCGTGTCAGGGCTAGGGAACTGGGCGCCGCGGCGTTTTTATCCAAGAACGATTCGTCCGAGGCCCTTATACATGCGCTGGCTGAACTATCAGGTCCTGATGATGGGGGCGGAGTACCCAGGATGGAGAAGCTTTCACCCACCGAGCGCGAGGTGATCAGCCTGCTGGGTGAAGGCCTGACCAACGCGCAGATCGCCGAAAAGTTGGGTATTGAGGAAAAGACGGTTTATACTCATCGTCGACACCTAATGTACAAGCTCGGTTTGGAAAACGCCCAAGCTTTGTTGCGCTTCGCTACGCTCTACTATATGTCCAGCGAGGGCACTCATTGGTCTCGATGACTCTCTTTGTTGACCCTAAAATACCTGCTTGATTTTTTTGCTTATCTACAAGGGCTGATTATGGATACCGGTGGTGTGCAGCAGCTCACGTGCATGCGAAAGCGCCGCAGCGGAGTACGAGCCCGAGAGCATCCTGGCCAGTTCGCGTACCCGTTCGTCTCCCTCAACCTGCTCCACCACAACCCGACTGCCATTTCTACTGACCCGGAAATGGTGGTTGGCCTGTACGGCGATTTGGGCCAGATGGGTGACTACCAATACTTGGCGCTCCCTTCCCAGGCGGGCTAACCGCTCGCCCACCGCGAGGGCTGCCTCGCCGCCTACGCCGGCGTCGATTTCGTCGAAGATCACCGTATTGGCCTCGCTGCCGGTCAGGAGTGAGAGCGCCAACATGATCCGGCTAAGCTCGCCGCCGCTGGCAGCGAGCTCGAGTGGCGCGAGTCCTATGCCGGGGTTGGCGGCGAGCAAGAAGCGCACCCCCTCTAGACCTGAGATCTTGGGTTTACCTAAGGGGGCCAGCTCCACCTCGAAGCGGGCGGTGGGCATACCCAGCATGGCCAATTCCCGTGTGGCCCGTTCACCCAGTTCGTAAGCGGCTTGTTGCCGGCCTGCACTTAGCGTCCGGCCACGTGCATGAACCTCTGCGCGGCGTATCTTGATTTCGGTTTCCAGAGCGGTACGCCGATCCTCCACTGTTTCTAGCGCGGCTATACGTGCGGCTATACGTTCATAGGTCGTCAAGACCTCTTCCAAACTGCCGCCGTATTTTTGGCTGACTCGCTCAATCAACGTGAGTCGCTCTTCAACTTCCTCCAGGCGATTTGGATCAGCCTCGAGCGCCTCCAGGTAGTTCTCCAGTTCTGGAATCAGTACCCCCAGCGCCTGTTGAACCCCGGCGGTTTCGGCGGTTAAGGCCTGTAGGCCAGGGTCGTTTCTGGTTGCGTCTTGTAATTCGTGTATTGCCCGCCCCAACAGGCCCACGGCGTTGCCGGCTTCGCCGCCCAACAACTCGAGCGCCAAGCTTACATGCTCACGTAATTGTTCGGCATGAACCAGCCGTGCCCGCTCGTGTCCCAGGTGTGTATCCTCCCCCGGTTGCGGCGCAGTATGTTCAATCTCGCTTAACTGGTATCGTAGGATATCCAGAGTTTGTTCGCGTTCCTCCATACTCCGGGCTAACTCTTGGTATTCCGCGAGTTGTGCCTGTAGGCGTATGAAGGCCTGCTGGTAGGTATCCAGCAGGCCTTCTGGGAGGCGGGTATCGAGTAGAGCTCGGTAGCTGCGCTGCCCCGAGAGCGCGAATACAGCGTGTTGTGCGTGAATGGCCAGGTGCGCAGCAGTAGCTTGGCCTAACTCGGCTAAGCTGATGACCTCCCCGTCCAACCTGGGTACACTTCGCACGGGGCTTATTCGCCGGGCATGTGCACGGCCGTTGAACCAGGCGGTCACCAAGAGTGCTTCGGCACCGGGCCGAATCAGACTGGGATTGCCTTTGCCCCCCAGCAGCAGGCCCAAAGCGTCGATCAAGATCGACTTGCCCGCGCCGGTTTCTCCGCTAACCACAGTGAGACCCGGGCTAAACTCCAGGGTGACTTCCTCCAGGACCGCCAAGGCCCGTATTTCGAGCCGCTCGAGCATGTCCTCAGTATTAAGCATCCTGTGTTCCCGTGCCACGTAGATAAGGTCACTGATGGGAGAGAGCCGGTCCCGTGCCCGAGGAACCGGCTCGCAGTACGGGGTGGACTTGAAGGGCGTGATGGTGATCAGCTCGAGCTCATTTGACTTTTTTGGACGGGTCCTCCGGGCCTGCGCCTGGCTCGGTTCGGCAACGTACCCTAGCGGGTCTCTTTCGGATCTGGATCCATTCGATGGCTCACGTGCTAAAGCTGGAATGTCCCTTGGCAAGAACACCTCGTTTGGCCAAGTTTAGAGGCCGCCCAGCCTCTACCTTAAAGCGACCGGGTTCCGCTCCAACTATCGCGGCCAAGGCCCGATTTATCCTTAGCCGTCATCCGCGATGAGCAGCCCGGCCGGCTGGGATTGGTTATGCTCTTCGTACACGGTGGGCTTGGCGTATTCCCGGGAGGGCGGATAATATGCAAAACATGAAGATCGTTACGTGCTCCAGGATCCCTCAATTGGTCCGTGCAGAGAGTACAATCCAGCCAAGGAGGAGGAATGTTGTTGGAACTACCGGTGATCCCTTTGCGCAATACGGTTGTATTGCCGCACGCTACTATGCCCGTGGACGTTGGCCGGGTGAAGTCCAAGCGGGCTGTGGACGAAGCTATGTCGGCCGACCGATTATTGCTCTTGGTGGCGCAGCGGGACCCTGAGGTGGACGACCCCTCGAGCGGGGACCTATATGGTCACGCGGTTCTCACCTCGATTAAGCAGTTGATGCGCCTTCCCGACGGCACCTTGCAGGTGGTGGTGGAAGCCAAGGACCGTGTGCGTTTGCAGTCGTTCGTGCAGACGCCTTATCTCCGCGCTCACGGGGAGCTATTGGCCGAGCAGGCACCGCAAGATGCTGCGGTCGCCAGGGTGCTGATTCAGGAGATTGTAGAGGCGTTCGAGCGCTACGTAAATGGAAATAAGAACCTCCGACTCGATCGGTACCAACTCGAAGCCGTGCAAGGTACCACCGACGGTGGAGTATTGGCCGATACTGTTACCCAGTACACGACATGGGATGTGGCCGAGAAGATGCGGGTTCTCGCGGAGGTTTCGGTTGAGGAGAGGCTTAAGCTGGTGCTCAGCCTGCTTCTTAGGGAGCTCGAGCGCTTTGACCTGGACAAGCGTATTGCACAGCAGGTCAAAGAGCAGATGGATCAGAATCAGCGCGAGTACTACCTGCGCGAACAGATGAAGGCTATTCAAAAGGAGTTGGGTGGTGGCGAAGAGCTGGCGGCCGAAGTAGTCGAAATGCGTGAACGGATCGAGAAGGCCGGCATGCCTGCCGAGGTGTCAGAGAGGGCCGGGAAGGAAGTGCAGCGGCTCGAGCGCATGCAGCCCGGCAGCCCTGAGGCCACGATAATTCGCACCTACCTCGACTGGATGATTGAGTTACCCTGGAGTAGCTGCGATCAGGAAAACCTGGATCTTAGGCACACCCGTGAAATCCTGGACCAAGACCACTACGGTCTTGAGGAAGTCAAGGAGCGTATTCTGGAATTCCTGGCGGTGCGTAAGATGGTCGAGGGATTGGATGTGAAGAAGCGTGCCCCCATCCTTTGCCTGATCGGTCCGCCGGGGGTGGGTAAGACCTCGTTGGGTCGTTCGGTGGCCCGCAGCATGAGCCGTAGGTTCCACCATATTTCCTTGGGAGGAATACGCGATGAGGCTGAGGTCCGCGGCCACCGGCGTACCTATATCGGTGCCATGCCCGGCAAGATCATCCAAGGAATGAAGCAGGTTGGCGTGAAGAATCCCGTCTTCCTGCTGGATGAGATTGATAAGCTGGGTGCCGACTGGCGAGGCGATCCTTCCTCGGCCATGCTGGAGGTGCTCGATCCGGAACAGAACAACACCTTTACCGATCACTACCTGGAGATCCCTTACGATCTTAGTGAGGTTATGTTTATCACCACGGCGAACCAACTATCTACTATTCCCGAGCCGCTTCAAGACCGCATGGAAGTAATTGATATTCCTGGGTATACCATGCCTGAGAGGGAGAAAATCGCTGAGTTATTCCTCTGGGACAGGCAGCTTGAGTCAAGCGGTATGCAGCAGCGCCTTTCCATCACCAAGCCAGCCGTTGCCGAGGTGGTCACCAAATACACCCGTGAGGCGGGAGTGCGTAATCTGGAGCGCGAGCTGGGTAAGATCGCGCGGCGCGGGGCCAAGAATTACCTGGAGAAGCCCTGGGAAGGTATTCGCAAGGTGGATGTAGCCGACCTGACGTCCTATTTGGGGGTGCCTAAATTCCGTCCGGAACGCGCCGAGAAGGAAGCCCAGGTGGGAGTGGCACAAGGCCTGGCTTGGACGCCGGTGGGTGGTGTTCTGTTGACGGTGGAGGCCATGGCGGTGCCGGGTACCGGTAAACTCAGTTTGACCGGCAACCTGGGTGAGGTTATGAAGGAGTCGGCGCAGGCCGCACTCACCTACCTTCGTAAGCATGCCGAGTCTTGGAGCCTTCCCGAGAACTTTCATGCCCTATGGGACCTTCATGTCCACGTACCTGAAGGAGCGACTCCCAAGGATGGTCCCAGCGCGGGTATTACTATGGCTACCGCGATTGCCTCCGCCCTGACCGGCCGCCCGGTCCGCATGGATACGGCTATGACCGGGGAGATCACCCTACGTGGTAAAGTTCTGGCTATCGGCGGCGTGAAGGAGAAATTGTTGGCTGCGCATCAGGCCGGGCTCTCCAAGGTGATCTTACCCGAGGACAACCGCGCGCAGTTGGAAGAAGTGTCCGAGGAGATCCGCCGGGAGCTTGAAATCCAGTTCGTAGCTAATGTCGGTCAGGTGTTGGAGATGCTGCTGTTACCGGATTTGGTGCAGGATCGTCTACCGGCCAGACTCGGCCAGACTATACGCCAGCCTAGCGCGGGTGCCTAGAGCGTAAAGAGCATAAGGCGAGAGTGAGGTGAGTCCTGAATGGGTAAGGTTGTGGGCTTTGTGGTGATTGTAGGGGTAGTGCTGGCTGGCTGGCTTTGGGTTTTGAGCTTGATTGGCTAGGGCCAGCGATTGCTTGGATTGGTTTTCGTATTATGTAGGGTTCAAGAGCAAGAACTCCGCTTTGGCGGAGTTCTTCTTGATGCCATTTGGCTTCTGTACCATTCAGAAGGTCCGAGAAGGTATGGAACAATCCTTGGTGATGCTAACTTAGAGTTGCGTGAGGCCGTTTTAGTGGTAGAACCGGTACCCGGTATCTTCACGCCTGCACAATCCTCGAGCCTGCATATCTTGCAGCAGATCTTCGGCCCGCTCCTTGGACACGCCTAATCCTGAGAGATCTTCAGGGGTTAGATACCCACCCGAGGTCCAGGCTTGCTTCATGATCATGCGCTCAAGCGCGCCTTTTCCAGGTCCGAAACGGACCAAGCGATGCCCCCAGTCCCTCGCTAATAAACCAAATAAAACCGCCAGTACCAATGAGAGCCATAATTGCTTGCTGGTGTACCAGGTAAACGAGAAAACCAGCAACGCGGCTGAGAGACCAATGATGATATTTTGCATCTTAGGCCTGCGAGCCGATTGGCTCGAGCGTAGTATGGCGCTCTGCGAGGAGCAGGTGGGGAGTAGCCTGCTTCACTATTGCGGTGTAGAGGCCGGGTTCCGGCGCTTCGTTCACTGGCAGTAGGATGGGACGATTTCCACGGTCATGACCTTCTGCGTAGCCCGTTTCCTTGGCCCGGCCGTGGACCAGTACCTCGACCGTACGCCCTACCCAAGCTCTGTTGCGCTCGTAGCTCCAACGTTTCTGGGTCTCGATCAACCGCTGTAAGCGTTCCACTTTGATCTCGCGCGGCAGGTCCTCGAAGTGCAAATAAGAGGGTGTGCCGGGCCGGGGTGAGTAAATGAACATGTATGAGTGGTCGTAGCCGACCTGCTCATAGAGCGAAAGGGTCTCTTGGAAGTCTTCCTCGGTTTCTCCGGGAAATCCAACGATAATATCCGTGGAGATGACCACTTCGGAAATCGACGCGCGAATGGCTTGGATACGGTTAAGATACCAGTCCCGGGTGTACTCGCGGGCCATGCGCTTAAGTACGCGGTCTGAGCCGGACTGGACCGGCAGATGCACGTAGCGTGCCACCTGGGGGGTTTCGGCGATGGCTCGGACGATGTCATCGGTGAAGTTGACCGGGTGACTGGTGATGAATTTGATCCGGTTGACGCCTATCTGCCCTACCAGCTTCAACAACTCCGCGAAGCTGGGGTACCCCGATCGCCCTTTGCCGTAGGAGTTTACATTTTGTCCCAATAAGGTTACCTCAAGTACACCGGCGTCTTTTTGGGCCTGCACTTCTTTCAGAATGTCATCGGGGTGCCGGCTGATCTCGGGTCCGCGAGTGCGGGGAACAATGCAGTAGGTACAGTGGTGATTACAGCCGCGGATGATGCTGACGAATGACGAGAGTACACCCTGGGGTGGCGGAGGTGTAAAAGTATTCAAGTCGTCGCGAAAGCTCAGATCCCAGAACTTATGGTCGGCTTCGATCGCCCGGCCGATCTGTGTAAGCGCACCGGGGCCAAGGAGGATATCAACCTCGAACTTACGGGCCATATCCTGGCCCTCCGGGAGCTGTGCCACGCAACCCATCACGCCCACCAAGAGGGGCTGCCGGTGCTTTTGCTTACGCAGTTCCCCAAGCAGGCTACGCAACTTCTCGACTGGTTTGCCGCGTACCGCGCAGGTATTGACCAGTACGAAGTTGGCTTCCTCCGTAGTCTCTACGAACGAAGCCCCCAGGCCGGCTAGCTCAGAGCGGACCAGGTGGGTATCGTATTCGTTCATCTGACAGCCGAAGGTAATGAGGTGCACCCTCAGCCCGCCGGCTGGTTCGGTTGTGGCGTATGCTTGCCGAATGTCTTGCTCCATGCAGCCTCCCGGGGCTTGCCGGGGGGATCCCGGGGCGCCCGTGGGCTTAAGCATAGTGGTCTGGTAGAGAAAAATAAAGCATGTGCTCTATGCTAGGGGACTTGGCTAAATGCACCTGCTCGGCTAGGGCGGGCAGTCTTCGCTCTATTACGGGGTGGGAAGTTGCACAAAGACGGTGCCGAGACACAATCTAGATAGTTATCTTGTCTTTATGCAACGCTCGTCCTATAGATATGATCCAGGGTTCGGTGCATCCAGGGAATCACAATCCGAGTATGCTTCAAGCCTGGATCAAGACCGGTATACGGCTATGTTGCCAGGGTAGGGGATGAGAGGTGAGGATGTTTGAATATGCCCGCGGATGCGATGCAGCTGAGTGATGTTGAAGCGCAAAGCGGGCGCGAAGTTGTTGGTGACCGGTAGGTGTACATCTGAATTGTCCCGATTATACGGTGACAAGCATATTTCGACATAGCTCCCGAGTTTACCGTATATTTTTTCCTTGCAGCGGGGCCATGCTTACTTGCTCCCTAACCCTATAACCCCGCCGAGGGCCAGATGTCACCTAATGTACGCGCTGTACAGATGTCCAGGATGAGAATCTCGGCGCGTACTCTGGTCTGGCTACTTACCCTCGGCACCTATACCAAAGCCTTGCTCGAGCAACTTGGGAGAGTAGGTGTGAGAAGCTAGCAAAGTTTTGGTTCTGATTACACCCCCAGTCTCCCTCAGACCTTCGGTGACCACACTATCCATATCGTCAAAGTGCATCAGATGTAACACCACCAGATCCCAGTCGCCGGTAACAGAATAGGCTTTAAAGACATCAGGAAGCTTGGCGATAGTTCAGGCTACCTTGGTGCCCTTATTATCCTCGGTTCGTGTCAGTACGAACGTGGTGATCATGGTTTTATCGTATCTGGCCTGGGGCTGGCGGCCGCAAGCTCTGTAGATGTTGGTGTAAATCACCCCAGCCGCCTAAAGCTGCGACGGGGTGATTTACGTACTCCAAGGGGCTAAGCCCAGCGAACGAGGGCCACTTCGCAGGGGCTGGACAGTTCATTATGAGCGGCTAAGGCGCGCACCCCGTATACATAGCTGCCCGGACGACTAGGATGTAACTCGCTCATGAATACCAGCGCGTCACCCTCGCGTCCCACCAAGGTCATGGGTGCAATTTCCAGGTCCTGCCCGCCTCGGCGGGTAAGCAATTCTACCCGCAGGGTCTTTTCGTCCAGACCGGCGGTGGTGAGCAGGGCGCGCAGTTTTAGGTTGTGTCCGTTCACGGTCATATCGCCCGGCGCCTCGACCTTGAGCTGGACCTTGGGCCACAAAGAGCGGGCTTGCTGCTTCCATACTGAGAGTTCCCGCGCCAGGGCAAACTGGTTTTGTGCCAGCTTGTCACCACGCCGGCGCATGGTTTGGTAGTACTGCTCCTGATAATCATGAACCATGCGTTCGGCCGAAAAGAAGGGGCCGACGGTTCGCACGCTCTCGCGCACCTTGGCCAGCCAGCCCGAGGGCACTCCGTCGCCGCCGCGGGCGTAGAACAGTGGCAGCATCTCGTTCTCGAGCGTGTCATAGAAGCTGGCGGCGTCGGCCATGTCCTGAGCCTCTTCAGATGCAAACTCCCGGCTTTGGCCGATTGCCCAACCGTTGCGCCCATTGTAAGCTTCCGCCCACCAGCCATCGAGCACGCTGAGATTGATCGCACCGTTCAGGGCGGCTTTCATACCTGAGGTGCCCGAGGCTTCCATGGGCCGGCGTGGTGTATTGAGCCAGATGTCCACGCCCTGCACCAAACGCCGCGCAAGGTCCATATCGTAGTTCTCCAGAAGCACGATTCGATCATCTAGTCCCAGCTCGCTGCGCAGGCGGAGTACTTCCCGGATGAACTGCTTACCGGGGTCATCCTGGGGGTGTGCTTTGCCTGCGAAGACGAATTGTACCGGGTAGGGGCTGCGCATAATTTTCTGCAATCTCTCGGGGTCTTTAAACAGTAGTGTGGCTCGTTTGTAGGTGGCGAAGCGCCTGGCAAAACCAATGGTCAGGGCTACGGGCGAAAGTACTTGTTCGGCGCTGCGCAGGTCGGCTGGAGGTCGACCGTTCCGGTGGCGTTGCTCGAGCAGCCTTTCGCGCACCTCATTCACTAGTTTCTCGCGCAACCCTTGGCGCGCCCGCCAAAGCTTATCGTCGGGCAGACGTCCTACCGTCCATTGTTCGGGGTCGGACAAGCGTTCCGGCCACTCTTCGGGGAAATGCTCCCGGTAAAGTGCTTTCATACGCCGAGCTAGGAATGTCCAGATATGTACGCCGTTGGTCACGTGCCCGATCGGAATTTCTTCGGGTTCGAATCCCGGCCAAAGATGCTGGAACATGCGCCGAGAAACCTCTCCATGAAGCCGTGAGACGCCGTTGGCTTGTCGGCTGGTGGCTAGTGCCAGGTTGGACATACTAAAGACCTCGCCCCATTCCTTCTGCTCCAGCCCTAGCGCCATGAAGCGGTTGCGATTGATATGGAGCTGGTCCCACCAACCGCCAAGAAACCGGTCCATCAAGTCAAGTGGGAAAGCGTCGTGCCCTGCGGGCACCGGCGTATGCGTAGTGAACAGGGTTCCGGCGGCGGCAACCTCCAAGGCTTCCTCGAAACTCAGGTCCTGTTCGACGAGTTCGCGGATCCGCTCGAGTCCCAAAAAGGCTGCGTGCCCCTCGTTCATATGCCAACCATTGGGCTGAATGCCCAGTGCGCGTAGCATGCGTACCCCCCCGATACCCAGGATCATTTCCTGCTGAATGCGCATATCCTGCCCCGGCGCGTAGAGGCGCGCGGTCAAGTAGCGGTCTTCGGGGCGGTTCTCGGGTAGGTTGGAGCTCATCAAATATACCGGTACCGTACCCACCTGGGCCTTATATGCAGTCAGCCAGAGGGTGCGGCCGGGAAACTCCACTCCCACCCTCAAGGGCTGGTCGTGCGCGTCGCGTACCGGAACGACGGGCATCTCCTCGGGGTGTTGATCGACGTAGACCTCGACTTGGCCACCGTCATCGCTCAACTGCTGCCGGAAGTAGCCTTGATGGTAGAATATGCCCACGCCAATCAGTCCAAGACCTAGGTTAGAGGCTGCCTTGATGTGATCTCCGGCCAATACACCCAACCCTCCGGAATAGATGGGCAAGGATTCGTGGAAGCCGAATTCCGCGGAGAAGTAGGCCACGGTTTGTCCAGGGCTCTTCGGCCGGCCGACCATGTAGGTTTTGAACTGTTCGTGGGTGGCGGTCAGCTGGGCTACGAAGGCCGGGTCTCTTGAGAGTTGCTCAAGCCTTTCGGGTTCGATTTCCAAGAGCAGCTTGACCGGATTATTGCGGAAGCGCTTCCATAATGACGGGCTGACTCGGTTGAACAGCCCGCGAGCTTCGGGATTCCAGGTCCACCAGAGGTTGTAGGCGATCTCCCTAAGGCCGTGAATTTCATCAGGAAGCTTAGGGATTGAGGTGATCCGACCAAGGATATTCATCTAGACTCCTTCATATACTTCACCAATAACTTGTCGGATTCTATCACCATCTAATTACAAAGCGTCTGTATACTTGATAATCCGCATATGCCGGGAACGGTTGCCGGCACTGGCGGGCGCTGTATTCCATATCCTTGTTCCTTGCCGGTATTGGATTGCTTAGTGGTAGGCCGTACTCTAAGTCCCAGGTAGTTGCAGGGTGTACTCGAGAAGGTGGCGTTGTTGGATGCTGCGCTTATGTTAGAGCCGGGTATTTCGTGAGCTGTACTTTGGTATAAGATGTTTCGGTTTGGGGCACTCGAGGGGGTGTGACTTTCGACCCTTCTTTCCGGGCGCGTAAGACAGTTCGGTACGGGGGCTGAGGCGGCTGATGAGCGGACGGCTCGGGTTGCGAACAACATGCAGGTTTACCCGTTGCCCCTGCATCGTCGGCTGGTTTTCGGCCAGCCTGGTTCTGCGGAAGTGATCCCGGTTTCCGCGATGGGACCCTTGCGACTCATAGCTCCGCCGGGCCACACCCAGGACCATCAGGCACTCTACCATGCAGGGGAGAATATCCTGTTCTCGGGCGACCTATGCCTAGCCGGCGGAATTGGCTTGGCTACGCGCGAGCTGGATCTGCCGGCGTTGCTGAGTTCGCTGAAGAAGGTGATAGGGCTGGCTCCCAGGCGGATGTACTGCGGGCGTGCTGGCGGGAGTAGAGGATCCTATAGCCAGGTTGGTTGCTAAACGCAATTTTATTCTTCGGTTGATGGAGCAGGTAGGTAGACTGCACGCCGAAGGTTTGCCCGCTTCGCGTATTGCGCGCGTATTGCTGGGCCCTGAGCCGCTCTTGCACTACCTGAGCGGAGGTGAGTTCAGCAGGCTTTTCCTGGTACGCCTAGCCGAACGGCTTGTGTGGGGTTTCTACGCCGATCATAGTTTATCTTCCTTAAACCCGGCGCGGTGAGTGCGGGGGGCTTATGGCGTGAGGGACGTCTATACTTCATATCATGGGCGTATCAAGAGTGAGGTATGGTGGTTGTATGTGCTGATGACATGTTGCCCTCGTGTGGTTCTATGAGATCGCTAGAGGATTAGACTAAGATCCCGGAGGGTTCTTACATGAAGTATGTATTTGTAACCGGTGGCGTGGTGAGCAGTCTGGGCAAAGGCATCGTAACCTCGTCCCTGGGGGCTATACTCCGGGCCAGGAGTTACAGCGTTAGTGCGGTCAAGATTGATCCTTATATCAACGTGGACGCAGGCACGATGCGCCCCTATGAACATGGAGAGGTTTTCGTAACCGCCGACGGTGCCGAAACCGATCTCGATATTGGACACTACGAGCGTTTTCTGGACCGGGATATGTCACGGGAGAACAACATTACCACCGGCCAGATCTATCTTTCGGTAGTGCAGAAAGAACGCCGCGGCGAGTATCTGTCGCAAACGGTCCAGGTGATTCCCCACATTACCGACGAGATCAAGCGCCGTATCCGGCTGGTCGCCGAGGCGCAGCAGGCTGGAGTGGTGGTCGTCGAAGTGGGGGGCACGGTTGGTGATATCGAGAGCCTGCCTTTCTTGGAAGCTGTTCGCCAGTTTCGTTTTGACGAAGGTGAGGAAAACACGTTGTATATTCACCTCACCCTGGTACCGTATTTGACTACCTCCGCTGAGTTCAAAACTAAACCCACCCAACACTCTGTGGCCACCTTGCGCGGAGTGGGTATCCAGCCCGACGCCATCGTGGCTCGTTCCCAGCAGGTGCTGCCGCCGGAGATGCGCAAGAAGATAGCCCTCTTTACCAACGTTCATCAGGAGGCGGTTTTCTCCAGCTACGACGTGGGGCAGTTATACGAGGTGCCCCTGGTTCTTGAGGAACAGGGTCTGGGTCGCTGGGTGGAACGCAAGCTGGGCCTGGAGAAGGTCATTCCTAATCTGCTGGTCTGGCAGGAGGCGGTACGGATCCTAAAAGCCCCCGAGCACTCGGTCACCATCGGCATCGCTGGGAAGTATATAGAGATGCCGGACGCTTACCTGTCCTTGTTGGAAGCGCTTAAGCATGGGGGCATTGTCGGGCGGGCCGAGGTGAAGGTGAAATGGGTGGACGCCGAGCAGTTGATGAACGGTGATCTCGAAGCGGCCTTTCACGATGTGGACGGTATTTTGGTACCGGGCGGTTTTGGCGTACGGGGTATCGAGGGCAAAATCTGCGCCGTCGAGCACGCACGCAAACAAGAGGTGCCCTTCCTCGGCATCTGCCTGGGGCTGCAGGTGGCTACCATCGAGTTTGCCCGCCATGTGGCCGGTTTGAATAAAGCTAACTCCACTGAGTTCGATCCCTATACGCCCGAGCCGGTGATCGGCCTGATGCCAGAGCAGCTTGAGGTGGAAGGATTGGGAGGAACCATGCGGCTGGGGGACTGGCGTATGCAGATCCACCCGGGTACGTTGCTCTGGCGAAGCTACCACGAGCGTGAAGAGGTCGATGAACGCCATAGGCACCGTTACGAGGTGAACCCGGCTTACCTGGAACAGCTCAAGGCGGCGGGTTTGGTGGTGTCGGGCGTAACGCCGGGTATGAAGGGACGTGGCAAAGGTCTGGTTGAAGCAATTGAGCTGGACGACCACCCCTTCTTTCTAGCGCTTCAGTCGCATCCGGAGTTTAGGAGTAGGCCCATGCGCCCCTCGCCGCCGTTTGCAGCTTTTGTGCAGGCGGCCGTCGCGTATCGGAATCAGCGCTTAGGGGTAACAAAGGCTTAACAGAACAAGACGCGTAGTAGAGCCGTGGTCCTTTGGCGGACTGCGTCTACAGATGCTGCGTGGAGGGTTTGTTTGGTTACTTTGCGCCTATAGAGGCCGTCGTGCGGTCGTAGTATTCAGAGTTGATTTACGAACTGGCGGGCACTACGCCCGGAGAAGCCTCGGCCGTCGCGCGCAAAACGGAGGGCTTGTGTGCGTGTGGTTTCATCCAAGTGCCCTAGGTGGTGCTCTACGGCTTCCAGGTACATGGCCTGATCGAAGGCCGGGAAGGTCAGCGTCAACCCGAAGCGATCCGCCAAGGCCAGCTTCTCCTGCAAAGTATCCCAGGCGGCGGGCTCGCCCAGGCCGGGCTCGGGGCGGTCGGCCCAGGACTCCTGCACCAGATTCCGACGATTGCTGGTGGCAATCACCAGCACGTTTGTTGGACTCTCATAGACCGCGCCCTCGAGCAGCGCCTTGAGCCTGTGGTAGCTGGTCTCAGCCTCGCTATAGGCTAGGTCGTCCAGATAGAGGACGAAGTGATAGGGAAGGGGCCTAAGCAGCTCGAGCAGGCCGGACAGGTCGTTCTGGCCCTCGCGTAGGACTTCCACTAGCTTCAACCCTTTGCTTTCGTAGGTAGTACGTAGGGCTTTCACAGCTGTTGATTTTCCAGTGCCTCGTGCGCCATAGAGCAACACGGAGAGCGAGGGCATGTCGTCCAGGAAGCGTTCAGTGTTGCGCTTCAGCGCACGGATAGCCTCATGATAGCCCACCAGCTCACTGAAATCTACCGGGTCGGGATGAGCCACGGGTATGAGCTTCCCATCCCAGAAGAAGGCGCTGTACTGAACGAAGGGGAAAACACCGAAGGATCGGTAGAGGGCCGGGAGATCTTCAGAGGTGCCGGATTCCAATAGCCTGAGTGCTGACCATTCAGCCTCCGTGGCGGTGCGGCCGCCCAGGTCAGCTAAGGGATATTCATGCTTCAGTTTGCCTAGAAGGCTTCGCAAGTCTTCCAGGTCTTTCCGCAAAAGCGCCGCCAAGCCGGCCGGTAGCCCGTGGTACAGGCGGAGGGCCAAGGCTGCGGAAGAGAGTATGCCCTGCGCGAACGCCCAGCCCCAGGGCTCGCCGTGGGGAAGGTCCAGCTCGAGCAACGGCCTTCTGGGATCTCCGGTTTCCGGATCGAAGGGAAGATCAATCAAAAGAGGTGGTTCCATGCGTGCATTGTACGGGCCGGGTATCCTTCCTGCAGTCAAAGCCGGGGCATCAAGTCCCAGCCTGGCGATTGCAACGAACAGCGCATCTTACTAAAGCGGTTTCCTTGAGGTTGAGGCACTACCCATACTCATCGCCTGTAGCTTAGTGTGAACGCATCCCGTGGCGCTTCATATAGTGTGACGGTTGGTCTGCTGGTCCTAGCACTGCTAACGGGCCGAGAGTATTAGCTGCTGCGACCGGGAGTTTGAGCTTGGAAGCCACCTACATTACCTCCTAGGGATTTATAATTACGCCATGCATTTGGTTCCTGTTATCTTGGCCGGCGGTAAGGGAGAGCGTTTTTGGCCTCTTTCCCGCCGTGATCGGCCTAAGCAGTTCCTGCGACTGGACGGCAGCGGCCGCAGCCTGTTGCAAGCTACGGCCATGCGAGTTCTGCCCCTCGGCGGCGGCTATGAGAACCTATGGGTAGTGACTGCGGCTCACCTGGTGAAGGGTGTGCTTGCGCATCTGCCCGAACTGCGGAAGGAGAACCTACTGGTAGAACCCGAGGGACGCGATACCGCTGCAGCTGTAGCCTGGGCTACCCTGGAGATTAAGGAGCGGTACGGAGAGGACGTGGTGATCGGGATTTTCCCAGCCGATGCCTGGATAAAAGACGAAGACGCGTTTCATGCCACGCTGGAGCAAGCGGCTTTCTTGGCCGCCGCTCGCGATTTGCTGGTCACCTTGGGTATTGCGCCTAGTCACCCTTCTACCGGGTACGGTTATATCGAACAAGGCCAATCTATTGGTGAAATGCCAGGTTTCTTGGTAAAGCGCTTCACCGAGAAGCCTGATTTAAAGACTGCCGAGGCGTTCGTGCGAAGTGGCCGCTTCAGCTGGAACAGCGGCATCTTCGTGTTCAGGCCGCGCGTGATGCTTTCTGAACTAAAGCTCTACCTTCCCGAACTGCCGGCGTTACTCTTGGCGGAAGGGAAGGCGGCTTACGCGCGCTTGCCGAAAATTAGCCTGGACTATGCGGTCATGGAAAAGACTGCGAGTGCGGCGGTACTGCCGGCGATGTTTGGTTGGGACGACCTAGGCGACTGGACGGCTCTAGAGAGGCTTCTCAGGGACGAAAACCACAATGTGGAGGTTGGCAAGCATCTGTGCCTGGAAACCTCCGGCTCGGTATTTTATACTACCAGCGGTGATGATCTGATCGTGACCATCGGCCTGGAGGACGTAGTGATCGTCCGTGACGGGAATGCCACCCTGGTGGTCAAAAAGGACCGCGTACAAGATATCAAGAAGGTACTCAAACTATTGAATGAGGATCCTGAGTTGCAACGCTGGGTATAAAAGGCGACCTGGTAGGCTGGTGCTCTTGCTTATGCCGGATACGATGAGCTCTCATATTCGCTAAAGCTTCGTGGTATCTTTCTGGGCAGGAAGCTACCATACATGCCCGCGGTCGGACTCTTGCGGATATATCCTGGATAGTGAGGGAGTAGAAGCCGGTAGAGCGCCTATCTTACGCAGTACAGGAAGTTTCCGGTGGCCTCTTTGCCAATATTGCGTGCAGTATGAATGGGCGCTTTGTATCTACTCATTGTGTACTAGGAGTTTAGCGATCCTAACGTAGATAGGGCTGAGTAAATTATTCGGTTCCGAGCTGTAGATCCGGGTGTCAGACACGGCCTAAGTGAGGTCAAGCGCCCTAGCTGATGCTTCGAAGATGGAGGTGATAAGAAGATAGAGGTGATAATAGGAAAACCGGACACCTAAGGATTTGGTCCGGTACCTGCCTGCCCCGACCGGTATCGAGTCAGTTTACAATAACCTGGAGCAAGGCCCAGAGAATACCAGTGATGCTGCTACGACCGGCATGTAGGGTAAGAGCTCATTGGGTTGTTTCCTACCGGAGGTGCGGCGGAGTTTCCCTACCACGCTGCACTTTCTCTTATTGACAGCGCTCGGTGCAGTAGACCTAGACCCAGCCCAAAGGCCACCGCTTGGCTACCTCCGTAACTGAGTAGGGGAAAGGGAGTGCCGGTTAAGGGTGCCAGCCCCAGAACCACCAAAAGGTTTACCAGCACGCCGATGAACAGCCACAGTACCACGCCGAGGCTCTGCAGGCGCAAGAGGTTACCGGGCATACATGCGGCAGCCAGCCCGCGAATCAACATAATTAAGTATGCAGCCAGCACTACAGCTGCTCCGATCCAGCCAAGCATGTAGACCAGCGTAGCGAAGACCATATCACTATAGGCTGCGGGCAGGGGAGGTATAGGAATACTGAAACCATGTCCCCACCACCCACCAGACCTCAACAAGAAATGGGCTTGGGCCAGTTGATATCCGGTTGATTCAGTGTGGGCATGCCCCGTTAGGCGGGCCAGGTACTCCACCACACGAGCTTTGGCGTAGGCAAAGCGAGAGGTTTGTAAAAGCGCCGTGCCGACAAGGCTCAGGCCGATCCCCAGCCCGAAGAGGTAGCGGCCGGGCATGCCGATGACCACCAACAACGCACCGCCCAATACGAAGAGCATGGTGGCGCTGCCTAGATCGGGTTCAAGTGCCACCAGAACTACATACACCAGCGTGGCCATCAGGCCCCATCGCCAGTTCAAGCGGCCTCGGTTGTCCTTAGGTAGACCGGTGGTTAAAAGCAAGATCAGTGCGAGGTCAGCCAGGGCCGAGGGCTGCAGGCCCAGCTCGGGTATGCCGGCGATGCGTAACCAACGGCGCGCCCCACCAGCTACGCTGCCCATTATGGGGACTAGTAGCAACAGTGCCAACAGCAACAAGTAGTATGTACGGCTTCTCTTAGTCCAGTGATCCGCGGGAAGAAGCAGCGCCAGCAACGTGGCGAACAGCTCGAGTACCAGACGAACCAACTCCCGCAGCGCTAAGGTGGGTTCGGCATGGCTGACCACCAGCATGGATACGACCGCCAACACCAACTGCGCCACGGCCAGACCGGGGTCCACGCGACCTCCCAACCATCCACCGGATCGTTTATACTTGCCGCTATTTACTGTGCTCATCAGCTTGTTGCTCTTTCCGGGTTAGCGACGAAACCCAGGCAATCTATAGACGCGTATCGCACCTCACTGAATTGCTCCAAATACCGTTCTGGCGTGAGGACGGAAATGGGCCGAGCCGTACCGGAGGAAGATTGCCCGAAAAGGCAGTTGACCGGTATGGACGGGATCTTCAGCCCGGGATCTTCGTGCATACAGTCTTGATCCTAAGCTGGGTGGATTGGAGCGGTGTTAGATCCCTTACTATCCGGTTCCAGGCTCATACCTTCCTGGTAATGCTACGGTAGATAGCACGATATGACACAGGGGTCATCCAAGCCAGGTAGGCTACTCCTAGGCGTTGCGCTCCTGGTCCCCCTAGGTCCGGGGTGTGGCCTAGGGAGCTGCGTATGCACCTGGATCTTAGTAATCTTATAACGACTATATCCTACCCAGGTATCGGTCTGATCATCTTTGCCGAAACCGGGCTGCTGGTAGGTTTTTTCCTTCCCGGAGACAGCCTGTTGATCACCGCCGGGCTGTTGCTGGCAAGTGGGATCCTCAAGCTTCCCTGGGTCCTACTAGCCTTGTTCGTGGGTTCGGTTCTAGGTAATAACCTGGGCTACTGGTGGGGGGGCAGACTGGGGCCCGGCCTTAGTTCGAAGGTGCACCCCGATCATATGAGGGCTACCGAGGCCTTCCTAAAACGGTTTGGGCGAATGGCGCTGCTCATTGGGCCCTTCGTGCCGGTGGTGCGTACGGTGATGCCCTTCCTTTCCGGGGCGGTCCGTTTTCGTTGGAGGACCTTTTTCGTGCTCAACCTACTTGGCAGCCTGCTCTGGACCCAGGGGGTTACATTATCTGGCTACTACTTGGGTAGAGTCATTCCTCACCTCGATCGCTATATTCTGCTGGTAATCGGCGGGGTGATCGTGATGTCGTTGATCCCGCTCCTTATTCAACTTCTGCGGCATCGGTATGGCTTGCGGAGGGGCAACCGCGAATAGTAAGTACTCAGCGGGTGATTTTAGGCAAAGATCTACCCTCCTCCGCACTCTTGGCGACGGCTTCCAGAGGCTGATCGGTTGCAGCGGCTATGGCTGCCAGGAGGGCACCTTCGACCAGGGGCGCATTACTTAGAGTGACTCGGCGGTGCTCATCCTCAGGCAGCATCTCTAGTGCCAGTTCGGTGTTGAGGAAGGCGCTACCCAGGTCCATGAGCACCAGCACCGATTCACACGTTGCCAGGGCCTCGGTGAGCCGGTCGCGGATCAGGAGCGCACTGGTACCGATCTCGCCATCCTCGGTACCGCCGACGGCGAATACGGTGTTATCACTACGGGCCATCTGGCGGGCCAGCTCGGCTGCACCCTCCGCTAAGGTCCTGCTGTGAGAGACAAGAAGTATTCCGGTTTTCATAGCTCAACTTTCGTTATAGGCAATGGCACGACGCAACGCGGCGATGCGTGTTGCCGGCATCACATTTGAGGGGCAAACAGCTTCGCAGTTGGCGGCTAAGCGACAGAGCCACAGGCCTGCAAAGCTCGCGGAGGCCGGGGGTACGGGGTGGCCTTCCTCCACCTGTCTCGCGGCCGCAGCCAGCATGGCAGGGCCCAGGTAGGCGGTATTGACCCTAGCAACGGGACAACTCGATAGGCAAAGCCCGCACTCGATGCACGATTCCAGCCGCAGGCTTTGGCTATCCGGTTCACCGGCCAGGGAATCGTTGACGCGTAAAACCTTAGACCCGGCGAGGTCGAAACGCTCGTAGAACGGGTCCATATCCACTACTAGATCTTTGATGTGAGGCAGAGAGGCCAGTGGTGAGAGCCGCAGCCTGCCGTTCTTGGCCACCTCTTTCAGTGTGGTTGTGCAGGCTAGGACTTCTTTACCCCGTGCACGCAAGCCGCAGGTACCACAGGCAGCATGATGACAGGCATGCCGGTACAGCAAGGTGGCGTCTTGTTCCGTGCGGATTCGTTCCAGGGCCTGAAGAATAGTTAGCTCAGGTGCGGCCTCCAGGTTGAAGAGCTGGTAGTGTCCTGCTGAACGAAGAATTTCAAACTGAAAGCGCATCGAAGGCTCCTCGGCGTTCCCGCTGCAGAGAGTAATAGGCATTGTGGGGCAGGGTGAGTAATTCCCGAGTTCTACAGGTTGGCTCGAGCCCCAGCTTTTTCATAGCCTGGTTGACGAAGGCCTCGGCCATGGCTCGCGCGGTGGTAGCCTTGCCGCCCATGATGGAGAGTAGTCCTTCTTGATTTTCAATCACGCGATAGTCGCGCGATAGCGATCGTTCGTCTACCCCCTCCTGGTGAAAGATCGGCCGGGCAGCTGCCCAGGAGGCCCGCACCGTAGCCCGAGAAACCTCGGGTACAAACCGTTTAGCGTCCTCGATCATCCGGCGTACCTGGTCCTGCGGCACTGTAGTGCAATCCGGGTCGGCCTCGGCGTTGTAGCTGGTGGTGCCGATGATGGTCAGTTCCCGTTGCGGCAGAAAGATATCGCCGTCACCCGCCCGGTGCAATCTGTTTACTGGGGAGCGCAGCCAGCGTTCCCGGAAGGCCACCATCACGCCGCCGGTGGGGCGGACCGGCGCGCCGGGAATCAGCTTGGCTGCAAAGGGGCCGGTGGCATTCAGCACCAGATCGGCCTCCACTGGATATTCGCGGCCGGTGGTCAACTCGCGTACCTGCACACCTTGAACCCGGCCACCTCGGTTCAACAGCCCTACTACCTCACTGTAGGGCCGGGCCTCGGCTCCGTGATACAAGGCCGAGGCCAGAAAGCGGAGCAGGAAACGGTGAGCCTCCATAGTGGCATCGGGCACGCTGTAGGTTTTGAGCACCGCCGGGTTGAGGTGTGGTTCGCGAGCCAACATATCACCGTGGGTAACCTCAGTAATGGGTATGCCGGCCTCCTCACAGCCGCGTACGAAGGTTTCCTCGTAACTAAGATCCTCTTCGGAGAATGCGACGAAGTAACCGCCGTTTTCTTCAAAAAAACCAGGCATGATACGGCGTAACAGGGTGTTCTCGGTGATACATTCACGTGCGGCGGGCATATCGTGGACGTAACGTGCGCCTGAGTGCAGAAGGCCATGATGTCGCCCCGAGGTGCCAGAGCCGAATTCGCCCCGCTCGAGCAGTAATACCCGTATGCCACGTACCGCCAGATCGTAGGCGGTGGCCGTACCACTTATCCCTCCGCCTATCACCACGACTTGGGGTGCATCGGCGCGTTGCCGAGTAGGCGGAGGGAGCTCGTCGAGAGTAAGGCCAGTATTCACGTCGTCACCAGAATGGGGTGCTGCTCCGGCTTTCTCAAGGAGCATAGTGGTAGAACTATTATCAATCAGCGCTTTCTTCCCAGTTCAATGCGCGCCCCACGGCTTTTGTCCAGCCCTGGTACAACCGGTCGCGTGTTTCGGCTTCCATGGCCGGCTCAAAGCGCCGTTCCAGTGCCCAGTGGGCCTGGATTTCGTCCTGGGTGGCCGCGCCACTACCTATTGCCGCCAGGAAGGCTGCGCCCAAGGCGGTGGTTTCGGCAACGCCGGGGCGCAGTACCGGGACACCCAGTACATCAGACTGGAACTGCATAAGGAGATTGTTGACTACTGCGCCACCGTCGACGCGCAGTTCTTTCAGGGTGATACCCGAGGCCTTGTCCATAGCGTCAATGGCATCCTTGGTCTGATAGGCCATGGCCTCCAGAGCCGCCCTGGCCAGGTGGGCTTTAGTACTGCCGCGTGTAAGACCAAGGATGGCGCCGCGGGCGTAGGGATCCCAGTGCGGCGCGCCCAGGCCCACCAGCGCGGGAACGAAATACACACCGCCGGCATCCTCTACGGAACCAGCCAGATCCTCCACCTCGGACGAAGTATGGATGAGCTCGAGCCCATCGCGCAACCACTGCACGGCGGCACCGGCGATGAAGATCGAACCCTCCAGGGCATACTGCGCCGGCTGCCCCGCAATCTGCCAAGCCACCGTGGTCAGCACGCCATCGCCGAAGACAGGCTTCTCTCCAGTGTTCATGACCACAAAGGCGCCGGTCCCGTAGGTGTTCTTGGCCATACCGGGTGTAAAACAAGCCTGGCCGAAAAGTGCTGCCTGTTGGTCTCCGGCCACGCCACGAATGGACACCGCCGCGCCCAGGAGTCCCGGGTCGGTAGTCCCGAACTCTCCTGCCGAAGGAAGTACCTTGGGCAGCAAGGAGCGCGGTATACCGAGGGCCATCAGAAGCTCATCGTCCCACGAGAGGGTGTGTATATTGAACATCAGGGTCCGTGAGGCATTAGTAACATCGGTAACGTAAGTCTGCCCCCCGGTCAGCTTGTAGATCAGCCAGCTGTCCACGGTGCCGAAGGCCAATTCCCCGGCTTCGGCTCGCTCGCGCAGACCAGGCTGGGTGTCGAGCAGCCACTTCAACTTGGTGCCCGAGAAATACGGATCAAGCAACAGCCCAGTTTTTTCATGGAAGAGGGGCTCGAGCCCCTTGGCCTTGAGCTCGTCGCAGATACCGGCGGTCCTGCGATCCTGCCAGACAATAGCGCGGTATACCGGCCGGCCGCTTTTCCGCTCCCACAGTACGGTGGTTTCCCGCTGGTTGGTGATACCGATGGCCGTGAGGTCGGAGGCAGCAACAGCGGCGCGTTTCAACGCCTCCTTGGCGGTGGCCAGCTGCGTCTCCCAGATCTCTTCGGGGTTGTGCTCCACCAGACCTGGCTGGGGGAAGTGTTGGGTGAACTCCTGCTGTGCGGTACCTAGGATCCGCCCCTCGAGGTCGAATACGATGCTACGACTTGAGGTGGTCCCTTGGTCTAGTGCCAGAATTGCCTTTCTCATTGTATTCCTCCTAGTGTTTTTGCCGCTTCAAAAAGCAGCGCGGTGCTCAGGCTCCCGGGGTCGCGGTGGCCCCTTGAGCGTTCACCCAAGTAACTGGCTCGCCCCTTCTTGGCGATCATGGGGATGGTGGCTGCCGAGCCGGACAGAGCTGCGGCGTGGGCCAGCGCGAGCGCCTCGGCCAGTGGCTTTCCGTCTGTCAAGGCGCCTTTAAGCGCCTTGACAGCGGGCTCGAAGGCATCCACCATAGTCTTGTCTTCCAGAACAGCCTTGCCGCGCTCCTTGATGCCGGAAAGCGCAGCCTCAAGCATCTGAGCTACGCTTTCCGGGCTTAGCTCAGATGCTTGACTAACAGCCGTAGAAGCCCGTAGGAAAGCTGTCCCATACAGCGGCCCCGTTGCCCCGCCGACCTTGGAGATAAGCGCCATAGCTACAGCCTTCAAGACTTCGGCGGGTGGAGCACCATCGGGGGGCAGCTGCTCCAGAACGGCCTTCATGCCGCGAACCATGTTTGCACCGTGGTCAGCGTCGCCTATGGCCGCATCGAGTTCGGTAAGCTCCTGCTCATGCGCCTGGATCAGCTCGGAGTAGCGGGTAATAAACTGGTTTAACCCGCCGACTGGCATTTCAGACTCCCCAGCGCAAACCGGCGGTATGTACGGGAGCATCCCACAGCTTGAGTGACGATTCTTCGGCCCGCATAAGCGTGATGGAAAAGCCCTGCATGTCCAGGCTGGTGATATAGTTACCGACCAGCGTACGCGCCGTCTGTATACCGCGCTCACTCAGCATCGTATGTAACTTACGATGTGCAATATACAACTCCAAGAGCGGCGTGCCACCCATGCCGTTGGTCATGGCCACGACCTGCTCGCCCCTGGCTAGCCCCAAGTCTTCAATGATCGGCGTAGCCAGCATTTCCACTACCTCGTCGGCCTGGGCCAGTTTGCGGCGTTCACGCCCCGGTTCTCCATGGATGCCGACGCCGACCTCCATCTCTTCTTCTGGAAGGTCGAAGGTGGGCGAGCCCTTGGCAGGTACCGTACAGGAAGTTAGCGCCATACCCATGGACCGTACGTTCTCGCTGACCTTGTTGGCAATCTCTGCAACTTCTTCGAGTGAAGCGCCAGCCTCGGCTGCGGCACCGGCGATTTTCTCTACAAAGACCGTGCCACCTACGCCTCGCCTTCCGGCGGTGTACAGCGAATCCTCCACGGCCACATCGTCAGCCACCAACACAGATTGTACCTGGATACCCTCGGCTGTAAGGAGTTCGCTGGCCAGATCGAAGTTCATCACATCGCCGGTGTAGTTCTTAACGATGAACAGTACTCCCTTGCCCTGGTGAACCGCCTTGGCGGCTGCTACCATCTGGTCCGGTACCGGCGAGGTAAAGATCTCTCCCGGGCAAGCGGCGTCCAACATACCCAGGCCCACGAAACCCCCATGCAACGGCTCATGACCAGAGCCACCGCCGGAAACCAGCACCACCTTGTTGGAATGGTTCTTACGGACAATATAGCGAGGATCAAGACTGACATGCACCAACTCGGGGTTAGCCAGCTCCAGACCCAAGGTGGCCTCGTTGACCACCTCCTCCACGCTATTAATGAGTTTCTTCATGCCGCATCCTCCTTATTTTGGGCCCTAGCTTTCAATGTATCAGAAATGAACCAGCGGTAGACATAAACGGCGATCACACCACCGACCAAGGGACCGATGATGGGTACCCACCAGTAGCCGTGAGGACCCGCGAACGCGTTGGCACCCCAGCCTTCCAGCCAGGCGAAGAGGCGCGGTCCAAAGTCGCGAGCCGGGTTAATAGCGTAGCCGGCGTTTACTCCGAAGGACATGCCGATCGCGGCCACGGCCATACCAATCATGAACGGGCCCATGTTGGCCTGGACGCCCACATTCAGAGCGTCGATAATGGCCAGCACAAAGAGCAGCAGGAAGAAGGTGCCGATTATCTGGTCCAGAAAGGGCCAGAACATTTGCCCACCAAAGTATTTTGCTGGGAACGTAGCAAAGATACTGAAGGTTGTCATACCACTTGAAGCGGCGCGTGATGCTACATGATTAGCCACGTTCCAAGCATCTATGGCTTTAAAGTAATCCAGATATACGATTGCTGCGCCGACAAATGCGCCAGCTACCTGTGCTACCCAGTAGGGAATCACTTTGTACCACGGAAGGTCGCCCTTAACTGCAAAGGCCAGGGTCACGGCCGGGTTGATGTGCGCACCACTGATACCGCCGGCCACATAAACACCCATAGCTACCGCCAAAGCCCAGCCCCAGGTAATCAACAGCCAACCACCGGCTCCCGCGAAGATTTCCGGCGTACGGCCGGATCCTGTAAGGCCCACTACTGCAACAGCCACTACGCCGTCTCCGAAGGCCAGCAGAACGAAAGTACCTAAAAACTCCGCCAACATCTCCGCCCAAATACTTTTCGCGCGCCAGCCGGTTTTTATACCCATCACTGCCATGCCGATACCACCTCTCTAATTCAGTGCTTCTTGCAGTACTGAAATTACCCGCCCTTAAGCCTTCAATTGATGTTCGTCCGTAGTTTCCACCTCCCGTAGCCGCTGCTTAATCCAAGGAATGAGCCCAGGTGCTAAAGAGAGCTCGTCAGCCCCGGTCTGGACCCAGAATCTCGTCAACCGCGCATCGGCGGCTGACTCGCCGCAGACACCAATTTCCAGCCCAGCGCGCTTAGCGCGCCGGATAGTCTCTTCTACAAACGCTAGAAAAGCAGGCAGCTTGGGATCCTGCAGATACCCCAATTCCACAGAAAGGCGACTGGCTGCGTAGAAATATTGCATAAGATCATTGGTGCCGAGGCTGATGAACGATGCCCCTTCCTGCTTAAAAACGTCTAAGGCGTAGCTTGCGGCAGGGATCTCCAGCATCAGGCCCAACCGCGGCGGGTTCGGTTCCAGTGATAAGACCAGATCACGGGCTTCAGCGAACTCTTCCGGTGTGGCTACCATAGGGAACATCAGGGCAAAATCGCTGTCCCCAAACCCTTCTAGAAGAGCCCTTAGGTGGGTTTTGAATAGATCTTTGTGCCTGAGAAGCAGGCGCAGTCCCCGTACACCCAACATGCCTTGGTCCTGTCCTGCGGTTTGTAGGTAAGGAAGGGGTTTGTCGCCGCCGATATCGAGAGTACGCGCTACGATCGGCTTTCCCACAAAGGCCTTGGCGATGCCCGCGTACAGTGCGCGCTCTGCGTCAAGGCTGGGTGGCTCGCTGCGGCCGGCGTAAATAAACTCTGTGCGCAGCAGGCCGATACCGTCGGCACCCAGCCTTGACGCCCAGAGTGCCTCGTCCGGCCGGTTGACGTTGGCGAGAACCCGGATCCTGCGGCCGGCGACCAGGACCGGGGCGGCATCTGGAGTGAGCTTGAATCGCTTGGGAGGAAATTCTTTGATGTGCTGCGGCGGAGGGTCCAGCTCGAGCCACCCTTCAAATGCATTGAGTAGTGCCTCTTGCATGGATCTGACCACCACCTTTCCACTGATCGCCAGGGCCGGCAACCCCAGCCCCCGCGCAACGATAGCCAGATGTGCTGTTGGAGAGAGATCGTGTAGCACGATGCCGCCTAGATATGCGGCCCATATCTGTAGTTCTACCGGAGAGACGGTGTGTGCGAAGAGCACCGCGCCCTCGGGGGGCGTAATCGCCTTGCCCGCTAGGATACGTACCAGCTGGTGGGCAATTTGCACCAGGTCATCCGCTCTGGCCCGCAGATAATGATCATCCAGTGTCCGTAGGGGAGCGGCAAGTACCTCCCCGGTTTCCAGGACCGCCTGAGATAATGGCAGACCATGCGCCAGCCGCGTCGATACCTCTGTTTCCCAAGCCGGGTCACTGGCTAAGCCTTGATAGGCAATGCCCAATTCCTCGGGCAGCAGCTCGCTTTCCTCGATAAGTGTTGCTACCGCTGCGCGTAGATCAGCCAAGGTGCCTTCCTGCTGTACCGAGCTCGTGGGCGGCAGCCAGATAGGCCCTCTTCCAATCCCAGGAGCTAATACCACTCCTTTTAGATACGTGTTATCTCCTGAATGCACAGTTCAGACCCTTCCTTTAAGCTTTAACTTGGAAAATAATATACCTGCTATGGTTCATATGTGTCAACACCCTATGGATACGATCATAAACGATCATAAGAAGTAATGCCTAATCTAGAGATTCGTGCTGATATACGATTATGATCCTTGTAGCTTGCTTGATATTAGTAGCCCTAATGCTCTAAAATGATCACGTGCAGCCAGTTGAACGTCAGACGGCTATTCTACAGCAACTTGAAGAACGGGGCCAAGCCTCCACACTTGAGCTGGCTGAGTCGCTAGATATCAGTCCTGTAACGGTACGTAGGGATCTTCAGATTCTGCAACGGGCCGGGCTGCTGAGACGAGTCCACGGCGGCGCGGTGGTTTTCCGCAGTGACCAGCCGCCTTTGGCGACCACGCATGAGGAGATGATCCTTGCCGAGACGGTGTATGGCATGCTGCACCCCGGGGATACCATCTTGCTGGAGGGAAGTAGCTTAGCTCCGTTATTGGCCAAGAAACTGACAGCGGCGCCGCTGCGCCTCATGTTGATAACCAACCACCTTGAAGCTGCTTATCTGCTACGGGCGAGCCCTGCTGTGGAGGTGATCCTATTGGGCGGCCGGTTACACCGCAGCCATACCCGTCCGGTCCAGACCGGCATCGGTGATCTCAAACTGCTGGTCGCAGGCCATGCCTTCGTTGAGGCTGATGGTATGTCTACTGAATTCGGCGCCAGTGCGGCCGGTATGGAGGAGGCTCATTTGAAGCGCGATCTACTCCTACATGCATTACAAAAGACCTTAGTGGCCCCAGCGCGTCGTTGGGGTCTGGTCTTTCCTTATCGGGTCAGCGGGTTTACCGGAGTAGATCGTCTAGTCACTACGCGGCTTCCTCAGGGGGTGCGCGGAACTCTAATAGACCTAGGTGTCAAGGTGGTAGAGGTGAGTTTATGAGTGTTATGGGGACTATAACGGTACACGACCCGTTGGGCATTCACGCCCGACCTGCAGCTACGTTAGCCAAAGAGCTGGCTCGAATGCCCGTGAAGCTGCGGCTGGTACTGGACTCGCGCTCGGCCGACCCAAAGAGTGTGATCCAACTTCTTGCTCTGGGTGCGAGTGTGGGTAGCAAATTGACCGTGGAGGCCGAGGGAGATGAGGCTGCGGTCACCGAGGCAGTGGAGGTGCTTAAGCGCTACCTCTAAGCGCAATTTGGGGCTGGTCCGGCTTGACCGCCAAGATCCCTGGCCGGGTTGTGTGCGAGCTATGGCCGGCCGGACCGGAGTTTCTGTTGTAGTTTTACCTGATGCGTAGATTTGGGAACCACAATACGGCCTGTTATCCCTAAACGATGGTAGACGATGAATGCAAATTATGGATGGGCTCATCAGTATCTTTGGTGCCCCTCCCCAAGATTTGGCCCAGGCCCGAAGTTCGAGCCCGGGATCTGTGGTTAATTTAATACACCACGGTGCCCTGGCCGGCCAGGGCTTTTTGGATAGGAGAAGCGATGCGGCCGTCGGCAAAGATTACCCGGCCCACGCCACCCGACACAGCTTCGCTGGCACCCAATACCTTTTTCTTCATCCGGCCTTTGGCTACCTCCAGGTATGACTGTACCTGACCCGTGGGAATCTCGAGAATGAGACTCCCTTCATCGGGGTATGAGCGAAGTAACCCGGGTACGTTGGATAAGAAGACCAGAGCCTCGGCTTCCAGGGCTACTGCTAGTATGGCCGCGGCGGTGTCGCCGTCGGTGTTGATTGCCTCACTGTCGGTGCTGATGGCCGGCGGCGTTAGCACCGGCAGATAGCCGGCCTCAAGCAGCATGAACAGCAGCGCTGTATTCACGCGTTCCACGGTGCCGGTATAGCCACCCCGGTGTAGCTTAACCTTGCCGTTATCCAGGTATTTGACCACCTTCTTGCGACGGCCCTCGAAGACGCGGCCATCGAGGCCCGAGAGCCCCACGGCATTGACACCGTCCCGTTGCAGGAGTTCCACCAGCCGCTTATTTACCAAGCCACAGTAGACCATCTCGAAGATCTCCAAAGTGCGGCGGTCCGTGAGGCGTGTTTCCGCCCCGCCCGGGTGGGTGAGGAACTGAGGTGGGTTCCCCAAGGCCTCACTGATTTGGTTGGTTTCGTATGAGCCGCCGTGCACCAAGATTAAGCGGTGGTCTTGCTTCCACATAATAGCTATGTCTTTTGCCACGGCGGCATGGTCGATACCCTTGGCGCCGCCTACCTTGACTACGATCATGAGTTAGACCTTACCGTACCGGGGTATGAGGTGGTCCATATTAGTTTCATGGTGATATCTAGGGATGCAGGCCGCTATAGGCTAGGCCCAGAGTCTCCGGCCAGCCCATTTTGATGTTCAGAGCCTGCAGGGCATGGCCAGCAGTGCCCTTGACCAGATTATCGATGGCGCTGACTACTACCAGGCGACCGGATTCGAGCTCTAGCTCGAATCCTATGTCGGCAAAGTTGGTGCCTTCGACGATCTTAGGATTGGGTAGGCGGTGGATCCCCTTCTTCTGTTTGACAATACGTACGAACGGGGCTGTGCTGTAGTGCTTGTGGTAAGCGCCCCAGGCGTCGCGTTCCGAGTAGCCGCTGGGCAGGAAAGTCTGTGCGGTCATCAGGATGCCGCGCACACGCTCGGTAGCCACCGCAGTCATATAGACCTCGGGATTTCCAGGAAGGCGCTCGAGTACCTCAGCAGTGTGGCGGTGACCGACGGCCTTGTAAACTCGCAGTGCGCCCGAGCGCTCGGGGTGGTGCGAGGCGGGGGTAGCCTCGGCCCCGGCCGCCGACGAACCTACCATGACTGTGACGAAGATCGGTTTTCCACTGAGCAGCCCCTCGGCCAGTAAAGGATACAGACCCAACAGGGTTGCCGTGGCCGTGCAACCGGCCCCGGCCAGATGTGGCCTTGCCAGGATCTCCTCACGGGCTAGCTCCGGGTTGGCGTAGGCGAAGCTCTGCAACAGTTCGGGGCGGGGGTGAGGGCTGTTGTAAAAGCGCTGGTAAAGCTCCGGGTCCTCCAGACGAAAGTCGGCGGAGAGATCGAGCAGCGTGGGGGCTAGCCGGGCATAGCGGTCAAAATCGCGCGCGGCACTCCCGTGCGGTAGGGCAAGAACCAATAGGTCCACTTCGGAAAGTGTGTCAGGATCGCTGAACTGCAACTCGGTAAAACTACGAAGATTGGGGTGAACTACGGGAACCGGCTGGCCGGCGTAGCGGCGGCTGGTGACCTGCACCAGCTCGAGCCTTGGATGCCCGAGTGCCAGCCGTAGAAACTCACCACCCGCGTAGCCGGAGCCGCCCACGACCGAAACGCGTAGCCGTTTGTTCACAATGCCCTCCTGACTTGTTGGGCGTATAGCAGGATAGCCCTAGGGATATCTACTCCGGTGGTTTGCACCGAATTCTTGAACTCCATAGTATGGTTGACCTCGTTAACCAACAGGCCTCGCGCTGATTCGAGCAGATCTACTGCCACAACTCCGCCACCCACAGCGGCTACTGCGCGTGAAGCCATATCGCTGATCTCGGCGGTGAGGGGACAATTCTCCGCTACCGCGCCTCGGGCGGTATTGGTAACCCAGTGCGAAGAGCTACGGTAGATGGCGGCGATGGCCTGACCGCCCACCACGAAGACGCGGATATCCCGGCCTGGTTTCTCCACGTATTCCTGCAGATAAAAGAGTTGATGCTGGTAGTTGCCTAACGCTTCCTTGTGCTCGAGCACCGCTTCGGCGGCGTCCCGGTCGTTGATGCGGCTTACCATGCGTCCCCAGCTGCCTACCACCGGTTTGAGCACCACCGGATACCCCCATGCGTCCATAATTGAAAGCGCTTCCCCGCGCGCGAGAGCCAGGGCTGTGTTGGGCTGGGGTAGCCCGGCGGACTTCAAGGCCGTGCTGGTGGCCCATTTATCACCGCAAGTCTGGATGACCTCGGGACGGTTGATCACTAAAGTACCCAGCCCAGCCAGATATTCGGCGGCAGCTAACCCACGCGACTGGCTCACGGCTCGCTCGAGCACCACGGACACATCCCTTAGAACCTCCGGTGGCTTATCCAGCCCCATACGCAAGGTGGGTAGATAGATCTTCTTGAATGGCCGCCCAAGGGCTTCTGCAGTCTCGAAGAGCAGGGTTTCGTCCCTGCGGATTCGGTCGTATAGGATTGCCAGCATGGTAAAAGGGGTCTACTCGCCCCAGTCCTCCGCTTCTTCAGGGGCCGGCTCGAGCTTTAGGGGATCCAACGCAACTACTTCGAGCTCGCTTCCACAGGTTTCGCAGATCACCAGCTCGCCTAGTTCAGGGTTATCTAGCTTCGGGGTACTGCCGCACTCTGGGCATTCTATGTTCAAGGTCATAAGGACTCTCCTCTTGCTTCGCCGGTCTCAAAAGCTTCTTCATCAACTTCCGACCAGTCTGGGTCGAAGGTGTAACTGCACTCGGGGCAGGTCACTGGACCACTTTCCCCCAGGGAGATCTGTGTTTCACAGCGGGGGCAGTCCACATAATAGTGACCATCCTCCACTACCCGTACCTCCAGTGGATCAAGGCTGATTAACTCCACCACTATGCCGCATACCCCGCATTCGAGCAGCTCTCCCTCTTCCAGATGCTCGAATGCCTCTCGATCCAAGCCCAGGGTCTCTCCGCACACCGGGCATTCGAGCTCTAATTCCTGCATCTCCGCCTCCATGTTCATGCTACTCGTCTGGGAATTGCCGGTGCCGCTTGTAATAGGCAAAGATGGATCCCTCTTTCATAGCTGAGAGTAGAAAGGCCGGCGGGGCCCTGAGTGTAAACGTTTCCCCGTTGCGCCGTAGTACACCCCGTGACAGGTCCAGATCAACTCCATCTCCATCATTCAGTGCATTCACCACCTCCTTAGACTCGAAGGGCATGATGCCCAGGTTGACCAGGTTGCGATAGAAGATCCGCGCGTAGCTCACAGCAACTACCGCTCTCAGGCCAAGAATCCGAAGGGCTTCCGGTGCATACTCGCGGCTGGAACCTAGGCCGGTATTGCGCCCGGCCACGATGATATCCCCCGGTTGGAAAGACGCAGCAAACTCCGGACGGAGATGTGCGAAGGCGTAGGTGTGGAATTGATCCTCACCAACCATAAAAGGGGCGTACTTACCCGGCAAGATATCATCGGTGTTGATGGAATCGGCAAACTTCCAGACTCTGGACATGGGTTAACGAGCTCCTTTCCGGGGCGCTCGTTCGCGACCCATGATGACTGAGGATCCTCATGTAGTCTTGGTTCAAGACTGGTCCTCTCGTGGTATGGTGATGTAACCGGCCAGCGCGCTGGCTGCGGCTACTTGCGGTGAGGCTAAGTAGATTTCTGCGTCGGCTGCCCCCATGCGTCCTTTAAAGTTGCGATTGCTGGTGGATACGCAGATTTCGCCTGGAGCCAGTACACCTTGGTGCCGACCCATACAAGGGCCGCAGCCTGGCGACTCGATGATAGCCCCGGCCTGCAGGAGCGTGAGTAGGGTACCGTCTTCGGTGGCTGACTGCAGTACCCGCGAGCTGGCTGGGATCACTAATAGGCGTACGCCTGTAGCTACCTGGTGTCCCTTGAGCAATGCGGCTGCGACATGAAGATCCTCCAGGCGGCCGTTGGTGCAGGTGCCGATGAAGACCTGATCTACCTTCTTGCCCATTACCTGGTCCATAGTTTGTATATTGTCCACCTGGAAGGGCGCGGCAACTCTAGGAGTAAGCTGGGCGAGGTCAATTTCCACTTCGCGCGTATAGGTCGCGTCACTATCGGCAAAGAGCCATTCGGGTACCTGATATAGATCGCGGATTTCACCACTGGGAATCACCAGCCCGCATTTGGCACCGGCCTCCACGGTCAGATTAGCCAAGGTCATACGATCGGAGCGCCCTAGGGCCTCGGCACCGTCTTCCAGGTGAATCTCCACACTCATATAAGTGGCACCGTCGGCCCCCAGCAGGCGTACCATTTCCAAGGCGGCGTCTTTAGCGGCCACGTTTTTCGCTAACCGGCCGCGCATGGCCACCTTGACAGTCTCGGGTACGCGCATCCAGGTCTTTCCGCTGGCCGCGGCTAGGGCAATATCGCTGGCCCCCATGCCGCTGCCAAAGGCCGCTACAGCACCGTAGGTGGTGCTGTGCGAGTCGGAACCCACTACGATCATGCCCGGTTTGGCCAGACCCTCCTCTATCAATACTTGGTGACAAATACCGCGGCCCACTTCAAATAATCTGGCACCCACCTTCTCGCTCCAGCGCCTGGCCTCCTGTTGAGCCTCGGCCACCGAGATATTTGCGGCCGGGGCTACATGATCGAGCACTACCGACACCCGTTGCGGATACTTCGGCGCCGTGCCCAGTTCGTCCAGCCGCTTGATCACCGTCTGTATGATCGAATCGACGATCATCACTTGGTCGACTTCCACCACTACCAGTTCACCGGCGTGTAGGGTGCGCCCTGCCTTGTGCGAGAGGATCTTCTCCGCCAGGGTCAGCTGCATGCCGTTGCCTCCGATGCAACCCCGTTCACGCTAGTACCCAGCCCGAGAGGACGTGGTCCAGTTCTTCCAGCGTGAGCTGGTTCTTGTCGGCCAGCGCCTTGATGTGGTGGGTGAGGCGGTGCAATTCTTCCTCGCCGAAGGATAGGCCCAGCTCCTGGGCGCGCCGGGCAATGGCGGCGCGGCCGGTCAGGCGGCTGCCGATGATTAGCTTGCGGTTCAGGCCGAACACCTCCGGTGGGTAGCTCTCGTAAGCCTCAGGATTCAGGTAGATGGCCTTCAAATGCATGCCGGCCTTGTGGCTGAAGGCGGTCTCGCCGGTGATGTAGTTGTTGAAGGGAATCTCAGTGTTGGTCAGTCGCGCAATTAACCGGTCTAGCTCTGGGAGAAGTGAGAGCTGATATTTACTGCTGACATAATCGGGCTCAAGCGTGTACATACGGGCCAGGAAGCCGCCGAGTGGCGTGATGCCGTTGCGCTCGCCGATACCCATCACGGTGGTGTCTACGTGTGTGGCACCGCCCTCGATGGCCTCGAAGGCGTTGCCCACTGCGCAGCCGGTGTCATTATGGCCATGAAACTCGATATCCACCTTGGGTCCCACTACTCGGCGCACCTCGCGGACCAGTGCATAAACCTGCCTGGGTGTGGCTACACCTACTGTGTCTGCCAGGCCCACGCGGTCCACCAGCGGGGCTACCGCCCGGTAAACCGTGAGCAGATCGTGCTCTTCAGAACGGAAGGTATCCTCGGCGGAGAAACGTACCTCCACTTCGGGTGCCTGCGCACGAATGAATTCAATTACTTCCTGAGCTTCCTCGATGATACGAGCAATGTTTCGTCCGTGAACGGCGCGTAGATACCTAGAAGTGCCGAAGAGCAGGTCAATGCCCTTGACGCCGGTTTCCAGTGCGGCCTCGGCGGCCCCCAGATGGGTCTGGATATGAGTGATCACCCGGGTTGTGAGTTCTAGGCCCGCCAGAGCCTTGGCGTCACTGGCTGATTGTGGTGAAGCCACCGGGGTGGTGACCTCCAGGTATTCCACGCCGAAGGCGTCCAACATCTGCGCAATCTCGATCTTATCGTCGGTGCTGAACTGCGCCCGCTCGAACTGCTCGCCTTCTCGCAGCGTTGAATCGATGATTGCCCACCGAGGTCTTCCGCTTGCATTCTCCACATTGTCCTCCTCAAGACAAAAAACCGGCCCGCGTTCTGTGCGGGCCGGGGTCACTACGCGACGCTGGCAGGCTAGCCTGCCACCCCGGCACGTAGTTTTTTGCTCTGACGCAACATCTTGCAGAGAAGTGTATACAAGTCTCGGCGGGCTGTCAAGTGCGCTGACCGCCTATAGGCTGGCTACAAACCCGCCAAGCTAAGAACCCCCGGAATCGCCGTAGTAATCACCAGCGGGCCTTACTCTTCCTAATTCGATATGTTTAATGATTCTAGCCGGGAATAATTACTAAAGCATTACGGATCGCGACCCCTGGCCTATTTAGAGCTAGGGGGCAAGGGTATGTCGAGCCCGATGAAAGCTAAGCAGCTGGCTTGGTGCTTGGTGTTCTCGACCGATTCGAAGCCTAATATATACTAGCCATTAGAATAAGGGAGCCTGAATCGGATATGGAGCAGTTCTTAGTGCATGACTCTGCAGATTGGGCAGAAGACACGTCTGTACTGGTGGCCGAAATGACCGGCGTGAGCAAGCTCTACGGCCAGAATATGGCCCTCAGACAGGTTGACTTAGCGGTTCGCTCCGGCGAGATATTGGCGCTTTTAGGGCCTAATGGCGCGGGGAAGACCAGCTCGGTGGCTACAATGATAGGGATGATCCAGCCCACTCGCGGCCAGGCCAAACTATTTGGCCTCGATCCACGAAATAGGCAGGCGCGGATGCGCTGCGGAGTGATGCTACAGATCTCGGGCCTGCCCGATACTCTGATGGTTCGGGAGCATATCGAGCTTTTCTCCAGCTACTACCCAGCGCCCCTACCGCTTGGCCGGGTACTGGCGACCTCGGGGCTCGAGCGACTCGCGAATAGGCCTTATCGCAAACTTTCCGGCGGTGAGAAGCAGCGGCTACACTTCGCGCTGGCTATCTGCGGCGACCCGGAACTGCTCTTTCTCGATGAGCCTACCGTGGGCCTGGACGTGGAAAGCCGCCGAGCATTCTGGGATCAAATCCGCAGCCTTACCGGGCAGGGCCGCACTGTGGTGCTTACTACGCACTACCTGGAAGAGGCTGATGCCTTAGCCGACCGCATCGTGGTTCTACGGCAGGGGCGGATTGTTGCTGAAGGTACGCCCGCACAGATCAAAGGCCGGACCGCGGGCCGCCGCGTACGCATCCGAACCGTGCTCCCCGAAGAGGAGGTGGCGCAAATACCCGGCGTGACCTCGCTCAAGCGTGTGGGTGCACGGCTCGAGCTGCTGACCCAGAAAGCCGAGCCGGTTGTACTGACCTTGCTACAGCGTGATCCAGGCCTTCAAGACCTCGAAGTCGGCGGTGTAGGGCTCGAAGAAGCGTTCCTGGACCTGGTTCAGAGCAACGATGGGGGAGAGGAAACAGCATGGACCAGATTATAAGCCGTACCAAAACCCCTAACATCCGGCGCATCCTGATGCTGGAAACAAAGAGTGAATTACTGAAGCTGCTGCGTAACCCGCAGTACAGCTTTTTTACCCTAGCCTTTCCGGCGCTGCTTTACCTACTGTTTGCCTCGATCTACGCCGGCCAGACCGCCGAAGGGGGTGTGGCTGCGGGAAAGGCCTTGCTGGTCAGTTACGCGGTATTTGGTGTGATGACGGCGTCCCTGTTCTCCTTCGGTGCGGGGCTGGCCGTAGAACGGGCACAAGGCTGGTTGCGCCTCAAGCAGGTTTCGCCCATGCCACTGTGGGTTTTGCTGGTGGCTAAGATCCTGGTAGCGCTGCTCTTTGCGCTAGCCATCACCGTGATCCTGACCGTCCTGGGACTGATCGTAGCTGGCGTACACCTGGGTGTGGAACGCTGGTTGCGACTGCTCGCGGGCTTATTGGTCGGTGTTCTTCCATTTGCCTCCATCGGCCTGTGGGTAGGTATCAGAGCCGACTCCAATGCGGCTTCGGGATTGATCAACATGATCAACCTGACGCTGGCCTTCGCCTCGGGGCTTTTTATTCCACTGGAGTTCCTGCCGCAGGTGGTGCAACACCTGGCTCCTTACCTGCCTTCCTATATGCTCAACGAATTGGTGCTGGCGCAGACCACTCCACAGGTGAGCGGCGTGGCTAGGTCGCTCATTGGTCTGCTGATCTACACCGCCCTCTTCTTCTGGCTGGCGTGGCGTGCTATGCGGCGAGAAGGTGCACTGGGCTAATTGAAAATGCAGCAACGGGATCTTGCTGAGATGTTCGCGACCAACGGTTCTTAGTTCGTTATTATCGCGGCTATGCCCTTCTTTCTTGTGTCTGCTTTTAGAGAATGTATCGGGCTAATTGCACCAGCCGAGAGAAGTGGGGTTGCACGCGGATATACATAGATGTACCAGCCTTATTCGAGCTGCGGCCTTTGGCAGCAACAAACCGTTGCGGTGAATCGGTCAACCACAAGCTACCGGCCATTCTGAATCCTAGCCGGAGGACTGTAGCAGTACCGGGATCGCAGCGATGCTGAGATTGCTCAGTGACTAGGGTATGCAACTACTCCTTCAAAGCGATTGAGTAGACTGGATGCCGCCAACCGAGTGAAAGTAGCTGGAATTGTCCGCTTGGAAGGTCCATTGTAGTCGCTACTTAATGTTTGGCTGGCTCACATTGATCTCTGGCTGGCTCAAACCTTTCTCTCTGGGGCGCACGATACGGCCGGTGCGGCTCGTAGACTGAGTTATGCAGCGATTTGGTCACGAAATCAAGGGAGCTTGGTTGCTGGAGCCGGATACGGCCTACCTGAACCACGGTACGGTGGGGGCTACCCCCCTGCGGGTACTTAGGGCCCAGCAGGCGCTTCAGGAAGAAATCGAGCGCCAGCCGGCGCGGTATATGCTTCGCGAGCTCACTACCACCATGGGCGCGGGTGTAGGTGCCTCTGGGTTAAAGGAATCCCGGCTGTACACGGCTACGCGCAGCGTGGCTGCATTCCTGGGAGTAGAAGCCGACGACTTGGCTTTCGTAGCCAACGCCACTACCGGCATAAACGGGGTGCTAAGCTCTGTGGTGCTTTTGCCCGGCGATGAAATTGTTTTGACTAGTATGGGTTATGGGGCAATCGACGCCGCGGCCCGCTACTATGCCCGCCGAGTGGGCGCGCGCGTGGTGACAGCCGATATCCCCTTTCCACTGCATGATGCGGACCAGCTGTTCGAAGCAGTACGTGATGCTGTAACCGAAAATACCCGCTTGCTTATCATCGACCACGTGGCCTCTGGTAGTTCGTTAATTTTCCCGGTGGCTCGTATTGCGGCTTGGGCCAGGGAGAAGGGCGTATCGGTACTGGTTGATGGTGCTCATGCCCCGGGTATGATGCCGCTCGAGCTGTCCCGGTTGGGTGTGGATTGGTACGTGGGTAATCTTCATAAGTGGGCCTTTGCCCCACGGGGCTGTGGATTCCTATGGGCTACACGAGAGGCACAGCAAGAACTTCACCCGCCGGTGATTTCCTGGGGCCTGGACAAAGGTTTTGGTGCCGAGTTCGAGTGGACCGGCACGGCCGACCCGACCCCGTTCCTGAGCTTCCCCCAGGCGCTGGCCTTTATGCACGAACTCGGTGAAAGCGAAATGCGTATTTACAATCACGGATTGGCAACCGGAGCCGCCAGCTTGCTCAGTGAGCGCCTTGGGGTGTCTCTGCCGGCACCACAGGAAATGTTCGGCTCCATGGTTACGTTAATTCTGCCTGAGGGGTTGGGGCGGGATCAACAAGCAGCAAGCGCCTTGCAGGATCACCTACTTTTTGAACACGCTATCGAGATACCGATACATGCTGAGCAAGGCCACCTGCATCTCCGCCTGTCCGCCCAGGTGTACAACGAACTTGCCGACTACCAGCGTCTGGCCAGTGCGCTGGTACCTTGAGGTCGATTTCCATACACGACCGCTTTCCGCCACATGTATACCAAAACGTAGTATCGGCGTGGTGGTGTTCAAGTCTGTGGTCTAGCTGTACTCTTTCTGAGGTATCCTGACAGGCTGGGACCTGACTGACCGCCTGGTCATTCTGTACGTATGATGTAGCGGATGCTTGCGCTCGAGGTCCTTCGCGACCCCTCCTATCGTCGTTACTGGCTGGCCTTGGCGTTGAGCCAGTTGGGCGGCTGGATGCAGAACGCCGCCTTAGCTTGGTTGGCGATCACCTTGACCGGCTCCGCTGAGCGACTGGGCTTGGTAATAGCCTTCTTGATGCTTCCTTCGTTATTCTTCTCGCTGCCGGCGGGCGTGTTGGCAGATCGCTTTCCACGCCGTTACCTAGTGCTTATATCGCAGAGCAGCATGATGCTACTGGCTTTAGGTATGGGCTTTGTGATTATGCTGGGTCTGACTAATTATTCTATTCTGTTGTTGTTCGCGCTGCTTTTCGGGACGGCTAACTCGGTGGACATTCCCGCCAGGCAAGCGTTTACGGTCGAGCTTGCGGGCCGCGAACGATACGCCGGCGCTATTTCGCTCAATTCATTCAGCTTCAACTTCTCCAGGTTAGCCGGTCCGGCTATAGCAGGATTGGTCATCGCGTGGTTCGGCATCGACTGGACCTTCCTGATCAACGGGCTCACTTTTGGGCCGCTATTGTTTGTTCTAGCCACCGGGCCGGCCAAGACTGCAGCCGAGGAACGAGGTGGACGGCTCTTTAGCCAGGCAATGGAGGGGGTGCGCTACGTCTTTACTACGCCTATGGTACGCACCGTAGTGCTGTTTGTGGCTTGGGTGGGGGTTTTCGCTCTCAATTTCCAAACTTTAGTGCCCTCGTACGCGCGCTTGATCCTGCATCTGGAGGCCCAGGGCTATGGTTTGCTGCTTTCTGCTTTGGGTGTAGGTGCGATTTTCGGTGCCTTGTGGCAGGCCGCCGCTGGTGAAGCCAGGCCTAAGCGGGTACTGCTGGGGGGTGGATTAGTGTCCTTGGACCTATTGTTGCTCGGCCTACCGTTTCCGGCTTGGGCCGTGGGCTTGGTGCTGACGATAGGGGGTTTTGGCATGATCACCATGCTCATCGGGGCCAACACTATTGTGCAAACCGTGGTGCCTGACCGGCTGAGGGGCCGCGTGATGTCGGTCTACGCATTAGTGCTTCTAGGCTCAGGTCCGCTGGGCTCGTATTTGACCGGTTTCACCTTTCAGTATCTTGGGGGGGCTTGGGCGGTAGTTCTATTAGGATGCCTTTCACTGGTTGGGGTGCTCTATTTCGCGCGCAAGGCTACCTGGCCCTCTTCACTTGAGATGAGCGGCTAAGCGCTCCAGTCGAGGGGGCGCGGGGCCAGGCCAAGCCGCCAAGCCACCGCAGCGGTTACGCGTTCACCCGCCCGCCCGTCGCCGTAGGGGTTTTTGCCAGTCCGCATGCGTGCCAGCGAGGTGGGGTTGCACAGCAATTCCTCGACGACTTCGAAGACGCGGCTGGGCTGATTACCGGCCAGCTTGAGCAGGCCGGCCTCCAACCCCTCGGGCCGTTCGGTAACGTTGCGTAGTACTACCACCGGCACTCCCAGCGAGGCGCCCTCTTCCTGCAGGCCACCCGAATCGGTGATTATCAAGCGGCTCTTGGCCAAGAGCGCGGCCATGGGACCGTAGGCTAGAGGCGGTAAGAGTACGAAGTTAGAGATGTGCTCGAGCACCGGGCGGACCGCCTCCTGTACTACCGGGTTAAGGTGGATAGGGTAAATGAAGGTCAACTCGGGATGGGCCATGGCTATTTGGGCCAGTGCACCGGCCAGTGCTCCCAGTAAAGGCCAATTCTCGCGTCGGTGCATAGTTACGGTTACGTAGGGCCCTGGTGGGAGCTCGGGGAATGGGCCGACCCGTGCGGCCTGCAGCACTGCATCCACACCGGTTTGCCCGGTCACGATCACCCGTTCGGCAGCTTTCCCTTCGGCTAAAAGATTGGATTTAGCCAGGGCTGTGGGTGCCAGATCTAAATCGGTGAGTACGTCGGTGAGACGACGATTAGCCTCCTCGGGGAAAGGCTGGGTCAGATCATGACTCCTGAGTCCGGCTTCCACATGCCCGGTGGGAATACGCAACAAAAAGGCCGCCCAAGCTGCTGCGAAGGTGGTCAGGGTGTCACCGTGCACTAGTACATAGTCGGCTTTTAGATGAGTAAGAGCATTCGCCGTATTTGGTAGAATACGTGAAAAAAGGGTCTCGAGGGGCTGGCGTTCGGCCATCAAATCTAAGTTGGCGTGTACTGGTATGTTGAACAGCGATAGGGACTGCTCGAGTTGTTCCTTGTGCTGTCCTGTGAGAAGGACCAATGGCCTAAGCCCCTTAAGGCCGGTGAGTGCCTGGTATACCGGGGCCATCTTGGTGGCTTCCGGCCGCGTGCCGAAGGCCAACACCACTCGTTTCACCGGCCTCTCCAGGCCGCGCGGATCCGCCGCCAGACTGTGAACCCCAAAAGCGCCATGATACCGAGCGTAGTGGTGATCACCACCGTTGTTGATATGCCCTGTACTACCATGGCCACTACATTACCCGCTAAGCTCAAGCCCCAGAGCACCACCGCTGCGTATCGTTGCGAGAGGCCCAGTGCTAATAGATGGTGGTGCAGGTGGTCCTTACCGGGACTAACGAGGGGATTTTTCCGGGCCAGTACCCGGCGTATCACCACCTGTATGGTGTCCGCGATGGGGAGCAGCAAAAAGAGCACCGTGGGCCCCAGGGCGAATAGCGTGGTAATCTTCACGCTACCCAGAATGCTTGAGGCCGCTAGCACGAAGCCGAAAAAGTACGCACCTCCATCACCCATGATAATGCGTGATGGGAAGAAGTTATGCCGTAGGAAACCAAGAGCTGCTCCCCCCAAAGCAGCCAGGATCAAAGTAGCCGCGGCCCGTTCTTCGAATTGCGCCGAGACGGCCAGCAAGCTGGCGGCGGTAATAAAGCTCACGCCGCCAGCTAAGCCGTCCACGCCATCCATTAGGTTCACTGCATTGGTGATGCCTACTATCCACAGCAGCGTCAGCAGCACCGAGATGACCCCAGCTAAAGAACCGCCGAAAGACACTTCGATTCTTATACCACTAGCCACCAACAGTAACGCGGCCAGCGTCTGCACACTTAAGCGAGCCAAAGGCGGCAGATCGAATTGATCATCGATGAAACCCACCAATACCAGCAACGAGCCGCCCAGCAGGATGGCCAGCAGCTCGATCTTCACTGCATCAATCACGATGGGCCGTAACAGAGTGGCTAGGATAAGCGCGGCCAGCACTCCAGCGTAAATACCCAATCCACCCGCGTTTGGCAAGGGCTCCTTATTAAGCCTCCGCTCGTTGGGCTGGTCTGTCCAGCCCACTTGTAAGGCAAAAGCCCTAAGTCGTGGAATGAATCGCCAAGTCACCACCCAAGCCAATACAAAGCTGAATACCACCACAAGCCAGCCCAAGGTGCCGGGCTTGGCGATGCCAAGCGCATTCAGGTAGTGGGTCAGAAGCTCCGGCACGTAAAGCAATTCCTCGTAGGAAACCTATTAAGATGCGATGAAGGAGGTGTGATAACCGGATAAAAGGGACTACCGGGTGCCATATATGCGGTCCCCGGCGTCACCCAGACCCGGCACTATGTATCCATACTCATTTAGGCGCTCGTCCACAGCCGCCACTACGATCTCAACGTCGGGATGTTCGCGCTGTACCTGCTCAATGCCCTCCGGGGAGGCGATGATATTCACCAGACGAATACCAGCTGCGCCGCGCGCCTTAAGCAGACTGATAGCGCGGGTGGCGCTTCCTCCGGTAGCCAGCATGGGGTCGGCCAGGAAGATACGCCGTTCGCTGATGTCTAGTGGAAGCTTAGCGTAGTACTCGACTGGCTCGAATGATGCCGGGTCCCGGTACAGCCCGATATGCCCTACCCGCGCGGCGGGAATCAGGTGGCCGATCCCGTCCACCATTACCAGCCCAGCCCGCAGGATGGCTACCAAGGCCAGCTTCTTACCCGCGAGCATGTGCACTTCTGCCGGGCCTACCGGAGTCTCGATCCGCACCGATTCGAGCTCCAGATCCCGCATGGCTTCGTAAGCCATGAGCATGGAAATCTCAGCCATCAACTCGCGGAAATCCTTGCTACCGGTATTACGGTCGCGGATCAGAGCGAGTTTGTGCTGTACCAATGGATGGTCAACGATGATCAGGCTCATTGGGCTCAGGCTACCATAGGGGCGTGAATTGCTCGAAGAAGGTGTGGGCCAGCGGTAGCTTGCGCTTAGCCATCCCCGGGTAATCGCCGGGCTCCTTATCCAATGACCAATGCAGATCATGCAAATAGGTGAGCGGCACATAAAAGCGCAGTCTGGCCCAAACCGCTTCGGGATCAGGGTAGGCTCGCACGATACTCATAAGGGTTTCGAGCGCGGCCTCCGGGCCCAGAAGGTCCAGGCTACCGGTCTTTAGAATCGCCAGATCGCGGGCCGGGTCGTCACCCCGTGCGCGCCCCCAGTCGACCACCAGTATGGCGCCGTCTTCTCCAAGTAAAATGTTGCCTGCCCACAAATCCTGATGTGTGAAGCGGTTGTGGACACCTGTTACGTTTGGTAGTAGCGCTATTAGCGCCTCGATCAATTGCAGCGCTCCGGGTTCGCGCCTCAGCGAAACCCGAAAGCGATTAAGTTTGGCTCGCAGAGTTCCCTCGTGCACCACACCAACCTCGGGTAGTCGGTGAATGCGTAACAAGAAACCCGTGAGACCTGCTAGGCTGCTACTACTAAAGCGACCTGGCGTGAAGGGTTCGCCGGTGAAACGACGCAACGTCAGTGCGCTACCACAATTGGGAAGATCGGCCTGAGTCTCCATAACCCAATCCGAAAGGCCGGCCCTGGCCAGGTTGGCGGCCTCGATCTTTGGCGCTTGCGGCTCGCAGGCACCGTAGACTTTGACTACGTATCCGTTGCTGGCCATGGTCTGTGCGTCATTACCCTGGCCAACGATCTGGAAATGAGTACGGTACCGCAGGTCAAGCAGCTCAAGCAGACTCTGGGTTGGTTTTGCGCCGGTCATCAGTTCATCATAGAAGATCATGCCTGACAAAGTGTCCCATAAAGGAGTGATGACCGGTACCCCTGCACCCCACGGCTACCCGCCGGTCACAGCAACAAGGGAGGCCCCCGGCTGTCCCTGGGGGAAGAGCTCAGGACCAAGGTGGAGTGAACTCCAGAGGAC
>CAYODT010000013.1:0-54527 GCA_964402875.1 uncultured bacterium | reverse complement strand
CAAGCGCAATAATCTCGGTATACGTCACCGCACCTACTTCACCTACTAATCTATGTCCCGCCCCCAGCAGCAGCGCCTCGGCACAAAGCGCCTCGCAGCAGAGTGTTCCACAAGGTATAGGGGACTTCAGCCGGCCGCACGTGCCGGGTGAAGTAATCGTCTACCGGGGCGTGGTAAGCCTGCAGTCGGCAGCCCTAGCTAATACCGTAGGCAGCCTCGGTTTGAGCAGCGCCCAGTCTTTAGGACACGGCTGGGCCTTGTACAAGACCGCCGGTAACGCTAAGACCGCCGCCGTGGCCCTGGTGGGCCGGGGCTTGGCGCGCTACGCACAGCCCAACTACCTATATCGCCCTCTTGGGATCTCGATCCCACCGAACGACCCGCTCTACACCGGTGGAGGCGCCCGGAACCCGGAGCGGCGGTTCTTTAAGCCGCTGCATATGCAAGCCGCTTGGAGCCACCTAAGTACACCACTGCCCTGCACTCCGGTAGTGGCGGTGCTCGACACCGCCTTCAACACCGGTCTGCCCGACCTGGCCGGCAACCTGATCGCCCCGGCCTACAACGCAGTGGACAACAACAGCAACGTAGGCCCCGGTCCCGCGCCTTCCGGTTGCAGTACCTGCAGTAGTACAGCTGAGTGGAACCACGGCATGGGTGTAGCCGGGCTGGTCGACGCAGTGACCGATAACGGCATAGGCGTGGCCGGCATCGGTTACAACCTGGTCAAGGTGCTGCCCATCAAGGTCTTCCAGTGGGAGGCGGACGGTAGCGGCGGGTATAGCGTCCAAGCCACCACCGCCAGCATCGCTGACGGCGTGGACTACGCCATCAATCACGGCGCGCAGGTGATCAACATGAGCCTGGGGGGCAGCGGAAACGATCCGGCGCTCGACTCCGCCCTGAGTAAGGCCGCCGGCCTGGGGGTGGCGCCGGTTGCGGCCGCAGGCAACACGGGCACCACGCCGGTGCTCTACCCGGCCAGCCTGGCCAGCACTATCGCGGTGGGCTCGGTGCGGCTCGACGGCATTACCCGCTCGGGCTTCTCGAACTACGGGAAGGCCCTTGAGGTGATGGCCCCGGGCGGTAATGTAAGCCCTTCGGAGTTGGTACCGGTGCTCAGCCTTAAAGACGGCCGGTATCTGCAGGGCGCGGGCACCTCGTTCTCCGCCCCCCTGGTCTCGGGCGTCGCGGCGCTTTACATGGCTGAGTACTACGGCGCCTACGGTACGCTGCCCGGCTATAGCCGGGTAACGACCTGCCTCGAGCAGACCGCCGGTAACGACGGTACGAGAACCAATGAGACGGGCTACGGCGCCGTACAGGCCGACCAAGTGCTGAGCAACGCTACTTACTGTTTCCCCTGACTCAGCTTAGCCGCCCGCCGGAAGAAAGGCCTTAGCAGGTTGTTTCGCTTCATGAAGAAGGGCTCAAGGTTTCCGGATTTTTAAGCGGAGGCCTACTCCCAGACTTTTCACGTAAGGATCCCCTAGACTCATTGAGTGCAGGGGCGCTGGGTATTCCGCGGGATTATTCTTGTGTTAACGGTAGTGCTAATCGTAGCGGCTTGGTGGATCAAGCCTCTATTACCCGCGGTGGTGAAGTATGCCGCGGTACCTACCAGGCTGACGAAGCCCATGGACATCCTAGTACTAGGTGTAACACCCGAGTACCTGGGCTACCATAAGCGGGCACCGCAAAGTTTCGGTGGCCTGACCGATACCATAATGCTGGTGCGCCTAGACCCGGCTATGAAGCGGGTGGTGGTGCTCTCCATTCCCCGCGACACCTTCGTACAAATGCCCGGACATGGTACCCAGAGGATCAACACTGCCAACCCCTACGGCGGCCCTGCGTTGGCCGAGCAGGTGGTATACACCCTCACCGGGGTAACTTCGAATGCCTACATCCTGGTGGATTTAAGTGCCTTCCGCGACGCCGTGAACGCGTTGGGAGGGGTGCGGGTGTGCGTGCGGGTACCCATGAACTACACCGATAACGCCGCCGGCCTCTACATCCATCTCAAGCCCGGCTGCCAGGTATTGAACGGCGACAACGCCGAGGCCTACGTGCGTTTCCGCCATGATGCTTTGGGCGATATCGGCCGCATCCAAAGACAACAGGCCTTCTTGCACGCCGCCAAGACGGAGTTACTGGCTCCCACTGGTCTGCTGCGGCTACCTAAAGTGGTTGAGGCGATCACCAACAACGTGCGCACCAACCTGACCCGCAAGCAGATCGGGCAGATCTTGGGCTTTGCCCGCAGCGCGCCCCACGTGGACAGCCTGCTCTTGCCCGGCAACTTTGGGGGTAGCGGCTGGGTAGCCAATCCCAACAAGATCGCCGAGGTGGTACGAACCTACTTTCAACAAAGCGCTGTCCCTACCGCCGCACCACTTGCCGACCTCAAGGGAAAGCGGGTCACGGTGGTATACGGGATTAAAGATCTGCCGATAGCCATTGAGCTGCGCCGGAAGCTGGGTTCGCTGGGGCTCCAGGTGGTATTCGAGCAGGTGAAGCAAGCCCCTCAGACCAGCACAGTATTGGCTAACGGCGAGGCTGCGTTGGCACAGGCTCTAGCCAAGGTGCTTAAGCTACCTTGGCGAATTTCTGGTCAGGCATCCTTGGACACCGACCTGACCGTTTGGATTGGCACGGGCTATCGGCCTTCGCAAGCTGCCTCCAAACCATAAGCTTTGGCTGGAAATCCTAATGCTATACTTGATCTCCGGCAAGGGAGGCAGACGAAATTGCAACGACTGGTTACATCTGAATCGGTTTCCGAGGGACACCCTGATAAGCTGGCCGACCGCATCAGTGACGCTATCCTTGATGCTTTGTTGTCTCAGGACACCCGCGCCCGGGTAGCTGCGGAGACCCTGGTCACTACCGGCTTAGTTTTGGTGGCAGGCGAGATTACCACCGAGGCCTATGTGGATATACCCGCGCTAGTGCGCAAAACCATCGCCGACGTAGGATACACCCGGGCGAAGTTCGGCTTCGACGGGGATACTTGCGCTGTGCTGATCGCAATTGACGAACAATCGTCCGACATTGCCGGCGGGGTGAATAAGTCTTACGAAGCGCGCGTAGAGAAATCGATCAATCCACTGGACCGCTTGGGCGCCGGCGACCAGGGTTTGATGTTCGGTTACGCGACCGACGAAACCCCTGGCCTGATGCCCCTGCCCATCGTGCTGGCCCACAGTCTCACCATGCGACTGGCTGAGGTGCGCAAAAATGGTATCTTGGAGTACCTCCGGCCTGATGGCAAAGCGCAGGTCACCGTAGCCTACGCGGGCGACAAACCTCTATACGTGGACACGGTGGTGGTGTCTGCACAACACGCGCCGGAGATCGCACAGGATCAGCTGCGTGAGGATATTATTCATAACGTAGTAAATAAGGCTGTGCCGGAGCAGTATATTGATGAGCGGACTAGGTTCTTGATTAATCCATCGGGCAAGTTTGTGGTCGGCGGACCAGGCGGTGACACCGGCCTGACTGGGCGCAAGATCATCGTGGATACCTACGGCGGCGCAGTGCCCCACGGGGGGGGAGCCTTCAGCGGCAAAGATCCCACCAAGGTGGACCGTTCCGGTAGCTACTACGCCCGCTACATAGCCAAGAATATAGTGGCAGCCGGCCTAGCAGGCAAAGCCCTAGTTGAAGTGGCCTACGCTATCGGTAAGGCTAACCCGGTGAGCCTGCGAGTAGGTACTGCGGGTACCGGCGTCGTAGCAGACGAGACCCTGACCAAGATCGCACAGACCATGTTCGACCCCAGGCCCCTGGCAATCATCGAGCAGCTCGAGCTGCTCCGGCCCATCTACACCCCCACCTCGTCCTACGGCCATTTTGGCCGGCCTGGTTTCCCCTGGGAAAATACCGATCGTATAGACGCACTGCGCGAAGCCGCTGGCGTCTGAGCCCACTCGATGCTCGCGCTGGCAGGTTTTGTTCCAGACTTGTACTAGGTGGCCTCTTTACCGGCTGTACGATACCGTGCCACACAATCACGTCCTTGATCCTTGGCTAGGTATAGTGCTTGATCGGCTCGTCGTATCGCGCTAGCCGGGGTATCCTCGGGATGAATCTCCACCATACCGAAGCTAGCAGTCATCTGGATACCCTCAGAGGTCTCAGCGGCAAGCATAAGGCGTATACGTTCAGCCAGCCCATATGCAGCTTCTTGTCCGGACTCGGGCAGAAGCATTAAGAACTCCTCCCCACCCCAACGCACCAACGTATCCATCCGGCTGCGCATCCGTCCCGCTACCAGGCGGGCCACCTCACACAGCAGTAAGTCCCCCGCTTCGTGACCGTACCTATCGTTTACATGCTTGAAGTGGTCCAGGTCGAACATGATCAGCGACAATGGGCGGCCATACCTATGGGCGCGTTCAAACTCCCGCTCGAGCAATTCCTGAGCCAGACGACGGTTGGGCAATCCGGTCAGGTAGTCCATATGAGCCAACGCTCGCATTTCGCCATAGTGCTGCTTGATCCGAGCAAACATGTAGAGCATCCCAATCTGCACTAGGCCGGACAAATAAAACTGAATTACAAACCCTACGGCATTGAGATCGCCACTCTTACCCAGTCCTGAGGGCGCGTAGACCAACCCTAAGATCAGCATGCCCACGTAAGTGGCCCCGGTAATGAAGAGCGCCCGGTGGAAGTCCCAGTTCACAAAGGCCAACAGGTACAAGACCCCAAACCAGTAGGTGGCCTCGCTCAGAGAATCGAATCTAGGCAGATACACCCGCAGTTGGTAGGACAGCGAGAAGAGGGCGTAAATCGTGAGAGCTGCATAGGCAATCGCACTAGACAGGCCGACGGCACGGTGGTTCCCCAGGTACCTTGGTCCAAACCCCAGCAGTAGCGCCATAGCCAAAAAAATCAAGGCTAAAGCGGGCAAGGCGATCCTGTCGATCGGCGCGGGCTGATGAGCATTTAGCTCTAGCCAGCGCGCCAGGAGCACCGCAATGACCCCCAGCAGCAACAAGACCAGCTCAACCCGTCGCCTGAACTCATTCCAGGATTCCTCAGCCCGGCTAACCTGGATTAATTGCGTGGATACCGGTCTCGTTCGCTCGTGCACATCCTACCCCTAACCTCTTTCGGCCAATGCACTTTCAGTATGACACGCGGCCTCGACCACCAAGCGGAACCGTCCATGATACTCGTTTAGGCAAGGACACCTGACCTATTTTGTGCTGTACAAATAGTCGTATTATAGCCATAAAGTGAACGTCTTATGGTGGTAAAGTGAGCGTTAATTCCCTAAATAAAGTTACACTCCTTACTTCGCATCGTTTCACTCCCGCCGAAGACACGGTTCGCTTCACCTACCCACGCAGTTGGTCAGGCTGCTGGCCACCGCGCTGGTACGGGGGAGGTCGAAATGGCTCTTGAACAAGCTCAGACAACCATGAAGTCCCCTAGGCGTACTGCCGCCGGCGGGATCTTCACCGAAATTAAGCCGCCGCTGGCTCCGGCCACGGCCCGCACAGAAGCCGCCCGCTGCCTAGAGTGTGGCGGGCCGTATGCGCCTGCTCCGTGTTTGGTGGCCTGTCCGGCAGAGGTGCCGGTGCCACAGTTTGTGGCCGCCATCGCCCGTGGCAACGACGCCGAAGCAGCCCACCAGATCTTCTCCACCAACCTACTAGGTGGCACCTGCGCCAGAGTCTGCGCCACCGAGATGCTCTGTGAAGGGGCCTGCGTCTTGAATCATGAGGGACGCCGGCCGGTGGAGATTGGTCGTTTGCAGCGTTTCGCTACTGACTATGCCTTTGCGCAGGGACTCGCGGTACGCCCCGATCCACCAGCGAAGCGTGAAGCTGAGATTGCAGTAATCGGCGCGGGCCCGGCGGGCCTGGTAGCAGCGGGAGAACTGACCCAACTCGGATACCAGGTCACGGTATTCGACGGCCGTGATGAACCCGGAGGGCTGGTGCGGTACGCAATCGCTCCCTACCGCCAGAACGTGGAACCAATCCCTACGGAGTTTGAGTACATCAGGCGTATGGGAGTGCGCTTCGACTTCAAAACCCCCATTGCGACCAAGGCCCAGGTAGAAGAGCTCGAGCAAGCTTATGCCGCTATTTTCCTCGGCGTAGGCATGGGCAAGGACGTCGATGCAAACTTCGGGAACGATGACCTGCCCGGAGTATGGGACTCCCTGCCTTTCATCGAGGCGCTTAAGGTTGGCCCTCCACCCAAGATCGGTGAGCACGTAGTGGTGATTGGTGGGGGCAATACCGCCATCGACGTAGCGCGTGAAGCGGTACGTCTGGGTGCACTGGAGGTCACCATTCTCTACCGCCGCACCCAGGCGGAGATGCCCGCTTTTCCCCTGGAGATCCAAGAAGCTCGAGGAGAGGGCATTCATTTTCAGTGGCTCACCCAGCCGGTGCGCTTTCTTGGTAAAGATAAGCTCAATGGCATAGAGTGCCGTTACATGAAGCTGGGAGAGCCCGATACCAGCGGCCGTAGGCGGCCAGCACCGGTGGAAGGCACCGAGTTTGTCTACCCGGCAGATACCGCCGTCAAGGCCATTGGCCAGCAGCCGCGAATCGACCTGTTCAATCTGATTGAAGAGCTCTCACTTCAGGGCAGCGTGGTGAAGGTCAACCCCCAGACTATGCAGACGGATAATCCGCGCTACTTTGCCGGTGGCGACGCAGTGAACGGCGGGGGTACGGTGGTGGAAGCCGTCCGCATGGCCAAACTAGCCGCAAAGGGCATTGACGCTTGGCTAAAAGGAGACGGCGGGCGATGAAAGAGATCCGCTGGCACGGAAGGGGTGGACAGGGTGCGAAGACCGTCTCACAACTTCTGGCTGTAGCCCTATTGGCCGAGGGGCATTACGTGCAGGCTTTCCCGGAGTACGGCCCCGAGCGCTCCGGCGCACCGGTCCAAGCCTACGATCGTATCGACGACAAACCTATCCGCCTACATTGTGCGGTAACTAATCCAAGTCTGGCGGTAGTGCTGGACGAGAGCCTGTTGGCCGAGATACCGGTCACCAAAGGACTACCGGAGGATGGCCTGCTGTTGATCAACTCACCGGCCGAAGCCTCTCGGGTCGGTGAACGCCTGGGCTTCGGGGGACAGGTCATCACCGTGCCCGGCGATCGCCTGGCCGAAGCTGCGGGTACCCGCTTTGCCAACGTGGTGTTGTTGGGTGCCGTCGCACAAGTGCTGAGTGAACCAAGTCTGGAGACACTGGTCCAAGCAACGCAGGATGGTATGAGTAAACTGAGCAAAGCCGCTAAAGAGGCCAGTATCCGGGCTATTCGTTCCGGCTACAAAGCCCTTGATACACGGAGGAAAGCCCATGCGTGAGTTAAAATCCTCTCGCCAGCTCCCCATTGGGGGGGTCGTTTTGGCTCAAAGCGCAGCACCGCCGCACACCGGGGGTTGGCGGATGGGTGAAAAGCCCAGTGTACAGCTTGATACTTGCGTCAACTGTATGCTGTGCTGGGTCTACTGCCCGGACAGCGCGGTCAAGATTAAGGATGAGGCCCTCTTAGGCTTCGATTATGACTACTGTAAAGGTTGTGGCATCTGCCGGGAAGTCTGCCCCACCGGCGCAATCAAGATGGTCGCCGAGGCTTTGGTGCTACCGCCGTTCGGACGGATCGGAGGCGAGTCGGATGCCGGTTAAGGCAAAAACGCCCCTATCCACCCAACTGCGGCTCTTGACCGGCGCGGAGGCCGCAGCCCATGCCATGCGCCAGATCAACCCCGATGTAGTCTCGGTTTACCCCATCACTCCACAGACTCCGATCATCCAGACCTTTGCCAAGTTCGTGGCTGATGGTGAGATCGATACCGAAATCATCAATGTCGAATCCGAGCATTCAGCTATGAGCGCCGCGGTAGGCGCGGCCCAAGCCGGGGCCCGCACCATGACCGCCACCGCCTCACAGGGCTTGGCGCTGATGATCGAAATCGTCTATATTGCGGCTTCCATGCGTCTACCTATAGTTATGGCAGTGGGCAACCGCGCTCTCTCGGGTCCAATCAACATACACTGCGATCATGCCGACAGCATGCTGGCCCGCGACAGTGGAATGGTGCAGATCCTCACTGAAAACGCCCAAGAAGCCTACGACTTTATGGTCATGGCTCCCCGGCTGGCCGAACACCCCGAGGTTATGCTGCCGGTTCTGGTAGGACAAGACGGTTTCACCATCACCCATTCCGCCGAGCCGATATCTATGCTGCCCGACGAGGAGGTAAGGCGTTTCGTGGGCGATTACCAGATCCCCTACCCCTTGCTCTCCAGCGAGGTGGTCACCCAGGGGCCTTTTGCCATGCCCGACTATTACTTCGAAATCAAGGCACAGCAGGTCCGCGCCATGCAGTCAGCCTTGCAGGTCTTTGATGACCTGGGTGAGGCCTATGAGGCGTATTCCGGGCGCCGCTACCAAGCGGTCGAGGGTTACCGGCTAGATGATGCCGATCGCGCCTTAGTCATGATGGGCTCGAGCGCAGGCACCGCTAAGGACGTAGTAGACGAGCTCCGCGCCAAAGGAGAAAAGGTTGGCCTAGTCCAGGTCCGTCTATTCAGGCCATTCCCATCTGCGGCCCTACGGGAAATGCTGGCGGGAGTGGGTGCCGTGGCCGTCCTAGATCGCGCGCTCTCCTTCGGGGGATTTCCACCACTGTTCGCCGAGGTGGCCGCCAGTCTGTTCAATCAGACCATCTCCTTGTCCAGCCTTGTCTATGGTCTAGGCGGACGTGACCTGTTTCCCGAGCAGATCGCCGAGGTCTTCCGCGATCTGGTTTTCGCCGAGGGGCTGGAACAGACCCGCTTCATCGGCCTGAGGGGGTGAGAAATGCCAAGCATCAAGCAACTTGCAAAGAACGAAACGGCGTCCACACGCTTCGTAAGTGGGCACTCACTCTGCCGCGGGTGTGGTATCCCTATTGTGGTACGAGCAGTGTTGAATAGCATCGAGACCCCGGTAGTAGTAATGAACGCCACCGGATGCCTGGAGGTGGCCACCACCCGCTACCCACACACCACTTGGCAGGTACCTTGGCTGCACGTAGCCTTTGAGAACGCCGCCGCCGCCGCCAGCGGCGTGGAGACGGCCTATAAAGCTCTGGTCAAACGTGGGCGCCTTCCCAATGAACCCACCACCTTTGTGGTCTTCGGAGGGGATGGAGGCACCTACGACATCGGTTTACAGGCTCTTTCCGGCGCATTAGAGCGAGGCCACCGGTTTCTCTACGTCTGTTACGACAACGAAGCGTATATGAATACCGGCATCCAGCGTTCTAGCGCCACACCCTTTGCCGCCAGCACCACCACTTCTCCGGCGGGTAAGCAAAGCTTCGGAAAACTACAAGAGCGCAAGGATCTTACCGCCATCGCCGTGGCTCACCACATTCCCTACGTGGCCCAGGCCTCGATTTCCCACTGGCAGGATCTATCCGACAAGGTCGCCGTAGCTACAAGTCTCACCGGTCCTTCGTTCATCAATGTACTTTCCACCTGTCCGCTGGGCTGGGGGTCGGAGGCCAGCCAGACCGTGCGCTTTGCCCGGCTGGCGACAGAAACACGCTATTGGCCACTATACGAGGTTATTGAGGGACACTACCGCATCACCGAACGACCACTCGAGCCGTCGTTGCCCATACAGGCATGGCTTAAGGATCAGGCCCGCTTCAAGCACCTCTTTCAACATGAAAGCGCCGAGGTGCTGACGGAACTCCAACGGGAAGTGGATCACGACTGGGATGATCTAGAGCGTCGCAGTGAAGCGGATATGGAGTGGTTCGCCGAACACGGCGAGCAATCGGAGGTAGTGGCATGAATAGCGCCGTAGTCCAATATACTCAGGGAACCGCCCGCCTGCTGGTCAACCAGAACTGGTGCAAGGGTTGCGGCTTGTGTGTTGACGCCTGTCCACCTGGAATCCTGGAACTGGACGTTCTGGAGAAGATTTTCATGACCGACGTAAACAGCTGTATTTTCTGCGGCTTGTGCGTCGCGCGATGCCCGGACTTCGTTTTTATCCTAGAGCGGCCCACCTTGGAGGCTACACTATGAAGCTAGTACAGGGGAATGAAGCTGTGGCCCTGGGTGCTATGGCCGCCGGATGCACCTTCTACGCTGGTTATCCCATTACTCCGGCCAGCGAGATTATGGAGTGGATGGCTCGCCTGTTGCCGGCAAAGGGCGGGGTATTCCTTCAAATGGAGGATGAAATTGCTTCAATGGCCGCAGTCATCGGAGCAACCTGGGCGGGCGGTAAGGCCATGACCGCTACCTCCGGGCCGGGCTTCTCCTTGATGCAGGAGCATATCGGCTACGCGGCTCAGACCGAAACACCTTGTGTGATCGTCGATGCCCAACGTGGTGGCCCCAGCACCGGCTTACCGACCCTTCCCTCGCAGGGAGACGCCATGCAGGCCGCTTGGGGGAGCCATGGGGACCGTACCGCCATCGTACTGAGCTCTTCTTCGGTGTTGGATGCCTACCTGGACACGGTGCGGGCCTTCAATCTCAGCGAGCGTTACCGGCAACCCGTGGTGCTGCTTTTAGACGCCACTCTGGCTCATATGCGTGAGAATATCGAGATTCCGCAGGTGGAGGTTTGGCCACGGAAGGAGGCCGTGCCAGGGCAAGATCATCCCTTTGGGAGTGAGGAGTTCATGTCTTTTGGGGCAGGCCGGGTGGTTGTAACCGGCTTAGCCCATGAAGATAGCGGTCTGCCGCGGGCCTCGGATGGTGCGCTGTCCGAGCGCATGCTGCTCCGGATACGCGAGCGGATCGAGAATGATATCGACGAGATCGCTGCGTACCGAGCGCTTCGCACTAAGGATGCCGAGTTCCTGTTGGTGGCCTACGGCATCACCGCCAGAGCCGCGCGGGCGGCAGTGAACCAGCTTCGCAGCGAAGGATTTGCAGCTGGGCTGCTCGAGCTGCGTACCTTGTGGCCCTTTCCTGAGCGCCTGATTCAGGAATATGGGAAGAACGCGAGGTTCGTGTTGATCCCGGAGCTCAATCTGGGGCAGATGGCTTGGCCGGTGCGGGCCGCACTGGCGGGCATCTCGCCGGTACACACTTTAGGCCGGGCCGACGGGCATCTGTTCACGGCCGATGAAATTGCACAAGCCGTACGCGCCAACGCAAACAACGTGCCATCACAAGGGAGGGAGATACATGCCTAGACTAGGCCAGGATCTTTCCACATACCTAAGAGAGGCCGTGATGCCCACGGTCTGGTGCCCAGGCTGCGGTCATGGCAACATTGCCGCCGCTATCACTACTGCTATGAAAAACTTGGAACTCGACCTGGATAAATCCGTGCTGGTCGGCGGTATCGGCTGCTCCGGGCGCACCCCGTTCTACTTCAACACCAACGCCATGCATACCACCCACGGACGTGCGCTGGCTTTTGCTACCGGTATAAAGATGACCAATCCCAGCCTCACGGTATTAGTTACTATGGGTGACGGTGACGCCTTGGCTATAGGTGGTAATCACTTCATCCATGCCGCCCGGCGTAACATTGATTTGACAGCCATTATCTACAACAACAGCACCTACGGTATGACCGGCGGACAGGCTGCACCCACCACTCCCATCGGCTCGTTCAGTACTACCAGCCCATTGGGTACCACCGATCCGGCTTTTGACACGGTCGAATTAGCCCTGGCAGCCGGTGCCAGCTTTGTGGCCCGCGGCACCACCTACGACTTCCTGGAGCTCCCCCAGCTCATCGCCAAAGCCGTACAGCACCCGGGCTTCGCCATGGTGGAGGTCCTCACCCAGTGCCCCACTTATTACGGCCGTATGAATAAGATTGGTGATGCTACGGCTATGTTGGGTTGGGAGCGCGACACCACCGAACCATTGACCCAGTTCGAACACCTGCCCAGGGAGGTAGTGGTGGGTAAACGCCCTATCGGCATTTTCCGAGAGGAAATTAGGAGTGAGTATAGCCGGGCTTATCACGAGCGCCTTACCGGAGGTGGCAGCCATGTCTAGGCCCCGCTGGCGGGTACGGCTCACCGGCCGCGGCGGCCAGGGCATCATGCTGGCCGGAACTTTGCTGGCCGAAGCGGGTATGCTGGATGGTCTTTTCGTGGTCCAGACTCAAACCTACGGACCCGAGGCCCGCTTAGGTGCGTCTAAATCCGAAGTAATTCTGGCCCAACAGGAGATTGACTACCCTGAGGTTATCGAGCCCGACGTACTGTTGTGCCTCTCCCCCGAGGCTTACGCTAAGTACGGGCTTGGATTGGCCGAAGGTGGGCTACGCCTGGTAGATGCCGAGGTAACTCGTAAAACCCCGGTGGAGGACGCGGTAGTGCTACCAATCGTAGAAACCGCGCGCGAACTTGGTAACCCCCTAGCCGCCAATGTAATTGCACTCGGTGCCCTATTGACACATACCGGGCTGGTCAGCGAAGCGGGGATTAGATCGGCCTTACGATCCCGCGTGAAACCCGAGTTTGTGGAGATCAACCTGCGAGCTCTAGCCATAGGCGAGGCGTTATCACCACAAAAGAGCCCGGCGGCGCGCTGAAGCGGAATCCGGTGATTATCAGCGCTCTAGATACGTATAGCCGATCAGCTCATTCTGGTAGCGCCTCAGGAACTCCTCGCGTTCGTCTGCGGATAGGCTCCGGGATTGCTCGAGCTTTTGAGTAAGAGTACGGGTCAATTCGCCAGCCTCATAACCCATGCGCTCTATAACCCGGCGGGCCTTCTCGCCGGGTATATAACGTTCCACGTAAGCCTGGCCCTCTCCATTAAGTCGTACATGAGCCTCGCCGACCCGGCCAAATAGGTTATGACTGTTACCCAGAGCGTCCTGATAGGCACCGGTGAGAAATACGCCCAAGTAATAGGTCTCGCCCTCGGCGATCGCGTGTACCGGCAGAGTACGGCGCACACCATGTAGGTCGATGAAGCGGTCAATTTTGCCGTCTGAATCGCAACTAATATCCACCAGCGTGGCTTCGCGAGTGGGCCTCTGGTTAAGCCGCTTCAGCGGTACGACGGGGAACAACTGTTGGATGGCCCAGGCATCAGGTAGGCTCTGAAACAGACTAAAGTTACAAATCAACTTGTCTGCAAGCATTCGTGGTAAGGTCTCGAACTCTTCGGGTACGTACTCCAAATCACGAATCACCCGCATGGTACGACGGGCAATCTGGTAGAATAGCTCCTCCGCCAGCGCACGGTCACGTAGGCTGACCAGTCCCAAGTCGTAGAGAGTGTGCACGGTCTCCTTGTCGGCGGCGGCATCGTGGAACAACTCACGATAGTTTTTCACTGAGACGGCCTCAAGCATCTCATGCAGGTCGCGCACCAGATCGTGAGCATCCTCCGGTACCTCCGCCGGTTCCTCGCCGGGCGGGCGGATGACATCGGAAACCTCCAATACCAACAGGCTGTGGTAAGCGGTCACAGCACGCCCCGACTCGGTAACCAGAGTCGGGTGAGGCTCCTGATGTCCGTCAGTCACCTCCTTGGTAACGTAGACCAAATCCTCGGCGTACTCTTGCAAAGTGTAATTTGCGCTGGCGGCAAAGCTGGTCTTCGAGCCATCGTAGTCCACTGCCATCCCGCCTCCCAGATTGAGATAGGTCAGTGGCACACCTAGTTTGCGAAGCTGTACGTAGGTCTGTGCCGCTTCGCGCACCGCCCGTTTGATGCGGCCGATATCGGTGACCTGCGAGCCAATATGAGTATGTAGCATCACTAGGCTATCGAGCGCATTGGAAGCACGCAACGTCTCGACCATGCGTAATACCTCGGAGGCACTCAGCCCAAACTTGGCGCCCTCTCCACCAGAGGCCTCCCAAGGCCCGCTTCCTCTGGCGCGCAGCTTGTAGCGCAAGCCGAGTTTGGGCTTTACACCCATCTCGTGAGCAATACGCAGCACCCGCGGTAACTCGGCTAACTTCTCCAGGGTGATGATCACCCGCCGGCCCATACGCTGCCCAGCAAGCGCCAGCCGAATAAAATCTTCGTCCTTGAAACCGTTAGTGGTAATCAAGGCCTCCTCGGCTAAGTCCTGTGCCAATATGAGCGCTAGCTCGGCCTTGCTACCGGCCTCCAGTCCGTAAGCGTGGGATTGGCCACACGCAACCAGAGTTTCCACCACCACACGCCGCTGGTTAACTTTGACCGGATATACCCCTTGATAGTGTCCCCGGTAGCCATATTTTTCTATGGCCGAAGCAAACGCCTGGTGAACCTCAGCCAGCCTAGTCTCCAATACACCGGGGAATCGTAGGATCAAGGGAAGCGGCTTACCGGCGGCCTTGAGGCCGCGCACGATACCCGCCAGCGAGACGCCTAGGGCGCCAGGCCCGTCTAGATGTACGGCGAGCTCGCCGCTCGCTAGGATACTGAAGAATCCCTGAGCCCAGTAGGGCACCAGGTAGATGTCTTCAGCATCTTTAATGGTATATACGCCGAGCTCACTCAGCACTCCAGGCCTCCAGCTCTCAATCTACCGCGAAGAGCAAGCCTTCTCTGGGGTATCTTCAGCGGATTACACCCAGCTCGCGCCCCACAGCTTGGTAGGCAACCAAAGCCCGGTCCAACATGGGGCGGGTGTGGTCTGCGGTCAAGATATTACGGATCCTGGCTTTACCGCGGGGTACGGTGGGGAAGCCAATACCCACAGCGAAGACATCACGCTTCAACAAGGCACGGCTGGCCTCGAAGGCCGCCTCCGCTTCTCCCATAGCCACCGGGGTGATGGGTGTCTGGCTATGCATGGTATCGAAACCCAGTCGATTCAGCTCCTGCTTAAAGTAGTGAGTGTTCTCCCAAAGCCGCTCAATTCGCTGGGGTTCGAGCTGAATTAACTCGAACGCCCCAACAAGTGCCCCTACCACCGCCGGTGGCAACGAGGTAGAGAAGAGGATTGGCCGGGCACGGTTGATGAGCAGCTCGCGTAAATCTTTTACCCCAGCAGCGTAGCCGCCCATCACCGCCCAAGCCTTGGAGAGCGTAGCTACCTGGATCACATCGGGATCTGCCTGAAAACCAAAATGGTGCACAGTGCCCTTACCCAGCTCCCCCATAACCCCCGAGCCGTGGGCGTCATCCACGTAGACCAATGCCCCATGCCTCTTAGCCACCGGCACTATCCGGTCGAGTGGAGCCACGTCACCATCCATACTAAATACGCCGTCGGTAACCACCAGTTTAAGACCTTCGGTCCGCACCGCAGCTAGTTGAGCGTCAAGATCAGAAATGTCGGCATGCTTATACACTCGGCGGTCGGCCTTGGTTAGCCGCAGCCCATCGATGATTGAGGCGTGGTTTAACTCGTCGGAAATAACTACGTCGCCAGGTTGCAACAGGCTGCCAAGCACGCCCTGGTTGGCGGTAAATCCCGACTGGAAGGCCATTGCCGCCTCGGTCCCCTTAAACGCCGCCAAAGTCTCCTCAAAAGCCTGGTGGTAGCTGAAGGTACCGGCAATGGTACGCACCGCGCCCGAACCAGCTCCCCAGATATCCAGAAACTCCATCGCCCGCTTCTTTAGGTGAGGATGATTAGCGAAGCCAAGGTAGTTATTAGAGGCCAGGTTCACCACCTCCTGACCATCTACGCGCGTGATCGCAGCCTGGGGGGCTTCGAGGACCTTTAAGCTAATACGGAATCCTTCGGCCTGGAGCCGGGAAAGTTCCCCGTTCAGGCGCTGGCGTAAAGATAGGCTCATATTCGTATTCTAGTCCGCCGTTAAGCACCCCAGTGGGGGCTATAGTAAGCGTGCCGGGCTTCACCTTAGCGGCCAATCCCACCGGATACTGGGGATCACAACCTATACAGAGCAGCGCCCAGCCGTTCAACAGCCGGCAGCATGCCTGTTCGCCTGGTAAGTCACAGTCCCTCCCGCCGCTACACCGCCTCAGCCAAGAGCACCGTGCGTAACTCGCGGCGATAAGTGAAAACCTTGATCAGTACCTCACTTATTCCACCCGGATCAAGCCCCGCCTCCACCGGATCCTTAGGTACCGGGCCAAGCCGAACGCTTCCTCGGGCAGATAGGAGTAATAGAAAAACCTAACTGGTGCTCACACGTCAGCGAGAACCCCTTTTAGTACTACCGCATTGTTATATTCCCGGTCGCGGGCAGCATACAGTAGGGTTATCACCTCAGTACGACTCAGCTCCTTTAGTTTAGCCATCGCCGGGTTACCTTCGAGCTCCCGGCGGTATCGTTTTGCGAACTCTGCGTACCGCGCCGGGTCGTGCTGGAACCACCTCCGCAGCGCGGCCGACGGCGCGATTTCACGCATCCAGCAGTCCACCTTGGCGCGCTCCTTTGAAAGCCCTCGTGCCCACAGCCTATCCACCAAGATGCGCAGGCCGTCATCGGCATCCACCAGCTCGTATACCCGCTTGATCCGGATCACTCATCCCTCTTCCTGCGCAACTCGCGCAACATCTCCGAAGTCAGAACGCGCCGGCTCATGGCCCAGACAAAAACCAAAATCGCTAAGAGCTGAGCTATAGCCGAGGCTACCAAAATTGGATGGAACACCACCGAGTGCGTGTACACCGAAAGCGGCTCAATCACCAAACGTACCAACAACCCTCCGTTGAGTAAAAAGAAGGTACTGGCCTCGGCCCGGTCTTGGCGAAGTTGCCCGGGCCGAGGCATCATCCAGTACGCCACGCCCATTACCATGTTCACGAAGAATCCCACCATGCCCGCGTGCACGTGTGAGAAGAGGAAGAACGGGATTAGCCCAGGCCATAAATAAAAAAGCGTACCTAGAACAGCCGTGTAGATCAAGTAGATCATGCTGATGCGAATGAATCGGTATTCATAGGGGTAAATAATTCACCTCGCACGTGAACCGGGTCGGGCCCGCAGAAACCCAGCCAGCCCATACGTCTCTCGGAGCACACACACAAGATACCCTGGGTAGGATACGCTTACCGCCATTTAGTCAACGTTTCTGCGCCTACTGATGGTACCCCGCCCGGTCACGACTATAGTCCTGCCCAACCATACCCACCTACCCATAAATGGACCGCCTTGTCGCAAGAGTACCAACCACCTCAGATACACAGCATGATCAGGCGCCTAGCCTATCAATCATGAGTCCAACACCCCACAATCCTCACCTATCTAGGCATCAAGCCTGCCGAGCCAAGTCAGAATATCCCGCTACCCCGACAAACCTCGGCTATACGACATCACCGGTCACACATAGGACTTTCGGTTAGTGAACTACGGGCAACCAAACCGCCAACATAAGCAGGGCAACAAGCAGCACCGGCGGGGTCAAGAGTAATCCTATTTTCATATACTGTCCCCAACTAATCGTCTGACCCTTACGCATAAGCACATGTAGCCACAACAGTGTAGCTAAACTACCGATAGGGGTGAACTTGGGGCCGAGGTCGCTGCCGATAATATTAGCGTAAACCATGGTTTCTCGCACCAGCGGCGCGAGCCCGCCGGTCTGGTGAATCGCAAGCACCCCAACCAACACGCCGGGCATATTATTCATTACCGAGGAGAGCCCGGCACTTAGGAAGCCGGTTCCGACAGCCGCTGCCAGTGGACCGTGGGCACCCAACCAGGCGAGGAGTTGGGCAACATAGGCAGTCAGCCCCACGTTGCGCAGGCCGTAAACAACTAAGTACATCCCCAGGCTGAAAATCACGATCTGCCATGGAGCCTCCCTGAGTACTTTACGCACGACAATTACACGGCCCCGGCCTCGCCAAGGCCAGCGGCCCGCCAGAGCCAGTAACCCAAGGGCGCCTATTCCGGTTACGAAAGAAACGGGTACCCTGAGGGGTGCCGTGAGGAAGTAGGCAACCAACAACAACCCCAGTAAGGGAAAGGCTGCATGGAAGACCAGAGAGTCTCGAATAGCATGGGTCGGGGACTCAAGGCCCCCAAGAGGGTATCGCGGTGGCAGGCTACGATGAAAGGCAATCCAAAGCACCACCAGTGTTGCTGCCAGCGCGGCCAGATCTACAGGCACCATCACCAGGGCGTAGTGGTCGAAGGGTATAGAGAAGTAATTGGCGCTGACAATATTCACTAAGTTAGAGATCACCAGCGGCAGGCTGGTAGTATCGGCCACAAAGCCGGTACCTATGGCAAAAGCAAAGGCTGCAGCGGGCGTGAACCCCAAGCGAAGTAGAATGGCGAGTACGATCGGCGTGAGCAGCAGCGCCGCTCCATCGTTCGCAAAGAAGGCGGAAACCACTGCACCAAGCAGAATAACGAGGAGGAAAAGCCTTCGTCCTCTGCCCCCGCCCCAACGTACAATATGCAGTGCCGCCCAAAGGAAAAGACCTGCTTCATCCAGTATCAGCGAGATGATGATCAGCGCTACAAAGGTGAAGGTGGCATTCCAGACGATATGCCAGACGACCGGTACATCGGCAAGAGTAACGACACCACTCGCAAGCGCAAGCGCCGCACCACCTAAAGCACTCCACCCGATACCCAAGCCTCTGGGCCGCACAATGACCAAGGTAAGGGTAAGGATAAAGATAGCAACAGCAAGTAAACTCACATGTCGTAGTCTACATAAGAGTCAGGTTCATATAGTGGCAGTCCCCGCTGCCGCAACGCTTCATAAAATCCAAGTCTTCTAGCGGTTCCCTAAGCTCATCCTTTCCCAGGCGGGCGCAAACTATCTGCACTTTTACAGGGTAAGTGCTTATATAGATCCATAGAGTTATAAGACAAGCCACAATCCCCTATCCATCTTTTGAAAGCCTTAATTTTATCATCTGTTTTTAAGTCTTACTGCTCGAGCCAGGCCTCACTATTGAGCTGAGCATCCCCTCAGTGCGCTGGGGTCAGCTTGGAGCCCTCGTAGCATGGCTATGGCTGCTATTCTAGTTAAGCCTTGATCCTCAAGAGCACCCCGGCCCATCACGATGCTCCTAGTCACACACATCCTTAACGCATACACTACTATGTTCCCCGAACTGGGTCCCGCCACGAGCGCAACGTTAACGCAAAGCAACCCCTTACTAGCTTACCCGCCCGGGCTGCTGTCCGGGCGGGCGGGTAAAAAACCATGATCATGAGCCTCTGGTTCAACCGGCTGGGGCGCAGATTAGTCTGCTAACCCCATTACTTAACGATTAATTTGCCGTACATACCAGCCGTAGCATGCCCAGGTGTAGGGCAAATATACCAGTAGGTTCCTGGGGCTAAGCTGAAAGTAGAGCCGAGAGCAGCAAAGTTGGCCTGCGTAGGATCCGATGCACTACTCCAGGGTATTATGGGCACCCCAGCCAGTACAGGCACACTGGCCAGTGTCTCCATAACGGGATACGGTGGCGGTGTGGTGGTAATGAATACGCCATGCTCCATATTGCTACCGTAATCCATGTTAACCAAGTTAAGGTGGATCACGGCCTTAGCCGGAACCACCAGGGTGGGCTTTACCAGCCCGTGGACCTCGAAGGAGGTATCTGGGAAGTTCGGTTCTACCGCCACCATATCGATGGTCACCTGTTGTCCACTGAAAGTTACGGTATTGGCACTCTTGTCGGCTACGCCGGTGCTGTCTGAAGTAACAATGTACTTCTGTACTTTAGCGTAGTCCCACACAGAACCACCCCAACCAGCACTCACGGCGCGAGCATTGCGTGGCCCCATTATCCCGACATCAGATCCGCCTATCGCACCCTGCGCTAGCGCAGGGCTCAGCGCTGCCATAGGACTGAATTCAACGAGCGCCAGACCTGCTGCCGCTAAGCCTACAAGCCAAAAAAACATATACCGTTTCATTAAAACCGCCTCCCCTGGAGCAAAACCCCCGGTTGACTGATACCCAAGGTCCAAGACTCCAACACCCGAAATATACCCTGTCCCTCTGGGTGGGGGGAATAGGACATTTGTCCCATTCCCTACGCATATTCTCCCAACTGCCACTCCCAAATTAACCAGGCTTACGGTAGAGATCGGCATGAGCCCCACCCAGATTATCCAAACGTCTGATTCACTCAAACCCACTTCAAATATCACTAAGGTAAGCAGTCAATCAGAGAATAGCCCTGCGCCTCCCAAAGGTTCATACCACCTGGAAGATCGTAAACCTGAGTGTAACCCAATTGTGCCAGCGTATCAACGGCCACCTTGCTCATCGGCCCGCTACGGCAATAAGCCACAATCGGCGTATTCCTATCCTCCGGCAACTGCCCCCGGTAGGCCTCGATCTGATCGTAGGGGATCCTCAGATCAGTACCAGGAATCTCCACCGTATAAGGAATATGAACGTTAATGAGGGTAAACTCTCGCTCCTTTCGCTTAAGGAGCACATGCAGGATGTCCACACTGAGCACCGCATATCCAACATCCCCCGGCGGTATCTTGGGCAGCGCCGTCACGGTTTCACTAGGTAAGCGCCTTACCATGAACCACATCCCCTGGAAATAAGAGGTCCCCGGGCCAAAGCCTGTACCTGTTCGAGCCCTTTCTTCAAAGCCTCTAGTTCACTCTCTACATCCGAGCCCCCCAATTTCTCAGAGGCCCAGTCCAGATCACCCCCGCGATCAAGCTCTCCAAGCGCTGGATGGTAGTCCTTCATAGCTAAGATCTTGGTCTTCATTTCTTCAGAAGCCTCCACTACCGTTATGGATATCCAGGAATATGTGCCGGGCTATTGTAGCCCAACTAGGGCCGAAACCACTTCGCTCTTGTCGCGCTCACGGTATACGTTCTTCACGCCTTCCAGCACTGGCCCAAGAGCTTTCTCGGGGTCTTCGTGCAGCACAAGAGGTCACTGAAGCTAGCATATATCCAAAGTACCTAATACGATCAAACAGATTCGTTTTGTATCCCTTTGCCCTTTAGCCTGGCTACGCGCTCAGCCCATACGTCCACACGGGCTTCAATCCGCTCAGCCTCCAGATCACGGTACAAGTGCTCTAACTTCTCCAGCGACTGGCTGAGGCGAGTATACTCGGACTCCAATCGATTCAGCCGCTCTTCTTTTGCGAGCTTATCTTTAAAGAGACTGTGAACCTCCAGACCGCCGGAGTCCAGGGCTCCTTCGGCTTTAGCCGAGGCGCGCTCAAGGTCTACGAGCAATCGAGCCCGCTCCTCCCGAAGCGCAGAAACCTGGTTTCGCAAACCAACAATCTCTTCTGAAAGGGCCTTGAGTTCGGCCTCCACACCGGGATCCTCCTGCTGGACATCAAGGGCCTTCCCTTCGCGCAAGAGCTGAATATCCACGCGACTGAGCCGCCCCTCTTCCGCGCGCTCACGATAGCTAAGAAACGTATCGCGGTCGATTTTGCCCTTGGCATATAGGGTCGCCAGCTCCTCAAGGGGGTCAGGGGGCCTTTGCTCCTGAGCCCGCTCCTCCTTCATCTCGGTCACGTCAAAGCTGCGCATGTGGTGACGATGGCTAGATCCACATCCCATGACTATCCCTCCAGATCCTCTAGCAGGCGCAAGTAGGCCTCGCGGTCAAGTTCGCCGCGCGCGTAGCGGGCACGTAAGACCTCCTGTGGGCGGAGACTCGCAGTACGTACGGAATAGGCCATTTGCCCACGGTATAATGCTCCAAACACGATGATCCCCAGAAATAGAAACGCGAGCATGAAGAATCCGCCAAGGCCAAAGAATCCCATCATAATGGTGCCTCCAAGGAGCGTATCGCGCTGAGCAAGCTCTCTTCCACCTTATGACCCAATTCGGCTAGCTCATCGGGTGCTGCATCGGTGACCAGCGAAAACGCGGGCTCGGGACGCAGGAATCCTACTTCGACCTCGTCGCCTACCTTACGCAGATATACTGCGCAGGGAAGCAATATACCAACCGCCAGGTCGGCTTTCAGCACTTTGTACGCGAGACTAGGATTGCAAACTCCCAAACGGACGTAGGGCTCAATTTCAGCCCCGATCTTTTCCTGTAAAATCTCGTGAAAGGGAATGCGGCTCAATACACCAAAGCCCTCGTCGGCCAGCCTTTTCGTGATCCGCGGCTCGATCTCATCCATCTTCCCTTCCACTCGTACATAACTGCTTGCATTACTCATGTATGCCACCTCCAAGAAACATTTGACCAACCGATCGTAAAGTTCCTATAAAGCTCATCCCGATACCCTCACGGTGGACTCTATATCTAGGCGTACCCGGCGCAATGACATGGCATTAAGGGAGACGATGATGGTGGAGATGCTCATAAAAACGGCACCGATCGCGGGCGAAAGAAAGATTCCTATGGGTGCCGCAACACCTGCGGCCAGGGGAATGGCTATCACGTTATACCCGGTAGCCCACAGAAGATTCTGCACCATCTTGCCATAGGTAGCCCGCGCCAGTCTAAGTGCCCGTACCACGTCTACGGGGTCGTTCTCCATTAAAACGAGATCTGCAGATTCAATGGCCACGTTGGTACCCGCCCCGATTGCGACGCCTAGATCAGCTTCAACTAGGGCCGGGGCATCGTTGATCCCATCACCCACGAAGGCAATTCGACCCTTCCCAGCAAACTGCCGCTTTAGTTCGCCAACAATACGGGCCTTGTCCTTAGGTAATACACGGGCAAAGTAACGCTGAATACCCAGTTCCCCAGCTACAGTCTTGCCTACCGCCTCGGCGTCACCAGTCACCATGACCGGTTGTATACCCATAGCCAAAAGTTGCCTAACGGCCTCCCGGGCACTTTCTCGAATCTGGTCGGCTAGCGCCAGAATGCCAAACACCTTCTTCTCGGTAAAAGCTACGATCACGCTCTCACCCCGTCCCTCGGCTTCCAGGAGCACTTCCTTGAGCGCGCCCAAGTCCAGTGACAGCTCCTCCAGCCACTCGGGACGGCCCACATAAATCGTCTCTCCGTCAACCTTGCCCACAATACCTTGCCCAGGTACAGCCCGCGCGTCGGAAACCTCGGGCAGTTCGACTCCCCGCTCCTTAGCTGCCTCTACAATAGCCTGGGCCAGAGGGTGGCTGCTCGTAGCTTCCAGGGCCGCCGTCAGGCGCAGTAACTCCTCCTCGGTAACATCATTCGCTACTAAACGATGCACTGCGAAGCGACCTTCAGTCAGGGTACCGGTTTTGTCGAAGGCTACAACACGCACGTTCCAAGCCCGTTCAAAGCCCTCACGATTTTTCACCAGGATACCGTTCCCCGCCGCCATCGCAGTGGCGTTAGTAGTCACCAAGGGGATAGCAAGCCCCAAAGCATGGGGGCAGGCGATCACCAAGGTCGTTACCGCTACCGCCAGCGCGAAGTTGAAGCCCTCCCCCAACATCAACCAGATCACGAAGGCCGACAGGCCCGCAACCACGGCCACATAAAAGAGCCAAGAAGCAGCCCGGTCAGCCAAGTCCTGAAAGCGGCTGCGACCACTCTGGGCATCCTTGACCAGGCGAACGATCTGGGATAGCGTGGTGGCCGCACCTGTACGTAGCACCCGCACCTTAAGCACGCCCTCGTTGTTGATCGCTCCCGCCACGACCTCCTCGCCCACGGTTTTAGTTACCGGTTTCGACTCGCCAGTCAAGAAAGCCTCGCCTACACTGCTCGAGCCCTCAACCACTACCCCATCGGCGGGGATCTGTTCACCCGGGAAAACTACAATCAGGTCCTCTTCGCGAAGCTCCTGTACCGACACATCCCTGACCCCGTCCTCCCCCACACGATGGGTTACGGTGGGTATCAGTTCAGCCAGGGCTTCCAGAGCACGGCCAGCCTGCTGCACGCTCTTCATCTCTAGCCAGTGACCGAGCAACATGATGTCGATCAGGGTAGTGAGCTCCCAGAAAAAGGGCTTCCCCGGGAAACCAAGCGAAACCGCCAAGCTGAATGCGTAAGCCACGGTAATGGCTAGTGCGATCAGGCTCATCATTCCCGGTCGGCGGTACTTGAACTCAGCTACTGATCCTCTGAGAAAGGGGCTGCCACCGTAAAAGTAAAGCACGGTACCCAAAATCGGCCCCACCCAAGCGGACCAAGGGACTGAATAGGCGGTGTATCCGAACCAAGCCTCCAGCTGGGAGGAAAAATAAAGAACTGGCAAGGTAAGTATAAGGCTCAGCCAGAAGCGGCGACGGAAATCGTTGGGATCGTGGCCAGCATGCTTATCGTATCCTCCGTGGCCACCGGTTCCATGCCCAGAAACCATATGTCCACTATGGACCTCATGGGTGGTAGAGCCGTGACCTTCGTGAGAGTGGGAAGTGTGGTTGTGAGCTTCCTGCATTTCCCCTATATCGACCCGGGTACCATGCACGCTCGATGGGCGGTTTCCGCTCTTATCCTTTTCGTCCATGATTCATCCTCGCTAACCAAGGTGGGGTTCTGTAGCCACATGCGGCTTCTTCAGCCGGCGCAGTAGTGAGACCCGAGAGGTAAGCCACCTTAAATAAAGCTGAGAGCTGCTGCAGTATGGGCGAAACATCCCAGGGCCTCCTCGTTGTAGTAGCCCAGGGCCGGCTTACACCATTCATCTTGAGGGGCCACACCTTCTCAATCCTTTCTACCCCACCCCAGGTGGGGTGCACGTATCCAAGTGTATCAACCTTTCCCTTCCCATGCAAGAGACTTCCTAAGCCAAAGATGTAATTGGTATAATACCATACTATAATCCAGCCATTCAGATGAGTGTTTGCGGAAGCCTGAAAGACAGCACACAGGGACATGGGCCATATGGCATTAGCACGTCCACTTATTCCCAGCGCCGATCGAGTCTCTACTAGGGTAAGATTCCAGGGCCTTGTACAACTGCAAAATAGCGAGCCCTATAAATCGGATCATAGGGTGGGGCTAAGGATGAGCGGCGCAAACCTTCTCCGGTCCACGCCGCTCAAAGAAACCAGTAAACTACAACTTTTTTGTGTGGCTGCGGATGCTAGCATCCGCAGCCACACAAATCATATTTCTAGAACCTCTTCAGCGCCTGTACCAGCTTCCCGACACTCTCCCGAGCATCACCATAGAGCATATGAGCGTTATCCCCGTAGAAGAGCTCGTTCTCCACACCGGCAAAACCTTTCCCCTGACCACGCTTCATCACAATCACGTTATGAGCATGCTCTACCTCCAGGATTGGCATACCGTAGAGTGGGCTTCCTTTACGATGTGCAGCAGGGTTAACTACATCGTTAGCCCCGATGACCAGCACTACGTCGGTGGACTCAAACTCGGGGTTAATATCCTCCATATCGACCAAGCGGTCGTAGGGTACACCGGCTTCAGCCAACAGAACATTCATGTGGCCGGGCATGCGTCCAGCCACGGGGTGGATAGCAAATTTAACCGTCACACCCTTGGCTTCAAGCTGCTCCATCAACTCCTTAACCTTGTGCTGTGCCTGGGCCACAGCCAAGCCATAGCCGGGAGCCACGACCACCTTACCCGCGTAGGCCATCATGGCAGCTACGTCGTCGGCTTCGATGGGTTTGAGCGATCCTTCCACCTCGCCATCTTGCTCCACAGCACCGAACGCACCAAACAACACACTTCCCAACGACCTGTTCATGGCCCTAGCCATCATCAGTGTAAGTAGCGTGCCGGCCGCGCCTACCACCGTACCCGCGACAATCATAGCCGCGTTAGGTAGCGCAAATCCATCGAAGGCCACAGCTATGCCGGTCATAGCGTTGTATAGCGAAATCACTACCGGCATATCGGCACCACCGATCGGCAGCGTCATCATGACGCCAAAGATCAGCATGAGTGTAAAAAAGGCGATCACTACCCAAGCGGGTTGCGTGAAGAGCATGACCACACCCAAGCTCAGGGTCACTAAAAAGAATAGTCCATTAACCAGCTGCTGAGCCGGGAAAGTAATAGGACGTTGGCGCATCCAGCCCTGTAGCTTCAAGAAGGCGATGATCGAGCCGGTGAAGGAAATTGCACCAATCAAGGCACCGGCCACCGAAAGCGCCGCCAGCCCTACGCCCCCGGGTCCCCGAAGCAACTCCACCGCCGCAATAGCACCGGCCGCGCCGCCGCCCATACCGTTGTAGATAGCCACCATCTGGGGCATATCGGTCATAGCTACCCGCTTGGCGGCCAGATAGGCGACAGTACCGCCAAGCGCCAAGGCAATGAGCATCAGCCACCAGTTTGAAAAGCCGGGGGTCAGGAAGGTGACCAGAACAGCCGCCAGCATAGCCACACCAGCCCACACCACGCCACTACGCGCAGTCTTGGGGTGGCTCATCCGCCGCAGGCCTAGGATGAAAAAGAACACCGTAAGGATATAGACCGCCTGGATAAAGAACTCCATATTAACGGTCCCCCTTGCGGTCAAACATCTTCAACATCCGCTCGGTTACCGTATATCCACCTAGCACGTTGGCAGCACCCAGGAAGACCGCGATGAAGCCGATGATTTGCTCAGCGGTGGTGTTCGCATGCGCCAGAACGATCATCCCACCCACTACCACGATACCGTGAATGAAGTTCGAACCGGACATCAGCGGAGTATGCAGAATGACCGGTACCCGGCTGATTACCTCATAGCCGGTGAACGCAGCCAACAGGAAGATATAGAGTGCCACCCAGAAACCCAGTATCATTCGGTGTCTCCTTGCTTCAGAAGCTTGAGCGTCGGCCCATGTAATACCTCACCATCACGCATCAGGGCACTACCCTTGATAATCTCATCCTCCCAGTCTGGAGCGTAAGCCCCACCCTCACCCACCAGCAAGCCCGAAAATGACTGAAGGTTGCGGGCATACATTTCGCTAGCATGTACTGCCAGCATACTGGGCACGTTCAGGGGCCCAGCAATTACTACGCCACCCTCGTTCACCGTCTGCCCGGCCTGGGTCAACTCGCAATTCCCTCCAGTTTCAGCTGCCAGATCCACAATAATCGAGCCCGGCCTCATAGCCTGCACCATATCCGCACTCACCAGCCTAGGCGCAGAACGTCCGGGAATGTTAGCAGTAGTAATGACCGCATCGGCCTGGGCCACTGCAGCAGCCACCATAGCTCGTTCCTGCTCTTTCTCCTGCTCGGTTAGCTCGCGGGCATAGCCACCTTCCGCCTCCGCATCAATCTGTAGCTCTAGGAACTTGGCCCCTAAGCTGCGTACTTGCTCACCGGCCGCGCGGCGTACGTCGTAAGCTTCCACCAAAGCCCCCAGGCGCCGGGCAGTGGCTATCGCCATCAAGCCAGCCACACCGGCCCCGAGAACCAACACTTTAGCAGGCCGGATCGTACCTGCAGCGGTAGTCAACATGGGGAAAAAGCGGTGGGTGGTATCGGCAGCAATCAACGCAGCTTTGTAACCAGCTACGGTTGCCTGGGATGACAAGGCGTCCATACTCTGAGCGCGCGATATACGCGGAATCAGCTCCACTGCAAACACAGTGATGCCGGCTTTTTGCATGACCTCGATCCGGTCCATCACACGGTGCGGAGCCATAAACCCCGCCACCGCCTGGCCCGACCTCATCTCAGCGATTTCCTCAGTGCCCGGCGGCTGCACCTTCAACACCAACTCCGCACCGGAGAAAGCCTCCTTGGCACTAGCCACTAACTCCGCGCCAGCTTCTCGGTACTGCTCGTCCGGGAAGAAAGCTGTCTCACCAGCTCCTTTCTCAATAAGCACCTGGTGCCCGTCCTTAATCAGACGGCGTACCACCTCAGGCACCAGGGCCACCCGTCGTTCGTTCAGGCTGGTCTCTTTGGCTACCGCTATACGCATAACATCCGCACTCCTCTCTTAAACGTGTTAGCACTCACATCGAAGGAGAATTATACTGCTATGCTCCGATCGTAAGATCGTTAGGGATGTCCCAGGTCAATCTGGCTCAGCCAGTAGAATCCAGAACATGGATCCTGTAGATCTCGAAGGTCTTTACGCCGCCAGAGCTTCCGTGCGCAAGTTTAAACCAGTCCCGCTACGCGAGGGGGATCTGGACAAGATGATCTTCGCCGCACAGCGCGCACCTACCGACGCCACCGCACAGATGTACAGCCTGCTCCGCGTCACCGACCCCGAGCTGCGCAAGGCGCTGGCCCAACTGGCAGGCGGCCAGGAGCACCTGATCACCGCAGCCGAGGTGTTCATAGTTCTGGCTGACGTCTACCGCCTACAAAAACTTGTAGAGCAACGCGGCGGTCATTTCGCCCGCTGGCCGCTGGGCGCGCAGCATTTTTCCATCATCGACGCGGTGTTGGCCGGCAGCGCCCTAGCTACGCAGGCTGAGGCCCTGGGATATGGCATCTGTTGGATTGGCGGGATACTGGACCAGGTGGACCAAGTGGTGGATCTGCTCGAGCTTCCCCCCGGTGTACTGCCGGTGGCTGGGCTGGTGGTGGGAGTACCCGACGAGACCCCGGCGCCGCGTCCACGACTGAGCAAAGAGTTGCTGGTTCACGAAAACCGCTACCAGACGTACAGCCATTCGGTGCTCGACGCAGCTTTTCAAACCATGCGCTCCATCACCCGGCGTAGCGATTGGTACGAGTTGCTCAGTCATTACTTCGGAGAGGGCGGCATTATGGAGCAACGGGAGGGTAGCCTTCGAGAAGCTGTGGCCCTGGCCGGGTTCTCGGCCGAGTTCACCCCTGCCACCGCACGTGAACTGACCGAATCCGGCTACTCGGCACGCTCACTGGGAGAGCTGATCCACGCGGCCTTAGCGCTGGGTTATCGTAACGTGATCTTTGATGAGAAAGGGGCTTGGTTGGAGAAGGAAACCGAGGCCCACCGGGGCGATTCCGCCGAGCCCGGAGAGGCCTTAGCCAAGGCTCTCCTGACTGCATTGGGCCGGGCCTCAGACTGGCCGTTCGGCCCAGCCTGACCCAAGTGCCAGCCATCTAGCTGGGGGAAGCTACCAGCTAGATGGCTGGCATATACAGGTGACATGTAACAGCCCTATATCGGCGTTATCAAAGCCAAGGCACCCGAGACGATCTCAATACTCGACAGGTTCTATAATTGTCCGGCATCCCCCGAAGCTGCAGACCAGGCACGCCGCTGGGTTGAAGAACTCCTCTGGGGTATTACCGATAAGCAGTAGGTGCAATTATCGGAATTCGGGGATATCTGGAATCTTAGGTTCCAACCATGCCTTGCTAGAGAGACCTTCTGTTGGACGTTACGCCACCACAGTAGTACCTCAAAGAGCTATATCCAACCCCCATCACCGCATGGCTAGACCGTCATTGCCTGAAACCGTGTATATCATGCCATATCGCCGGAGTTACCCGGGAGCAATACCATAAGACCCCTTAAGTAACTCTCTTCGATGAACACCTACGCCAAGCCGTATAAATCGGCTTCCCCCTTGAGAAAGCTTAGGCCGTCCTGAACAAGGCGATCGGGATCACTTGCCACAGGACGCCAGATACAGGTAGCCCTGGCGATATCCGGGTTCAGCGCCACAAACGACTCCATAACTAAGTCACCCTGATAGCCGATCTCCTTCAGGCCATTGAACACATCATCCCAGTGGACGTTTCCACTACCCGGTGTGCCCCTATCACTCTCCGAGAGGTGTATGTAGCCGAGGCGCTTGCCGGCTTGCACGATCGGCTCGCGAAACCCTTTCTCCTCGATGTTCATATGGTAGGTATCCAAGTGCAGGAATACGTTTGTAGCCCCAATGGCCTCAATTAAAGCCAAGCCTTGTGAGGCCAAGTTGACCAGGTAGGTCTCGTACCGGTTTACGGGCTCGATCCCCAAGCGCATACCCAACATATCCGCTTGATGGGCGACCTCTCTCAACGTCTTTGCCAGAACATCAAGCTCACGGTCACTTGGCGGGTGTCCCGACAGTTCGCCGAGCGTCCCGTAGATCACCCCGGTGAGCACGGGACTCCCCAGCTCGTGAGCAGTCTGAAGCGCCCGCTCTAAGAAACTCTTCGCGGCCTTGGGGTTGCCGGGTAGAGCCGCCGTCTTAGGCAAGCCCAGTGACGCTGTAACCGACAGGCCGTACGTGTGCAGCAGGGCCACGGTAGTTCTGACATCCAGTTCCTCGGGCCGCAGTAAGGGTATCTCAATAAAGTCAAGCTTCTGCGACGCTGCAGAGCGAATAGCTGCTTCAGCGGACTCCTTGTTCCAGTCCGCCGTCCAGACAAAGGCGTGGGCTCCGAATCTCAATGTTAAGACCTCCCGACGAAAATGGACTCGTCATCACTAGACGAGACCTTTACTTAGCTATAGAGCATTTCACGGATTTCCCTAAGAGTGCGTATGGGATCCGATTGCAATAGGTAGATCCCAAGGCTTCTCATCACCAAGCCCGAGACCCGTCGGCGATAACAGTGTGGGGGAAATCCTCAGCTGATTCAGCTCCCAAGCAGATAGCCTCCTGCGGCCGCGGGCGGGTCTCATCGAGGTACACATGGACCCTTCTTACTCCTTTCGATATGCCGAGCCACTTTTTGGAAAACGCTTCCCATGCCCTGAAGACAATATACATCTCCTGGTAGTAGTTAAGGCTTAAGAGGGCTATGCGAACCTGACTACGATAATGATGGTGAAAACAAGCAGAGGCCGGCACGTTCTAGACATTATATGAATGTGGCCTCCTGGTGGGGGCCACGAAGGGCACAACCGGCAGAATCAGCGAGCCGAAGGAACTGTTACCTTACCTCACTGTCACGCCTTAAGCGCAGGTTGTCCAGAAGTACCGCCGCTAAGATAATGAAGCCCTCAGCCATCTGGACATAGAATGGCGATACGTTCATCAACACTAATCCATTAAGGATAGTAGCGATGATTAAAGCACCCAGCACCGCACCCCATGCGGTTCCTCTCCCTCCAAAAAGACTGATCCCGCCGATGACAACCGCAGCTATAGCTGTCAGCTCATATCCTGTACCAGCAGTAGGGGTAGCAGTGCTCAATCTAGCTGCTACGATCATTCCAGCAATACCGGCCATCAATGCACTGACTCCATATGCGAAAGTTCTAAGCAATCTCACCTTTATACCAGAGCGGTAAGCTGCTATCGTGTTTCCCCCTATAGCATAGAGATGTATCCCGGATGCGGTCTTAGTGAGCCACCACAATACGAATAACAACGCAACAGCCGCCAGAATTACTGGGAATGGTATACCAAATATATGCCCCTGCCCTATAAAGTTAAAAGAAGCCGGTAGGCTATTGATCGGATAGCCGTGCGTTATTCCCAGTGTCAGACCTCGGAAAATAGACAATCCTGCAAGTGTAGCCACGAAATCCGTGATTCTCATGTAACTGATGAGCGCTCCCTGCATAAGCCCCAAGATCGTAATCAGAATAAGCGTGACTATTATCGATAAAACCCAGGGGATATCCATATGAATCATCATGTAGCCTGCAATGACTCCACTCAGGCCAACCATAGCCCCAACAGATAGATCTATCCCAGCAACAAGAACAACTACTAGCTGACCAAGGGCAAGGATGATATAGGGGGATGACTGCAACAGAACGTTTGACAAGTTACGCGTAGTCATAAAATACGGAGCGACCATAGATAATACAATAACTATTACGATAAAACCAATAACTACACCGTTATTAGTAACCGACTCCAGTAGCCTCCTGCCCTCCTTATGCGGCCCTGTCATACTACATCCTCTCTACCCACCAGCATTGCTTTTACAATGTCCTCGCTGCTAAGGTCTCTAGTAGGTGCCTCCAGTGGTTTAAGACCCCTAGTCAGGACAACTATTCTGTCGGTCACGCGTAGGGCATCTGTAAGCGTATGCGTTATAAGTATGACGGCTACGCCAAGGTTAGCAAGGCCTCGGACAAGTTGAAGCACCTCATCATGCTCCGCAACCGCTAGGGCCGCTGTAGGCTCGTCCATAATAACCAGGCGTGCTTTCCAATAAAGTGCCCTAGCTATGGCAACTGCTTGTTGCTGGCCACCCGAGAGGTTCTCCACCTTTGACATCAGACTGTCAATACGTATACCAAGGCGGCTCAGAGCCTTGCCCCCCTCCTCGTACATGCGCCTACGGTCCAAGTGGCGCAGGACCCCAAGGAAGCGCCTCTTTAGCTCTCGCCCAAGAAATATATTATCGGTGACGTTTAGGTTACCTGCTAATGCCAAATCCTGATAAATCGTCTCAATTCCCATATTTCTGGCGTTCTCAGGGCTAAAAGAGGTAATCTTTTTGCCCATAACATACATATCGCCATAACTAGGTGAATGAACGCCTGAGATAATCTTGATCAAGGTTGATTTCCCGGCTCCATTGTCTCCCAAAATCCCGACAACTTCTCCAGGATAAACCTCCAGATCAATACCCTTGAGCACGCTGACCGATCCGAAGTTCTTCTTTACTTCCCGTAGGGTGAGGAGGGGGGCATCATTCATGGCTATTTAGCGTAGAAGAGGTGGAGCGGGGTGGGGATGAACAATGTACCGGTCTTCAGGTAATTGAGTCCCGCTGCTATGCCCAATTTACTCATCAGGGCTGGTTGCTGGCCAACGTCGAGGGCAATCCCACCGGCTTTTACCGCCGCTACGCCATCAGGTGTGCCATCAATGCTTACAATGAACATCTGGCTAAGACGGCCAGCCGCCTTTACGGACTGCAAGGCGCCTAAGGCCATTTCGTCATTCTCGGCAAACAGCGCTTCCACCCCGCTAGGGTGGGCCGTCAATATATTTTGCATTACGTTCAAGGCCTGTGCACGATCAAAGTTAGCCGTTTGCTCGGCAACCACCTTGATGCCCGGATTCTTAGCCAATACAGACTGGCAACCTTTAGTACGCTCATTAGTCGCAGAAGCACCGGGTACCCCTGTTAATACAACTATGTCTCCTTGCCCCTTCAGTCTTTGCGCTATATAGTTGCAGGCAGTCCGTCCCGCTTCTACATTGTCAGACGCAAAGAAGGCCAAGCTTTTCCCGCCATTTGCCTTCCTATCCAAGAATACCACCGGTATACCCGCCGCATTGGCCTGTTTTATGGCAGGAACCACCGCGCCGGCGTCGGTCGGATTCACCAGAAGCATATCAACTTTGCGAGCGATCATGGTTTCTATCTGGTTAATCTGAGTAGACGACGAATTCTTCCCATCCAGAACTATCAAATGTACACCCAGCAGGCTGGCCTCTTGCTCGGCTGAGTCTTTCATAGTCACGAAATACGGGTTATTCAGCGTCGAGAGCAGCAGGGCAAACGTGTAAGTCTTACCCTGAGCGTATGACGGCATTGCCGCCATACCTATTAACGCCAGCAACGCCACTAAGATCGGCCTATAGAGATTACGTAACAGTCTTTTCATGAACTTCTCCTTTTTCATGCCTACCTCCCTTTTTGGTTAAAGGGGTCCTTGCCCCCTATACCCAATATCAAAACGCCACTCCACTAGTCAGGATTACGTTGGCGTATGGAGTAAACTCACCCGTCCGTACAGCGAAATACACCGATGAAGACATTGCTTTGAGCTCTGTATGGCTCACTTTTACAATATTTCCCCGATAATCATTGCCAAAGATCCTGTTGACCTCAGCATTCAATTGACTCGAAAAACGGGGTGATTTATCGCTAGTTTCCCTGGTCATTATGATCTCTTGAAACTTATTCTCTTCCATAATTGCCACAAATACATCAAAGAAAGAAGGCTTACCGGGATAGAATGCTAGATCTACTCTCGGTATAGAGGATGGTATTGGCAGGCCAGCGTCGGCGATAAGTATGCGGTCACCATGCCCCAGTCTTGCCAAATACCCCGCAAGTTCAGGATGTAGCACACCGCCCTTCTTCATTGATCAGCCCCCGCTCTACACAATGCGAGTATCTCTTCCCGACCAGGAAAGGACGGCTGTGCTCCCGACCGCTCTGAGGCCAGAGCACCAGCCGCACTACCCCATAGCAACGCTTCTTCAAAGCCTCGCCCTTCGGCCAGGGCCTGGGATGTCACCCCAACAAAAGCATCTCCTGCACCAGTTGTATCCACAACCCGAGCAGGGAACGCGGGCACCACCCCACTCCCACCTGGTAAAGCGAAGACTAGCCCTTGTGCTCCAAGCGTCACCACCGCATAAGGTACCCACTCAGCCAAGCGCCTGACGGCCTCTCTACCTTCTACTGGGTTGGATAGGGTTAGGCCTATAATTTGTCGTGCTTCCACCTCATTTACTACTACGACATCAACCCCCTCTAAGTCTCGGGGCGCAACTGCTCTTGCAGGGGCAGCGTTGAGGACAACCTGTGCGCCCACCGCCCGCCCCAAACGTACTGCCGCGCGAACAGTTTCCCGAGGAATCTCGAGCTGTATAAGGACCGCGCTCGCATCTCGGAAAAGATATGGGTCTAAATCCTGGGGTACGAGCTCCGAGTTAACCCCCGGAGAGACGATCACGCGGTTTTCGCCATCAGCGCTTACACTGATCAGAGCCACGCCACTCGGTCGCTGCCCTTCTCGAACCCCAGCTATATCGATGCTGGCTTCCCTGAGAGAATTCCGTAACGTATGCCCGAATGAGTCTCGGCCCACACGTGCCACCATGCGTACTTGGCCACCGGCACGGGCTGCCGCCACAGCTTGATTGCCTCCTTTGCCTCCAGGAAGGAGCACATAATCAGACCCCAGTGCTGTCTCCCCCGGCTTTGGTTGGTGATCAACCTGGACTATCAGATCCATGTTCAGGCTCCCCACGACTACAATCACCGCGTCACCTCACGTGCAGAGGCCCTCTCCTCAAGCTCTACGGCTAAGACAACCCGTTCGGGCGGACGGCTAGGGTTTTCCAGGCGGCTAACGAGTTTGTGTACGGCAACTTTTCCGAGTCCCGCCAGCGATTGGCGAACAGTCGTCAACGGCGGATTAACCAGTGAGGCCCACGGAATATCATCAAACCCTAGCACCGACACATCCTCGGGCACCCTCTTACCTACGTGCTTCAGCACACGTAATGCTCCTATGGCTACCATATCGTTAGCTGCAGCGATCAAACTAACCCCCCCCTCAGCAATCTTCGCCTCAGCCTCCCGGGAAAGCTCAACAGAGAATGGAACCTCAGCCTCCCAAACGACGTTAAGCCGCCCAGTAGCCTCGGTGATGAAACCACGTCGTCTCTGTCGCGCACTTGCTAAGCTCTGAGGCCCGGATAGCAGGCCAACGTATTCGTGCCCCAGACGAGTGGCATACGCCGCCAGTAAAGTACCGCCGCCTTCATGATCAGCCTGAATCAGGTCAGCATCTGTAATACCGTCAAGAGGGCGATCCACCACCACCAAAGGAAAGGGTGGTACGAAGGGAGCTTGGGTCCCCGTAGGAATCCAGATAGCCCCATCAACCCGGTACTCAGCAAGCAAATCTAACGCTGTGGCCTCGATAGCAGGGTCGTTTCCGGAGTCGAAGAGTAACAAAGCGTAACCGAGTTCATGTGTGGCTCTCGCAACAGCTTGAGCGAACTGAGGGAAGAAAGGGTTGGTCAAGTCTGGCACCAGAAGCCCTACGGTATGACTACGGCCCGTTCGGAGGGTGCGGCCCGTTCGGTTCAGATGATACCCAAGACTCTGTGCTACCGAAAGAACCCGCTCTGCTACTTGAGGACGAACGGCTTTTGTACCGTTCAAAACGTGCGAAGCCGTGGCTATGGAAACCCCCGCAGTTTTAGCAACATCACGAAGCCCTCTCATTCCCCAAATACCCCTTCCCTTTACTACACTTGTCAGTGTAGGTTAAACGTTTAACCACAAATGAAAACTAAAAATAACGAATTTACGACATTGACGCCTTTCTTCTCTAAGCTAGATCATATCGCACCCCCCCGTGCCGGTCAAGCCCTTATCCTCAATTACCACCTGAGGCTTCGGATCTACAAGTTAAGTTCAAATACACCTACCCCGTACCTACGCGATGCCGATTATTGCTGGCGGGCCAAAGACCAATAACCAGCATGTCCCCGGACTCCATGAGCACCCTGCCCCCGCACAATATCTGTAACCCACCCATCAACCAGTGGCTTCAACAGGATCCGCTGGCCGAGCATCAAGCAGGGATAAAACCGCATGTTGTGCGTGAGGACGACCACAACAATACCCCCTGCAACCCGAATGCGGTTATAACAATGGCTGAGGGTCAGGGCATCGGCCTCGCAGTTCATGTCGCAGATCATCAGCCCCAGTTCCGACCCCGATATGAAGCCCTCGGTAAGCTACGATACGCTTCGCCCACCAGCTCCGTCCGTCTGCCAGCTCGCCAGCATCGCTCCCAGCGGGATGGAGGGTTCGGACATGCCATTGCTTCGTGCATGGGAACTAGCCGGGAGAAACGCTCCCAGGCTAACTGCGGCCAACACAACAGCAGCTACCGCCCACCATATACCTGCTCGCCATTCAATACCCCACCCTTCTTAATTTATATAATCCTTTAGTATGATCTGAAGTGGTATGTTTGCTGGATTATGTCCTACATGGACAGGAGGTTTGTAAGCAGCCGCCAACGAACGTTTGCTCATACGATATTATCCTATCTATCTGGTCTGGGGTACTGAGCAGGGGATGGGCGTAAGTGGATCGGCAGGATAACCTCCACAACAATCATTTACCACCAAGAGGAGTCTGCTGATCTTGCAGCCGGATACCTACGGTGGGGTGGAATTATCTTTGTTGTGGGTGATTACTACTCCCACAACACACACTCAGAGGATGAGCTGGCGGCGAGTAAGGGCTATCTTAGCCTGCCTATGTAGGTTACAGCAAGGGTAATACCCCATAAACTGCCGCCTGGCCCCTTAGCTTAATAGTATGAACCGCACTAAGCTACTGGCGCTCTTGGTCTACGCCGCCGCCATGGGACTCTTCGAGGCAGCCACGGTTATCTATCTGAGGAGGCTCCTGAGTGTGGGTTTCGGAGGGGAAGCAGTGCCCCAAGGCCTTACCTGGCTCTCACTGAGGCCGGTCGAGCTTAGCCGCGAGACAGCTACTATCGTGATGATCCTGATGGCGGCCCTGCTCTTCGGTCGTAGCTGGAGGGGGCGATTAGGCGCATTCGCCTTCGTCTTCGGTATCTGGGACCTTAGCTACTACGTTTTCATGAATGTGTTTACCGGCTGGCCTGGGAGCTTGCTAAATTGGGACCTGCTGTTTCTGATTCCTTCCCCGTGGTGGGGACCTGTTCTTGCACCGGTCCTGATCGCTCTTGTCCTGGTTATTGGTGGTATTCGTTGGATGCAACCGGCTATAAGACCCCACCGGGGTTGGGTTATTTACACATCAGGCATGATTCTTGTTGGGGGAGCTGCGCTGCTTAGCGTATTCCTGACCAGCGTACCTCCCCACTTCGCTTGGTGGGCCTACCTGCCAGCGCTGGCGCTTTTTAGCGCCGGGGTGTTGTCGGCGTGAGGAGACGGGTGGGGGTAAGGTGTTTCTCCCTTGACTCGGTCCAGAGTGAACCTCAATCAGGCTACTCTCCCCATCTTCCTAAAATAATTTCACTACTTACCTTCGTGGAACACACAATAATTCAGTCATAGAGTTGCCGGGTCGGGAGATCCCAAAAGCGAGTTGTGTATTAAAAGGAGTCGAATAGATGGGCTCCTCTAACTGCTTAGGATCATGTTGGTTCTCTCTATTTCCAGCCGGTTTACTGCCGGTACCACGCCTACCACAGAACCATGCTTACACTATCCATGCACACAGCTCACCAGAAGGTCATCACCTCGGATCGGGGCAACAGGAACCCCGCCAGGTATTCACTCTCGACCGCCCAGGCCTTAGCTTCTTTGTCCCTAAATACCCCGATCATAGCAACAAACCCACACAGCCTCCATACCCCCGGTCTGGCAACCGACACTCACCGAAGCGACAGACACGCTTTACCTTTATCTCCAGGGCCCATAACCAGCCGCCGAACCCTATTATTCCAGTCTGAGACGCCAGTCTCAGCCTTGTACGGCCGCACTAATAGAGCGCTATCGAGATGAATTTAGTCTCCAGGTACTCTTCAAGGCCCCAACGCCCTCCTTCACGCCCCAGCCCAGAGTCTTTGACTCCGCCAAAGGGAGCCTGCGCGGTGGAGGGGACACCATCGTTCACGCCCACGATGCCATATTCCAGAGCCTCCGAAACGCGAAACGCCCGCGACAAATCTCGCGTCCAGAGGTAGGCGGCAAGCCCGGAGCGACTATGGTTGGCCAGGGCTACGGCCTGATCCTCTTGATCGAAGGAGACGATCGGAGCAACCGGGCCGAAGGTTTCCTCGAATAGGACCCGGGAGGCGGGGTCGACTTCGGTGAGGACCGTCGGCATAAAGAGTAATCCCTCCGAACCGCCACCAGTGACCAGTTTAGCCCCCCGGGCAAGCGCATCGCTGACATGGGCACGCACCTTTTCCAGTGCCGCTTGGTTGACCAGGGGGCCAATCCGGGTGTCTTCGTCGAGGGGATTTCCGGCAGGCAGGGCCTCGGCTTGCTCGGCATAACGGCGAATGAACTGCTCGATAATTGAACGTGAGACATAGAGCCGATTGGCCGCTACACACGACTGGCCGATATTTCTAAACTTCGCTGTAATCGCCTCCTGAACGGCCTTATCCAGGTCGGCGTCCTCGAAGACCAAAAAGGGTGCTCCTCCGCCCAGCTCAAGAGAAACCCGCTTGAGCGTTCTCGCAGCCTGCTGGTAGAGCTTGCGGCCCACCTCGGTCGATCCGGTAAAGGTCAGCTTACGTACCCGCTGGTCGTCCAGGAAGACCTTCGAGACAGGAATGGGGTCGCGCGCGGGCAGCACCTGGAAGGTACCCGGAGGCCCACCAACTTCCTCCCACAGGCGGGCCAGGAAGAGTGCAGTGAGGGGGCTCTCTTCTGCAGGCTTAAGAATAAAGGTACAGCCAGCCGCCAAAGCCGGGGCAACCTTGCGTGTAACCATAGCCGCAGGGAAATTCCATGGGGTTATACCGTAGACCACCCCAAGGGGTTCATAGCGCACCAGAATCCTCTTGTGGGGAAACTGCGATGGTACGGTCTCCCCGTAGATCCGCTTGATCTCTTCGGCATACCACTCGACGAAGGAGGCAGCGTAGCGTACCTCGCCCCTTCCTTCCCGGATGGGCTTCCCCATCTCCCGAGCCATGAGCTTGGCTAGTTCTTCCTCGCGAGCAAGGATTAGCACGTACCAGCGTCGCAGCAGCTCGGCCCGCTCGTAGGCCGTCTTCACCCTCCAGGTAGAAAAGGCCTCCAGCGCTGCGGTAAGGGCCTCCACAGCCTCGGCTTCGCCGCAGTCTGCGACCTCGGCAACCAGCGAACCATCGTAGGGACTGCGGACTTCGAAACTCGAGGATGTCCGTCGCCAATTCCCGGAGATATAGGCTAAAACAGGCAATTCAGTCATCTTGTACCTCCTCTAATTCCACTGCGGTGTAAGCACACCCCTTTTGCGTGAGTCCCTCAAGGAACTCACTAGGGGCCTTAGCACTCGTAAAAAGCTGGTGAATCTCCTCAAGACGGGCGAAGCGCGCCAACGTGGGATGGCCCAGTTTACTGGAATCCACCAGGACATAGGCCTGGCTCGAAGCTTTGAGCATGGCCCGTTTAGTGCGCGCCCCTAGGGGGTTTGGAGTCGAGTAGCCATGTTCTAGGGCTACCCCGGTGGCTCCAAGGAAGGCCTTATCCGCATGATAAACCTCCAGGATCTGCTCAGTAACCGGGCCGATGAGCGCCAGGCTCCGCGCGCGCAAATTCCCACCTGGAAGGAGCACTTCGAACCGTGTCTCGGCAAGCTCGAGCGTCACCGGAAGCGAGTTGGTCAGCACGTAGAGCGACCGGAACCGCCGTTTGAGCAACCGGGCGAGTTCCAATATGGTGCTCCCGGCATCGAGGAGGATCGTATCTCCCTCTTCAATTACGGCGGCCGCCGCCCTGGCGATAGCTTGCTTCTCATGTCGGTGCAGGTGTGATTTCTCTCGGAAAGAGGGGTTGTAGAGCGCCCTGGGGGCGTGAACCGCTCCTCCATGGGTGCGCTGAAGCAGGCCGCGCTCTTCCAACACCGTCAGGTCCTTGCGTACCGTGACCTGGGTGACGCCAAAACGCTCGGCAAGCTGGTCAACCCGCAGCGCCCCCCCCTGCTCCAGGAGCTCTAGAACCCGGCTCTGCCGCTCTTCCACTCTCACGTATCGTTACTCCCAATAGGGAGGGTGATGCGCCGGCCCTCCCAGTCCCGGCGCATCCAAGCCCACGCCGGATCGTCAACGGGGGGCGTAGCCCGCGCCCCATCCTGTAATTCCCCCGCAAGGTAGTTGAGGTAATAGACGTTCGAACCTGGAAGGGCTACCACCGGATGGTATCCCTCAGGAACAAGAACCAGATCCCCATCTCGAACGAGCAGGAGCTCGTCGAGGCGGTCATCACCACTGTAGTTGCGGTGGATGGCCCGCCCATCTCCGGGCGTGATTCTATAGTAGTAGGTCTCCTCCAGGTACGGGGAATTCAGCTCGCGGTCGTGGCGGTGGGGGGGCCAACCCGACCAGGAACCGCTGGGGGTATAGACCTCGTAGATCAGGAGTCGTTCCGCAGGCAAGGGCGGGGAAATAAGATGGGTAACTTGGCGAAGCGCATTAGCCCCACCGCGAAGCTCAACATGCATCTCTTCGGGGTGGATGAGGCGGGGGGGATAGCGGCCATCGGCGGGAGCGCTTCCCAAAGCGAAGGTGAACACACCCTGGGTACGAACCTCGGCGCGGACGCCCGGGGGAAGATAGACGAGGGTGGGGAGCTCGTTAAAGACCCCCTCACGCCGCAGGACAGCGCGTTCACCCGCAAAGGCCACCTCGGCCTCTCCCTCCAGCGGCACCAGCGCCGCCTCGCGACCATCGAGCTCGACCGAATAGGTCTCTCCATTTAGGTGGATAACCTCAAAGCTTAGATACCGCCACCCAGCCTTACTGGGGGTTATCCCTACGCGCACCCCGGCACCCTTATCCTCGTGAATCAGCGACCGGCTCACCTTATACCTCCCCAACGTGGACAGCGCGACCCTCGCGCAAGCTGCGTGTGGCGGCAAGGGCCAGGCGAAGCGCCGCAAGAGCATCCTCGGAGCCCGGCACCGGAGCCCGATCCTCACGCAGGGCTCGGAAGAAAGCTAGGAGTTCAAGGCGAGCCGCCTCTAGAAAGCGGTCGGTAAAGAAGGCGTAATGATCGAAGCTGACCCCTTCCTGTCCGAACCGCCGTATGGGCGTCTTGGCTAAAGCCTCCACCACCAGCTTCCCCTTGGAGCCGAAGATCTCAGTGCGGATGTCGTAGCCGTAGACCGCGCGGCGAGAGTTCTCGATCACCCCAAGGGCACCCTGGGTGAAGCGTAGCAGGGTCGTGGCAGTATCTACGTCCTTAAACTGGGCAATGGCGGGTTCGACCAGCACCGCTCCCCACGCATTTACTTCGTCAATCTCGCCAACGAGGAAGCGTGCGAGATCTAACTCATGAACCGCTTGGTCGAGAAAGATGCCCCCCGAGACCTTCAGATAGTCCAGTGGAGGAAGAGAGGGATCACGACCCACCGAGTGGAACTGCTCCACGACGCCGATCTCTCCAGCTTCAATCCGCCTCCGGGCCTCGGCATAGCCCGGGTCGAAGCGACGTTGGAATCCAATCTGAAAGGGAATATTGCGCGATTGGATCTCGGCCAGCGCAGAACGGGTCTCGTCCAAAGAAAGAGCTACGGGCTTTTCGCAAAATACCGGCTTCCCCAGCCGAGCGGCCAGGGTCAGGTAAGCGGCGTGGGTGGGGGTGGGTGAAACAATTACCACCGCTTCCACACCCGGAAGACCGATGGCCTCCTCCGCCCCGGAGACAACCTGTTCGGCCCGGGCGAGCCTCGCAGCCTCCTCCGCGGCCTCGCGGGAAGGGTCGGCAACCACCACCACACGTACCCCGGGAAAAGCTGCGAGGTGCATTGCATGGATCTTTCCCATTCTCCCTGCACCCAATAGCGCTACCCCTATCGTTTCCATCGCGCCACCTCCTCCTCGACCCGCTCGGCCAGGCGAGCGGGACTCAACCCGTATCGCTCGAGCAGGTAATCATTGTCCCCCGATTCACCGAAGTGATCCTGGATCCCAAGCCTTACCAGCCGCTTGGGAGAGAGTTCACTGAGTATCTCGGCCAGCGCCCCGCCGAGACCACCATATACACTGTGCTCTTCCACGCTGACCACCAGCTCGACCCCAGCTAATACCTCACCTACAGCCTGCGGCTTCAGTGGCTTCAGCGAGCCCACGTGAACAACACGAACCTCAATACCTCGCTCCGCGAGCTCTCGTGCGGCGGATAGGGCTCGCGAAGTCTGCGTCCCCGTCGATACCAAGGCCACCTTCCCTTCGGGCCGGACCATCACCGGCTCTCCCGGGATAAAGGCCTGTCCCTCGGGAAATACCTCGGGACTGGGATCACGGGTGAGCCGCAGGTAAACCGGCCCTTGGTAGGCCGTAGCCCAGCGGGTCATCGCCCGGCACTCCGCAGCATCCGCCGGGGCCAGGACCGTCATCCCCGGCATAGCCCGCATGATGGCCAGATCCTCTACATCCTGATGGGTCTTCCCCGTGTAGCCGGTAAGGAGGCCGGCGTAAGCGGCCCCGATCTTCACGTTGGCCCGCGTCTGCGCAACCAACATCCGTAACGGATCCGCAGCGCGGTGGGTGAAGAAGACCGCAAACGAGGAAAGCCAGGGGATCAGGCCGGTATGGGCCATCCCCGCAGCAGCTCCCACCAGGTTCTGCTCCGCGATCCCCATCTCGAAGAAACGGTCGGGGTAGGCCGCGTCGAATAGATCCGCGCGGGTAGAGTTCGCCAGATCCCCGTCGAGGACCACAAGTTCAGGATATTCTCCGGCGAGCTCGGCCAACGTCTCACCCCAAGCAACACGCATGGCCTTCATTCCCCCACCTCCTCGAACGAAACCCCCAGTTCCTCGCGAGCCCGCGCCACATCCTCCGCGGTGGGTACGCGCGAATGCCAAGCATGCCGACCCTCGGTGAAGGAGAGGCCTTTACCCTTCACGGTTCGGACGATCAGCGCGGTGGGGGGCGCTTCTTGGGGCTGTTCCTTAGCCCGTTGCAGCGAGGGGAGAATCGCGTCAAAGTCGTGACCATCGATCTCCTCCACCCGCCAGCCAAAGGCTTCGAAGAGCCTTGAAGGTGAGAAGTTTTCCCATGGATCGGCCCGGTCTCCGCGCCCACTTCCCGGCCACCCGTACTGCTGGAGGCCATTCCAGTCGACAATCGCGGTGAGGCGGCCGAGGCGGTAACGCCGGGCGACGTGGACCGCCTCCCAAACCATACCTTCCTGCAACTCGCCGTCGCCCAGGAGGACGAAGGTGTGGAAGACTTTGTCCAGAGTACGTGCGGCAAGAGCCAAGCCGAGTCCGAAGGAGAGGCCTTGGCCGAGCGAACCGGTGGAGGCGTCAAGGCCGGGTAAGAGGGTCATATCCGGGTGACCTTGCAACCTTGAGCCACCATGGTCGAAGGTAGCGAGCTCGGATACCGGGAAGAACCCCCGCAGCGCCAGGATAGTGTAGAAGCCCACCGCGGCATGGCCCTTGGAGAGGACGAAGTGGTCGCGTTCCGGCCAGTCCGGTTGTTCCGGCCGTATCCGCATCACACCGAAGTAGAGGGCTATAAGAAGTTCGATCGCAGACAAAGACCCACCAACATGGCCCGCCCCACTCTCGTGAACCGTCTTGGCCACCAGGAAGCGACTTAGGCGGGCAAGCTGCTCGAGCTCCGCGCGTTTCATCCTCTCTCCAGTTCAGCGAGGACCGCCTCGGTCACCTCGCGGGTCGTCGAACTCCCCCCAAGGTCCGGGGTACGTGGACTACCGTTTTCCGTAACCCGTTCGATCGCCTCAAGGAGCTTGCTCGCGGCCCGGGCCTCGCCCAGGTGCTCGAGCAGCAGAGCCCCCGCCCAGAAGGTGGCGATCGGGTTGGCAATTCCCCGCCCGGCAATATCCGGAGCTGACCCGTGGACCGGCTCAAAGAGCGAGGGAAAGCGGCGGCTTGGATTGAGGTTTCCACTTGCCGGAAGCCCCAAACTCCCCTGGAGCGCCCCGGCTAGGTCGGTCAGGATATCTCCGAGAAGGTTAGAAGCCACCACTACATCGAAGCGAGTCGGGTCACGGACCAAAGCCGCGGCTAAGGCGTCGGCATGGTAGCGCCTAACCTCAACTTCTGGGAAGGCCAGCGCCACTTCCTCGACCACTTCGTCCCAAAGGACGAAGACATGCTGCATGGCGTTGGATTTGGTGGCGCTGGCAAGCTCATGACGGCGTGAACGGGCGCACTCGAAGGCGTAGCGCACCACCCGCTCCACCCCTTTTCGGGTGAAGATCGAGGTCTGGACTGCAACCTCATCCGCAGTTCCCTGCCTCAATCGCCCGCCTGCCCCGGCGTACTCCCCTTCGGCATTTTCGCGAACGAAGAGAATATCAAAGGGGGGATCGCCCTTCAGCGGTGTGGAAATCCCCCTCAGAGCGCGTGCGGGACGTAGGCTCACATACAGCTCGAAGCGTTGACGCAAAGGGATAAGTAATCCACGCAGCGAAACGGCATCGGGGACGCGTACCGGGTCACCGACCGCGCCGAGCAAGATCGCATCATGGCCCGCCAGCTCAGCGAAGGCTTGCTGGGGCAGCATAGTCCCGTGTTCCAGGTAGTAGTCGCACGAGTAAGGGTAGGGGGTCCAAGCGAACGAGAACTCCTTTCGCGCGGCCAGGGCCTCCAGCACCCGTACCGCCTCAGGTACGACCTCCTTACCGATCCCGTCGCCGGGGATCAGGGCAACCTTATACTCCACGGAGGACCTCCTCTAGGTAACTACGGTTGGCTGAGGCAATCGCGGTGGGATCGTCCGGGGTCGTGTCCTGTTCGATAACCACCCAGCCTGCGTACCCCAAAGTCTCCAGGCGGTGTACTACCTCCTCCACCTGCACCATTCCTTGGCCTAAGGGAGCAAAGACGTAGGCTTGCAGAGCCTGGTGAAAGCCCCAACCCTCCCCACGGGCGCGGGACAGCACATCGGCGTCCACGTCCTTAAGGTGGACATAGGCGACTCGTTCCCCGTATTGCTCGAGCATAGCCAGGGTGTCACCCCCGCCGTAGGCCAAGTGGCCACAGTCCAAGCACCAGCCTACATACCGCGGATCAGTCTCCTCAAGAACCCGCGCGGTCTCCTCGGCGGTCTCCACGTAGGTGCCCACGTGATTGTGGACCACCAGCTTTAGACCGAGCTCCTCCAAGCGCCGCCCAAGCTCGTCAAGCCCGCGGGCGAGGCTCCGCCAGCCCTCCTGGTCAAGGCCTTCTTGCCGGGCGCTTACATGCCCGGCCAGCGCCCGGCGCTTCTCATCGCCGCTATCCGCGGCGATGAGATGTGTAGCACCGATCGCCTTAAGGAAAACCGCCCGTTTTATGGCTCGTTCCAACTCTGCTTCACGCCGCGAGGGCTCGCGCAGAGCCAGCCCGACGAAGGCCCCCAGGAATCCCAATCCCAGACCGGCTCCGTCCGCGCGCAAGCGATCGGGATCCTCGGGAAGACTCGCGGCCCACTCGGTAAAGCGGTAACCCGCGCGGACCATCTCTTTCAGGATCTGCGGATAGGGAGTCCAGGGACGGTAGCTGGGAAGATCCTCATTGTTCCAGTTGACCGGTGCAGTAGCAATACGCATAACTCACCTCGTCTGCTTCCAGAATGGTAACCGCCGCACACGCGCAGCGTCGTAAGCTTTTCGAGCCCGACGCACTTCCTCTTGTACAGAAACCTCAGCAACGGGAACATCCCACCAACCCCCTCCATCCAGGCTCCGGTTGGGCCCTACTTCGACCACGATGAGGCGGACTCCCCGAGCAGCACGGGCCAGCGCTAAAGCTTCCTTGAGCTCGGCTGCGCTGCGGGCACGGAAACTCTTCGCCCCCATAGCCTCAGCATGTTTGGCGAAGTCCACCCCCACCACCGGAGCATCCAGCCGGCCTGAACGGGGGTTCCGAGCACGGAGTTCATTATTGAAGGATGGGGAGCCCACGGAGCGTTGTAGACCCAAGATCGAACCGAAGCCGTGATTATCCACGAGAATCACGGTGAATTCGAGGTTTTCAACGGCGGCGGTAACCAGCTCGGAGTTCATCATCAGGTAGCTCCCATCACCAATGAAAACCACCACCTCCCGCTCCGGCTCGGCTAGCTTGACGCCGAGCCCTGCTGGGATCTCGTAGCCCATACAAGAGTAGCCATATTCCACGTGGTAGGCTCGCGGGTCCTTCGCCCGCCATAACCTGAGGAGATCCCCGGGCAGGCTTCCCGCCGCGCATATCACCGTTGCGTCCTCTCCAAAAGCCTTGTTAACTAAGCCGATAACCTCAGTTTGCGCAAGATGCTCCCCTTGGGGTTCGCGCAGGACTCCAACCTCTTGTCGCCAAGCTGTTATACGCCGCTGCACCTCCCGGCGGTAAGTAGGCTCGGTACCACGATACTTCAGGCCCTGGAGAAGGCGGATAAGCCCCTCCAGACCCCGTTTGGCATCGGCGATGAGCGGCAGGGCGCCCAGCTTGGCGGCATCCGGGGGATTCAGGTTGAGCGCCACGACCTGAGTTCCCTCAGTGAAAATCGAACGCGAGGCGGTGACAAAATCACCTAAGCGGGTACCTATCGCAAGCACAAAGTCGGCCTGCCGCGCTAGAGTGTTGGCCGCCCTTCCGCCGTTGCCCCCGAGAGGCCCCGCATTTTGGGGGTGGTCCCAGGCTAAAGCCCCCTTCCCCGCCTGGGAGAAGACCGCGGGTACGCCGAAAGCGGCTGCAAGGCGGTCGAGCTCCGCACTCGCGTCGGCGTAGACTACCCCTCCCCCCACCACGATCAAGGGGCGTTGTGCCCTAGTGAGCAGCTGCGCGGCCCGGGCAAGCTGTTCGGGCTCGGGAAGAGGCCTGGAAACATGGTAAACCCGCTTGGCAAAGAAGGCCGGCGGCCAGTCAAAAGCCTCAGTCTGCAGGTCCTCGGGGAGGGCTACGGTCACCGCGCCGGTCTCCACCGGGTCGGAGAGGACCCGCATCGCCTCGGGGAGAGCGGAGAGAAGTTGCTCGGGACGTTGGATGCGTGCAAAGAACCGGCTCACCGGCCGGAACGCGTCGTTAACACTGTAGTCGTACTGAGCGGGGTGCTCGAGCTGCTGTAGGGCGGGGTCCGGATAATGGTTCGCAAAATAGTCTGAGGGCAGCAACAGCACCGGAAGGTGGTTAATTGTGGCTGCTGCGGCGCCGGTAAGCATATTAGTCGCACCGGGACCGATCGAGGTGGTACAGGCCAGCGTAGAGAGGCGAAGGTGGTGCCGGGCGTAGGCCGCGGCCAGGTGGACCATAGCCTGTTCGTTCTGCGGCCGGTAGGTAGTAAGGCCCACCTCGTCACCGAGCTCTTCCAGGGCTTGGCCCAGCCCGGCCACGTTCCCATGGCCGAAGATACCCCAAACTCCACCAATGAGCCGGCGTTCTTCTCCATCTCGCTCGCTGTACTGCTCAGCCAGGAACCGGACCAATGCTTGAGCAACCGTGAGCTTCATTGCACTTCCTCCACCCTGACCGGACGGCCCTCCTCCAGCGATCGCTGCGCGGCTAAGGCCAGCCTCAGGCTCTCCAGCGCGTCGCGCGGGCTAGGCTCGAGTGCTACCCCCTTTCGCAGTCCCTCGGCGAAGGCCTCTCTTTCCGCAATATAAGACTGGCGGAAGCGGGTCTCGAAGTCCTGGGGACGGGGAAAGTGCCCTCCTTTGTTGTCATACAGGTTAAGTTCGGGGTAGCGATCCTGCTCGGCGACTACTCGCCCAAGTTCTCCTACCGCCTCCGCGCGAACCTCATAGCCATAAGGGTTGCGCCACGATACCTCCACCGTGCCCACTGCACCGTTGCGAAAGCGCAATACCGCCACCGCAGTATCGGCGAGGCCGCGCTCGGCCAGGGCAGGATAGGCAAGAGCTCCCCCGGTGGCATAGACCTCGTCGACCTCCCCCAGCCACCAACGCGCCGTATCCAGGTCGTGACTACCCATGTCGAGAAAGACCCCGCCGCTGGTGAGGAGATAATCCAAGGGGAGCGGCCCGGGGTCGCGACCCACTCCGCGGAAGACCCAGGGCCGTCCCAGCCGCCCCTCGGCAATGGCCAGCCGAGCCTCGAGGTAAGCCGGATCATATCGGCGCTGGAAACCCACCTGTGCGGGCACGCCGGCGCGCTCGACCGCGTTCACCGCCCGCAGCCCCGAGGCGACGTCGGCCGCGATGGGCTTCTCCACGAATATGGCCTTCCCTGCCTCGGCTACGGCTATGATGAGCTCGGCATGGGTGGGGGCAGGGGTGGTGATCACCACCCCGTCAACCGCAGTATCCCCCAGGGCGTCTGCAAGTACCGCCGTGCTTCGCGCTCCCAAACTCTTGGCCAGGCTCTTCGCCGCCTCGCTCGCCGAATCGACCACCCAAGCGACCCGAACACCCTCGAGGCCGGCTAGAGCCCGTCCGTGGACCTTTCCCATCCTTCCCGCCCCAACCAATGCAAGAACTACTTGTACCGTCATGCCTTCCTCTTGTACCGTCATGCCTTCCTCCTCAACCTGGTTCGGGAACCTCTTCCAGCCCCGCCAAGATACGTTCCAGATCGCTGACCGCGATTTCGCCTTTAAGGTAGTCACCATAAACTCGGCCGTGGCGTATGATCACCAGCCGATCGGAAAAACGGTGCGCGTGGAACATATTGTGCTCGATGATGATCACCGAGGTGCCGCGCGCCTTGACCTCCTCGACGATGTCGAAGATCCGCTGCGTCTGTTTGACCGAGAGAGCCGCAGTAGGCTCGTCAAGGATAAGCAGCTTCCCGCCAAAGTAGTAACTCCTCCCCACCGCCACCGCCTGTCGCTCCCCTCCGGAAAGATCGACTACCGGTGTGGTCGGGTCCAGGTCCTTGATGCCGATCTCGTGCAGCATGTCCGAGGTCCTACGGTGCATCTCCCCCAGGTCCAGGAGGCGGAGGGGCCCTAGGCGCCGGGTCGGCTCGGCGCCTAGAAAGAAGTTCCGTGCGATACTCAGCGTATCGATCAAAGCAAGGTCCTGGTAGACGGTCTGGATCCCCAGGTTCCGCGCCTGTTCGGGACTTTCCATCTCCACCGGCTGCCCCTCCCAGTAGACCTGGCCCGAGCTCGGCCGATGATACCCCGAGATAATCTTGACCGTGGTGGACTTTCCCGCTCCGTTGTCCCCCAGAAGACCGACTACTTCTCCTGGTCCAACCCCGAAGCTCACGCTCTCCAGGGCAACGATCGAACCGAAGCGTTTGCCTACTTCGCGCAGCTCGAGCCTATACATCCTCACCTCGCCTGCCGCATCCGACGAGCGGTTGCGGTGTTGATAACGACCGCAACCACGATGATCGCGCCTACAAAGGTCTGGTACCAAAACGTCGGGGCTCCGGCGAGAACCAAGCCGCTCTGGAGCATACTCATCAAGATGGCTCCCAGTATGGCTCCTAGGATGCTTCCCGCGCCCCCAAATAGCGAACAGCCGCCGATCACCGCAGCGGCAATCGCCTCTAGGGCGGTGTTCTGCCCATAAAGCGAGCTCATCGAGCCCTGCTGGCCCAGAATAAAGACCGCCGATACCCCGGCGGTAAAGCCTGCCAGGGCGAAAGCGAACAATTTAACCTTGCGGACCGGAACCCCTACCGCCTGCGCGGCTTCCGCCTTACCTCCTACCGCGAAGATCCAGTTACCGATCCGGGTACGGTTCAGCAGGACGATGCCGAAAAACCCCAAGAGCAGCCACCAGAGCACCGAAGTGTAGAACTGATTACCCAAAGGACCACCGAGAATACGAAAGGTTTCCGCCGAGTTCGGGGCGTAGATGAACCTCCCTCCACTGATGGCCAGGGAAAGGCCGTACCAAATCAGCCATGTGCCCAGGGTAGTGATAAAGGAGGGGATTCCCGTCCATACCGTGATCAGGCCGTTCAGCAGGCCGATCGTTGTAGCGATGGCTAGGCCGATCATGACCGCCAAATAGGCAGGTAGGTGGGCTCCCGAAATGAGGAGACCGATAGTGATCCCCGTGAACACAAAGTTCGAACCCACCGAGAGATCGAACTCTCCGGCGATCATCAGGATCGCCACACCTACCGCCACCACTCCGAGCTGGGAGGCTACAGTCATAAACGAGCCCAGGTTACGTAGCGAGAGGAAAGTGGTCGGCGCCGCGGCCACGAAGCCGGCGACCACCACCAGGACCGCCAGCAGCACGGTAAACTCGGGAGCCCGGAACAGTCTCTGCCATACGCTCATAATGTCATCGCCCCCCACAACCTGAGGGGGCCCGAAGACCCCCCCAGGTTTTGAGTTCAGTTTAGTCAGTCTCCTTCATTAACAATCTTGACCCACTGGTTGATGTTGGCTTTGGTAATCAAGCCCACTCCGGTATTGAAGAAAGCCGGCGGGTCGAAGCCGTACTTGGCTTTGAGGTAGAGAAGAACTACGGTCATATACCCTTGGACGTAGGGCTGCTGGTCCCAGGTGAAGGCCATAACACCGCTTTGGATCAGTTGGAGACCCTCTTTGTTAAGGTCCATTCCAGAAAGTCCTACCTTACCAACCAGTCCATCCGCTTTCAGAACAGCGGCTACCGGAGTGTAGCCCAGCGGACCTACGGTAAGGATGGCTTTGGTCTTGGAATATTTGACCAGGAAGCTCTGGATGATGGATTGGGACTGGGCAGGGTTAGAACCCGGCGTAGTGAGGACCCGGACCTGAACCCCCAGGGGCTTCAGTACGTCTTTCATACCTTGGATACGTGAGGTGAGCGATGTATTCCCGGCTTGGTGGTTGACGATCCCCACCGAGTCTCCTTGGGTCAGGTGGAAGAGCGTCACCGCAGCACGGGCTACTCCCTGTCCGGCCACGTAGTTATCCTGACCGACGTAACTCAAGTAGGGAGTAAGTTCCTGGTTCGCGTTGCCCGGGACAGTATTGAAGGCAATCACCGGGATACCCAGGCGCTTAGCTTCCCGAAGGGGAGCGGTAAAACCTGGTGTATTGTCGACGGTAACTCCGATCCCATCAGGGCTAGCCGCAATAGATGAGTTGAGCAACTGGATCACTCCCGCGACGTTACCCTGGACCTGGGGACTTTCGTAGTGGAGCGTAACCCCAAGCTGCTGTGCAGCCTCTTGAGCTCCTTTAATCACCGGATTCCAGAAGGGATCCCCCGGCCCGCCGTGGGAGACCATGTAGAAGGTGAGACCCTGCGCCGAGACACCCGCAAGCCCCCCGATGAGTAGAAGTGCTGCTAACCAACCAAACCGTTTCCTCATACCACTACACCTCCTTGTATATCTCAAATACATCTCAACAACACACTTCGTAAGAGATAGTGTCTTGAAAACAAACTAAGTGTATATCATATCGCAATAATAAGTCAAGCATATATTTTTGTTTCGAAATCCATAACACGGGCAGACTACCTTCAGATGGGTCCAACAAGTGTCGGTCTTTGAATAAGCCAACCTAATCCGAGTCCGGTCAGAAACGAGACCGGCGTAATCTATCTCCTCCCCAGGTTTAGGCTTTGACTAATAACCCTCAGACGCCTGAAGGAACCCCTGTAAGGATCGAAATAAGCGGCGCTTTGACTACCGGGCGGACCGGCATGCACCGCAAACTATCCCTTCCCGCTACCGGGGCTACTCTTTCCCTAAAGCCAGCGCGCGAACAACTTACGCTTGCCCCAGCTTAGAGCTGCATACTTGGATACTTATTAGTCAAACCGATTTTAGTAAGAGAGCTAGTACATCCCAATAGAGCTACTGGAACAGGTTAAGGCCGGTCATCAAGCCAATCTGTACCTCCGGGCCCTGGGCACGGAAGAGTACATTCGCGTCGACCTCGAGCGGCAGGCTGGCCCGGCCCGGGGAAGTGAGATCCCCCCCCAGGCTGAGGCGCAATCCGTAGGTCGCGCCCGAGCCGTCCGGCTGGTATAAGACCCCGGTTCCCAAGTACCCGCTCCCGCTCCACTGATAGGTCAATAGGGCTAAGGTGGTGGTCCCGTCAAGGAAGCTGAGGCCCAGACTTAGGTTGCCCCCGGAAAGAATCGAACCGAAGAAGCTCCCTACCAGTGAGAACAGGCTTGAGCCCGTGCTGGAGGTGCTGGGAGTAGGGAGGCTTGGCACGGTTACAGGACCGGTAATGGGGGTGAGGATCAGCCCGAAGCCCAGGCCGCCGCGGAACACCCCGGAAAAACTTCCGGCGTAGCCCAGTCTCAGCCCCAAGTAGGGCGGAAGGACAGTGAGCTGGGCGGTGGCGGTCCCGCTACCTCCGCCGCTCACCCCGATCACCGAGGCCGAGAGTGCCGTTCTCCCTGGAGAAAGCGCCCTCACCACCCCCGAGCCGTCCACCGTGGCCACCGAGGGGTTCGAGCTCTGGTAAACGAAGCGTACCCCCGGGATGGGTTGCCCCGAGCCGTTTAGGGCCAGTACGGTCAGCGAGGCTGCACCCCCCACGGGTAGGGAGAGGACCCCAGGCTCCAGGACCAGCTGGGCTAGGCTTTCTTGGCTGCGCGCCAGCGAAGAGAGCTGATGTGGGAAAAGGCTGAGTAGAACGCGGGTACCTAGAGAGAGGAGGTTCGAGGGTGTACCAGTGGTGGCCACCGCGAGGCGCACCCGCTCTACCCTTCCGTCCACCAGTCCGTAGCGTCTGGCAGTGACCACCAAAGTGCCCTGAATCTCGCTAAGCTGCCCCGCGATAACCGCCCCGGCCCGGTGGGCCTCAATAAGGCCAGAGGCCTGAGCGGGGGCTAAGCTACCCGGCAGGGTGCTTACGATCTTAGCCGTGAGACCCTGCGTCTCCAGGAGGGCGGCCAGGGCCTGTGGTAGGAGCTGTTTCAACGGAGCCAAACTAGAGTCAAGGCTCGGAGTAGCCGTAAAAGGTAGAATAACCACCGAGCTTGGCCTGGTAGCCAAAGCCAAGAGGAAGAGCAGGGGCGCAAGGGCAATAAGGCGCAGCAGGAACACTTCAGCCCAGCCTACACCCCAGGTATCGAGAACGCCGTTATTCTTGGCACCCGCGGCCAGTCCAGACCTCCGCACCAAGCCAACTGCCCGTGTTCACCACTACGTATACAGCATATATACAGCTCACTCCATCAGGTGTGGTACGGGATCGCCGGCCAGGTGCAGCGCCACGGCCGGAGCATTGGCTCCCGCAAGAGCAGCGCGTAAAGAGGCCTACCTGGGACTCGATAACATCGAACGCCGCCGCATCACATCCAGAAATTCCCCGGTGGGCGGCTTCGTGGAGCAGTTGGACCACACGGTACTCGACACACTCCCCCAGGTGGCTGCTTTCCGCCGGAAGTTCCTTGAGGATGCCCGGATACCACGGTGGCATCTGGACAGCTGGCTTGCCCTCTACAAAATCGCGGGTGTCCCCGCCCGGGCTACCACGATCGAGGTTGTTACTCCTGTGGGATGGATGGCGATATTTGCCGGGGAAAGTATCGAATTTGGGCTGGGAGTATAGTTCAGCTTGCAAGTGACATAGCGATATTAAAGGGGTATTGTACCGGCAGGGGGATAAAAGTAGGGCGTCTTATGCGGATAAGCCCGAATTACTACCGGGCGGCTAACGCATATTCGATCAGGTATTTGGTAGCTGAAAGGAGGTGGAAATGTACATTCTCTTTTTAACCTGTGTACTGGGCGCGATCGTGGCAGTACCAATTCATTTCTTGTCAGTCGAACACTTGAAGTTTCAAGAAAAGTACGGGAAGGAAAGAGGAGCGAAGATTAGTGAGGTTTACAGTCGCCTGTCAGCCAATTTGTTGTTCTTCTCCCTAATTAGGAATCTGGATTTCTCCTCAACCCAGATTTATTATTCCGCTCTTCCAAAGCACATTGGTCTCGATTCCGGTTGTCAATTTCTCCATTCCATTGATTCACCTGATAGTATCTATACCTTTCGCTTTGCTGGGTATATGGCTCTTAATCAATTCGGTAAAAGAGTTATCGCGGAAAGTGTCAGAAACGCATAGGCCAGAGAAGGTTGTTGCCACGGGTATTTATACTGTTGTTAGACATCCACAACATCTCGGCTGGTTATCAACCCATATAGGCTTTTCTTTCCTGCTGTCTGCATGGTACTCCCTACTCTTTACTCTCCCAGTGGTTGGACTGTTATACCTCATCTCACATAAGGAAGAAAAAGAACTAACTAGAGAATTTGGTGAAGAATATGAACGATATAAGAGGGTCGTCCCTATGTTTATTCCAAGACTTAGGAGATAATTCTATTTGTGAAATGTACATAAACTCAAGATGACTCGATCTTGTATAAAGTCAACTGCCCTTCACAGCGGACCGGCGGAGCCACACAAGCCGTGGGTAGGGTATTCGTGGTGGAATCTTGCCGTTACGCAGCCTGATAGGGAGGTAAGAAACTCACCTATGGCGTTGGGGGCGGTGCGCCGGGTAAGCTCTCGGTTCACGAGAAAGATGCGTTTGGCACCGGAAAACTCTTTTGCTCTTCAAGATATTTAGGATATAGCACCGCCAATCAGAACCTACAGCTACGGGCGGCACCGCCGAGCCGGCCCATACCCAAGATAGACAAACACCGCCCCGGAACTCAGGGC
>CAYODT010000012.1:18940-55135 GCA_964402875.1 uncultured bacterium | reverse complement strand
CAGCGAAGGTGCGCGTGGGGTTTTGGGGCATCCTGGCCTTCCGGCAAGGGTGTGAAGGCATACGGGGCATAACCGTAGAGCCACAGAATACGCCCATCCTTCTTGATAAATCGCGCTATATTCAGCTTGCCCATCTGGGTCCTTATACCTGCCTCTCACTCCGGCATGGAGTCGATTCAACTATTCCTTGACCGCACCACCGGTAAGCCCCTGAACAAGATATCGCTGTAAGAGTACGAACAAAGCAATCGTTGGAAGGCTGACCAGAACAGACGCCGCCATAAGCTGGTTCCAGTACGTTTGGAACTGGCCAACGTAGGTCAACACAAAGCCTGGCGGAATCAGTCGCTTATCCGGGGACGAGGTAAGCGTAAGCGCCCACACAAGATCGTTCCAACCCGCTAAGAAGCTAAATAGGCCAACCGCGATCATACCCGGAAGCATCATCGGAAGCACAACCTTAAACAAGGCCTGTCCCCTGGTGCAGCCGTCGATCATTGCTGCCTGCTCAACTTCGATAGGAACCGAATCTACAAAACCCTTCATCATCCAGACGCTGAAGGGTAGGCCAAACGTAATATAGGAAATGATGAGAGCCGGTAGGGTATTGAGCATATGAACCTGTCGGAAGAGTACATACAGAGTTATCAGCAATATTGCGGACGGAAACATTTGACTCGCTAGAATAAACAACAGAAGACTGTAGTTGCCCCTGAATTTGAACCGCGAAAAGCTGTAACCTGCAAACAACGCTAGAAAAATAGTAACAAAGCTAGTCGCGATGTTAACAATCAAGCTGTTCACAAAGTACCTGAAGAATAGATGATCCCCCAACACCTCTCTATATGCTCTCAGGCTGAAAGGTATCGGAAGGATTCTTGCGGGATACGAGAATATTGTCAACCTGGTTTTCAACGACGTGGACAATATCCATAAAGCTGGGCTCAACGAAAACACCAAAAGAACGACGAGCAGCAGGTACACTATTATCTTCGTAACCTTTTGGCGCTTGGTCATTGTTCACCTTCAGCTGAAACCGCGCGAACGTAAAAGAAGGTCAGCGTCATAAGTATGACTAGCCAAATCACACCGATAGTCGCAGCATAGCCAATGTTAAAATTCTGGAAAGCCTGCCTGTAGACCCAGACGGCAAATGTCGTAGTTGCATTGACGGGACCACCATGCGTCATCGGCCAAATAATCGTAAAATTATTGAAATTCCATATCACCATTAAAACGGTACTTATTGCGATAACATTTCGGAGTCCTGGCAGGATAATATATCTGAACTGGGCAACTGGTCCTGCCCCATCAATCGCCGCAGCATCCATTGACGAGCGTGGTATCCCTTGTAAGCCAGCTAGAAGCATCAACATAAAGAAAGGCGCCTCGTTCCACGTATAAGCCAATATCACCGCCCAAGGCGCTGATGAGGGAAGCGCCAGCCAGGGCAAGTAGTGATTGATGACATGGATGTCTTTGAGTACCACATTCACAACGCCGATAGACGGATCAAAGACGAAGCGGAAAAGGTAGGCCACTACGATCTGTGGAATTACCCAAGGGATCAACGCTAAACCTCTAAAAAAGCTACTGGCTACGATAGCTTGATTCAGCACCAACGCTTGGGCAAAACCAATCAAAAAGGCTACCACAACGCTCGTGAACCCAATCCATACAGTATTTACAAGGACCGTGACAAGCGTCGGATCAGAAAATAACTGCCGGTAATTGGAGATTCCAACATACGCATTTGTTCTAAGAACCAAATTATAGTTTGTAAAACTGAATGCCACGCTTCTAACCAGAGGATACAATACGACAAACCCTATCACTGCTAGCGCAGGCAAAATTGTCACAGCCAAAAAGATACGATCGGAGCGGCGCATATGCTACCTCCAGCACATATCAAGACGTATGCTTACTGCATGTTCTGGCAGTTCGTTTACCAACAGACATTGCATGCAATGTCTGTTGGTAAATATCAAGTTCGCCGCTTTCAGCTCTAAACAGAGACCCTATGCACCCCTAGCTAAGGGTTGTAAGTTGGGTAGACCTTCTGCAGTTGCGACTCAAGCGCTTTGAGTGTGGTCTTCACATTTGCCCCGTTGAGAACCAACTGAACCGCATCGATCATGTGGTTCGCCGCCTGTTGCCAAAGGGGGTTATAAGGAATCGGGCGCGCAGTCGGAATGATCTCCTTAATCCAGGCCTGTTGGTACGACTGGCTCAATTCCGCTTTGAAGGCTGTTTGGGAGCTCTTCAGTGGTGGAATACCACCTTCGGGAATCAGGAAATCGCGCACAGACGCTTGGCTACCCACCATAAACTTGATGAACTTCCAAGCAACCTCGGGATGGGGGGCGGTTGCACTCATACCAATCAAGTGTATGTCGATGGCAGTACGCGCCACGCCACTTGGACCGACAGGAACCGTTGTGACACCGAAGGCATCAGCAAAAGCCTTGTCGCTCTTGTACTCCGGATTGATCGAAGCAATAATCCCACGCAAATACGGTCCATCGATCTCAAAGACCTCTTTATTGGTCGAAAGCAGCTGGCGGTTATCCTTGATGTCCTGCCCAACTAGGATATACCCCTTCTTGGCCAAAGACTGCAACCATTCAAAGGCCTTGATAGTGCAGCTGCGTGTCCACCCCAACTGATGATCCGCCATTGGCGGCGTCGCGCAAAAAGCTTGAAGCCATGGCCAGTTCTCAACGGTGGTGTAAAGGGCCTTATCGCTCATAATTCCTAGCGGCCAAACCCCGGGAAGATTCTGCTTGATGACAGACATATCGTGATCAAGTTCGGCAATCGTCCTGGGGGGATTACTTGGGTCTAATCCCGCTTCAGCCATGAGCTTCTTGTTATACCAGAAGCCGTGCGGGGTCAAAGACAATGGAACGGCCACCAGCTTTCCCTGGTAAGTCCCATCTTCAAGCATCGCTGGAAAGTTCTCGGAAATAAACGATGTACTTGCAAATCCCTTCAAATTAGCCAAGGCACCTTGGCCGGCAAGTACCTGCGGCCAGCCACTGGACAACTCAACTACATCAGGCATGTTATTGCCCACCGCCATGATGGTTAACTGGCTAAGCATGCTGTTATATGGAAGGGCAATATTTTTGATTTTGACGCACGGGTTATCTTCCTCAAAAACCTTAGCTACCTGATTCACCTCTTTGGCCGTAGCTGCTTCGGCGGATGCCCAGTTCGCGAATCTCAGCGTAACGGGCGTACCCGAGCAAGAGGCGGCAAATACCTGACCGCCTAACATTGCGCCAACAACACTCATTCCTATGAACAGTAAACCCTTTCGCACTCTCACCACACACCTCCTCATGTTCATTAGTACATTTGCTTACTACTTACGAATAGGTTATCGCTCCTTTCTTTTATTTGTCAATAGGTCATCGTTAGTTTAGCGTATGATTAGCATCATCACAAGTACTCCCCTTACCAACCTGTCACCTTCCTTCGGCTATGGATGCCAGGGGTCGCGCTCCAGTAGCTCCAAGTGTACGATCGCCCGTAGGAGATCCGGCATCCCACGTAGCGCTGACGTGAACCGCTCGCGTGCATCATCAAACCTCTCAAGTCCCATATGGCCGAGCCCCATCAGGTAATCACAATGGGCCCGGTTCCCGACTAACGCTAGTTCATCAAAGACTGAGAGGTCGGGAAGAGATACTGCAAAGAAATCAACCTCAGGTCGATCATCGCGGTGAGCCGCACCATACTCAATAAGTGAGTGAAAGCATTGCGCAGCATGAGTATCGTCACCCAACTTTCGGTACGCAAGTCCTATGTAAAACAGGAGATCCGTCGGCTGGTCATTGTAGAACATTTGAACGCCAAGTTCAGGGTTTTCCACTGTGGCAAGCACAAACTCCCGCTCCGCACCCTTAGAGTCATCGGCAGCCTGTAAAGCACAGCCGAGCAAGTAGTGGGTATCATTATCTCTAGCACCGGGCAGCTTACTCTCATGGAGGTTGTCAGGGAGATGCAGTGCTGAGTGAAGGTGCGTAGACGCGGCACGATGCTCTTCAGCATAGAGCGCCCGACGTGCGAGCTGATATATCTTTCTCTCTCTTTCGTATCTTAAAACTATAAATAGTTTTCCCGTTGCGGTAACGCCCTACGATTCTTTTGACCAGCAAAGCAGTAGTTATATTCAGTAGTGTGGGTGGAATTTTGCCCAGCTAGCATTAGGATTAAGCCAAATATTGGACCTAGGTCAGGAAGATATCTCGGATTAGATAGTAGCCTTCTGCTAGTATGAAAAAGTGGCATCAGTCGAAGCAACCCTGCGCCGAGAGCAACTTATGGATGAGCTTCGCCGCCTGGGATCGGTCAAGGCACGCAGCCTATCGTCACAGCTCGGTGTCTCCACGGTGACCATTCGCGCCGACCTGGACCAGCTTGAGCGGGAAGGGCGGCTACGGCGCATACGTGGTGGAGCCCTGCCCATAGGCCCCGACCGCCTGGAGCTTCCCTTGGAAGAGAGCAGCCGTGTACACGCCAGGGAGAAGGCTCGAATCGGCCAGCGGGCAGCCAGCCTGGTGCGAGATGGGCAGACGATCATTATGGACGTCGGTGGCACCATCACCGAGCTGGCTAAGGCTTTACCAAAGCAGCTGCGCAATATCGTAGTCTTGACCAGCGCCCTCAATATCGCCTTATTACTCGAATCACACCCAGGAATTACCGTAGTAGTGACCGGAGGCACTCTACGGCCGCTTCAACATTCGCTTGTCAATCCTTATGGAACTTTGCTAATTTCCGAGATCAATGCCGACTTAGCTTTCTTGGGCTGCAACGGCGTGCACCCGGTCAAGGGGTTCACCAACACCAACCTTCAGGAAGCCGAGGTCAAACGGGCCACGCTCACGGCGGCGCGGGAAACCGTGGTTCTCGCCGACCATTCCAAGCTGATGCGCATAGCTACGGCGCACATTGCTCCGCTATCCGCCGCGAAGCTACTGATCAGCGGGAAGGAAGCCTCTCCAGATTCCCTGGCCGAGATTCACGAGAGCGGCCTGGAGATTGCTTTGGCTTGATGAGAAGTCCGCGTCTCTAAAGGTAGTCGCACCGGAGGTCCCGGTGCCCAACCAAGAGTGTACCTCGCTTTGCTACCAATCCATCCAAAGAATAGCCTTTGTTGTGCGCTGCAGTGAACGAAGGCCTTTCTCCCCTATCTCTATATAGTTAGTGAACAAACATCTCTATAACTCTCTTACCGGAATTCGCTGAGAGCTGCGTTAATGGAGTAATACGCAGGCTCCAGGTACCGATCCCATCCGGCAGTCAGCAGCATGGGCCGGGCAAACCGGGGTTGATTGCCATCTTGAAGCCAGTCCATGCCGACCACCGTAGCTATACCTTACCGGGCCGCCATGATAAGCCAGAACCCGGTCAGAGGCTACGAAGTTCTTGGCTTGGCACCCCCCGCAGCTACATGGAAGAGCTACGACGATGACTACGAACCTAGACGCGAACCCTCTGCTGCCAGCCTAAACCCTTATCTTCCTGAAAAACCTCTTCACGCCGTCATTGCACCGGACACGGTATGCTGTGTCTAACTATGAGGATCGAGGCTGCCGAATTACACCTGCTCGAGCTACCCCTAAAGTTCCGCTTTGAAACCTCGTTCGGGGTGCAGACCACACGCCACATACCGCTGCTCACCCTGTTTGGCGAAGGACTAGCGGGATATGCGGAAGGCGTGATGGAGCAGTTGCCCTTATATCGAGAAGAAACTACCAGCGGCGCGGTGGCCTTCCTGCTGGATACCGCCTTGGACCAAGTGCTGGGCCACAACTTTCCAAATCCCCAGGCCATGGTGGACACGCTTTCTCCCTTCCGGGGCAACCGTATGGCCAAGGCTATGATCGAGATGGCTTTCTGGGACCTGTGGGCCAAACATCTGAACCAACCGCTCTGGACCGTTCTGGGCGGGGTGCGTGAGCGCATCCCGGTGGGGGTATCGCTGGGGATCCAACCCTCGCCCCAGGCTACGGCAGACCTGGCCGCAAAAGAAGCCGCCAAGGGGTACAAGAGGATCAAGCTCAAGATCAAGCCCGGCCACGACGTAGAAACCGTGCGTGCGGTTCGCGCCGGTCTGCCCGGTTTCCCACTCACCGTAGACGCCAACTCCGCCTACGCTCTTAGCGACATCCGTGTGTTTAAAGAGTTCGATGCGCTCGAGCTGGACTATATCGAACAGCCGCTGGCCTACGACGACCTACTCGACCACGCCGCCTTGCAGGCTAGGATTCAGACCTCGATCTGCCTGGACGAATCGGTGCAAAGCGCCAAACAGGCTCGCAAGGGCCTGCAGCTAGGGGCGGGCCGGGTGCTTAACATCAAGGTGGCTCGCGTTGGCGGGCATCTCGAGGCCCGCAAGGTGCACGACGTGGCCCAAGCCTTCGGTGCGCCGGTATGGATGGGCGGCATGCTTGAGGCCGGTGTGGGCCGTGCTCACAATATCCATGCCGCTACCCTGCCGGGCTATAGCAAGCCCGGTGACACCAGCTCGGCCAGCCGCTACTGGAGGCGGGACATCATCAATGAGGCGCTTGAGGCCCAGGATGGTTTCATGTCTGTTCCAAAGGGACCGGGTATCGGCGTCACTTTGGATACCGAAGCAGTGAAGCAGTACACACTGAAGCGGATCTATAAGACTGCGGATGTACAGCACCGATGATCGAGCTACGCGAGCTGGAGGATATGACCGAGCTCACCTGGGTTGAGCAGGTGCAGGAGGAGGTCTGGAACGCCACCGGGCGCAGTGTGGTGCCGCGCGAGCTACTGAGGGCTATGCAGGCCTCAGGTGCTCTGGTGGCCGGTGCCTTTGACGGCACTGCCATGGTGGGCTTCATATTCGCTTATCCCACTATGGACAGCACCCGCCAGCACTCGCACAAGCTGGGGGTGTTACCCGCTTACCGGGGACTGGGTATTTCAGAAAAGCTCAAATGGTTTCAGCGGGATTGGTGCTTAGAACGGGACATCACGCAGGTAGTCTGGACCTTCGACCCTCTTAGGACCATCAACGCGCACCTCAACATCGCCAAGCTGGGCGCGGTATCCAACGTCTACCTGCCCAACTACTACGGTCCCATGGAGGGCGTAAACACCGGCACACCCTCCGACCGGCTGGAAGCCGAGTGGGACCTGAGGAGCCCGCGCGTGGAGGAGCGCCACAAAAGCGCACACCAAGCCGTCCGCAGCCCCAACGAGCCGAAACTCGACCCCTTGGTCTTACACGACCAAGATGAAGCACTCATTCCTGCACCCGCGCTTTGGCTGTCGATACCCCAAGACTGGGAAGAACTGCTTGGTACACAGCCCAGCCTGGCCCTGACCTGGCGTGAGTACAGCCGGCGATTCTTCGAGTCGCTGTTCGCACGAGGTTATCAGATACGCGAGTTCTCGCGCGACGAGAATGCCTATCTACTCCAGAGAATCTCCTGAGTCCTGGGTATTCCCGGCCTTGCCGGCTGTGACGGCTCACAATCGGCGCATCGAAGCTAGGGTTAACCTTGAAACATGGTCAGTCTTCGAACCGGCCCTAGGGAGGAACCATGGAGTACAGGTTTCTTGGACGTAGCGGCCTGCAGGTGAGCGAGCTGTGCCTGGGAACTATGACCTTCGGCCGTGAGGCTTCCGAGAAGGAAAGCCACGAAATGCTCGACGCCTTTGTGGAAGCCGGAGGTAACTTCCTGGACACCGCCAATGTATACGGACAGGGGCGGTCGGAAGAAGTGATCGGCACATGGCTCAAGAAGCAAAGGCGGGAAAACTTCATCGTAGCTACCAAGGTCCGCTTTCCCATGGGCCAAAGGCCCAACCAGGCCGGTTTATCCCGCAAACACGTACTCGATTCGGTTGCCGCCAGCCTGAAACGGCTGGGTACGGACTATATCGATCTGTACCAGGTGCACTGCTGGGACCCGAGAACGCCGCTGGAGGAGACCCTTTCAACCCTAAGCGATCTGGTCCGCGCGGGCATGGTCCGCTATGTCGGGGCCAGCAACTTCAGCGGCTGGCAGCTGCAGAAAGCGATCGATCTAAGCCGCTCACACGGCTTCGAGGCTTTCGTATCGCTACAGCCCCAATACAACCTGCTCACCCGCTCCACCGAATGGGAGCTGATCCCGGTTGCACAAAATGAGGGACTGGGGGTTATCGCCTGGAGCCCCTTACGCGGCGGCTGGCTCTCAGGCCGCTTCAAGAGGGGCATGCAGCAGCCCCTACCCGGCTCACGTATCGAGCGGGCCGAGAAGGAAGGTTGGAGCGAGGCCTGGAGCCGTTACGCAAACCAGGAGCAGACCTGGCAGATACTCGACACGCTCCACGAGACCGCTGAGACCCTGGGGAAAACGCCCGCACAGGTGGCTATCAACTGGCTGCTCAACAAACCGGGCGTGACGGCCCCGATCATCGGCGCACGAAACTTGGAGCAACTGAGCGACAATTTGAGCGCGGTGGGTTGGCGCCTAACCTCAGGGCTTCATAAGCGACTGGATGCGGTAAGTGCACCGCACCTCCCCTACCCATACGACTTTATTGAGGATGCCTCAATCAGACGCTAGTGAGTGGTGGAGGCATGGCGCGTGCCCGTATTCGTCTTGAGTGAGCAGCTGGGGCAGGAAGTGCTTTGCAGCTCGAGCTGCAAAGCAACGTGTTCAATCGAGAACTCTTTACCCAGCATCTTTCGTGCTTGATCCAACAACATCGCCCGCTCGCCTTGGGGCTCAGTCAATACCACCAAGTGGGCCGTGGCCGCCACTCGGGTGGTAGATAAGGGCCATACATGCAGGTCGTGTACTGCGGTCACCCCGGGGAGCTGAGACAGCCGCGAACGCACCTCCTCCAGCTCGATCCCCTCGGGCACCGCATCCACACTCAAGTCGACCGCCCGCACCAGTAGGCCCCAGGTACCCCACACCACCACACCTACAATGATTAAGCTCATCAGCGGATCCACAAACCGCCAGCCGGTCAGCATAATCACCAAACCACTGGCGGCTACACCCAGCGAAAGAACGGTATCAGCCAGCATATGCGCCACCGCCACGCGCACGTTGAGCTCAGTTCGACTCTGACGCCTCAAGAATACAACCGTCAAGCCGTTGATTAGAACACCGACCAGAGCCACGATTAAGACCACCCCACCTGAAACCGGTTGGGGGTGCAAAATACGCCCTATAGCTTCCCAAGCCACCACCAAGGCGCTGACCAGCAACAGCACTCCGCTGAACAATGCGGCCATAATGGTAGTCCGTCCTAATCCGAAGGTGCGCCTTCCAAAGGGGGGCAATTTAGCCAGACGGAACGCCAGCCACGCAAGGACTAGACCGATGATATCGCTGAAGTTATGCACTGCGTCGGCAACTAGGGCGCTCGAGCCAGCTATAATTCCAAAAAATACCTCGAGTATCACGAATATGGTGTTCAGTACGGCTCCGATACCAAAACCACCCGGGTGAGCATTTACCCCGCCGGCTTGGTGATTGTGGCCGTGATCATGAGCATGCATATCGATAATCTTACCACGTGTAGAACAACAATAGGTTTTGAACGGCACTATTACACGCGCCCTCGGCTTATCGCCAGGCTTCCCTCAATCCGCCGGAAATTGCCTAGTACCAGTAGCCGCCTGTACGCCCAGCAGCAACGCAGTAGGACTAACTAGTCTCATGATCCCGCAGTTAAGCATCAGGAAATCCGGCCCCGCGTCTATGCTGGCACATAAGAGTACCTCGGCTAATCTAGCCTTCTACGCAGAAGGCGCCGAGCCTCTCGACTACCGCCTCTTGGGCAACCACAATTACGTTTCCCCTCAAGAAGATACCGTCATATAATCCCAGCTTCATAAAGCAGGCGGCGCATAATGCGCCGCCTGCAATCTATATCTAAAGTCCCTTATCTTCACGTAAATGCACCTTGGAGTACGGGGCACTTACCCGCTACTTAGTGCGCCTGCGTACCCAGCAAAGCCTCCAAGCGCGGGCGCTGGCGGTCGTAGGTTCCGTAAAGAACCTCTTTGCCCACGACCGTAATCGGTGCCACGCGCACACCATACTTTTCCTTCACCATATTGCTAACCACAGGGTCACTCAGATCAATTTCCCGGTAGTCAACCGTATGTGTATCCAGCCAGCGCTTAACGGCCGCACAATCTGGACAACCCGGCGAAGTATACAGCTGCACGGTACCGGATTCATGTCGACGCCTTGTAAATATCCCCATTCGCTATCACCAATCTTAAGAAGCTGTGGCGCGGGCCACCGGAGGCGTAGGAGCAGCCTTGCCCTCCGCAAACACCGGCCGGAACCGCTTGAGCCTCAAACTGTTGGTCAGCACGAAGATGCTCGAAACTCCCATCGCTGCGGCAGCAAACGCCGGGTTCAGCAGCAGGCCAAACGCTGGGTACAGCGCACCGGCAGCTACCGGGATAAGCGCCAGATTATACCCGTAAGCCCACACGAAGTTCATCTTGATAGTGTGCACCGTTTTGCGGGCAAGCCACACGGCATTGACTACGCCGCGCAGATCCCCGCTCATCAAGACAACGTCGGCAGCCTCGATGGCGATGTCGGTACCGGTACCTATAGCCATGCCTACATCTGCTTGAGCCAAGGCGGGTGCATCGTTGATCCCATCGCCTACAAATACTACGCGCCGGCCCTCCGCCTGCAGCTTCTTAACCACCTCAGCCTTCTGCTGCGGTAACACTTCTGCGGTCACTTCTTCAATGCCGACACGTCGGGCAATCGCCTGAGCAGTGCGCAGGTTATCCCCGGTCACCATCATCACGCCCATACCTAAGGAGGCTAGCGCCCGAATGGCCTTGATGCTCCCTTCCTTAACGGGGTCGGCAACCGCACATACTGCAGTCAGCTGGTTATCGAAAGCAACATATAGCGGGGTCTTGCCTTCGCTCGACAGGCGGTCAGCCTCTTCCTTAACCTGCTCGGTGGAGATCCCCAGCTTATGCATGAAGCGCTCCGCTCCCACCTGTACCAAGCGGCCGGATACCTTGGCATCCAAGCCATAGCCGGGAACAGCTTCAAACTCGGTCGCCTCAGGTATATCGAGCCCTCGCTGTTTGGCAGCCCGCACAATAGCGGTAGCGATGGGATGTTCACTCCTCGATTCGGCTGCAGCCACCAGAGGCAGAACCTCTTCCTCGCTCACTCCAAGGGTCACGATGTTGGTCAATTCAGGCGAGCCCAGGGTCACGGTCCCGGTCTTATCCAGGATCACCGTACGGGCTCGGTCCAAACCTTCGAGTGCAGTCCCTTTTCGGAAGAGTACGCCCATCTCCGCCGCGCGGCCGCTACCTACCATGATAGCCGTCGGTGTAGCCAAACCCATTGCGCAAGGGCAAGCGATCACCAGCACGCTCACCGCGGCTACAAACGCGAACGAGAGCGCAGGGGCGGGGCCTAAAAGCAACCAGACCAAGAAGGTAATGGCCGACAACGAGAGCACCACCGGAGCGAAGATAGCGGCAATCTGGTCGGCCATGCGTTGAATCGCCGGTTTAGCCGACTGAGCCTCCTCCACCATCTTGATAATCTGGCTAAGCACCGTCTCGGCACCTACCCTGGTAGCCTTAAAGGTGAAGGAGCCGGTACCGTTCACGGTGCCACTGATTACCTCGTCACCCAGCTGTTTTTCCTCGGGTACCGATTCACCGGTGACGGCCGACTGGTCGATGAAGCTCGACCCCTCGGTAATTACACCGTCTACAGGAAGCCTCTCACCGGGCCGGACCATCACCAGGTCTCCCGGTATAACCGTTTCGATGGGCAGCTCTACGATCTGTCCATCACGAAGTACACGAGCAGTCTTGGCCTGTAGTTGCACCAGCTTCTTGATCGCCTCTGAGGTGCGTCCCTTGGTCAGGGATTCCAGATACTTACCCAGAAGGATAAGGGTGACGATCAAAGTCGAGGCGTCAAAGTAGGTTTGCGCGGTACCAGCCGGGAAGATACTCGCGAAGAAGAAGGCTAAAACCGAATAGAAGTAGGCCGCCGAGGTCCCGGTCATCACCAGGGTATTCATGCCCAGGCTACGATGCTTGATCTCGGCCCATCCACCTTTGTAAAACCGGTAGCCCGCCACGAATTGAACTGGCGTTGCCAAGATCAGCTGGATCCAGCTGCTGATCCGCCCAGGAATCCAGGTACTCATAACAGGGAAGATCTGCGGTCCCAAAGCCAGTATGAGCACTGGGATAGTAAGCACTACGGCTATAACAATGTCTCGTAAGAAGCCGCGGTACTCGGCCATATGCGCCGCACGTTCAGCGTCTTCGGGATTTTTCTCGGAGCGTATCGGCGTATACCCCGCGTTCCGTATAGTTTGGTCAATCTGTCCAGGACTGAGTGAGGCGGGAAGATAGACCACTGTAGCTTTCTCGGTGGCCAGGTTCACATTGGCCTCGAGCACAGCCGGTAGCTTGTTTAAAGCCTTCTCTACCCGCTGCACGCACGAGGCGCAGGTCATCCCACTCACCATGATCTCTTCTCTGACCACCAGAGGCTCGTAACCGCTGCCTTTAACAGCCTCGACAAGCTGGGGTAACTGCACCACGGCATCGTCAAAGCGGATAGAAGCTTTTTCAGTGGCCAAGTTTACACTGGCCTCGTGTACGCCATCCGTTTTATTAAGCGCCTTTTCCACCCGCTGCACGCACGAGGCACAGGTCATACCCTGAATCCCGATGCTAACTTCACGAATCATAAAATCCACTCCTCCCCTGCTCACGGAGCAACAAGACCCGCGCTCGCCGAAACCGCGCGAGGCCTGTTACCGGTACTTGAGCACCTCCATGAGTTCTTCCACAATCTCCCCCTCATCGCCACGCTGGTGCGCTGAAACTACGTGGTCCCTGAGATGGCTTCTCAGAATTAGGTCGCCCACCTTGTCTAGGGCGCCCTGAACCGCCTTGATCTGCTTGAGAGCATCCACGCAGTAGACCTGTTCGTCCTCCAACATGCGTAGAACGCCCTCCACGTGCCCACGTATCGAGAGCAGCCTTCGCCTAGCATCTTCCCGCGAGGATGGGTCCAGCTTGAGCCCATGGTGCACGGCCGACATCAGGCCACCTCGGCGGTATAACCCTCTTCTTCCACTGCCGCAAACAGTTCCTGTGGCTTGGGGCTACCTTCAATCAGCGCCTCACCACGCTCCAAGTTCACCTCTACCACTCGCTCCACACCATCCACCGACGTAAGTGCTTTCGTCACCGCACGTACGCAGTGATCGCAGGTCATACCACTAATCTTCAGCTTCATTGTACTCATCTCATCTCTCCCATCCGCCCCACCTGGGGTGGGGTAACTCGAGTATATCTCCCGTTTCCGATTCGTCAAGGCTCTACGCCACCAAGTACCGTCGGGCCGTCCAAAGGATACTATATTACAATTCACCCGACACTCTCTAATACTGTAATCGCCACATATCGAAGGTTGCGGTACTGGCACGCATACTTTTCCTTAAACGACAACGAGAAACGCCCACCATAAACGGCGGGCGCGAGGAAAAGCAATCCATCACTTTTACAAAACCGGTAGCTCCGCGAGAGCAAAGACATCCGTCTCTGGCTCACCCTGTCGAAAAGCCGCCAACCGCCCGACAATTTCGCCCCCAGCACGGCGCACTAACCTCTCCATAGCGGCCATGGTGCCCCCGCTCACCACTACGTCAGTGATTAAGGTCAGCTTTTGGTTCAGCATCTTCTCAGCGACACGGCTATCCAACCAAAGTACGTCCTTCTTCCCTAACATGAACGACTCCACTTCCTGGATCAGGGGTCGCTCCATATACGACCGACGGTGCTTACGCACCACCAGGTAAGGGAGTCCCACCATGCTGGCTATCACGTGTGCCAGGGGAATCGGTGAGGTCTCTACAGTCACCAACATCTGTGTCTCGGCGGGCACATGCTTGGCCAGTTGCTCGGCAAACACCCGAGTCAACTCGACATCACCCAGAAAGCTGACCAAGGGAATATGGACGCCGGGCATGGGCTCGTGCACGGGCACGTGCCGGGTTACATTTCCAAAGCTTACGGCATAAGTTTCCATGGTTTTCATCGTATACCTCCAAGAGAGCGGCCCGTGGGCTGTGAAGACATCGCGGACAAGGTACTTTATACCCCTAAATGAGTCCCAAAAGAGGCGAATGTGTAGCTCAAACTACATGTCCCCGAATCCGGTCTGCAACTGAATAGGCGGACTGCAAGCCGGTTATTCCGTGGGAATTCAGATAAACAACGGCAGATGTCCTAGTGATACCACTCCCTCATGGCCATTACCCTCGGTAAAGACCGCCATAACTACACTCAATTCGCCCCCAACCTGCTCTATCAGTTCACGCAGCCCTTTCAGTGTGCTACCGGTGGATACCACATCGTCAACGATAGCTACTTTTCGTTCACGTATCGAGGCAATATCACTGCCGTCAAGCACCAGGAGCTGCGGTTTACCGGTAGTGATCGAGATCACCTCGCGGCTGACCGGGCTGATCATATAGGGCTTCACAGTCTTGCGTACCACCACGTAGGGCAGACCGGTACGCACTGAAACGGCGTGCACCAGGGGCACCGCCTTAACCTCGGGCGTCACCATGACCTGAACATCAGCGGGCATACGCTCCGCGAAAACACCCGCAGCAGCTTCGGTGAGCTGGGTATCTCCCAGAAGGTTAAGCAGCGCGATCGACACGCCGTTGCCAACGCTGACGATCGGCAACTCTCGGTGCAGGCCGGCAACGTCCACCGGATAAGTTTCCATAGCTCCAGTGTATCGGAAAAAGCCGCTGGTGAGAGATCCCCAGTGGGCCTTGAAGATGTTGCGCATGACGGTAATAATGGAAGAGCGATGCTAAAAGCCAAGGTAGAAAACCTAGGCGTGGATCCGACCGGCGGGCAGGTGATCGTCTTGCTCAGAATCGAGAACGGCCAACTCCTGCCAATCTGGATCGGACCGCTCGAGGCACAGTTCATTGCCGTCGCTATGAGTGGCGAACAGCCACCTCGCCCACTCACTCCTGATCTGGCCCTCTCAATCATCAATCTGCTTGGCGCTAAGCCCCTACGGGTCGAGATCAGCGACTTATCCGAAGGCACCTTCTATGCGCGCTTGATTCTCTCACACCATGAGATTGAGTACGAGGTGGACGCTCGGCCTTCCGATGCTTTGGCCTTAGCTCTGCGCTGTAATTGCCCAATTCTTGTGGACGAAGCCGTGGTCGAGGCCGGCAGTGTAGACGAGACCCGCATCGAGCCCCATGGCGAGGTACCCGAAGCCTAATCCACCGAAATCTCCCACCGCATGGGTCCGGGCACCGTCGCCCGCTAGTGTAGGAAGCTGGCCATGATGTGTACATGCACGTGGAAGACTACTTGCCCGCCACGTTCGCCTACGTTCACCACTAAACGATATCCATCGAGCGCCAAAGTGTCGCAAGCCACTCGGTTGGTGGTAGCGAACAGCGCACCTAGGGCTGACTGGCCCTCTGCATTGTCGGGAAAGTCAGGCAGCTTGGGCGTATGTTTCTTAGGCACCACCAATACGTGCACCGGTGCCTTGGGGTGAATATCCTCGAAGGCCAGAAAGTGCTCATCCTCGTACACCTTGGAAGCGGGCAACGCCCCGCTTACAATCTTGCAGAAGATGCAATCCATAGCTAAAGCCTACCTTGCGGACCGAACATCCGTCTGCCCATATCCGGGCGATACTATCTGGAGAAGCCTAGTTTACCTAAGGGGTCAACCGCACCAAAATAGCGGGTAGCATAGTACGGATCGCGCATTGGGGTAATGACCACCCCGGTCCGGAAATCCTGATCATGGATAAATTCGCCGTGGCCGATGTAGATACCCACGTGCGAGAGCCCCTGCCAAACAGTATCCCGAAAGAAGACCAGATCGCCCGGCTCGAGACGCTTCCGGCTGACCTTGGGAAAAGCCGCATACTGTGCGGACAAATCACCCGGAATCTTCACACCGAGCGCGGTATAGACCCAGTAGGTGAAGGCTACGCAGGAAAAGCCGTCCACCGGATCGCCACCGACCAGATGATAGGGGTAGCCCAGGTACCGCTTGGCAAAGGCCACCAGCAGAGCCCCGGCATTCCCACCGGCCATAAGATTCACCACTGCGTGTCCGCCGGAAGGGAGAAAGATCCGTGTTCCCGGTACCATGAGGTGGCCAAAGTGAACGCTGGGGTTGAGCACCAGGATCTCGCCCATAGTGATGTGGTTAGTGACAGCAATGGTGTAGAGGGTATCGCCCGGGCGCACAGCATAGGAGCTCATCTGCCGCCGTACATCTGCGAGTAGATGCGTTCCATCCCGCACCGTCCCCGCCAAAACGTCGTTATTGATCTGTGACACGGCCAAGCTACGTTGTAGACGTACCGCCGTACGTTGAGCCGTAACCAAGTTCCGCATGTTCAGTTCGGCACTGCGCGCCTCAACAGCCAGCCAGCCGGTGTACACCAGCAGCAGTGACAGAAACAAATAGCCCAGGTGGACTAACCATAACGGCAAGCGCAGGGTTAAGCGCCCGCCGCCGCGGGACGCGATATATAGGTGTAATATCGCGCTGTACGGACCTGCGTGGCCTGGAGCTGGATAGCGGAAGCTGCCCCTCATGGGAATCGCTGTTTAGATTAACATCTTAGCCCGTGGCCGAGATGAGAAGGGACCCTGCGCGTACTTTTAGCCCCTCCACCGCACCCAACAGTAGATACGCCCGATACTCCCTTATCCGCACCCAAACCGTATCACCGGGCCGCGTCCCCACGGCGTCTTCGGAGTGTACCTCAAAGTAGTCCGGCGTGTGGCCCCAGGCCTGTCCATCCTTGTGCTGCTCCACCAGCACCTCTACCCGCCCGCCCAGCAGGGGGCTGACTCGCGCCTCGGCTAACTCGTACCCCAGGGCAATCAGCTCCTTGGTGCGGCGACGACGGGTGTGCATAGGCAGTTGCGGCATCCCGGCAGCCCGAGTCTTGGGCCTTGGCGTATAGGTAAAGGCATGTACACGTACCGGCTGTAGCTCGCGCAGAAAACTCAGGGTCTCCTGGTGCTCGTCCTCAGTCTCGGTGGGCAGGCCGGCAATTACATCGGTACTCAAGGCAAAACCGGGAATTTGCCGATAGGCTTCCCTCACCAGTGTCCGGTAGTAGCCCTTGTCGTACCGGCGGCCGACCATGGACAGCAAACGCTCCGAACCCGTTTGCAATGAGAGATGTAGATGTGGACGCACCTGCGTGTAATGCGCCATAACCTCCAACAGGGCTTCGGTGGTGTCCTCGGGCTCGATCGAGGAGAGACGCACCCGGGCGCCCATCTCAGCTAAGTCTTTGACCAGGCCGGCAATGCCGCCGGGATGGCCCGCGTACGAGCCCAGGCGTACTCCGGTGAGTACGATCTCCTCTATGCCGGCCTCCAATAGCGCTCTAGCCTCCAATAGCGCCTCCCGCCCCTTACGGTGCCGCTCGCGCCCCCTGAGCCTGGGAATTATGCAGTAAGCACAGCCCGCGTTGCAACCGTCCTGTATCTTCATAAAAGCGCGCACCCGATCCCCGCTAAGGCCACGCTCCCCTGCACCCCAGAACTCGTTCGGCGGGGTAGTCACAGGGTCATTTGGTAAGCCGAAGTGGTCCAAGACGGCACCCGGAAGCTCAGCCTTGCGGCTATTGGGCACCACCAGATCAGCCCCGAGTATCCGGACTTCCTCGGGCTCAAGCTCCGCATAGCATCCCGTCACCACAACATACGCAGCGGGGTTAGCCCGGCGTGCACGGCGTATCTCCTTGCGAGTGGTGGCCCCGGCGGTACTGGTAACCGCACAGGTGTTGATCAGCACCAGATCCGCGGCCTGGTCCAGATCAACCACCCGAGGAGACAACGCTCCCAAAAGTCCTACCAGGCTGTCGGACTCCACTTGATTCACTTTGCACCCCAGGGTCCGTACCAAGATCCGCATGGGGTCAATTCTACCCGTCAACCCTGGTCTTGTACCCAGAGCGGCACACACTGTACAACCACTCCGGTAAAATATTGTGTACAGGGGGGGCAGGGCCTTTTAGCCGAGATATTCAGCTTATCTCACCTCCCACTTAGGTATGCGTCCTGCGGATAAACCGGGCGAGTGTGAGGGATAGCCACGGACCCCGAACCGCGATCCCGCCTCGCGATGACCAGCATGGGTCGTACGATAGTCCTAATGATCGGTATTCAAGACATCTATGCAGCCGGACAGCGGATCCGCCCCTACCTGCACCAAACCCCGGTCTTCACCTCCAAGGCGCTCGACCGCCTATCCAACCACGCGCTTTTCTTCAAGGGCGAGCACCTGCAGAAAACCGGGAGCTTCAAGGCCCGCGGTGCCTTAAACGCCGCCCTACAGCTACAACAACCCACAGGACTGCTGGCGGTCTCCTCGGGCAACCACGCCCAGGGCGTGGCCTATGCAGCCTCGGTCCTGGGCGTGGAGGCGCTAATCGTCATGCCACTCGATGCTTCCCCCCTCAAGAAAGCCGCCACCCTCGGCTACGGCGCGATAGTGCACGACCAAGGTGTGTATGTGGAAAACCGTGAGGTAGTGGCACAGGAACTCGCCCAGCAAACCGGTTATGCCTTCATCCATCCATTTAACGACGAGCAGGTGATGGCTGGTCAGGGCACTGTAGGACTCGAGCTCCTGGCGCAGATACCCCGGATCGAAGCCGTATTGGTGCCGGTGGGTGGTGGTGGGTTGATCTCCGGGACAGCCACTGCCGTGAAGGGCTTGGCTCCCTGGGTCGAGGTGATCGGCGTGGAGCCGGAAGTAGCCGATGACGCCCGGCGGAGCCTAGCCGAGGGGTACTGCGTACAGTTGCCATCAGCCCCGGACACCGTAGCCGACGGCGTACGCACTCTAGCCCTGGGCGAACGCACCTTCGAGGTGATTAAAGCCAGGGTGGACCGCATCGTCACCGTCTCCGAAGCGGCGGTTCTCGAGGCCCAATCCCTGCTGTTTACCCGCAGCAAGCAAGTGGTGGAGCCTACTGGTGCCCTTACGTTAGCCGCAGTACTGAGCGGATATGAGCTGCCCAAGCGGTTGGGATTGGTGGTCTCCGGGGGAAACGCTACCCCTGCCCGGTCTGAGTTCCTCGGCTTAGACTGAGGCGACATGAACGATCTGGATATCGCCCAATCAGCCCACCTCAGGGACATCGGTAAGGTGGCTGCTTCTATCGGCATTCTCCCCGAGCAGCTTTATGCTTATGGCCCGTACATCGCCAAGATAACCACGCCGCCGCCCCAACAGCGCGGCCGGCTGATTTTGGTCACGGCCATGACCCCCACCCCCGCCGGCGAGGGAAAGACCACCGTGTCCATCGGCCTGACCCAGGCCCTGGGCCGCCTGGGCAAGCGTGTTGCGGTGGCGCTGCGCGAGCCCTCTTTGGGGCCGGTCTTCGGGATCAAGGGTGGTGCCACCGGCGGGGGTCGCTCGCAGGTGCTACCCATGGAGGAGATCAACCTACACTTCACGGGCGATTTCCACGCCGTGGCCGCGGCTGCGAACCTGCTGGCGGCCTTGGTGGACAACCACCTCCATCAAGGCAATGCCCTGGGTCTTGATCCCAGACGTATCGAGTACAAGCGAACCATGGATATGAACGACCGGGCGCTGCGCAAGATCGTGGTGGGCCTGGGCGGAAGAAGCGGCGGAATACCACGCGAAGACGGCTTCGATATCGTAGTGGCCAGCGAGGTGATGGCCATCATGGCCCTGGCGGACAGCCTGGCCGATCTGAAGGAGCGACTGGGGAGGATCCGCGTGGGTTACGATACTGCCGGGCATCTGGTCACCGCCAAAGACCTTCGGGCCCACGGGGCCATGACCGCTCTTCTGGTGCAGGCCCTGAGGCCTAACCTGGTGCAGACCTTGGAAGGTCAGCCAGCCTTCATCCACATGGGGCCTTTCGCCAACAGCGCTCACGGGGCCAACTCGGTGGTCGCCACACGCATGGCCTTGGCATACGCCGATCTGACGGTGACCGAGGCCGGTTTCGGGTCCGACCTAGGCGCGGAGAAGTTTTTCAACATGGTGGCCCGCACTGCGGGCTTCGCACCCGACACGGTAGTGGTGGTATCTACGGTACGGGCCCTACGGCACCACGGCGGTGCCGGCGATTTCAACACCCCAGATAAGGAAGCGGTACAGGAGGGACTAGCCAACTTGGCACGACATCTGGATATCGTTCGCCTGCATGGTTTAAACCCGGTGCTGACCCTGAATCGTTTTTCCGGCGACTCTGCGGGGGAGCTGGATGTGGTTAGGGAATTCGCTGCTAGCCAAGGCGTGCGCTACGCTCCTTGCGAGGCCTGGGCCAGGGGTGGTGAGGGTGGGTTGGAGCTGGCTGAGGCGGTACTCGATTCGCTCGAGCAACCCAGCAATTACAAGCCTCTATATCCGCTCTCACTTTCCATCCGGGAAAAGATCGAACGCATTACCACGGAGGTTTACGGCGCGGGTGCAGTCGAGTACACCTCAACCGCCAAAGCGGCCATCCGGCGGGCGGAGCGCGAAGGTTGTGGCGGGCTTCCGGTGATCATAGCCAAAACACCAGCCAGCCTCTCCGACAATCCCAAGCTGAGGAACTGCCCCGAGGGCTTCACCGTAACCGTGACCGACCTCAAGCCACGCTACGGGGCGGGCTTCGTGGTGGCCTATATGGGTCAGATCATGACCATGCCCGGACTACCCAAAGAACCCGCCGCCAACCGGATTGATGTGGACGCGGAGGGACGTATCCAAGGCCTGTTTTGAGCCCGGCCCCAGCAGCTCGGGTTCAGAAGGCTCTTGTAACATTCGGACTCGGGGATATGCACACATAGGGACCACAGTGCCGAGAGCAGTTATTCATGAGTCAAGAACCTTGAAAGGATACAGTGCAGGGCGCAAAAGCGAGTGATAGACTACCCGGAAGACCGGCATCTTTCCGTATTGCTACGGTCATCTTAGGAAACAAGTCTTTCAGCTTATAACAGGGGTGTCTTCAAGGCGGTGGAAGTGGGCCCTGGGCTCTCCCAGATAAAGACCGCCGGCCACTATCCGCCTGTTCCCCCTGCCCGCGAGGAACATTTGGGGTCGCGGCCCTTATCATAGAAGCGTGGAGCAAGACCCTTCGCTCAGGCCCCAGACGCTGGATGACTACGTAGGCCAGAGCCACCTCAAGAAGAAGCTGCGGGTCTACCTGGCGGCGGCACAGAGCCGCAGTGAGGCATTGGATCATCTGCTCCTGTCCGGGCCTCCGGGCCTCGGCAAGACCACCTTGGCATATGTGATCGCCCACGAACTGGGGGTGGGTATCCGCATCACCTCCGGCCCGGCAATTGAAAAACCTGGAGACCTGGCGGCCATTCTGACCAACGCCCTGGAGGATAGCGACATCCTCTTTATCGACGAGATCCACCGCCTTTCGCGCACCGCTGAGGAACATCTCTACCCGGCTATGGAAGATTTCAAGATCGATATCATCTTGGGCCAGGGTCCGGCGGCTCGGACCCTGCGGCTCGATGTTCCGCGCTTTACCTTGATCGGCGCTACTACTCGCCCAGGTATGATTAGCTCGCCACTGCGCAGCCGTTTCGGCATTATGGAGCACCTGGAGTACTACACCTTCGAGGAGTTGGCTGACGGTGTGGAGCGCGATGCACGCCTGCTGGATTTCTCCATTACCCGCCCGGCGGCGCTGGAGATCGGCCGGCGCTCGCGGGGCACGATGCGCGTAGCCAAGCGGCTCTTCCGCCGGGTGCGCGACTTTGCCGAGGTAGCCGGCGAGGGAGCAGTGGACGAAGACCGCGCCCACCAAGCCATGAACACTCTAGGCCTCGATTCTATGGGGCTAGACACGCGCGACCGTATACTACTCGAGACCATTCTGACTCGCTTTGCCGGCGGCCCGGTAGGCCTAGAAACCTTAGCTACCGCCCTGAGTGAGGATCCGCAGACCCTGGAAGAAGTGTATGAGCCGTTCTTGATCCAGCAAGGGTTGATCAAACGCACCCCACGTGGGCGCATGGTTACCGAGTCGGCCTACGTCCACCTAGGCTACCAAGTACCCGACACTCAGAAGAGCCTGTTTAACGGAAGCTAGTATGATTCGCGACCAGATTGCCAAACTCGCCCTGGGCGACCTTCTGCGCACTCTGCAAAACACCGGCCAGAGCGCGGCGGTAACCCTGGGAACCACCGAGGCCTACGGCCGGACAAATCTTTCGCAGGGGCGCATCGTCTATGCCCGCACCGAGCCGGGGCCACACCTGGGTGAGTACTTCGTACGTCTGGGTTCCCTAGAATTGCAGCAGATCCAGGAGCTGATTAAGGGCCAGTCCACCGATAACCCCGGCACCCCGCTAGAGCAAACCGCGCTCCCGCAGAACCTGATCTCCAAGGCGAAACTTGAGCAGGCCCTGAACCTACAAGTGCAGGAGGCGCTGGTCACTATGCTCTCCTGGCGGAAAGGCGGTTTTTCCGCAGTAGCGGTTGGCCCCAATGCCTCGCAGATCGTCCTACCCCATACCCTGGACTACGGTACTATTGTGCTGGAAGCCACACGGAAATTAGACGAATGGCGCCGAGGGCGGGTGGATAGCGACCAGGTATTTATCCTGACCGGCGATCCCGCTCTGCACCCACTCTCACCCAAGGCATGGGGTGTGCTCGAGCTAGTGGGCGGCGTAAAACGCACCCGCAGCCTTACTACGGAAGTTGCTCTCCCTGAAGAAGATACCTTTTTACCTGCTCTACGAACTGAAAAGTCGCGGTCCGATCAGTATCACCACCATGCACCCAGAAGACCCCATTGTGCTGGTGCTATCCGATTCCCCTCTCATTCGCAGGCTGCTATCTCTGATGCTCGAGCGCGAACGTTACCGCACCCTGATCGCTCCCCCGGTCGAGGCGGCCAAGGACATGCTCAAGCGGCACCGACCACTGCCGTAACGTACCAGGGTGAGGCTTTGGCCGAACAGCGTACGCCCCAGGTTCGCGGCCTGCCCGAGGGACGCTTTTGCGCGGCTTTGGGCGGTTAGTGAACGTCCTCCCAGGGGGTTGTGGACGCGCTCGGCACGGCTTGGACATATCCAAAAGCCCTTCAGCGAGCGCGACTTGATCGAAGCACTTTCAGTTCTGCGCCGGCCAACCCGAGGAAGACATGGAAACCCAAACGCAAAATCAGGAATATCCCCGCCCGCAGGCGGGCATGATCAAATACCTGGGCTCCAAACGCCTGCTGGTGCTCTGGATCCTTGGCGTGGCCGAGCAACTCGCGCAAGCCGGCCCGCTGCAAAGCGTGGCCGACCTATTCTCGGGCAGCACCCGGGTAGCCAAGGCCTTCAAGAAAGCCGGGTACTCGGTGACCGCCAACGACCAGAACACCTACGCTTATATGTTGGCTAAAGCACATATCGAAAGCGACCGCAGCAGCTATCCGCCCTCGTTGGTGAATCCCATACTGAAAAGGCTGATGGCCTTGCCCGCCACACGAGGTTTCATCACCCGCACTTACTGCGAACAGGCCCGCTTCTTTCAACCTAAAAACGGCATGCGCATCGACGCGATCCGCGCCGGCATCGAAGAAGAAGCCGGCGGCGACGAGCTCTTACGCGCTATTCTACTCACCAGCCTACTGGCGGCCGCCGACAAGGTGGATTCAACCACCGGCGTGCACATGGCTTACCTAAAGTCGTGGGCGCCGCGTTCTTTCAACGACCTGAAGCTGGTCTACCCCGAGCTGCTGCCCGGAAGCGGTGCTGCGTATCGGCTTGACGCCCTTGAGCTGGCTGAATCACTGGAGGCCGATCTCTTCTATCTCGATCCGCCCTACAACCAGCACGCCTACCTAGCCAATTATCACATCTGGGAAACACTGGTACTGGACGACCGGCCGCTAACCTACGGCCGGGCCAACAAGCGCCTGGATTGCCGCGTGCGCAAGAGTCCCTTCAACTCCAAACGGCTGGCTTACAACGCCATGGAAAAACTGCTTATGGCTATAAGCCACCATAAGCACGTTATCTTGTCGTTCAACGACGAAGGCTTCCTGGACTCCCGGCAGATCGAAGAGCTACTCTCCCACCTCGGCTACGTGGTTCGATTGACCCGCGAACACCGCCGCTACGTAGGGGCGAGGATCGGTATCTATAACCCGGGAGGTGAACGAGTTGGCCAAGTCTCGCACACCACGAACCACGAGTATCTCTACGTGGCCACGCAGAGCAAGCGCGCAGCCGAACTCCTCGGGCGCCGCCAGGGCCGCTGAGGGCGTCTTACTAGCGGGTCCGGGTGACCTTGTGAAGGTGCCTGGGATTGTCGGGATCCAGGCCGCGCGCCGTTGCCAGCCGTGCCGCGAACGGGTAAAAGGCCTGGGTCAGCAGGACCGGGTCGAGCACCGGATGCAGTGATTCATCGACCACCAGGCGCAGGTCTGCGCGACTCAGCGCCTCGGCCTCGCTCGAGGCTACTAGAAGCTTGGCACCAGCCTGCTTCAGATAATCAGCCAGCTCGAGCAAGCCAGGCAGGGGCTCATCCTTGGGCGCAAGTATAAGCACCGGAAACTCCGGCTCAATTAAAGCCATCGGCCCATGCAGGAGCTCGGCGCCGGACATCGCTTCGGCGTGGATAGCGCTGGTTTCCTTGAGCTTCAAAGCCCACTCCTGGGCCACCGCGTACCCATAGCCACGGCCTACCACCAAGGCGCTCCGCGCCGCGGCCAAGACTTCCAAGCCCTCATCCCGATCGACCTCGGCCACCTTGTACATAGCTTCGGGCAGGCGTTCCAGGGCTCCTTTGAGCACGGCGTCATCCTTCCAGTGAGCCACCAACTGAGCCAGCGCAACCAGCGCGGCCAGATAGCTCTTGGTAGCCGCCACCGCCTTTTCCTCCCCCGCCCAAAGCGGCAAAACCAACTCGGCGGCTTCCGCCAGCGGCGACTCCTCCTGGTTGACCAAGGCCACCGTCAAGGCGCCGGCCGTCCGGCCGCGCCGCACCACTTCCAGCAGGTCGGGGCTCTGGCCCGACTGTGATACCGCCAGCATCAGGTTTCCCTGTACGCGGGGCACGGCTCCGTAAACCGTAAAAACCGAAGGGGCCAGACTGGCGCAGATCACCTGGATATGGGTTTCGATTACATATTTGCCGAATAAAGCGGCGTGGTCCGAGCTGCCCCGGGCTACGGTCAGCACCTGTTGCGGCGGATGCCGGCGCAGGTAGCCGCCCAGGTCGTGCGCTACCGGAGCATTCTCCTTCAAAAGCCGCTCGATGACCCGCGGTGATTCCTTAGCCTCAAGCGCCATCAGGGAAGACGATACGCCCACCAACATAGACCTCCTCAATCTGTAGATCGTTCGAGAGAACCACTAAGTCGGCCGGCGCGCCGATCTGGATCCGTCCCCAATCCGCCAAGCCCAAGTAGTCCGCCGCAAAGCTGGAGACTCTCGCGGCAGCCTCGTTCAGGGGTAACCCCCAGCCTACCAGGTTCCTAAGCGCCTGATCCATGGTCAAGGTGCTGCCCGCCAACGAACCCGCATCGGTGTAGACCCCTTCTCCACGCTTATTTACCATACTGCTGCCCAGCGGGTACAACCCGTCAGGCATACCGGCCGCTGCTACGGCGTCGGTGATCACATAGAGACCCGGAATGGCCTTAAGGGCGACCCGTACCACCGCGGGATCTACGTGCAAACCATCGGTGATGAGTTCGGCCCAGTCGGCCTGCTCGAGCGCCAATCCCACCAGCCCCGGCACACGGTGATGCAGCCCGGTCATTGCGTTGAACAAGTGCGTAAATCCCTCTGCACCGGCCTGCAAACAGACTAAACCGGAACTGTAATCACCGGCGCTGTGGCCAAGCTGAACGCGTACCCCCCGCTCATGAAGGAAGCGGACCATAGAGGGCGCACCGGGGATTTCCGGGGCCAGCGTGACCACGCGCACCGGAGCCAGCCCGAGCCACCGCTTCATCAGCCCCAGGTCGGGGACCAGTGGATAGGGCGGCTGGGCACCTAGTTTCTCTGCGCTGATGAGCGGGCCCTCCAGATGAGCCCCCAGCACCCGGGCTTCACCGGAATTGGGCTCACGCACCACGGCGCTTACACCGAGAAGGGCCGCCTCGATTGCCGTAGGCCTTGCGGTGACGGTGGTAGCCAGCAGGGTGGTGGTGCCGTGCCGGGCATGAAAGCGGGCCATACGGCGCGTTGCCTCCTCCCCCTCCATGACATCCGCGCCGCCCCCGCCGTGTACGTGCGGATCGATGAATCCAGGAAGAATGATGCGGGATTCAGCTGTACCCTGCACAAGCCGCTCAATATGCTCGCTGAACACCAGTCCGCCTTCCAGCCAGCCTTCTGTAGTGAGAATCCGACCTCTAAGCTCCATTTTGTACTCCCGGCAGAGATATCTTGCCCGCTATGGCCTGCCCGCGAGCACCGGTAACCTGCCCCAACACATTGAAGTGCTCCCGCCGGCGCAGGTAGCCCAAAACCGCAAAGGCCAGAGCCTCGCGAGCCTTGCTATTCAGGCCCCTCTCCTCGAAGTTGAATACCGGGACCGCAAGCGCCGCCTTGATCTCCCGCATCAAAGTGCGGTTGTATACACCCCCGCCCGCCACCCAGACCTCATCCAAGCCTCGGGGCAATACAAACTTATGATAGGCCAGCGCGATACTCTGCGCGGTGAAAGTCGTCAGGGTAGCCAGCAGATCAGCAGGCCCTAACTCTTGCCAACCTTCAAGCCCATCCAACCGCCAGACCTCGCGGCCGGTGGTTTTCGGCAGGGAACGCTTGAAATAGGAGTGCGTCAACCAAGCGGCGAGTAATGCGGGGTCTACCTGTCCCGAAGCAGCCAGGTCTCCGCCCTCGTCGCGCGCAGATCCGAAGAGTGCAGCGGCCTCATCAAGCAGGCAGTTGCCCGGGCCGGTGTCGAAGGCAAGAACCTCCGCAGGATCGCGGCCCGAAAGATAGGTAAGGTTGGAGATGCCCCCCAGATTATGTATCGCCCGCCGCACACCATCCTGGCCGTACAGCAGAAGGTCTGGATAAGCCACCAGCGGCGCCGCCTGCCCTCCCAGCGCCAGATCGGCAGGGCGAAAGTCGCTGACCACCGGAACGCCGAGCGTCTCGGCCAAATAGCCGGCCTCTCCCAGTTGCAAGGTAGCCAGGGGTGGTTCGTGCCATATGGTCTGCCCATGTACCGCCGCCAGTTCGGCCCGGCCGGCGAATGCAGCAGCACTGGTAGCGAAAAACCGCCCCAGCTCGTGGTGCAACAATGCCACTCCGCGGGTTTCGACCTCACCGTAAAGCGCGCTCAACACGCGTTCGCGGAGGTACTTAGGGTAGGGCACGGAAGCGTGGGCCAGGACCTGCCAGGAAAGGGATTCAGGTTCACCGAGGAGCTCGGCCAGCACCAAGTCGGCCCCATCGGTCGAAGTGCCGCTCATGATCCCGAGAACCTTCACAGTTCACCCCTGAGCTCAGCCACAAAATCATAACGGTCCCCCCGGTAGTAGCTGCGGGTGAACTCCACCGGACGGCCGTCCTGCAAGTAAGCAACGCGTTCAATGTACAGGAGAGGCGAGCCCAGCTCGACTCGCAGCAATTCCGCCTCGCGCTCCGCGGCCACCACCGCCCTGAGCCGTTGTAACGCGCGCACCGGCCTCAGGCCCACGGCCCGCAGCCTGGCGTAAAGCGAAGCCTCTTCATCATCGGGCTTTGGCAGGGCCCACGCCGGCAGCGTGGCCTGCTCGAGCGCCATAGGCTCGCTGGTGGCCATACGCACCCTCAACAGCCGCTTTACCGAAGCGCCGGGAGAAAGGGCCAAGGCCAGAGCCTCCTCGGGCATAGCCCTATACTCGCCCCACTCTAAGAGTAGTGAACCGGGCAATAACCCTCTGGAACGCATATCCTCGCTGAAGCTGGTCAGTGTGGAAAGGGTTTGTTCGATCCTCTGCGCGACGAAGGTACCCGAACCCTGGCGGCGTATCAAGAGCCCCAGCGCCTCCAGGCGGGCCAAGGCCTTGCGCAACGTGATACGCGAAACCTTAAGCTGCTCGGCCAGGTCTCGCTCCGGGGGCAGAGCCTCCCCCAGCCCCCAGCGCCCTTCCTGGATAACCCGGCGCAACTCGGATTCGAGCTGGAGATATAAAGGCGTTGGCCGTGAGGCGTCCAGCCGCAATTCGATAGCCTTCAAAGGCTGTCCTTCTTCTATGCGCACACTCCACCCGCTCAATCTTCGAGCGCACCTTCGAGCGCTTGAAACTGACCTCTAACTATCATGTCTTATAGCATAATGCATATAACCATATCAAGACCAATAGCTTGCCAAAAGCTATCTATACAAGTATGCTGAACCCCAGTGATCGAGCGGGCAGCCAGCATCATTAAGCGCGTGGTTAAGGAAGGCCGCATACCCGGCGCGGCGCTTGGAGTGGTTCACTCCTCGGGCGAGCCGCAAACCGCGGTTTTCGGCTTCGCGCAGCTCGAGCCTCGGCGAATCGCTCTTCGAGAGCAGATGTTCTTCGACTTGGCCAGCCTTACCAAGGTAATATTTACCCTTCGTGAGACGCTCCGCCTGGTCGAAGAGGGTTTGATCGATCTGGACGACCCGGTATCCGAGTTCTTACCCGAGTTGGCTTGGATGCAGGAAAGCTCTTTGCGCCGGAAGACCCTACGGGAACTGCTGGCGCACCAAAGCGGCTTGCCCGCTTGGGCCCCGGTCTACACCTGGGGCAGCATACCGCACACCCTGAAGGCTCAGCTGCTCCAGCATCGCTGGGCACTTGGCGAGCCGGTCTACTCGGATATCGGCTACATGCTGCTGGGGATCGTGCTCGAGCGGATCAGGAAGAAGCCGCTGGTCGAGTTCGCGCTCCCTGACGGCCTAAGTTTTCGCCCAAGAGCCGAAGATTCCGTAACCACCGAGCACGATCCCTGGCGAAACCGCCTACTCAGGGGCGAAGTACACGATGAAAACGCCTTTGCTATAGGGGGTGCCGGCGGGCACGCCGGGCTGTTCGGCACGCTTTCGGGGGTGCTCAGCTTTTCGCAGCAGCTATTGGCCGGCGAGTTGGTCTCACCCGCTGCCCTCATTGAGCTGCGCTGCGCCTATAGCTCAACCAGGGCTTTGGGTTTTGAGCGTAAACACCCGCGCTGGAGCGGGGGTAGCCTTACCAGCGACTCGGCAATCGGCCATACCGGATTCACCGGAACCGGGCTCTGGATCGACTTCGAGCGTGGATACGCCTGGGCCTTGCTCACCAACCGCGTGCACCCCAGCCGCTTCCGCGAAACCGGCATCATCGCACTAAGGAGGTCCGTGGGCAACGTACTGGCCGCCTCCTGGAGGCCCGCGTGAACACCGAGGCCGCCAGTCACCGCTATCGCGATCTCGACACCTGGACGCCGAGAGAGATTCTAGAAGCCTTGCTCGAGCGCCAGTTCACCGCTCTGGCAACGGTCCAGACCGCCCTGCCGAAGATCGAGGCCGCAGCGCTGGCAGCGGCAAAGCGGCTTTCGGAGAACGGCCGACTGGCTTACGCCGGTGCCGGCACCTCAGGCAGAATCGCCGTGCAAGACGGCGTAGAGCTGGTCCCCACCTTCAGCTGGCCCGAAGAGCGCCTGGTCTACTTTCTGGCCGGCGGTGAACAAGCTTTGGTCCGGTCCATCGAAGGTGCCGAGGATAACGAGCAAGCCGGCCGCTCGGCCGCAAGCGCCTTGACAAAAACCGACGTACTGATTGCCTTGGCCGCCAGCGGAACCAGCCCCTTCACCCTCGGTACGGTACGCGGGGCCAAGCACTCAGGCGCTTTGACCATCGCCCTGACCAGCAACCAAAACACGCCTTTTTCCCGCGAAGCCGATCATCTTATATTGCTGAATACCGGTCCGGAGGTAATCGCAGGAAGCACACGCCTCTCGGCGGGGACCGCACAAAAGGCCGCTTTGAACCTGCTATCCACGTTGCTCATGGTCCGGCTAGGCCGAGTATACGGTAACCGGATGGTAGAGCTGAAGGCCACCAACGCCAAGCTGCACGAACGGGCACAAAAGATCGTACGAGAGCTGACCGGTGCCACGGCGCCGGTAGCCGCGAAGGCTTTACAAGAATCAGATGGTCGCGTGAGCTTGGCAGTCTTGCTGGTCAAGGGGCTGGACCCCCACCAGGGGCAAGAGCTGCTTTCGCGGGCCGGCAGCCTGCGCGAGGCCTTGAAGAGAATCGATGGCACGTAAGTTGCTGGTTCCCATAGCGACGATCGGAGGGGTTGGTTATGGCAACAGGCGTTTCACAGCTCATGGTGGCTTTATTCCTTGGCAATGATCCGGATACAGCTTTAAACCTCATCCACACCTATCGCCCTGCGGTACTCACCCTCTATCCCGATAACCTCAGTGGCCAACCCAAGCAACTGATGCGTACCCTGCATGAAGCCGACCCGAACCTGCTCGCCATGATCGACCAAGAGGGCGGGCACTTCCACTCGTACCGTAGCTTAGGTATAGCCCGTTTCCCATCATTACAAACCCTGGGCGCAGCCAACAGTACCGAACTGGCCTTCCAAGCCGGCAAGGATATTGGCGAGGAGGTTTTGATGCCAGTATCGACTTGGCTCCCACTTAACCTTCGAGGGAAACTACCAGCAAGAAGAGGCCCGCATCGCCGAGCTGGAACTGTTGATGGGCTAAGGGGCCCCGAAGCTCAAAGTCTTGAAGAAAAGCCCTCCAAAGAAGACTAGAGGGGAAAAGAGGTAGGTATCCTCGGGAGTACCGGCATCCTACCCGGCCGATACAAGCACCAAAGCCCAGCCCTACTATCAACCCCCAGCAACAAGCGTGGGCAGTTGAAAACAAGCTACAGGAACCAGCCCTAGCCTGGCCCCGCCTGGGCTACCGCCACCTTACGATCATGCTGCGCCAGGAAGGTACACTGGGTGTACGGGAAGCTAGTGCGGCTTTGTACGCGCAAGCTAGGTCTTACCCCGAAGCCCCAACCGGCTTGAGGGCCTGAGGGTAATCCGGGCCCAAGCAAGTCCGGGTGGACGCCCTTACCTGCGCGTACTTGGGCGAGGGCTGGGCCTACTTGGCATCGGTAATGGAAGTGCCACCCGCCTAGTGCGAGGCCTTGTCCTGGGGTGTAAAACGGACAAGAGGCTGGCGCTTTCAGCTTTGGGGGTGGGAGAATCGGCTAAAATCGGAGCAAAGTGGTTCACTTGCACTCAAGCTCAGCTTAGCAGCTTCCAAAGAATCACCTCCTCCACACCTGGAAGGACAAAGCCAGGGATGCGCCCAACCTCCCCATAGCCCAACCCGCGGTAGAAATCAACAGCTCGGGGATTCAGCACTGAGGCCAGTGCAAAGAGGCCCCCCACCTTACCCTTAACCTCTTCTTCCAGCCTTGACATCAAGAAGCGTCCGACCCCGTGCCCCTGATAGCGGGGGTGCACCGCCAGCAACCGCACATACCCATCGCGGTCGAAGCCACCGCGATCTATGTACCACAACCAACCATACCCGCCGTCTACGGTCCAGACCCGCCCCCGGGCAAGAGCCTCCATCACCACCCGTGCAACAGCGGCTCCTTCTATCCCGTAGATCCTCCAGAATGGATCCGCCCTTAGGGTCTCCTCAAGAGTTGCTCGGTCCTCGACCTGCGCCGAACGGAGATTCATAACCTTTATAGTACCATATCTAGTCCTAATCTAGTCCAATAGCTTGACAATACGATACCTCCATGCTATTCTCAAAAACTGTAGAAGAGTAAATAAAAAAAGGCAAATTGCAGATATATTTCAGCCAAATCCCTCAATTTATGAGCCCCTTAGATTCGAACGGCCAAAGACCTCGGAAATCAGAAAGGTGGTGCTGGAGATGAACGACCGGTCAGGTAGTAAGAGGGTAATCAAAGGTTCTCGACTCTTTGGGCGGCGACAGGTACTCAAGGGTTCGGTCGCCATTGCGGGTGCTACCGCCCTCACTAGCGCGTTGGCTCCTTTTGGCCTAGCGGCCCGACCCAACTCCAAAGTGGGCGGAACGCTTAACCTAGGAGTCGACGAGGACATGGTGGGACTTGATCCCACCCTGGTTACGTCGTTTTCATCCTTCTGGCCCATCAGCGCCGTTTATAATACGTTAGTTAGCTTAGATGTTAACCTTCACTCGCAGCCCAGCCTGGCTCAGTCGTGGGAACTTGTTGGGGACAAAACCTACTTATTTCACCTGCGTCCTGGAGTAGTGTTTCAGAATGGCAAACCTCTTCACGCGTCAGACGTGGTTTTTACGTTAAAGCGCGTGCTTAACCCAAAGTCTTCGTCGCCAGCCCGGTCTTACATCTCCGCCATCAAGCAGGTGGATGCACCAGATGACCATACGGTCAGGATCACGGTCTCACACCCTTATGCACCCCTCTTAATCAACTTAGCGGACTATAACCTGTCGATCGTCTCCGAGGCTGCGGTTGCCAATAATGGCGGCAATTTGCAGCGCACAATGCTGGGTACCGGCCCCTTTAAGTTCGCCAGGTACGCCGAGGGCAACTACCTACAGTTGACTAGGAATCCGCAGTATTGGCATGCTGGGCAACCCTACCTGGATGGAGTGTTCTTCCGAGTCATCCCCCAGCAGCAGTCGCTGCTAGCCGGGCTGCAGAATTCTTCCCTCGGCATGGCTATGCTCAGCAGCGGACCTGTGATCCGGCAGGCACAGCACGATACGGCAATCCAACTTGACCAGACACCGAGTCTGTTCGTTCGCACACTGAGTTTCAATGTGACGAAGCCCCCCTTCAACAACCCTCTTGTCCGGGAGGCCATTTCCCTCGTCATCAACCGACAAGCGATCATCAAGCTGGCTGAGTTCGGCTTCGGAATGTCCACCGGCGTCCTGCCTATCTCAATGAAAGACTGGGCTTTACCACCTAACCAGCTGCCAAACTACACGCCTGACCTTGCCAAAGCCCGTGCGCTCCTCAAGCAGGCTGGGGCCGAGGGACTCAGTTTCTCTATTGTGTGCTCCCCTACGTACGAAGGTGGCCAGGCCGTCGCAGAGGTTATCGTAGATCAACTTGCGCAGATAGGTATCCATGCCCGCTTGGACAGCGTGGAGTGGGGGAATTATATCAACCTTTGGGTGAAGCACGACTTTGAAGCCATGGTCGAGTTGAGGAGTGGGCCTCCAGACCCTGACAGCTACCTCTATCGTATGTTGTATGCTAATGCTCCGGCTAACAATTTTGGTTTTAATAGTCCGATCGTCGATACTCTCCTTACAAAAGGGCGCGAGACAGCGAATTTCGATGAGCGTAAAGTTATATATAATGACGTTCAGCGCCTGATTGCTCAAATGGCCCCAGTTATCATGTTGTATACACCGTATATGACTGTTGGGGCTACAAAAGACGTTCGCGACTTCGTCTTGCCCCCCACAGGGCTGTTTTCGTATCTGAGGCAAACGTGGATATCGTGATGTAGGCGAATAAGGGTTTTTGTAATGGGTAGTCTGCGGTATTCTATAACTCGCTTAGCTCAACTTTTGATTGTGCTATTTGGAATGTCGGTAGTTTCGTTTATGCTAGTCCACCTAATCCCCGGTAATGCCATAGAACTTTACCTTGGAACGCAGGTTAAACCGACGCCCGAACAGCTAGCTGAGCTAAAACGCGTCTTTGGTCTCGAGGGACCTCTCTACATACAGTACCTGAGGTGGTCAGATGAGGTAGTCCATGGAAATCTTGGATATAGCCTACGTTCCGGGCAACCGGTGGGCCATCTGCTCCTAAGCCGTCTACCCCTAAGTGCGGAATTAGCATCCCTAGCAATTATTTTCGCATCGGTTATAGGAATTCCTCTCGGTATTATCAGTGCAGCAAAGCAGGGCAGCATAGTGGATCAAGCCGTCAGGGTAGTCGCTCTGATCGGTCTGTCAGTTCCCGATTTCTGGATGGGGACTCTGGCCGTAATTGTCTTGAGTCGAAGTACAGCCACATCCAATTTTATTGCCTTAGGCCACTATACCCCGCTCACCGTGAATCTGGTGGAAAACCTTTTCCAGCTTCTCGTCCCGGCCATGGTATTCGGCTTTGGCCTCTCCGCAGTGCTCATGCGATTTACCCGTTCCTCGATGCTTGACGCTCTAGGTTCCGACTACATACGAACCGCCCGAGCCAAGGGTGTCACCAACCGGAATGTGCTCTATCATCATGCGCTGCGGAATGCTTTGTTTCCCATCGTGACTACTATCGGGTACTACGCAGGCTACCTGCTCGGCGGAACAGTTGTCATCGAACAGGTCTTTGCCCTGCCCGGGATGGGGCGGCTCGTACTACAGGCGGTACAACAGAGGGATTATCCCGTAGTGCAGGGTGTTGTGCTCGTGGTTGGCGCTGCGTTCGTGCTAGTGAACTTTGCTGTTGACCTGATGTATACAGTAATAGATCCCAGGGTGAGGTATGGATAGAGAAAGGGCTGGGGAAAGGAAGAGTAGCTCTCTACTTTTTCTAATGTTTAGGGGTAACTTTGCCCTAGCTTTTGGTGTTTCCTTAGTGATCTTCTGGATTCTTCTTTCCATACTAGCCCCAATGTTGACCGCCAACCCAAACGAAATGAATCCTGCGGCCATGTTGCAAGCACCAAGTCCACACCACTGGTTCGGTACTGATAATTTTGGGAGAGATATATTCTCTCGCACATTGTGGGGGGGAAGGATCACGCTGATCACCGCAATTGGCTCTTCTGCCTTAGCCGCCTTGATTGGCACTACTATCGGAACTACAGCTGCAAGTTTCGGCGGTTTAGTAGATACCGTATTGATGAGGATTGTCGATATTATATTTGCATTTCCAGCAATTCTAGGAGCATTAGCAATAGCATCGATAACTGGGGGGGGTATGATATCCGTAATTATAACTATCGGTATAATATATGCTCCTCAGTTTGCTCGTATATCAAGAGCAGAGCTTTTGAGGGTACGGGAACTCTCTTACGTAGAGGCTGCTTATGCTATAGGAATTGGTCGCCTACGCCTAGTCTTACGCCATATGCTACCAAACGCCATCTCGGCCCTACTCGTCCAAATATCTTTGTCGTTGTCTCTGGCAGTATTGTTGGAGTCGGCCCTGAGTTTTCTAGGTCTCGGAATTCAGCCACCGTATCCGTCACTAGGAAGAATGCTCTACGAGTCTACGAATTATATGCTACTAAGCCCCTGGGCAGCTATATTCCCCGGTGTTGCGATATCCACGCTTGTCATGGGTTTTAATCTAGTGGGTGATGGGCTGCGGGACCTCCTTGATCCTATGGCACGGCAACGGAGAGGGGGCTGACCTCAAGGGTCCAGCCCCCTCGAAGCAGAAGAGCCACCCTGGAGCGTGAGCTTCCCCCGGTCCCTCTCGTCCTAGGAGGCCTGGGTGGTTCTTCGAGACTCGGCGCTGATTCGACTACCACTCCCCGCCGGATATGGCGGCTCGACAAAGGACCTAGCCGAGGGAGGGCCCTCCCAGAGCTGGGAGTATTACTGTTGGCTTGCCACCTAATTAAAAGGTAAAAGCTAGATCTGGACCAACTCTTACGGGCTGAGCTGCTTACCCCCACTCGCCACACCGGGTGGGGGTAAAGATTACGCGGGGGCGAAACCCACTCCTGTGGAGGTTACACAACAGCTTCTTGGAAATTGCTGCGATCCTCGCAACGCTGGGATGTACCGGGCTGGCTAGAATCGTGCGCGGGCACGATTCTAGCCATGTGCAAGCAGGACTACGTGGTGGTCAGCCAAGCCCTAGCGGCTTCATCACCCTCGCTATTCTGTGCTTCAATTTCCTGGAGGACATGCTGCGCGATCTGGTCGACCCGTGCCGGAGGTCACTGTGATAGTAATCGTAAGAGCGAGAAAGCGCATCAGCCGGTTCCTCTTAGATCCATTCGCATGCACAACTTCCATTCTGCATGCCTGAACACTGACCGGCTAGGCTTTCATGATCACTCAGGATGTCAGACTGGCTAGTACAATATATACCTAATAGATTATCGTATCTTGTGCAAGACTTCTAGCCTTGCTATTATAAACAGACATAAGGTCATATATTGGTATTCTCAAATTCATACGGAATTCGTACTGAGCTATTCGAGATTC
>CAYODT010000012.1:4872-18840 GCA_964402875.1 uncultured bacterium | reverse complement strand
CATATATTGGTATTCTCAAATTCATACGGAATTCGTACTGAGCTATTCGAGATTCCTTCTGGAGGCAAGCTCTCATGGCGCTTAGACCACGCACGCGAAAACGCAAGTCTGCAAGATTACGGCCGTGGTCATACCTATGGATGCTCATTCCCGGCATTCTGATTTACTTCACGTTTGTTGTATATCCTCTGTTGGCAAGCTTTCGCTACGCCCTCTATAACTGGAATGGGGTAGGACCGCTCAAAGACTTCATTGGCCTTACCAATTTCGCGTTCATATTCAGCTCCCACGGATTCTGGCCTTTTATATCACGCGCTTTTCTACACAATGTTTACTTCTTCGTACTCTCCTTCCTGCTTAATACTGTCTTCGGATTTGTACTGGCATACACACTTTCCGGCATCAACAGAAAAACTTCCACATTTCTTCAGATCCTTTATTTTGTTCCGTATCTGGTGCCGCCCATTGTTGTGGGATTCGCTTGGTCCATATTCCTAACACCTGGGTATGGACCTCTCGCACATCTTCTCAGGCTACTACACCTGCCTTATATCCCGGTCCTTGGCAGCTCATATTTTGCGCTCCCGGCGATTGTTGGTATTACAACCTGGTCCGTCCTTGGACTACCTATACTGATCTTCTTAGCCGCCATCATCAATATTCCGCAAGAAATACTAGATGCAGCCAAGGTAGACGGATGCGATTCATTCCGCACTGCTACGCGTATCGTTTTCCCTATGCTTCGCTCGACCTTTATTACCGTAAGTACGCTTACTTGGATCGGCAGCTTCTCCGTTTTTGACCTCGTCTATATTTTGGAGGGAACGCAGGCTGGTCCTAACTATGCAACAGACGTCTTTGGAACCCTGTTTTACAGAACCGCCTTTGGTGGCTTTGGCGCTACGGCGCAGGGTATGGGTCTGGCTGCAGCTATAGCGGTCGTAGGCTTCGCTTTTGTAATCATCATCTCCGCCCTGTTCGTATGGCTTCAGAGGCGATATGGAGAATTCTAGAAGAGGCACCGTGATGAGAAGAAGGGCTAGGATAGATATTGGCCTCTTTATCCAATACGCCGTTTTGGTGGTCTATGCCCTAATCGTGACCGCACCCTTAGCCATGCTAGTCCTGTTATCCCTTAAGTCCCTGATTGGCATCATTCAAAATCCCCTACAATTACCTCATTCAATCCATTGGAGTAATTACGCTTATGCATGGACGACGGGCGACCTTGGAAGATACATATTTAATACCTTTTGGATGTCCACACTCTCAGTAATCATCGTGGTCTTCGTTGGATCGCTAACCGCTTTTGTACTGGGAAGGTACCGTTTCTGGGGTAACCAGTTACTCTACATGATCTTCCTCGCGGGACTTGCATTCCCCATTCAAATGATCGTAATCCCCCTGTACTCGTTACTCAACGCTATGAGAGTAGTTAACAACCCCTTGTCCCTAGTAATTGTATACGGCTCGAGCGGCCTGGCCTTTTCGATCTTCTTACTCACCAGCTTTGCCCGTGGATTGCCAAAGGAGCTCGAAGAAGCCGCAACCGTCGAGGGCGCCACACCGTTTTATATCTACAGGAAGATTGCCCTGCCTCTAATGAGGCCTATCATAACAACAGTTGCCCTCTTCAACTTTGTAACTTCATGGAATGGGTTTTTCTTCCCCTTAATCCTGATTACTTCACAATCTCAAATGACAGTAACAGTTGGCATTCTCTCGTTTGTGGGAGAGCACATAACTGAATGGCAGTACCTAATCCCCGCTCTAATCATAACAATGCTGCCACCGATCGCGATATTTATGCTCGCGGCGCGCCAGTTTGTGAGCGGGCTGACCGCAGGAGCTCTAAAGGTGTGAAGGGGAGGTGGAATGTTGAATAATCGACTTTGGTCCTCGATGAAGTTAGAGATTCAGCTATAAGGCCCAGGATTAAGGAGGAGTCATGAATCGTAAGATGCTTTGGTTGCTCGAAATGGCTATAGCTGCAGGAGCGCTGTTCGGCGCTGCAACTGCACTCGCTAGTGCCCCGGTAACAGTGACGGTTTGGAGTTGGCGCTCTCAGGATACGCCAATGTGGGCAAAGGTCCAGTCGGCGCTAAACACGGAAGGGAAGAACATCAAGATCAATTACCGGTCCATCTTGCCCACTAGTTACAATTCCGTGGTACAGACTGCGTTCGATAACGGCCACGGCCCTGATCTCTTCTATGGTAGAGCCGGCGAGGGAACCTTTGACTACGCGGCGGCTGGCTTTATCAGATCTGTAGACACCTTTGCGAATTTCAAGAACCTCGTACCAGCCAGCTTGGCTGCAGTGTACTGGAAAGGTAAGGACTGGGGTGTCCCGCTCGATGAGGAAGTCATGGCCGTCTTTTACAACAAGAGGATATTCACGAAATACCAACTCACGCCACCGACCACGTGGTCCCAGTTCATGCAGATCAACAAAAGCCTGAAGTCTCATGGCGTCACACCAATCTATGTCATGCCGATTCAATCATGGATGGTAGCGCTGGAAATCGAAACTGTAGAAGCAACGGCGCTGGGGAACGAGAATGCTCAGGATATCGTAAATCGCAAAACGACATTTGATTCACCGTCTTACATCCACGTGTTGTCACTATTCAAGAGCCTAACGCCCTACTTCGAGCCGAACTTCATGGCCGTAGGTTCGAACGAGAGCGCTCAGCAGATCGGCTTTGCCACGAGACAAGCTGCCATGACCATCGATGGAGGTTTCAACATTCCCGCTATGGTCAAGTATGGCCTACAGCGATCGGATATTGGTGTGTTTCTTATTCCCCCAGATCAACAAGGTCTTCGCGCGCAAGCTGAGTGGTACCCCGACGCCGACTTGGCCATGAACGCCCATATTTCTAATGCTGCCGTAGAGAGGGCTGCAAAAACCATCATTCAATACACAACCACCAAAGCATTCGGTCAGAATTTCGCTGATATAGCCGGCGAGATCTCCCCCATTAAAGGTGTAGTCATCCCCAGTAAGTACCCGCTCGCAAGGCAACTCTACACCTGGTTCCAGCAAGTGCCAATAAACCCCCTGGTTGGCATTCGCAGCCCTATGGACACGCCCCCGCCTTCTCCCGTCAACCAAAAGTCGGTGAATACCGACGTTGGAATTTTCAGCGCGGAGATCAACGTTGCTCAGCCTCTCTTGAGCGGGAAGTTGACGCCGGAACAGGCTGCGGCAAAGATACAGAAAGCTGTTTCCTGGTATTTCAAATAGGTTAAGTTGAGCTGCAATGAAGCCAGTCCATATATCTTTGGACAAGTTCAAACGTATCGCCGGCACGAACATAGGCTTGCTCACCAACGCTAGCTGGTTGACGCAAGACTTCTCCTCCGCTATGGACTGGCTTAAGGGCAGCTTGCACATGGGTCCCACCAAGCTTTTTGCTCCAGAGCACGGCTTGTATGGCGCGGCGGGGCCCGGAGAGAAGGTGGCAGACGCAGTAGACCCCAAGACAGGGCTTCCCGTTATCAGCCTCTATGGGCCCCGATCGGCTCCAGAACTCCTTAACCTGAAGGACCTATCGGTGCTGGTGGTAGCCCTGCCCGACCTTGGGGTACGCGCCTTCACCTACTTAGCTACCACCTTGGGCGCAGTCTCCGCAGCCGCAGAGGCCGGCGTAGAGATCCTGATCCTGGACCGACCCAGCCCGCTAGGCAGCCCGGTTGAAGGTAGTGGTGTGCAAGAAGGGGCCACCAGCTTTGTGGCCCCGTACGACCTGCCGCTGCGGCACGGACTTTCGCTGGGACAAGCGGCCCGATTATTCGCCTTCGAGCAAGGCCTACCACTGCCCTCCCTGCTTGAAGCGGCCTCGCCGCCTGTCTGGGTAGCCCCCTCGCCCAACCTACCCACCCTAGCCTCAGCCCTGGCCTACTCCGGCACTGTATTGCTCGAAGGGACTAATCTCAGCGAGGGACGTGGAACCACACGCCCCTTCTCGCTCATAGGTGCACCCTGGGTGGATGGCTTCGAGCTGGCATGCCACCTCGAAGCACGCCGCTACCCAGGGTTTAGGGTGCGCCCGGCCTTCTTTTACCCAACAAGCAGCAAGTACGCCGGTCAGCTTTGCAGCGGGGTGGAGTTGTTCATAACCGACGCTTCGAGCTATTCAGCACTTACACTGGTGCTTGAGGTTCTGGCGTTTGCGCGCCGGTACCCGGCGTTTTCCTCGAACGGCGCACTCGAGCGCCTCTGGGGCGGCAGACAGCTCGGAGACTGGCTCAACCAGAACGATCCAGACCCACAGGAGGTCCTGTTGGGCATCCAACCCTACCAAGCGGAATTTCTAGAGCGAGTCTCCGCTATGGAAAGCAGATGAGAACACCACTCTTTCTGGGTGTGGACGGCGGTGCGAGCCAGACCCGAGCCCGGCTTGAAGACGTCCATGGAGCCGTCCTGTCCTCCACTAGTTCCGGCCCGGCCAACATTCATACCGATCCTCAAGGAGCCCACCAACAGGTCATGGAAGCCGCAAGGCATTGCTACGAGCAGGCCGGCCTGGACTCCAGTCGCATGCAGGAGACCAACGCCGTCATAGGCCTGGCAGGGGCGGACCGCGAGGCGGACCGAGTCCGGTTTTTGGCTTTCGGCTTACCATTTGCCCGCTACGGGCTAAAGACCGACGCTCACATCGCCTGCTTGGGCGCTCACAGCGGTGGTTTTGGCGGGGTATTGATCGCTGGGACCGGCAGCATCGCCTACGCGTTAAGTGAAAGCGGCGTGAAAAGAGCAGGTGGCCACGGCTTCTGCCTGGGAGATTTCGGCAGCGGCGCGTGGATCGGGCTGCGCACAGTACAGCACACTCTGCGTAGCCTGGATTTGAGCCGGGGCGACGCCTTGAGCAAGGCTGTTCAGCAGCAGTTTGGGGCAGCGGATACACTGCTGGAATGGGCCAGGCAAGCTGGTCCCAAAGACTATGCCAGCCTGGCACCATTAGTGTTGCGGCTTAGCAAGAGCCCGGAAGCTCTGCACATCCTCAAGGACGCGGGTAGGGAACTTTCGTTTTTGGTCCGGGCGGTCGACCCTGAAGCGCAACTCGCCTTTGCCTTCATGGGCGGCCTTGCCCACGCGCTTATGGACTACCTTGAACCAAGCCTGCGCAGTCGCCTGCGCCCACCTCTGGGTGACGCGCTGAGCGGAGCGCTCTGGCTCGTCAGGAGACTTTCTTGAACCAGACTATCAGCCTCGATCTCGACAGTACGCTACTGCAGATAACCCACCAGTTGTTTCCCCAGGCCCTACTGCGGGCAGTGGACGATGATTCTTCACGCCTGCGGCCACTCTTGGAAATTCATCGAGCGCGGCTTGCGCGACAGGACCACCGAGCTTATGACTGGCAGGAACTCACGCACCAAGCGGCTGCCCCGGCTTACCGGCAGGTGCTGCTCGAGCACCAAGTAGAATTAAGGGCCGAAGGAGCGGAGGTGTCGCCCATCCTCAGTACGCTGAAGGCCGGGGGGTATACGCTGTTTGTAGCCACCAACGGCTACGAGGTCTTCCAACGGATGGTTCTCGAGCTCGCCGGGCTGACCGACTATTTTGACGATCTCATCTGCCCCGACACAATCGGTGTGGCCAAGCCGGACCCCGCGTTTTGGCAGCGGGTACCACGGGATTCGTGGCACGTAGGAGATTCCGCAGTCTGCGACGTATACGGCGCGAGGAGCGCCGGTCTGCAAGCAGCCTGGCTAAACATCAGTCGTACTACATTCAGCGAGGCCTTCACCCACGAGGCTCCTGGTTTTGGCCTCGGCGACGCAGAGCTGCAAAACCCGCATGCGGTGCTCGAGCAGCTCACCGCGCTTCCGAGTATGCTGCACTCATGCTGAACCAGACTGTGCTGAAAAGAGCGGTAGCGGACTTCCCCGGCACTGTGGGCTTGTTCCTCGAACACCTGTCGGGCGAAGAAACCCTAGAGCAGAACGCAGAACGCCCCTTCCCCGCAGCCAGCACTATCAAGCTGCCCATGCTGGCTGCGGTGCTGGCCGAGCCAAGCCTCGACCCCTCGGAGCCCATCCGTTTGGATGAGGCCAACCTAGCCACGGGCTCGGGGGTGCTCAAGAATCTGACGCCCGGCCTTACCCTCCCGCTACGCGACGTACTCACCCTGATGATCACTATCAGTGATAACACCGCCACCAACCTGATTATTGATCATTTCGGGCCCGACTTTTTCAACCAGCACTTTTCCGAATGGGCGCTCTTAGAAACCCGCCTGGCCAATAAATTGAGCCTGAAAAGCGGTATATCTACAGGCTGGCAAGGCCGCAACCAGACTTCGCCACGCGACCTGGCCAAGGTACTCAAAGGGCTATGGCGCAGCACCCTGCTCAAAGGAAACGCACGGACCACCGCACTATCCATCCTCCAAAAACAACAGTATCTGGGCCTGCTGCGTAAACTTCCGGTCGACAGCGACCAGATCGAAGACGGTGAGGCCGAACTTCAAATCTATAGCAAGTCGGGTAGCCTGCGGCGGGCCCGGCACGACGCTGGTATCCTCAGCCAGGGCGGGCAGGCCGCCTTGGTGGTGGTGATGAGCGAAAGCAGCCGTGAGCTCTCCTTCAATCCCGACAACGCCGGTGCCGAACTCATTGGCCGGATCGGCCTTTCAGCCTACCAAGGCTGGCTCGAGCAGACTCCCTAGCCCCGTCCAGGCCTGGTGTATCCTGTTGTCCGAGACGCTATGAGTAAAACGGTAAAAGAGCGCATAGTACAACCTAACTTCATCACCGAGATCATCGAGGAGGATCTGCGGGCTGGGCGTTACGACCGTATCGTCACCCGCTTCCCCCCCGAGCCCAACGGCTACGCCCATCTGGGGCATGCCATCGCCGGCTATATTAACTTCGGCGTTGCACATGACTACGGCGGCGGTTGCCGGCTGCGCATGGACGACACCAACCCGCTGGCCGAACGGCTGGAGTACGCTGAGTCCTTAATCGCCGACATGCGCTGGCTGGGCTTTCACTGGGAGGGTGAAGTTAGTTACGCATCAAACCATTTCGAGGCTCTATACCGGATGGCCGTACGGCTTATAGAGATGGGCCGGGCTTACGTAGACAGTACTACCCCAGAGGAAATGGCCCGCCTGCGCGGCACCCCAGGCACCCCAGGCACCCCTAGCCCCTTCCGAACGCGCGGCATAAAGGAAAACCTGGCGCTGTTCGAACAGATGAGGGCCGGAGCATTCCCGGGTGGTACGCAGGTACTCCGCGCCAGAATCGACCTGGCCAGCCCCAACATGAAGCTACGTGATCCGGTGCTCTATCGCATCGTCCACGCCGATCACTACCGCACTAAGGACACCTGGCGGATCTACCCTTCTTACGACTTCGCCCAGGCCACCAGCGACGCGCTGGACGGCGTCACCCACAGCCTGTGCTCGCTGGAGTTCGTGGATAACCGGGCGGTCTACGACTGGCTCCTGGACCATCTTTGGACCGGTCCACGCCCTCACCAATACGAGTTCGGACGGCGCAACTTGGAGTACACGGTAGTCTCCAAGCGTAAACTGCGCAAGCTGATCGAGAGCGGCTTTGTGGAGAGTTGGGACGACCCCCGCATGCCCACCTTGGCAGGCCAGCGGCGACGCGGAGTACACCCGGCAGCCATACGACGCTTTGCCTCACAGGTAGGTATTTCCCGCACCAACCGAACGGTGGATATCGCCCTTTTAGAGCACGCCATCCGCGAGGACCTAAACCTCAGAGCGCCTCGGGTGATGGGTGTACTGCAGCCACTGAAGGTATTCATTGAGAATCTACCTGAGCAACGGTTCCTGCAGCTATCTTACTGGCCCCATGACGTCATCGAGGCTTCGCCCGACAAGCAGGTGCCATTACCGGGCGGTGCGCGCGTCGAACCGCGGTTCGCGGTGCGCGCGGTACCGCTTACCAGGGAGATCTTTATCGAGCAAGACGATTTTTCCACCGATCCTCCCAAGGGTTTTAAACGGCTGACACCCGGTGGCGCGGTGCGCCTACGCGGCGCCGGAATCATCCGCTGTGAGGACTTCGAACAAGATGCGAGCGGACGGGTGACGCAGCTACGCTGCAGCATGCTGGACGGAGAGGCCAAGGCAAAAGGCGTGGTGCATTGGGTCAGCGCTACAGAGGGTCTGCCCTGCGAGTTTAGGCTTTATGACCGCCTCTTCAAAGTGCCTCGCCCCGAGCAGGAAGCCCCGGAACGCGGGGAAAACGCGGAGGGAGCGAACGCTGGGGAGGGGTTTCTGGCCCACCTCAACCCGGACAGCCTCAGGGTAATGCACGGCTATATCGAACCCAGCGTCCCGGCCGATCCCACGGGAACGCGCTACCAGCTCGAGCGGCTGGGCTACTTCTGGCCCGACCCAAAGGATTCCCGGCCGGAGGCTTTAGTCATGAACCGCATCGTGACCCTGCGCGACTCCTGGGCCAAAGCCGGGCGCGAGGGAGAGCCTAAGCAAGGTAGCAGAAAGAAACAGAAGAACCTACCCAGCAAGCCGAAATCTACTCCTGCACGTCCCGGAAAGCCCGTCACCGATGACGCCGGATTACAAGTCCTTCACGAAATGGACGTGGAACGGGCCGAGGCCGTAGTACTGGCCGGGGACCCGGCGCTTTTGGCCTACTTCCAGCAGGCCGCCGGTGAGGGGAACGCAAAGATCATCAGCCGCTGGGTGGTGCACGAGCTGGGCCCGGCCATTCGCCGCGGGGAAATGAGTATTACTCCGGCTGAGTTAGCCGTGCTGGCGCGCAGGGTGGAGGAGGGAAAGCTTCCTAAGCGCGTGGCCCGTGAGGCGCTGGCCCTCACTTTGTCCGGCGAGGGCAGCCTACTCGAGATCATCGAGACACGGGGGCTACATCAGCCCGAGAACCCCGAAGCCTTGAAAGCACTTGCAAAGCAGGTGCTGGCCGCCCACCCAGCCGAAACCGCCGCCTATCGAGACGGTAAGAGGACCCTGCTTGGCTTCTTCGTGGGCCAGGTGATGCACCGCTCCACGGACCACGCAGACCCACAGGTCGTTCGCAGTCTACTCGGCGAATTACTGGATACTTGACTGAGACTTTATGCCCACCGCACACCTAGGCCGAGGGCATCAGGTAGCAACGGTCGCTTGTCCTCGGACCATACAGCCCCGCTGAAGGGATCGTGCTCGAGCAGCAGCGCTCCGTCCAAGTCTAGGTAATCAGCCAGGGAAGCCACCTGCGCCGCTGCGGTGATACCCAGGCTGGTCTCCACCATGCAGCCCAACATCACCAGGTAGCCCAGGCTTCGAGCGGTGCGCATAGCCGCCGCGGCCACCACCGGCCCACCGATCTTGGCTAATTTCACGTTCACTCCGTCGGCGATCAGCCCCCTTAAATCGCTTGTTTCCACGAAGGACTCGTCGGCGATTACCGGTATACGCGCGGTGCGCGTTACCCTGCCCAAACCCTCACGGTCAACCGGCGCCACCGGTTGCTCGAGCAGCTCAATTTCGTAGGCTTCAAGCATCCCGAGCTTATAGACGGCTTCCTTGACGCCCCAGGCCGCGTTCGCGTCCACTCGCAGACTCACCGCAGGCGCTACATTCCGCACGGTCCGCACTATCGCTTCGTCATCCCCCGTGCCAAGCTTCACCTTGAGCACCCCGTAGCCAGCTTCCACCGCGGCCAGCGTTTCACGCCTGGTCTGCTCCAGGTCACCGATACCGATAGTGTAGCTGATAGACCGCTCAGGTACCTCCAGGCCCAGCAGCTTGTACGCCGGCACTCCGGCGGCCTGCCCGGCCGCGTCCAGGTAGGCTGTCTCCACCGCGGCCATGGCACTACGGTGACCGTGCGGAAAACGCCGGCGTAAGGCTTTTGCCAGCGCGTCCCAGGCAAAGGGATCGTCGGGAAGGTCATCCGAAAATGACTCTAGTGCGTGCTGCACTGTAACCGCAGTTTCTCCATAATAGGCATTGGGCGCAGCCTCGCCAAGGCCGCCCGCAACCTGCACCACTACCCGCTGGTAATGCGCATGGGTCCAGCGCGCGATACCGAAGGGCACCTTGGTCCTGATCTCCACCAGCTGGCTATGTATCTTGGGCATGGTGGTACTCTAGCACCATGCAAAAATCCCTTGGTCATGCAGTCAGGCTTACCGCAATACGTAGCGAGCCCTACCAGGGCGCCGAGCTGGAAACCCAGGTCTTGCCCGGTGAAGCCTTAGTGGGGTTGGAAGAGAAATCGGGGTTCGTACGGGTGCGCCTCGAAGGCGGCCTGGCGGGCTGGTTGGAAGAGGCGGCCTTCAACGCGGGCAGCTTCACCCCCACGCACCGCTTCAACGCACCCAGGGGACACGCCTACGCGGAACCCAGCGTAAAGGCCCAGCCGCAGGCCCGGCTTTCCTGGGATGAGCCACTTAGGCTGCTGGGCACCAAAAATGAGTTCAGCCGGGTTGGCCTAGCCAGCGGCCAGGAGGGCTACGTGGTCTCCAGGCTTCTTCGCGATAGTAGTGGTCCTCCCTTGGTGCGCGAACCGTTGGAGGCCGCCTTGCGGATGCTCGAAGCCCCCTACCTATGGGGAGGCGTGACCGCCTGGGGGTTGGATTGTTCCGGGTTAGTCCAACTGGCTTACCGGCTTTCCGGGCAGCGTATACCCAGGAACTCCGCTGAGCAACGGGATTTTGGCACCAATCTCAAGCACGAAGAGGCCACCCGGGGCGATCTGGTGACCTTCCCTGGGCACATCGCCTTTTACTTGGGCAACGAGCAAATTCTACACGCCAACGGTCACCACATGCGCGTCAGCATTGACCGCCTGGATGACGGCTACGGCAGTCAGCTAACGGAACAGATCCAGGCCTTCGTACGGATTCCCCTAGCGGTAGACGGGAAGACCATGGAGAAGTGCGCATGATCGTCGATGCCCATTTGGACCTGGCGCACAACGTGCTCGATTTAGGCCGCGACATTACTCTGGACATCGACGAGCTCCGTACGGTCGATACCGCCCGTACCGTGCCCACCGTCTCGCTGCCCGCGCTACGGGCGGGTGGCGTGGGTCTGTGTTTCGCGACCCTATGGGCCGATCCCGACCGCTACCCCAGTCCACTCCAGGCCAAGAAGTCCGTGCTGGCACAGCTGGCGCTCTACCAAGAGTGGGAAGAGCAGGGCCGCGTGCGCATCATCCGCAGCCGTGAAGATCTGCATACCCATCAAACCAGGTATCAGGAAGACGGCCGGCTCGGCCTGGTCTTATCGATAGAAGGCGCCGAACCCCTTGCAGAGCCCGGCGAGGCGGCGGACTGGGCGAAACTGGGCGTGCGCTTGATTGGGCCGGCATGGCGCCGCACCCGTTACGCCGGGGGCACCGGTGAGCCCGGGGGTTTAAGCCCGCTGGGCTTCGAGCTGTTATCCGCCATGCAGTCGGCGGGTATGGCGCTCGACACCGCGCACTTAGCCGAAGAGGCCTTTTGGGATGCCATGGATTCCTTCAGCGGCCCGCTGTGCGCCAGCCACGCCAACGCCCGCGTTATTACTCCCACCGACCGCCAGCTCAGCGATGCCATGATCAGCGCGGTCGGTAAGCGAAACGGCATAGTGGGTACGGTGATTTTCAATAGGTTTCTGGACCCCGACTGGCAATCCGGTCAAGCCAGACTGCCGCTCTCTGCAGTGGGCCGGCATTTGACCCACGCGGCCCGCCTGATCGGCTGGACACGGGTGGGCATCGGTTCGGATATGGACGGTGGCTCCGGTTTGCTCGAGCTCCCCCTGGGCATCGACAGCAGCGCCGATTTAAAGAGGATCGGCGAAGTTGTACCGGAGGATGCACGCCCGGGCGTGCTCGGTGATAACTGGCTTCGCTGGCTTGAGAGTTGGCTGCCTTGAGCGGGGCCTCAGTTCTCGCCAAGCCATAATTCGTCATCGCGCTGCGGGCGTCGTAGCAGCTCGAGCCCATCTTCGGTAAAAAGCAGCTCGAGCGGCCAGGGGTGATCCAGGTACGCGAGGTGCATGCTCGAGCCGTAGGCGCCCGCCTCCAGAATCGCCAGTGCGTCACCATCGTTCGGCTTGGGAAGCAGCACATCCCGCACCAGTACGTCGCCCGCCTCGCAGGCCGAGCCGGCTAGGTCGTAGCGGCTGAGCGCCCCCCCTTGGTAGAGCGGCAGGATCTCGTACGCCGCCCCGTAAAGCATGGGTCTCAGCAACGTAGTCATACCGGTATCCAGCAGCAGATAGTTGCGGCGGGTACGCTTATTACCCCAGATACGCGTCAGGAGCACCCCCGACTCGGAGACCAAGAAGCGACCGGGCTCGAGCCAAAGCGAAGCGCCCGTCGCGCCGGTCAATTCATTCGCTGCGCCGGCCAGCGCGTCCAGGTCCAGGCCCGGACCAAAGCCCCCGCCCAGGTCCAAAACCTCGAAGGGGCCGAAGGCCGCCGATAACTCGGCCAGCAGCCGATACCCCGTTTGGAATGCCTCCGTGTGCACCAATCCCGAGCCCAGGTGAAGATGGAGGCCCAACACCTCAAGATCCCGCGCCGCCGCCAGCGTTTTCGCAAGATCCTCAGGCAACACCCCGAACTGACTGTCCCCCCGCCCGGTGGCCAGGTGCCGATGCGTATCTACGGACAGGTCGGGGTTCACCCGGATCAAGACCCGGCTTCCCGGCAGCACACGGTTCACCCGCTCGGCGTCGCCCGGAGAGTCGAGTACCAAGTAAGGCACCCCCAGCGTTTTGAGTGCTCCCAGCATGCCCGGCGTCTTGACCGGTCCATTCATGACCACTTGGCCGGGTGTAAATCCGGCCTGATAGGCTCGTTTCACCTCGCCCAGCGACACCGCCTCGACCCCCAGGCCAAGCCCCGCCAGCCGCCTAAGAATCCCCAGCCGCGGGTTGGCCTTGAGCGCATAGAAGATACGGGTAGAGGGAAAAGCCTGCTTCAATCTCCCTGCATTTTCTTCTATCTTCTCAAGATCGTAGACGTAAAAAGGGGTATCGTAATGTACCAGCGCTTCGTGTATTGCAGCGAGAAAGGCAGGCCTGAGCATAATCATTCACCAGCTTACTCGATGCCAACTGATTTGCTCATCCAGCGGTCTATTCGGCGTCTTTATAAAGGCTTTATCGTCCGCGGCTAGACTCTTACCTGGAGGTACCAACGATGTGGGGATTCGGACCATATGCAGGATATGACATGATGGGCGGTTGGGGATGGATCTGGGGGTTGTTATGGCTCGGGTTACTGGCCTTTATAGCCTACCTTATCTACCGCGCGGTGCTGGGTAGCCGGCACCTAAATGAATCCAAGCAGGAAGACCGTTCTCTGCGTATATTGAAAGAGCGCTACGCAAAAGGAGAGTTAGACAAGGAGGCCTTCGAGCAAATGAAAAAAGACCTTGGGGAGGATGGCTAACGTACTGGTAGTTGACGATGATCGAGCGATCCGTGAGCTGGTCTCGGCGTATCTGGCCCGCGATGGTCACGAGGTACTCGAAGCAGCCGACGGTAACGAGGCGCTGAGGCTCGCTCCCAGAGCCGACGTAGTGGTGCTGGACTTGATGCTGCCGGGTATCGATGGCTTCGAGGTGGCTCAAGTGGTGCGCCGGGACTACCCACAAACACCCATCTTGATGCTTACCGCGCGCTCACGGGAAGACGACCGAATCACCGGGCTCGACCTGGGTGCGGATGATTATGTCACCAAGCCGTTCAGCCCCCGGGAATTAGCTGCGCGTGTCCGCGCTTTGATCAGGCGCAGCGGTGGACGAAATGAGCTGCGGTTCAACGAACTCTTCATCGACCCCGTTCGAGGTGAGGTGCGTTTACAGGACCGCAAGGTGCAGCTCACACAAATGGAATATAACCTTCTCCTCACCCTGGCACAGCATGCGGGAATGACCTTCTCTCGGGACCGGTTGCTGGAGCATGTGTGGGGAGCAGGTTATCCGGGCATCGACCGTGTGGTAGACGTCCATATCGCAGC
>CAYODT010000012.1:0-4772 GCA_964402875.1 uncultured bacterium | reverse complement strand
GCCGCTATCGCCGCATACCTGGCGGCCCGCAGAGTCGGTAAACTGGCCGCGCTTCTTTCCGAAGGCAGCGAGGCCATGGCCGGCGGTCGCTACGACCTGCGACTACCCCCTCTAGGAGACGACGAGCTGGGCCGGCTTGGAGTGCGGTTCAACCTATTGGCTGAGAAACTCCAGACTGTGGAGAAAACGCGCGTCGAGATGATTCACACCGTAGCACATGAGCTGCGCACACCGCTGGCGTCCATACGCGGCTATGCTGAAGCGTTTTCCGATGGGGTCGTTCCAAGAGAGATTGCAATCGAGCGAATCACTCATGAAGCCAACGCCATGAGCCGTATCGTCGACGATCTAGCACTGGTTTCACGCGTGGAGGCCAAGGCCGTACCTATTCATATTGCCGCCGTCGACCTGGGTACGCTGGCAGCGGACGTCGTCGCACGTTTCCGCCTCGCCTTCGAAGAAAAGGGTGTAGGACTGACCATGACCTCTCCCAGGGCGTGGCCGCAAGTACTGGCCGACCCAGAACGCCTGACTCAAGTGTTGTCAAATTTGCTGGCCAATGCACTGCGCCATACGCCGAGCGGAGGCAAGGTTTCCATGGATCTTGTACCATGCTCCAACCGCAGGGTTATCTGTCTCAGTATCCGCGATACCGGCGAAGGCATTGAGAAGAACCAACAGGGTCGAATCTTCGAGCGCTTTTACAGAGTAAGCGCCTCCCGGGAACATAAAAATGCCGGAAGCGGCATAGGGCTGACCATCGCCAAAGGATTGCTCGAGGCTATGGGTGGCGCAATCCGCCTGGAGTCATCTCCCGGGCTTGGCAGCACCTTCACCATCGAGCTAAAACTGGCTGGATAAATCAACAAATAGGTGGTTCCAAGCGGACCGAGGTAGCTTGGCTTCAGCCGTGTAAAAAAGCGCCGGGGTCACAGCAGCGTGCCCACGCCAAAGGTTTAGATACAATTGCAGTTATATGGAGGAGCGCCGGTCATACGCCCTCTTTATATTTATTGAAGCCAGCAAGCAATTGTCCAAACGACGAGGGTTGGTACTGCTTAAAGCTCTCCTCATCCACGAAAACATAGCTAAATCCCGCCCCGGGCCACACGCGGTTGATATCATCGCACCATTGTCGCAGGCGCGCCATCTTCAGCGGCACATTCAGGTCTTCTTGGCCCTTGGTCTCCACCACCACAACCCGGCCGCCGGATAGTTTCACCAGGAAGTCGGGATAGTAGTCGGAAATGCCACCGTCCACATTCACATAATCCAGCTTAAAATGCACAGCCAGGTAGTTCTTGGCATAAGACACCACATCGCTGCAATTCTCTAGGAAACCGACGAACAGAAGTTCGAAGTGACTGTCACCGATTATGCGATTGAATATGCTCTTCTTCGGTATCAGGTAGCCTTGGTCTTTCGCAATAAAGGGCCGGGTCTGCCGCAACTTGATGGTATCGCGGATCTCGGCGTCGCCCTTGTCCCGCACCGTCAGGGCGTTGATGGACTTTTTGAAGGTCTCAATCACGGTTTTGGTGGCGGCCAACTCCGACAGGTTACGCAGGGTATTGGGTGAATCCAGTTCCACCGACCCGCCAAACAGATCATCCTGTACAAAACCCTTAACCTTCCTGTAGAGCACGTCATAACCACCGACTAACCGCAACTCTTTCATAACAGTCTGAGCAAAGTAGCCGATTACGCTGTGGTAATCAGCCACCCCGGCGGTATCCAGAATCGTGGTGTGCGCCACCTCGCCCGTAGTTATATCCTTAAACACAATCTCACGCTGCTCTTCTTCGCTGAACTGCCGGTAAACTACCGGCTGAAACGCTATCACCCCGGCGTCCAAATCGGTGAGATTCTTGTACTCACGATAGATGCGAGGCGTCAGCACCGGGATTTCAATGTCCAGCGCCTCGATGTCTTTCTTCTCGTTACTGCTATCGATTTCGATCACCAGTGGTGTTTTGGGCTTTGTGCCCTCGCCCATGGCCGTGCGTTTGAGTTCGACACCTTCAGCTTGGATGGAATCCACAAAGTCCATGAAGGCATCCGTTCCCACTACACTGACATATTCCTCCACGCCACCGGGGTACATCTTGCGCAGACCACGCCCCAAGGCCTGCTCCGGCAGGATATTGCTCTTAGCTGAGTAGGCTCGCAACCCAACAATGGTTGTGACGTTTTTTACGTCCCAGCCTTCCTTGAGCATCATCACCGAAACTATCGCCTTATACGGACTGCTCGCGTCATCAATCTCATTTGATTGTTTGCGCAGTACTTCCAACTCCTCCTTGGCCCTACCCGATGACGCCTCGGAAATCTCACCGTTATTCTTAGTGTGGACTACCAGTACTGCGCCCTTCAGGTCAGGGTAACGTCCTCCCAGATGCTCCGCCACGTCGTCGCAATTCTTGATGTCATCGGTCATCACGAACAGAATGGCCTTTTTGCCAAGCTTCTGGTGTTCTTCATATACCTTGCGCCACTCAATCACGCCCAAGTCGATATAGTCGGCGTATTTTTCAGTGTACTTGGAACTCTGCCGCTCAGAAAGCTTGGCGCGGCTAGCGGCATCGGGCAGCACCGGATGCTTGACTACGTTCTGCGAAATGGCCTCCACTAGCGGATAATCCGCCACTGTTTGTACAAAGATGGCACCGTTGTTGTGTTTGGGCGTAGCAGTCACATCCAGTTGGAGACTCAGGGCATTGCCCTTCTGCAATAAGCGGTTATGAATATCCTGAATAGACTGAAACCATGCCAGCTTCGCATCGTGAATATGGTGCGCTTCATCGTTTATCACCATCAGCTCGTCGATATCGCGCACGATCATTCCAAGGTCCACCTTGGAATCGGTGGTCGCGCCGCGGGGTCGCTTACCCAGGAAATAGTCCATGGTATTTTCATCGTCGGGCGAAGGCGGAATATCTTCACCCGCATAAACACGATGAATATTGGTCAGAAAGATATTGCCGGTGGCGTGAGTGACGTTCACCTCATCCTGCTTGTGCAAGGTCAGTTGAAAATCATCCCGCCAGTCACGGCCATCAAAACCGTTATCGGGCAATACCGGGTCTTCAAAGAAGATACGCAAACCCTGAAAGTCCTTGTAGATGCGGTCCAGCACAATAATGTTGGGCGTGATCACCAAGAAGTTGCGCGCCAGCCCCGAGCCCGGCTCGTACAGCTTGTGAAAAAAGCTCCAGGCCAGCGCCAGGCTCATGACCTTGGTCTTGCCGCTGCCGGTGGCCATCTTGATGACATAGCGCCGCCAGCTTTCATCGAACATCTGCGCGGAAACCGTGCCGCTACTATCGAAACGCATCAGATCGAACTTGTCTTCCGTGCCTACCACATCGTATAAATAAATGATAGTCTCCAGCGCCTCGCGCTGGGCAAAGTAGTATTGAAACTCGACCATGGTGCCATCGGCCTGGGGTAACAGGTGCGGCTCCTTGAACCACCAGTTCAGTAGACTTTTACTGGTATCACTTGCACCCACATAGCCGCTGTCACGGAATTCTTTTACCTTGCGACGAAGCGTTACCACCAACGGCGGCATAAGCTTGTCCATAGTAGTTTCGCGCAGCGATTCATCGGCCGGGAACCAGCGAATCTCCGGGTCGAGAATCGCGTAGGGGGAGTTGGGAAAGTCGGGATGAAGTGCCATTATTCTCCCCCTTCCAGTCGCTTTATGCCATGGTCTGCGAGTAATATCCGCATCTGCTCGCAGGCAATGCGGTTGAGCCGTGTCAGACGCCTAGTCTGGGATACATCCTCCCGGATAAAAAGCGCATTCAGATTTTCGAGGTTGGCCAGGCAGACCAGTTGCGCTCCGTTTGCTTGATCGCGGATATTCCCTTTCTTGTCAGGATTGACGTCCCGCCACTGTTTTGCTGTCATCCCGAACAGAGCCATGTTCAGCACATCAGCCTCGCTGGCATAGATCGCGTTTATCTGCCGCGGCGATAGCGCCGACGGGATTAGGCTTTCCTGGATGGCGTCGGTGTGGATATGGTAGTTGATCTTTGCCAAATTGCGCCTGATGTCCCAGCCGAGCTGTTCGCGCTCCTGTTCCTTGAGGCGCTGAAACTCCTTGATCAGGTAAAGCTTGAACTCCACTGAAATCCAGGCGGCGAACTCAAAGGCGATATCCTTGTAGGCAAATGTCCCGCCGTAACGCCCCTTCTTCGAAACAATGCCGATGGCCCCGGTCTTCTCGATCCACTGCTTCGGAGTCAGGGTAAAACTGTTCAGCCCCGCCCGTTTTCTAAACCCGTCGAATTCGACGGAATTAAAAGCGGGATTGTTGATCTGCTCCCAGATTCCGAGAAACTCGATGGTGTTCCGGTTGCGTATCCAGTTACGGATCAGATCGTCCGTACGCTGCGAATCCTTATAACGGCCAATGTCAGTCAGACAGATAAAGTCCTCGTCATTGACTACACGCACCACCACTTCCCGGCTCAACACCTCGATCTTTTTCGCCTGGCTCATATATTTACCTCGATAATAGTTATAGTGCCATTACCGAAGATGTCCACCACCTTCACCGCAATCTTACGCCGCCCACTAGGCTTTCATAGGCCGTGCCGACCATCTCCAGCGAGCGGTCCCTTTAGTGCGGAAGCTCCGCCACCTATTCTCGAGCGCCTGCGCGGTAACCGCACCACAAATCGCTTAATATCAGTATCTTATGGTAATCCAGCGGTTATATTTTGTCGCTCACTGGTGAGCCTCAAATCGCTTTGTCGCTCATATTT
>CAYODT010000011.1:52829-55349 GCA_964402875.1 uncultured bacterium | reverse complement strand
GGGAGCGGAAACGCGACCCCGGAACTGCTTAAGGAAATAAACGACCCGGGTGCTGTAGGTGGTCGTAGCGTAGCGTCATATATTTATGAATCGATCTCCTCGTGGAAGGTATATCATTTTCACGACACCGGTAAGTTCGCTCCGATGCGCCGCTCTGAAACAATCGACGACGCCGATTACTTGAGGTTTGACGCGGCCAATATTGCTCCGTTCCTGTTTAGCCTGAGAGAAGATAAAACAGATGTCTATCAGCGGATTGTAGAGACGATCAGACTCGTTACCCCCTTTTTCGACGATTTCATTCTCAAGCCGGATAAGAATGAGAAGGTTCGGCTCCTTTGGAGGCAGAAGGGCTCCGACTACCCGTTGAAGCCGTATCATCTGTCCGACGGCTCCATTCGTTTTATCTGCCTGACAACCGCTCTGTTACAACCTGATCCGCCATCGACGATAATTATCGATGAACCGGAGCTGGGCTTACATCCTTACGCAATTGAAATCCTGGCCGAGCTATTTAAGGCGGTGTCAGAACGGATGCAGGTGATCGTTTCAACCCAGTCGCCGGCGCTCGTCGACTGCTTCGACCCTCAGGATGTCATCACCGTGGACCGCAGGAATGGAGCATCCGTCTTCGCGCGACTGGATCAGGGTGAATTCTCATCCTGGCTGGAGGATTATACGCTGGGCGACCTCTGGCGAAAGAATATCCTCTCCGGAGGCCCCTCTCATGAGTAAGGTTGAAATCTATATTGTTGTCGAGGGGCAAACGGAGCAGACTTTCGTACGTGATGTCCTCGCGCCGGAAATGGTACATGGAGGAATCTATCTGCACCCGGCTCTTATCGGCAAACCGGGCCATAAAGGAGGCGATATCCGCTTTGACCGGGCAAAGATTGATATTGATAAGTTTTTAAAGCAGCGCGCTGATACCTATGTATCGACCATGTTTGATTATTCCCGTATCGACGAGAACTGGCCGGGACGCGACACGGTCAGACAGAAGATTGTAAACGGGGCTGTTCTTTCCGCCACTGAAAAAGCGAAGACCCTAGAGGATGCCACACTGGCTGAAATCGGGAAGTTACTCCCTGACTACGATGTCGAGCGCCGTTTTGTTCCATATATCGAAATGCATGAATTTGAGGCCTTATTATTCAGCAACGCCGGTATCCTTGCTAAAAAGATTGGGATCAAAGCAGTCAAGATTAACAACATCCTTGCTGAGTATAACGGGCCGGAAGAAATCAATGATGACCCCACAAAAACGCCATCTAAGCGACTTGAAAGGCTTGACCCGGCTTATCGAAAGATAGCTATGGGTAAAACGATTGCCGATTCCATCGGGGTTCAGGAAATGCGGAACCAGTGCCCTCATTTTAATAATTGGCTGACAAAGCTGGAGAATCTGGTGCACGGAGACGTAAATAGCTAGACGGAAATCCAAAGGCTCCAAGCCGCGCAGACTCAGGAACAAGCCCTTGTTGAATCAATAGCTCATCAGCCTCTTCGGCGCTGATCCCCTTGAAGAGTACAAGGTCGAAGGGGAACAAGCGCGGTCTTTCCCTGAATAGCCGCGGGGCAACGCCCCGACGGTTCCCCGTTCTACCCGGATCCTTCTCTCCTCCGGGGGATTGGGGTAGGTTCTGGCATCCTAGGAAGACTTGGCATCCGAACCATTCTTGAAGTTCAGGTAAACCTCCGCTACCTCCTCTTGAAAGACAACCAGGAACTTTGGCAAGAATGGAGAACATATGGGGCCAGACGAGCCAAACTCAACGCATTGAAATTTGATGATGCTTTCGATCCCCCAAAATATATCGCCGTGGAGAGCATTGAATAGACCGATCCCCGTCTGGAAGCAGAGGCAAACAAGCCCCTGGTGCACGAGCTGGAGGTTCGCAGCCGCGCGCTGGGCCTGCGGGAACCGGTATAGGCTCAGTTGCCGGAGATAGTCTGCACCGCAGGTACCCCGCTCCTGAACAAAGCAGCTCGTATAAACAACTTAGGGCGATATTGCCTACCGCCCTAGACCTCCTGGGCTCACGTCGTGACGCAACTAAAATTAGGTTATATCCCCGCTCAAACCCGATGCGCGGGTTGTCTGGTACCTGCCGCCATCCATAGTAGTCTGGATCACCGGGACAAGCTGGGCCTGCACCAAACTCCTGGGACCGCCTGCAACCTCGACTCGGCAGCTTGTGTAAGAGTAGGAAGGTTCAGCCCTCAGGACCACTTCGTAAAAGTGTGAGGGTAGGAGGACTTGCGTTGACCTACGGCGGTATATTCAAACTGAAAACTCCTGCGGGGAACGGCCGGATAGTCGCATTCACCGAGACGCTCTCCAGGGCCGGTTGTGGGGTTGAGGTCTCCTCCGCCGATCAGTCCGTTCATTACACCCTGCCCCCGGATGGGGCACGTCGAGTAGCCTTTCATGGTCTTCTCTACGGAATTATGTTGGGTTATGCCGACCTCATCGAACAGCACTGGATACAAGATCAATCCGGAACCCACCATGGCCAC
>CAYODT010000011.1:5725-52729 GCA_964402875.1 uncultured bacterium | reverse complement strand
CGACCTCATCGAACAGCACTGGATACAAGATCAATCCGGAACCCACCATGGCCACTCCAGTCGGCGACACCACCGGCGACAGCGCCTCTGAACTCACCGAAAAACCGCGCTCGGTAGAGAGGCTAGTCCTCAGTTTCGGACGCACCGGGCTTAGCGATACGATAGCGACAACAGGACTCGCCATCGGCAATACGGGTTTCCTGAATCATGGGAAGACTGATCAACATCGAGTACGCCCGTGCCTCCGACTGGCAGATCTCCTTGTGTTCCCTTGAGACCGCGAGCCGTGGACAACGGTGTTGCTCGAGCAACCACGCCTCGTCTTCCTTGTGCACCCGAGCCTGGTAGCCCTCCCCGGTTAGCAGGCTCGCCAACTCACTCAATTGGTCGTCCAGCTCCATACCGGAGAAACGGCCCATCCGATCGATCAGCCGCTGGTTGCGCGCGTCCAGTACACTGTGCACCACCTCAGCGCCGTACAACTTTTTAAGACTCGTCAGCACCTCGTCACAGATACGAGCATAAGGAGCCTCAGGATCGGCGGCGCTGAATACTTGTCGCGGTCGACCCCGGCTTTCACACTTCTCCAGCTTGGAGCGTACCAAACCCTGCTGTACCAGCTCACTTAGATGCCGGTGCACCGCCACTCGACTAAGGTTGAGCTCCAGGGCCAATTCACGTACACCGCCCTCCCTGCTCCTGAGGCGCTCCAGGATACGCAGTTTGGTCTCCCCTAATCCCATCATCGGCTACACCATCGGCAAACTCATCAGGTTCTTAACCGATATCTGTCCCGCCAGTATCCTGGCCATAGCACGAAAACGCCCCGCCATAGCACCCTCCGGCGCCGAGGCCATCACCGGCGTTCCTGAGTCCCCACCTTCACGGATCGCCAACTCTATGGGCACCTCACCTAGGAAAGTAACCTTGAGATCCACGGCCAGTTTTTTACCCCCGCCCCGCCCAAACAAGAACAGCGGTTCCTCTCCGTTCATGTAGTAGGACATGTTCTCAATCACACCCAACACCGTCACATTTACTTTACGGAACATGTCCGCAGCCCGCTCGGCATCGATCCGTGCAACTTCCTGTGGCGTGGTCACAATCACGCCTCCGGTAACACTGGTCAACTGCGAGAGAGAGAGCTGCACGTCACCGGTACCCGGGGGTAGGTCCACCAATAGATAGTCAAGTTCGCCCCAGTTCACATCTTCCAGAAACTGTCGGATCGTACCGTGCAGAATTGGTCCGCGCCAGATCATAGCCTGACCGCTAGGCACGATATTGGCGATGGAGAGTAAGCGGATACCGTAGCGTGACAAGGGAATAATCCGCTTATTCTCGTCCACAGCAATCTGCTGGCCCTCCACACCCATCATGTGAGCCTGCGAGGGTCCGTAGATGTCAGCGTCCAGCAGCCCGACCTGCGCGCCTTCCTGGGCTAAGGCGATAGCCAGATGTACGGCTATAGTGCTCTTACCTACACCCCCCTTGCCCGAGCCGATCGCGATCACGTTCTTAACCCCAGGAATAGGATTCTTCTGCGGCCCACGCACCTGGGCGCCAAACTCCACCGTGACCTGGTCAGCGCCGATCCGGCCAAGTGCCGCGTGTATATCCGACTCGATATGTCCTTTTAGCGGACAAGCCGGCGTAGTCAAGTTAATCGTGACCTGTACCCGGCTCCCCTCGATACTTACCGAAGCCACCATACCCAGGCTCACCAGGTCCTGATGCAGCTCCGGGTCGATGACTGTTTTGAGGGCCTCCATAACTTGTGCTTCACTGAGACTTTGCATCGCGCATAATTGTACGGACCCTCTCGTGGAGGTACAAGAGCCGTACTCACACTTTCCACCGGCAAAGGCGCCGACCGTAGCGGTCCGGCGATAATCACCCCTTAACGGATCCGAAGTGTACGGAGACGGGTTCAAACCCTCGGCGCAGTTCAAGAAATCGGTGCCCCCAGGTGATGGGGTGAACGTCCAAGACCAGCTATACTGAGCCGGTAGCGATCGGGAGGAGTAAGCCCGGCCGGCCCACAGAGAGAGCGCTCCTCGGCTGGAAGAGCACTCGGCGCCGAAAAGGCTGAACGTCGCCCGTGAACCGCGGAAAGAAAGGCGGGAGCCGAGTAGAATCCGCCGGGTTCGCCCGTCACAGCGTTTAAGAGAGCTCGGTTAATCCGGGAAGTGCGGTGGTACCGCGGGACTTAGTCTCGTCCGCATACGATCTGCGGACGGGCTTTTTTGTCCGCGGTTTTATAGAAGGAGGATGGTATGCCGGAGCTACCTAAAACCTACGACCCCAAGACCGTGGAGCCCGCTTGGGCCGAACGCTGGGCGAACGAACCCTTTGTCGCAGCCGCCCAATGTGGTCGCCCTCCATTTACCATCGTGATGCCGCCGCCCAATGTAACCGGGTCGTTGCATATGGGCCACGCACTAGACAGCGCCATCCAAGACGGCCTTATTCGTTACAAACGCATGCGCGGTTACGAAGCTCTCTGGCTGCCGGGCACCGACCACGCCGGTATCGCTACGCAGGTGATGGTCGAGCGGCTTCTGGCAAGTGAGGGTAAAAGTCGGCATGCGCTGGGGCGCGAACGGTTTCTGGAGCGTGTAAGAGAGTGGCAACGCAAATATGGGGGCCGTATTCAGGCACAGCTCAAGCGTATGGGCGCAAGCGCGGACTGGAGCCGGGAAGCCTTCAGTATGGACGCCGAGCACTCACGCGCGGTTCGCTACGCCTTTGTCAAGTATTACCACCAGGGCTTTGCGTACCGGGGACGCAGGCTGGTGAACTGGGATCCAGCCAGCGAAACTACGCTCTCCGACCTGGAGGTGAACAACGTGCCCACACCCGGCCGCTTGTTCACCTTAAGGTACTCCCTCGAGCAGGGCGGCTTCATCGAGATTGCCACAGTCCGGCCGGAGACCATCTTCGCCGACCAGGCCATTGCCGTCCATCCCGACGACCCCCGCTACTCGGCTTTACTGCAAAGCCGGGCCCGGATTCCGCTCACCGACCGCTGGATACCCATACTGGCGGACCAGGAGGTGGAAATCGGCTTCGGTACCGGCGCCTTGAAGGTAACCCCGGCGCACGACGCCACCGACTTCGAGATCGGCCGGCGCCACAACCTGGAAGCTCCCAGCGTGATCGACCTCAAAGGGCATATGGAACACAGCTTGCTGGTGCCAGAAGCCTTCCGGGGCATAGAGCGCTTCGCGGCCCGCGAGGTAGTGGCCAAAGCACTCTCGGCCCAAGGCTTTCTGGTCAAGAGTGAAGATTACACCATTAACCTGGCTGTTTCCGACCGGACCGGGGTCCCAGTCGAACCGATCTTGAGTGAGCAGTGGTTCTTGCATATGGAACCTTTGGCCAAGCCGGTAATCGAGGCGCTGGAAAGCGGAGAAATTCACCTGGTGCCGGAACGTTGGGCCAAAGTTAACCTGGGCTGGCTACATAATATACGCGATTGGAATATCAGTCGACAGCTCTGGTGGGGCCACCAAATCCCCGCCTGGCACTGCCGAGACTGCGGAAAGATCACCGTACCCGAATTAGAGCATTTCGAGCAGGACCCCACACACTGCGCCGCCTGCAATAGCTCACGCCTTCAGCGCGACCCGGACGTGTTCGACACCTGGTTCAGCTCCGCCTTGTGGCCGTTTTCAACCCTGGGCTGGCCCGGCGATACCGAGGATCTGAAGACCTTCTACCCTACCGACACGCTGGTCACCGGCTACGATATCCTGTTTTTTTGGGTGGCGCGGATGGAAATGAGCGGGCTGCATTTTATGGGCCGGGCCCCCTTCAAGACCGTCTTACTGCACGGACTGGTACTCGATGAGCAAGGACAGAAGATGTCCAAGTCCAAGGGCAACACAGTGGATCCGCTCGAGCTGGTTGAGGCTTTCGGCGCCGATGCCACTCGATTCGCGCTGATACATCTGGCCACCGGCGGACAGGACATCCGCTTCGACCGACGCTGGCTGGAGATGGGTCGCAACTTCGCCAACAAGCTGTGGAACGCCGCCCGTTTCGTGCTGATGAGCAGCGAGGGGTTCGAGACCAGGCAGGACCAACCCACCATAGCCGATCGGTGGTTCTCCGCCCGCCTTTCGGAGGGCCTTCGCGCCATCAGCGGTCTCTACGACCAGTACGAGCTGGCCCTGGCCGCGCGGGAGGTCTACCAGCTCATCTGGAGCGAGTTCTGCGACTGGTATATCGAGGCAGCCAAACCGGCCCTACGTGCCGGCAACGTAGCTACCCTGAGGGCGCTGGGGGCGTCGCTGGAGGCGCTGCTCAAGATACTGCATCCTTTCATGCCCTTCATCACCTCCGAACTCTACGCCTACCTCAGACCGGAGTCCCCCCAGATCGCCGGCACCAGCTGGCCCAGCCTGGCCGCCCGAAGCCCAGAAGACGCTGGGGTGCTGGAGGATTTCACCAGCCTACGGGAGGCCATCGTGGCTATACGCAGCCTCCGCGCGGAGTTGGGGATCAGCCCGCAGCAGGCGGTAGCGGTGGAAGTCGCCGGGCCCCGGGCCGAATTGCTGCTTCTACATTCCGATCTGCTGGGCTTCCTAGCCAAGGCGACTCTGTCTCCCGGAAAGCCGGCGCGTGCTCTTTCACTAACGGTCAGAGGCGCCACGCTGTTCTTACGTCCCGAGGGCCTGGTGGATCTCGATCAGTGGCTCAAGCGCCGGCAAAAGCAACTGGGGGACTTGGAAAAGCAGATTACAGCCGGTGAAAAGAAGCTGGCCGACCCGGGTTTCAGCAAGAAAGCGCCTCCCGAGATCGTCGAGGGCGCCAGGAAGGCGCTGGAGCAAAACCTTCTCAAGGCCGAGCGGATCGAGCAGGACCTAGCGCGCTTTAGCTAGCATTCTGTCCGAACAGCGTCAATCTCATGTCGCCGGGTCTGGTTTCGGGAACCTCAAGCACCGCGTAAACCCGCTTGAGGTTGACGGTCACGAACTCGAACTGCTCAAGGGGTGCGATCTCCACCACCGGCTTATCCGGCTCCAGGGGGAACAGCGCAGCCTCCCGCAGCGTCTGGAAGCTCTTGGCATTGGAAAGAAAATCCGATAGGCGGATGCTCTTGGGCATCTCGAAGTAACCGGCTAGGAAGTAATCCTTGAAGACCAGGGCCAGTTTGCGCCGGGTCAAGAGCTGGGCCGCGACCAAAGGTTGGACCGGTCGCCCCCCGGTCAGCCACAAGATCCTGCTCTTGTTGACGGCCAGAAAATCTACCGCGGCCTTGAGCTCCTCCTTTTTCGGCGGGTGGGCGAAGCCGGATTCGTAGAGTAGGGTACCGGTGACCGGAAGAAGAGTACGGCGCTCAACATTCAACAGGTCGGTGGTGGAGGCATGCGGAATCAGGTGGATCCGGCCGTACACACGGTACTCGGGAGTATAGATCCGGGCCTCAAAAGCTTCTCTGGGCAGCTTGTACACCTCTCACCTCCCAGTAGCCCCTCAGGGCTTGCGCCAACAACGCGGCCTCGCCCGCCCTATAGGCCAACGAAAGTCTCCGGCCCGCCGACTGCAACAGGCGAAGTCCACGATAGCTTGGTGAATCGTAAAGCCTAAGTGCTTCGAAGGTAGCGGGCAAGGGACGTAACTCTTCGAAAACCGAACGGTAAAGCGTAGCCTCACCCCGCAGCAACGCAGTAAAAGCCTCCATCAATTGTTCCCGGTCAACCAGCGGCTCGGCCAGGTGCCGCAGCAGGCGTTCCGAAAAGGCCAAGCTCACCTCTCCCAGCGGCGCGGCCTCCTCCGGTAGCGCGAACCATACCTGCGCCTCCTCTGGACTGACTACCGGTACACCACGCTCTTCAAGATAAGCCCGGCCCGGCCCGGTAGCGTAGCTGGGTAGACTGCCGGCTACTACGCGCTCGACCGCCTCGCTCAAAGGCAAGCGCTGTACCGTCTCCAGGGGATCTTCAGCCAACAACCGGCCGTCCTCGCGGTAGGCGGCCACGCGCAGCTCGAGCGATTCATTCCCATTCCAGCGGTTCAGGTTGAGCGCCGCGGCCGCCTGCACGTGATCCATAGTTCTCAATGTCTCGCCGGTGTCGCGCCACCGCAGCGCACGGAACCCCGCCAGGTGAAAGGAGATATGACGCCCCTCGCCGATCCCCCGCACTCGCTCGGGCAACCCGGAAAAAAAGAAGATCGGCTCGGGGTTGTCCGCCCCGATCGGCTCCAACAGCTCTAAGGCCTGGTAGGCCTCATTCGCCGTAGCCGGCTCCAAGGCGCCGTCCAGCTTCATCTCGGCCGCCGGCCGCGGGAAGGTCGCGACATAGGCGTAGATAGCATCCCGGAAGGCCGGCAACCGCGTCTCGTCGATAGAGAATCCCGCGGCCAGTGCGTGCCCGCCGAAATGCCCCAGATGCCGCGCGGCGTAGCGCAGCCCATCCACCGCGCTGATGCCGGGTGTACTTCGCACCGACCCCCGGCCCTTTGCAACGATAAAGACCGGCTTGTAAAAACGTTCCAACACCCGGCTGGCCACGATACCCATAACACCCGGATGCCCTGTAGGGTCGTGAATCACGTAGGCCGGGGCCTCGTGATCGAGAGTGGGCAGAATCCGCTTAAGCATCTCCTCTTCGATCTGTTGCCGGCGGGCATTCAGCTGCGAAAGTTGCATGGCGGACTCTTCAGCCAGGCTGGGTTCGACGGCCGTCAAGACCTCGAAAGCCGTGTATACCTGGCCTAAGCGCCCCGCAGCATTCAGCCTGGGGGCTATGCGGAAAGCCACCTCGGTGGCGCTGCAGGCCTCGCAATGTGCATTAACCAGGTTGGCCAGGCCGGGATGCGGGCTTTGACGCAACCTAAGCAGCCCCGACCGAACCAGGGCGCGGTTGAAACCCCTAAGCGGCACCACATCGGCGATGGCGCCCACTGCGGCCAAGTCCAGGTACTGCTCCGGCGCAGGCAGACCCAACCCGGCATGGAGCTCCCAGAGCAACAGGTAAGCCATCCCCGCGCCGCTGGGGTGCGCCTCGGAAGCTAGCTCGGCTGCGTATGCCGGATGAATCACGATGCCCGGTGGGAGCACCTCGGGAGGAGAATGGTGGTCGGTGACAATCACCTCCACCCCCCGCTCCACCAGTTCGGCCAGCTCGGCACGGTTGCTGATCCCGCAGTCCACGGTGACGAACAGGTCGCAGGCTGCGGCGTGGGCCGCGACCTTGTCCGGGTGAACCCCGTACCCCTCCTCGATACGGTGAGGGAAAAAGGCCTCCACCACGCCGCCAAGCGCCTTCAGTCCAAGATAGAGGATAGCCGTACCGGTAAGTCCGTCGGCGTCATAGTCGCCGTGGATGCGAATGCGCTCGCGCCGCTTCAGCGCCTCGGCCAAACGACCGGCTCCCGCCGACAGCCCGGGTATGGAAATTCGGCGCAGCGGCGGAAGCAGAGCCGCGCGACTGGTGAAACCCCGCCTTGCGAAGATCGCCGCCGCCGCCGGGGGCAGCGCAAGTTCCCGCATCAGCCGGTCGAGCGTTTCGGCTGGTGGTACATCGCGCATGACCCAGCGACTCACGCCCCGGCCTCGTCTTGGCTCACATCGCGATCGGGGATGCGCAACACCTCCTCGGGATGCTCGGTCTTGAAACGGCGCAGCTCGGCCGCGGCCGCCGCGGCGTCACGGCGGGCCTTACGCAGACGGCGCCGGCTACGCAGCCATAACCCGGGAATGAACGGTAAGACCACCAAGATTCCCAATCCCCAGGCCGATACGATCACTACGATCAAGTCATATGAATTGCCCAAGAACCGCAATCCCACAGCGGGATTATCCATATGGATAATCCACAACCCCGACGCGAAGACCAGGGTCAGTACTAAGGAAATCCAGCTAACCAGCTTCATAAGACACCTCCCAACCAGCCAATAATCCAGCCAAGGCCCGGTCTCTTTTTACCGCATCTTAAGGGCTTATGAAAGGTATGGGGCCCGGCGCGCGCGCCGGGCCCCATAGAGATATTCGCTAGCTATGAGCTCGTCTGCCGTGTAAGGCCTGGCGATTCTTCCACCAAACCACCATGGCCGAAACTACATAGATCGAGGAGTAGGTTCCCACAAAGATACCCACCAGGATCGCCATGGAAAAATCACGCAGGACCGGGCCGCCCAGGAAAAACAAGGCCACGATCGGCAGGAGAGTGGTGACCGAGGTCATCACGGTGCGCGAAAGAGTTTGGTTGATGGCCAGGTCCACCATGGCTTGGTAGGTCATCCCCCGGGTAATTCTGAGGTCTTCGCGAATGCGGTCCGAGATGATGATCGAGTCGTTGATCGAATAGCCGATGATGGTGAGCAAGGCGGCCACGATCGGGATGGTGAACTCGAACGAGCCCGCACTGAATATCCCGGAGACGATGGATATATCGTGCGCCACAGCCAGCACACTGGCCACCCCAAACACCAGGTCGAAACGGAAGGCTACGTAGATCAGGATCAGCCCCAGGGCCGCCAGCACCGCCATAACAGTGTTCTTACGCATACTGCTGCCTACTGCTGGACCCACTGATTGAGATTCCAACACCTGAGCATTCAACTTGGACTGTATGCGTTGCCCGAGCTCGATTCTGGTGTCCTGATTAAGCTGGCCGACCCGAACCGTATATTCCTTGGAGGCAGTGTTGGCCCCCTGTACCGCGGTGATCATCGCAGCCTGTCCGCTCACGCCCTTGATACCGGCGGTGTCGAGGAAGCTGCGTATCCGCTCGGGATTCACCGACTTACCCACCCGTATGGTGTAGGCGGTCCCACTGGTGAAGTCGATACCCAGGTTGAAGCCCTTGGTGAAGACCATGGTGGCCCCGGCGATAGCCAATATCACACTCATAGTGGTCACGTACTTAGCCCACTTGATAAACGGTATGTTAGTGCCCCAAACCCAGTATGGTGGGCGCGGATCATGCCGCTCCGCAATGCGCTCGAGCATCCACCTAGAGAAGACCAGGTTGGAGAACACCGAGGCGATCACACCGATGGCTAGGGTCACCGCAAATCCGCGCACCGGCCCGGTGGAGTATTGGTAGAGCGCGGCGGCGGCCAGCAAGTGGGAGATGTTCACATCTAAAATGGTGATGATCGAGTGCTTGAACCCACCGGGGATCGACTGCCTGAGGTTCTTACCCTGTTTAAATTCCTCCTTGATACGCTCGAAGGAGAGCACGTTGCCATCCACGGCGGCACCGATAGTTAAGACCAGGCCGGCGATACCCGGGAGTGTCAAAGTGGCGTTAAGACCACTCAACACACCCATGACCAAAACCGAGGTGAACAGCAGGCCCAACGAGGCCACCAACCCAAACCACAGGCCGTAATAAAAGAAGATCAGGGCGAAGATAGCTATCGCGCCCACAATGGCGGCAATAGCCCCGGCATGGATGGCGTCCTTACCCAGGGTGGGTCCGATCGCCTGTACCTGGGCTACCTTAACGGGCACCGGCAGCGAACCGGAGCGTAGAACCAGCGCGATATCCGAGGCCTCTTGGATGCTGCCGATATTCTCGATTACCGCTTGGCCGCCCGAGATACCGGCGTTGATCACCGGCGCAGTGTAGACCTTACCGTCCAAGACAATCGCCAGGCGACGGCTAATGTTGGCCCGAGTCAGGTTATAGAACTTCTTGCCGCCTTCCGGCTTAAAGGTCATGGACACCTGCGAACGGCCGAATTGATCGAAAACCGCCTTGGCGTTCGAGAGGTCAGCCCCGGTAAGTATCACCGGGCCCAAATCGGATATAGGGATGAGTTGTTTCTCCAGTTCAGCGCGCCTCTTGGCCAGCGCCTCCCCGGAGAGCCCGGAGTTACGCAGCTGCGCATTGATCTGAGAAAGGGTGGTGCCGGTGGCGTTGGGATTCACCAAGCGGAACTGCAAGACCGCTTGCTCACCGATTAGATCGATCGCTTTTTTCTGATCGGCCTGCGAGAGACCGGGAAGTTCGACCGCCACACCGTTGGTACCCCGGGTCTGTATCAGCGGTTCTGCCACGCCCAGACTATTGATACGATTCTCGATGACGGTTCGCACCCGGTCTAATTGATCCGCGGTGGGGTGCGGGGTTTCAGTCTGCAACAAAATCCGCAAACCACCCCGCAGATCCAGGCCCATATTGATGAGTGGCCGGCCAGGGGCCCACGGTTTCCAGGTACCGAGCACCGCGGCGATAAGGACCGCCAGCAGCAAGAGCCCGGTCGTGAGTTTTCGATTCACCATAACCTCCATTCAGCAAAAACGTACGGTCTGAGCATATAGAGTCTTCCGGGTCCGGATGGCCGCTAAACCACCAAGTCGCCACTCACCACGCTTTCTAGGACTCCAAGACCTCAACCAGCTGCGTAGCCTCGACTATATCGCCAACCTTGAAGTCATCGAAGCCAGCCAGCCGAATGCCACACTCATATCCCTGGGCCACCTCTCGCACGTCGTCCTTGAACCGTTTGAGATCCTCGATACTACCCCTCCAGATCTCTTCTTTCCCCCTGAGTACACGAGCCTTGGCCGAGCGGGTTATCTTTCCGGACACCACCATGCAACCAGCCACCACCCCGCCTTTGGGAAGCTTGAACAGGGCGCGCACTTCGGCCTGGCCGATTTGTTCCTCACGGTACTCGGGCTCGGTCTCGCCCTTCACCATAGCTCCGATCTCATCGATTAAATCGTAGATTACGCGAAAGCTCTTAAGTACTACCCTCTTATATTCAGCAGCTTTTTTGACCGGCCCGGACGGGTTCACACCGAAGGCAAAGATGGCCGCCTGAGCCGTGGAGGCCAGTAGAATGTCCGCCTCGGTGGGGGCGCCGATCGCAGCCAGCAGAATCTTGATCTCCACCTCATCGGTGGATTCGCGGGCCAGTACGCCGCGTATGGCCTCCAGGGAGCCTTGTGCGTCACAACGCAAAACTAGGTTGATCTCTTTCTTCTGACTGCCCTGCATCGAGTGTAGTAGATCGGCCATACTGCGGATCCTGTGTTTATCCGCCTCTTCAACCTCCTGGACCGCGCGCTCGTTCCGGCCTTCGGCCGCGATCTCCTTAGCAACCTGATCGTCCGGCACCCACTCCACCTGCTCTCCAGCGACGGGCATCCCCGAAAAACCCAATATCTGCACCGGAGTGGAAGGTCCGGTGCTCTTCACGCGGGCACCGTCGGCGGTAATCATGGCCTTGATCTTGCCCCACGATTCTCCTGCGACCAGATAGTCCCCCACCGAGAATGCACCCTGCTGAACGATGATGGTGACTAGTACGCCAGCTTGCCTGTCCAGTCTCGATTCCACAATCACACCTACCGGATCGGCACCGGGATCGGCGCGGAGGTCCTCCATCTCAGCCATCAGCAAGAGCGTGTCTAGGAGGTTGGGTATGCCTTCACCGGTCTTGGAAGAGATGGGTGCCACCACCACGTCCCCCCCAAAGGCCTCGGGCACCAGCCCTTCCCGCATGAGGTCGTTATTGACCTTCTCCAGGTTGGCGCTGGGTAGGTCGATCTTAGAGACAGCGAAAAGAATGGGGATATCGGCGGCCTTGGCGTGTGCGATGGCCTCCTTAGTTTGTGGCATGATGCCGTCATCCGCCGCGATTACCACCACGGCGATGTCGGCCACCTTGGCGCCGCGCTCACGGATGCTGGTAAAAGCCTCGTGGCCGGGAGTGTCGATGAACACTACCCTGCCCCCCTTGGTCTCTACCTCGAAGGCGCCGATGTGCTGGGTGATGCCACCGGCCTCCTTATCGGCGATATGGCTCTTGCGCAGATAGTCCAGCAGGCTGGTCTTGCCATGATCTACATGCCCCATGATGGCCACCACTGGGGCACGGTGGGGTAAAGCCTGCCAAGCTTGCTCTTTTTGGCGTTTAGCCTCCAGGCCGCGCTGCTCATTAATAAGCTCAAGCACTGCAGCCGCGGTTTCCTCGTCCAGTGTGGAGGCGTGTGACTTGTACGCCACCCCCATGTTGTCGAGAACCTCCAGCATGTCGCTGGTATCTATAGACAGTTCTTTCGCCAGCTGGTAAATACGAATCTTAGACACGGTCACCTCCCGATCGCCCGTTGAGTTCAGCTGCGAGGCGCCCCGCCCCCGAACCCGCGAAGCGACGCAGTTTCTTCTCCTCCCAGCACGCCGAGTTATCAGCACACACATAGGCCCCTCGCGTTTGTGCCCGGCCCGTAGAATCGATGCCAACCCCCTTAAGGCCGTGTATCAAACGGACCAGCTCGGGCTTATGGCGTCGCCTGCGACAGGTCACGCACATGCGCGTGGGGAGGGGGCGCAACTCAGGCATCCTCCTCCTTGGTACCGGAAGCATCTTTCTCCGGCGCCGGGCTCACATCACTGAAAAGGCTGTCGAAGCGGGCGCGTGCACCTTTATCAACGGATGTACGCCCACCGGCATCTTCCATAGCTGCATTGAGCATGGCACCGCTCAGGTCTTCTATAGCCTCAGATTCCTTGAAGTCAATCTCGAAAGAAGTCAGCTTACTGGCTAAGCGGACATTCTGTCCGGACTTGCCGATGGCCAGGGAGTGCTGGTCCTTACCTACCGCTACTGCCGCCCTTTTGCCTTCGGCGTCAAGATCGATAGTACCTACGGTAGCCGGCGAGAGCGCGTTGCGAATGAACTCGCGGGAGTTGTTGCTCCACTGGATGATATCCACGCGCTCACGGCCCAGCTCAGCGCTCACGGCCTGGATACGCTGCCCTTTATGGCCGATACAAGCGCCGATCGGATCGACGTTGGGCGAGTTGCTGGTTACCGCCACTTTACTGCGGCTTCCGGGTTCACGGGCCACGGCCTTAACTTCGACCACACCCTCGGCAATTTCCGGTACCTCCTGCTTGAGTAGGTACCGCAAGAGCTCCTCGTGGGCTCTGGAAACAGTCAGGCTGGCGCCGCGTGCGGAACGTTGGACCTCTTTAAGATAGACCTTGGTTCGCTGGCCGGGATGGTAGCGTTCGCCGGGAATCTGCTCCCTGACTGGCATCAGCGCCTCTCCGCTGCCTAGCTCGACATAAACATTGCCGCGATTATCCACGCGAGCCACCTGCCCGGTCATAATCTCACCCTCGCGCCCCTTAAACTCTTCGTGCAGGCGGTTTCGCTCCGCTTCCTTGAGTCGCTGGGTGAGAATCTGCTTGGCGGTCTGCACCGTGATGCGGCTGAGCTCCTCGGTGGGTACGGGAAATTCTATCTCTTCCCCCAGCTGTATACCAGGTGCCAACGGCAGGGCCTCGGCAAGAGGAATCTCACGCTCGGGATTCTCAACCTGCTCCACGACGATCTTAACCTCTAATACCTCGATAAGACCGGTTTGTGGGTCTAGATGTACCTCGACCTCAGGCCCTTCGCTTTCTTCGGTATCTTTGGACCTAAAACCTTTCTGCCGCAAATAAGCCCTAGCCAGGGCTTCCTCGAAAGATTCAATCAGCTCTTCCGGCGAGACGCCTCGCTCGAGCGCCACATACTGCAGAGCATCCACAAACTCCTTGCTCATCACATCTCCTTAATGCACTTCAACGTATTTCCGTTTAACGGGGCTTATCCGGCCATTCCGCCAAGTCGGCCCGTAGATCACCCCAGGATACGACTCGCTCCTCACCTGAAGTTAAGCGAAAGGTAACCCCGGTGTCGTCCACAGCCCCCACACGCCCACGAAAGACCTCGGGACGGTGCACCCGCACCAGCAACCCCGTAAACCGCTCGAAATGACGCCGGGTGAATAATGGGCGTTTTGGACCCGGCGATTCTACCTCCAACCGGTAGGCGCCGGGAGCCTGGCCTAACTTATCCAACTCGAGCCCCAGCAAGCGGGATAAGCGGCTCAGGTCCGAAACGCTGGCGGGCTGCTCGTCCAACCGGTCGACGCGCACCAGCAGCATTCGGTCCCTAGCCTCTCCACTCAGCCGTACCTCCAGCAACTCGTACCCCGCCAGTCGGATCAAAGGCTCCAACTCGTCAAAGAGATCTACAGAACCACCCCCTCTCCACAAACGAAGGGTGGGTTTGTAACCCACCCCCAGCCGCTCGGGAGATCCTACGTGTGAACCAGTTTAACACGGCCGGTGCCTAGCCTCAAGGGCGCGTCCCCAAGTTACCCGGCACACTCCCCATACAAACGACGTTGGCTAAGCCCCACGGCTGCCCGCCGGATCTTTTTACCGCGGTTCTATACCACAACCGGTGGGGGCCTTTATTCACTCAGGTTTGACTATGGACCTCAGAGGAGGTCCTGAGCCGCAGGATGGCCAGGGGCGCTAATAAAATGGGCGCGTACCCCCGGCCAGGGCCCTTTTATGGCCCGCTCTGGCCACCGCAGTGGCTTTCCAGGAGTATCCCCCAGACAAGGTCTCATCCAGGGTGGCCCGGAAAAACTCTGGACGGACCTTAATCCACTGCATATAGTCTCAGCAAATGTCCACCCGAGCGGGCCAAACCGGGGACACAAAAACTTATGGAGGAGGGACCGGTTCAGCATAGGACCTTATTAGGGAGACCCCCGCGGGGGTCTACAAAATCTGGGCCGGCTGAACCAGGGACACAAACAAATATTCCCGAAGATCTTCCTCCAAGAGAGGGGTGAGTAGCAGAAATCTTCCTGCCCACGGCTTAGGCACGCTGCAAAGGTAATTATACCGGTATTCACGGGACCAGCTATGGCAACGCCCGCCAAAAAGCTATGGGAGCCCGCTAAAGCCGCTGGCAGTGCGGGCAGAATTGTGTACCCCGGCCGCCGAGGATCTTTTTTTCGATCTGCGCTCCACAGCGCAGACAAGCCTGTCCAACACGGCCATAGACGCGGTGCTGGAGCTGAAAATATCCCGGCCGTCCGTCGGGCTGTAGGTAACTGGTATCCCCGAGAGTAGAACCGCCCGCCTTTACCGCCGCCCGCAACACTGCCCGCAAGGCTGTATATAAGCCGGCCGCCTCCCCTTCGGCCAGCCGGTTCGCGGAACGGGCCGGGTGAACGCGCGCCACCCAAAGCGCTTCGTCGGTATAAATATTGCCTAACCCGGCCACCACCTGTTGCGAGAGCAGCAGATCCTTGATGCGCCTACGGCTGCCGGCCAAGGCGGCGGTAAAACCCTTTTTGGTAAAAGCCCCGGACTGAGGCTCCGGACCCATACGCAGCAGGAGGGGAATCCGTGCGTACTGTCCCTTCTCCACCACCCACCAGCGCCCGAAACGGCGAGGATCGTTGAAATACAACGAACGCTCGTCCAGGTCTAGGCGAACCCGGGTATGCGCACCGGGTGCAAAGCGGAAACCACCGCTCATACCCAGATGAACCACCAACTCCAGTCCCCCACTCATCGGCGCCAACAGATACTTGCCGCGGCGACCCAGACTCAGAAAAGACCGGCCCACCAGCAGGCCTGCGGGTGGGTAACGATCCGGATCCTGGTGTAGCATCCCCCGCACACGGCGGTTCACTACCAATGGCTCCAAGATCCTGCGGGTGGTTTCTACCTCGGGAAGCTCGGGCAATATGGATGACCTCCTTAGGGAAAATACGGGATGGTCACGTAGCGGGCTGGATCCATTGTTTTAAACTTATCTTCCCCTCGTACAGGGCCTTACCTACGATGGCCCCCTCTACCTCCAACACCTGCAGGGCGCGTAGGTCGTCGTTCGTAGCTATGCCGCCGCCCACCACCAGCTTGCCCGGCCAAATCTGGCGCACCTGCGCCATCGTATCCAGATCTAAACCTATAAGCGTGCCGTCACGGCTCACATCGGTATAGATAAGGTCGGTCACCCCCTGTGACCAAAGACGCTCAGCGGTGCGCGTTACCGTCTCGCCGCTGCCTTGGGCCCATCCCGAGACCATCACCTCCGCCCCCTTGGCGTCCATGGAGACCACGGTCTTTTCGGCACCCAGAGCCTCCAGCATGGCATCCAGGATCTCCGGCTGTTTCACCGCTACAGTACCTACCACCACCCGAGCGGCTCCCAGTTCAATAAGCTCCCAAGCCGAGGACAAGCTCCTCACTCCACCGCCCACCTCGAAAGGTATTTCCGCGGCGGCGGCGATTCGTTTCAGCACCGCGCGATTATCACCTCGGCCGGTGGCGGCATCCAAGTCCACCAGGTGCAGCCATTCGGCTCCTTGATCCTGCCAGTACAACACCGCGCCCACGGGATCTACGAAGTAAACCGTCTCAAGATCCGGGTCCCCCTCGAACAGACGTACTGCACGTCCATTTTGAATATCAACAGCCGGAAATACACGCATGTACTGCATATTGTACACAGCCCGCTCAGAAGATCGACTTACCCAGCAGACTCGCCGCAATACCCACCATCATCTCGGCGGTCTTATTGGCCTGGTCCAATATGGGGTTGACCTCCACCAGGTCCAGGCTGGTCACCACGCCGGACTGCGCCAGCAGCTCCATGAGCAGGTGAGCTTCCCGGTAGGTGAGTCCGCCGGGCACCGGTGTGCCGACACCCGGCGCCACCTGAGGGTCCAGCACATCGGCATCCAGCGAAACGTGCACCCGTGGCAGGCCCGACAAGCGCTCGAGCGTCTCGGCCGCGATCCTCGCCATCCCCAAGCGGTCAACATCGGCCATGGTGTAAATCTTTACGTCAGTCTCCCGCAACAGTGCCCTTTCCCCGGCATCTAGTTCACGTATACCAATGAGTACGGTATCCTCGGAACGTACCTTGCGCCCCTCCCAACCCATGTCCACCAGGTACGCATCCCCTAAACCGTTCAGCGCAGCCAAGGGCATGCCGTGGATGTTTCCGCTAGGGCTGGAGCCTGAGGTATTGAAGTCTCCGTGCGCATCGACCCAGACCACCCCGATACGCTCTCTGCGTGAGGCGCCGGCCACCGAGCCCATACTGATAGAGTGATCACCACCCAAGATGATGGGAAAGCTGTCCTCAGGCGTGTCGAGAACGGCCCGGACGGTCTCGGTGCAAGCCTCACGAATCGGCCGCAGGTGGTGCATGCCCCCGTCGGCCTGGTCAAGCATCTCCGCCACCGGCACTTCGATATCGCCGTAGTCAGCCACCTGGTGACCCAGCGCGCGCAGAACTCCGTGCAGCCTCGCGTAACGCAGTGCGCTGGGTCCCATATCCACACCGCGGCGACCTGCTCCCAGGTCCATGGGTACGCCAAGAATACTGATCTTCTTCACGCTTCAATTCTAGCGGCTGCCCGGACGGATAATCACGCATGCAACACAATGCTTTTATTATCCATTCCTTTTGCATAGCCCTTGACCGACAGCTGGGCCTGGGGTAGCATCCGCATTGTGAACTACGGCGGAACACCCTGCATTCACCTTGCCGGACTACTTCGTGAGCCCGACTCCCTGGACGCGGAAGTAGTGCTGCGCAGCCCACCAGGAGAGCAGGGCCAAAGCGGCCTGCTTGAAAACGCCGTTTGGCTGGTTACCGTGACTCGTGCGGGGGACGATTTATGGCTCTCTGGTGAAATTCACAATCAGGCCGAAGTGGAGTGTCGCCGCTGCCTGAAGCCCACCACGGTTACGGTTGATACTTCTTTTCAGTGGCTGCTACGGTACCAGCCGGGCGTGGAAGACGGCTTGGTCTCCCTGGAAGACGGCAGCGAGGAAGAAATCTTCGTCTTCGGCTCGCCTGATCTGGACCTCACCCCTCTTCTCACCGAGGCCTTCCTGCTCGAGCTACCTTATACCACGCTCTGTAGGGACGACTGCAGGGGACTCTGTCCGGTGTGCGGCATAGACAAAAACGAGGTTGACTGCGGCCACGACCTACTTAGCGAGGGTAGTTCGCTGGCCAACCTGGAAGGTTTGTTGGACGAGGTGTAGTGTAACTCTAAGTCGTATTGGGCTCGGCTCGGCCGATCTGCTATAATGCCGAGCGGCCCAGTGCTGGGCATGACTCATGGAATTGTAGGAGGAAGGAATGGCTAAGCATCCCGTACCCAAAAGGAAAACACCCAAGGCGAGGCGAGATGCCCGCCGTAGCCACCATGCGCTGAGCGCACCCACATTGGTATCCTGTCCGCAGTGTCACACCCAACGCCCCCCGCACGCGGTGTGCCCCGAGTGCGGCTATTACGGCGGCCGCCAGGTCATCGAGATTACGGAGGCCTAGTATGGCCGTTGGGCTCACCGCCCTCGGCACCCATGTTCCCAGTAAGGTTCTCACTAATCAGGACCTCGAGTCTTTTTTAGATACCTCCGACGAGTGGATTGTCGCTAGAACCGGCATCAAAGAGCGACGAATTTCTGCGCCGAATGAGTACGCCTACGACCTAGCCGTCGCGGCGGTCGAGAACTTGCAGGAGCGTTACGGGCAAGACAGTTTGGAGAGCGTCGATCTGGTCATCGTCGGCACTAACGCCCCTGACGCTTTCTTCCCGTCTACGGCAGCACTCATCCAGAACCGCTTCGGGCTCAAGGCCGCTGCCTACGATCTGCTGGCCGGCTGTCCGGGCTGGCTGTACGGACTCTCGCAAGCCTATGCTTCCGTGTCGGCTGGGCTGGCAAAAAAGGCGCTGGTGATCGGCACTGAAGTACTGACCAAAATCACCAACTGGCGTGATCGCTCGACTGCAGTACTCTTCGGTGACGGAGCCGGTGCGGCCATCGTCGAACCGGTCACAGAGGGTTTCGGCTTCAAATCCTTTGTGATGGGTGCAGATGGTTCCGGCGCGCCGTTGCTGCACATGCGGGGCATCGCCGATAGTCTGCCCGACGGAACCCGCATGAACAGTTCATTGTTCATGAACGGTCGCGAGGTCTACAAGTTTGCTGTGCGGATCATGAACACCGCCACTCTTGAGGTACTCGAGCGGGCTGGCCTCACCACCGGCGAAGTGGGGTTGTTCATACCTCATCAGGCCAACCTGCGCATCATCGAAGCGGTGCGTGAGCGCCTCAAGCTACCCAGCGAGCAAGTCATGGTGAACGTGGACCGTTATGGTAACACCTCCACAGCCACCATTCCCATCGCTCTTAACGAGGCCCTGGATACCGGGCGGGTTCACCCCGGCGACCATCTGCTAATGATTAGCTTCGGTGCCGGTCTCACTTGGGCGGCCAGCGTTCTTACCTGGGGGGGCGGGGCATGAACGCCGTGCTCTTCCCCGGTCAGGGTTCGCAGGCCGTGGGTATGGGCAAAAGCTTCTACGAAAGCTCTGCTGCTGCCCGCGAGGCCCTGGATCAGGCCGAGGCCACCCTACCGGGTCTGCTCGAGCTGATGTGGACAGGACCGGACGAAACCTTGCGCCTGACCGAAAACCAGCAACCCGCCCTGCTGGCGGTTGGTTACGCCGCCTGGCGCGCCTACTTGGAAGCTGGTGGGCCCCCACCCTCCTTTGCGGCCGGACATAGCCTAGGCGAATGGACCGCGCACGTAGCCTCGGGTACGCTGCAATTCCAAGATGCGCTTTCACTGGTGCGGCTGCGTGGGCGTTACATGCAGGAAGCCGTGCCCGAAGGTAAAGGCGCCATGGCCGCGGTGCTCAAGCTGGACAAAGGAGTGATCGCAGCCGAAATCACCACTATAGACGGCGTGGAGATCGCCAACCTGAACGCTCCCGGGCAGACCGTGATCAGCGGCTTGGCCGAAGGCGTAGCCGAAGCCTCCGCCGGGCTCAGGGTCAAAGGCGGCCGGGTGATACCCCTCAAAGTATCCGCCCCCTTCCATACCAGCCTGATGCGCCCGGCCGCCGAACGACTTGCGCTGGAGCTGGCCGGAGTATCTCTGGGCACACCCGCCTTCCCGGTATTCGCCAATGTCACCGCCTCGCCCGAGACCGACCCTCAGCGCATTCGTGCACTGCTTCTGGAACAGATCACCGCCCCGGTACGCTGGGTAGAGACTCTACAGGCCCTTTGGGACCGAGGCATACGTATCTTCCTGGAGCTGGGCCTCGGCGCTGTACTTACCAGTCTGGTAACTCGTACGCTGCCCGGGGCCCGGGCGAAAAGCCTGAGTGATCCCTCCAAGATCCGTGAGGCCCTGGCATGAGCGTGGAGGCAGCCGTACCCGGAGCACTGATCACAGGTTCCTCACGCGGGATCGGCAAGGCTATAGCGCTCGAGCTGGCCGCCCGCGGCTACGCGGTGGCGGTTCACTATGGCCACAATCATGCCGGTGCGGTGCAGGTCGCGGAGGAGGCACGCCTCCAGGGTGCCCCGCTGGCCCTGGTGCTGGGCGCCGATCTTTCGCAAGCAGACGAGGCTTCGCGTTTGGTAGCGGAAGCGGAGCAAGGCCTGGGGAATCTGGAGGTGCTGGTCAACAACGCCGGCATCACCCGTAATACCTTGCTGCTGCGTATGAAGAACAGCGAATGGGAAACCGTAATCCAAACCGATCTCACCGCAGCCTTCGTTACCACCCGCGAGGCGGTCAAACGAATGGTTAAGCGCCGCCACGGGCATATCATCAATGTGAGCAGCATCGTGGGTCTGATGGGCAACCCCGGACAGGCCGGTTACGCGGCGGCCAAGGCGGGGCTGATCGGCTTCACCAAGGCGGTTGCCAAGGAGTATGCCGCCCGGGGTATCACCGTTAACGTCGTCGCACCCGGCTTCATCGAGTCGGATATGACCAGGGCGCTGCCTGAGGCGGCGCGTGAGAGCTACCTGAACACCATCCCCGCGGGGCGTTTCGGGCAGCCGTGGGAAGTAGCCAAGTTGGTAGCGTTTCTGGCGTCTGAAGATGCAGCCTATATCAACGGACAGACAGTGGTAATAGACGGGGGCCTGTACACACACTAGCGATGCGCGCGGGGCGAACCCATGCCCATATGATAGAATCCCCCTTCGGAGGTCAAGTATGAACATACTCGAACAGGTGAAGGAAGTAGTTGTGGACAAGCTAGGCGCCGATCCGGATAAGGTCAAGCTGGAGGCTCGCTTCACAGAAGACCTGGGTGCCGACAGTCTGGACACCGTGGAGCTGATTATGGGTCTCGAGGATAAGTTCAATCTGGAGATCGACGACGAGGAAGCGGAAAAGATCCACACCGTCGGCGATGCCGTCCAATACATCGAAAGCAAGACTGTATGAATCCACCTTCCACTCTGTCCCGCGCGCCTATCGCGTGAGCCGGATCTCGGATGCGGCCCCTCGCCGGCATCCAGAAATTCATGAGACTTGAGCTATGCGCAGAGTTGTTATTACAGGACTAGGCCCCGTAACTCCTATCGGTATCGGCGCAGCGGCTTTCGAGCAGGCGCAGCGGGCCGGTAAGAGCGGCGTGGGGCTCATCAGCCGCTTTGACACCGAGAAGTTGTCGGTTAAAATCGCCGGTGAGATCAACATCGATATTTCAGCCTGGATCGGTTCGCGCGAGCTGCGCCGTATGGATCGCTTTGTCCACCTGGCTATGGTGGCTGCCGAATTGGCGCTGCAAGACAGCCACCTGGATTCAGCCAACGAAGATCCGGCCCGCGTCGGTACGCTGATCGGCAGCGGCATCGGCGGTATCACCACCTGGGAAGAGCAGAGCAAGATCATGCATGAACGGGGCGCGCATCGTATAAGCCCCTTCTTCATCCCCATGATGATCGACAATATGGCTTCGGGCGCTGTTGCCATGCGCTACGGATTTATGGGACCCTCATCCACGGTGGTCACCGCCTGCGCTACCGGCACCGATGCGGTGGGCTCGGCGATGCGGGTTATCCAGCTTGGCGAGGCCGATATCATGTTCGCCGGCGGCGCAGAGGCCAGTATAACACCCATGGCCTTAGGCGGCTTCTCGGTCATGAAGGCTCTCTCTACCCGAAACGACTCTCCGGAAACCGCCAGCCGCCCCTTCAGCATCGACAGGGATGGCTTCGTGTTGGCCGAGGGAGCAGGGGTGCTGGTACTGGAAGAGTATGAGCATGCCAAGGCCCGTGGGGCCGGCATATACGCCGAGTTGGTTGGTTTCGGCCGCAGCGCCGACGCTTACCACATCACCGAACCTCATCCGGAGGGCAAGGGGGCGATCCTGGCCATACGTGCGGCGTTGGCCGACGCGCACATAAACGCCGACCGGGTAGATTACGTCAACGCGCACGGTACCTCCACCCCCTTCAATGATCGGGCGGAGACTCTGGCGCTGAAGCGAGTCTTCGGCGAACATGCAACCAGGCTAGCGGTCTCTTCCACCAAAAGCATGACCGGCCATCTATTGGGCGCCACCGGGGCGGTGGAGGCTATTGCCACCGCGCAGGCGCTGGCCAGCGGCGTGCTTCCGCCCACCATCAATTATGTAGCGGACCCGGAACTGGATCTCGACTACCTACCGCACCAGCCCGTAGCGCGACAAGTAGATTACGCCATCTCCAATTCGTTCGCCTTCGGTGGTCAGAACGCGGTGCTGGTACTCAAGCGGGTCTAGGCAGACAACTGGTAGGCTCTTTGTTCCAACTGAGGCAGAGCAGAGCTCTGCCGTTTGGAAGGGACGCCGTGCTGGTAAGCGCTCCAGACTCAGTTACCCAGCATAGATGCTGGTTCGTTGATCTCGCCGAAGGCCTCCTCATAGCGGCGGATATTGTCCACCAATGAGGACATCAGCGCCTTGGCGTGTTGTGGGCTGGTGATGATTCGTGAAACCACCATCGCGCCTCCTTGCGGTTGAATCAACGCAAAGTCGATCATAAACTCATTGCGGGTGTGTGAAATCAGCACCAGGTTGCTGTAGTGCCCCCCAGCTATTTCCTTGTCCAGCTCAAGCCGCAGTTCACCGGAATTGACTTCGTTCATGAAAGCTCCTTCGATAGGTACGTCACTGAGTACTCGGCCTGGAAACGAACGCGCCCCAGGTGAGCGCCAGAATCGGCCAATACAAGCAGAAAGTAATTCTCGCCCACCACCCGGGTATAGCTCAGCATCTTGTCCGAGGCAACCCAGAACTCATGGACCCTGGGAATACTCAAAATATCCTCGTAGGCCTTCCGAACAGCCTTGAGAAACCCACCGTGCTCGACGACAAGCGCATCAAGAGGTCCAGGAAACGAACCGAGCTCTGACCTTCGACCTTCAGGCCGTCCAGACCACCTATCGAAACCACGATGGCCCCCCGGCGCCGGCGATCAGCTCCACCACCTGCTCGAGCTCTGTCATACCCTACCCGTCAATAGTACGACGCCCCGCCATAGCACGGCCCAGAGTCACTTCATCAGCGTACTCGAGCGCCCCGCCCACCGGTAGCCCATAGGCCAGTCGGCTGAGCTGCAGCCCACGCCCGGCAAGCAGTTCCGCCAGGTAGGCAGCAGTGGCCTCGCCCTCCACGGTCATAGAGGTAGCCAGCACCACTTCACGCACCCCGTCCAACCGGGTGGAAAGCGAAGCTACCTTGAGCTCTTCCGGCCCGATACCCTCAAGCGGGTTCAACGCGCCGCCGAGAACATGATAGAGCCCCTGATACTCGCCGCTCTTCTCGATAGCCAGCAGGTCGGCAGGGGATTCTACGATGCAGAGCACATCACCTTGCCGCGCGGGATCCTCGCAGACCGGGCACAGCGTGCCGGCCGCCAGGTTCCCGCAGCGTTCGCACAGGCCCACTTCCTCCCGTACCCGCCCAAGGGCCTGGGCCAGTTCTAAGGCCTGCTCAGGTGCCTGTGCAAAGTACAAACCCAATTTCTGTGCGCTTTTCGGGCCTATACCGGGTAGACGAGCCAAGGCACGGATTAACCGCAACAGTGGTTCTGGGTACCTCAAAGGAAGCCTCCCAACATGCCCCCAACCGAACCCAGGCTCTGCTGCATTTCCTTCTCGCTAAGCTCATGCGCCTTGACCTGAGCGTCCTGCACCGCCACCAGGATCAGATCCTCAAGCGCTTCCAGTTCCTCGGGGTCCACAGCCTGGGGCTTCAGCGAGAGTCCCACAATCCGGCCCTGGCCGGTTGCAGTGACCTCCACCAGTCCCCCCGCGGTACCGATAACAGTCATTTCAGCCAAGCGGTCCTGAACCTCAGTGGCCTTACGCTGGGCTTTCTGCGCCTCTTTGATCATCTTCTGTAGATTCATGCCGCCTCCGGGTCGCATTATACGCAGGAAGGCTCACACCAGGCCCTGCTGTCCTCAGCGGATATCGACAAGCTGGGCCTCATATCCGCCGCGTGCGTCCGCGACCAGGCGCGCCAGCGGGTGCCCGGGATCGTGCGGGGTAGCTAAAAGCGCACCCTGCTCGAGCCACTCGGCATAGTGCCGCCTACGGATCTCCAGGGTGGTCACGGGATAGAGATCGTAAGCCATCACGTACGGCAAAGGCAAGTGCGCGAAAGTAGGCAATAGGTCCGCAGTATAGACCAGCACCTTACCCTCGGATCTCAGCACCACGCCCTGCTGGCCTAGGGTATGCCCCGGAAGAGGGAGAAGCGAAAGCCCCGGCAGAATCTCCGCCGGACCCTCAAGCTGCTCAAACAGACCGGCCTCCAAGAGCGGCAGTACGTTCTCCGCGAAATAGCTGCCCTTGTTCCGCTCATGAACGTGAGTGGCCTCGTAGATTTCTTGCTTTTGCACCAGGTAGCGGGCCTTGGGAAAGAAGGGCCTGAGCCGACCCTCCTCCATCACGGTGTTCAGCCCGGCGTGGTCCCAGTGGAGGTGGGTGTTGATCACCAGATCGATATCGCCCGGGGTCAGGCCCAACTCATTCAGCTCGCTCAGAAGACCCGGTGTTCGCTCAATGGCGAAGATACGCCGGTGCTTTTCTCCAGGTTTTTCATCGATCCCCGTCTCCACCAGGATCCAGCGGTCCCCGGCTCGCACCAACATGGGCCTGAGCGCTAAGGGCACGCGGTTTTGCTCATCGGACTCGCTGACTTTCCGCCACAGCGCCTTGGGCACCACGCCGAACATAGCGCCGCCATCGAGCCAGAACCGCCCATCAAGTAAGAAATAGACCTCAAAGTCACCAAACTTGAACGACTGCATAATTCAAGTCTACCCGGCCCGGGGCGGAGGATCGATTCTTTAACGGCGCAAGAGCCCTGCCGCGATTTCCCCAAGCAGTTCGGCCGCGCCCCGCCCCGCCCCTGCGGCGATCCGTTGAATCAGGGCGCTGCCCACCACCACCCCATCGGCCTGCATCGCAGCTTGCCGCGCGGTATCCCGGCTCGAGATACCGAAGCCCACCACCACCGGCAGCGTGGTCCTGGCTTTAATACGCTCGACCAAGCCACCCACCTCCTCGGGCAGCTGCGCCCTTGCGCCGGTGACTCCGGTGACTGAGACCGTGTAGATAAAGCCACTGGCGTAGCTGGTCACCACCTCAATACGCCGGTCGGTCGAGGTGGGTGCAAGTAGGAAAACGGTCGCCAATCCCGCTTGCTGTGCTTTATGCACCAAGTCAGGGTCTTCATCGGGAGGTAGGTCAGGCAGGATGAGGCCATCCAACCCCGCGGCGGCGCAGTCCGCGAAAAAACGCTCCGGGCCATAAACCACCACCGGGTTGATATAGGTCATCAGCAGCAGCGGCAGATCGGGGTAGCGCGACCTGATCACGCCGGCCAGCTCGAGCACCCCCTCAGGGGTCATCCCCGCCGCCAGGGCCTGCTCCGAGGCTTGCTGAATCACCGGACCGTCACCCAGGGGATCAGAGTACGGCAGGCCCAGCTCGAGCAAGTCGGCCTTGGCCGCCACCGCCTCCAGGGCCTCGAGAAAACGCGCCTTATCGGGAAAACCCGCCGTAAGAAAGGGAATAAGCGCCGCGCGTTCCTCGCTGCGCACCTTCGCAAAAGCCGCCTCAATACGCCTAGGCACCTTCCACCTCCTTGATCCGCATCACTTCGTTCACGTCCTTGTCACCCCGGCCGGATAGATTAATGACCAGCAGCGAATCGCTGTTCATCGCAGGAGCAGTCTTGGCCGCGTAGGCCACCGCGTGCGCCGACTCCAAGGCAGGGATGATACCCTCCAGGCGGGACAGCAGCGAGAAGCCCTCAAGCGCTTCGATATCGGTGACACTCGCGTACTCGGCCAGTCCTTCATCGGCGTAGTAGGAATGCTCAGGACCCACGCCGGGGTAGTCCAGGCCCGCGGCAACCGAGTGTGCGGGACTGATCTGGCCGTGTTCGTCGGTGAGCAGGTACATATAGCTGCCGTGCAACACGCCTCTCTTCCCTGCACTGATGGAAGCGGCGTGTTTACCGGTCGCCAAGCCCTCCCCACCGGCCTCGACGCCCACCAGACGGGGTCGTTCTCCGGAAGCGTACACGAAAGGCGCAAAGATACCGATGGCGTTCGAGCCGCCACCCACCGAGGCCACGACCATATCCGGTACCTCGCGGCCGCTGGCTTCGCGCAACTGCCCGCGCACCTCCTGGCCGATGATGCTTTGAAAGTCGCGCACCATACGCGGATAAGGGTGCGGGCCCACCACGGAGCCCAGGATATAGAAGCTATCCTCCACATTGGTCACCCAATCACGAATCGCCTCGTTGGTCGCGTCCTTCAGGGTGCGGCTCCCTGCGGCCACCGGCCGTACCGTGGCCCCCAGCAGTTCCATTCTGAAAACGTTCAGGTTCTGCCGGCGCAGGTCTTCCTCGCCCATGTAGACCACACAATCGAGCCCGAACAAGGCCGCCACGGTGGCTACGCTTACGCCGTGTTGGCCGGCCCCGGTTTCGGCGATAATCCGTCGCTTTCCCATGCGCCGCGCCAGCAGCACCTGGCCGAGGGTGTTATTAATCTTGTGGGCGCCGGTATGGTTCAGGTCCTCGCGTTTGATGTAAATGCGCGCACCCCCTAAATGACTGCTTAGGTGCCGTGCATAATACAGCGGGCTGGGACGCCCGGCATAGGTGTAGAGATATTCGGAATACTCAAGCAGGTAGCCGGGGTCTTTGCGAAAATGCCTGTAGGCCTCATCCAACTCGTCCAGAGCAGGAATTAGGGTCTCCGGCACATACCTTCCCCCGTAAGGACCAAAGCGGCCCCGCTGGTCGGGTAGTGGATAATCTGGCAGTTCCATCCTTGATGGCTCCTTTTAGGAATCTAGATCCTGTCGGTCTGTAGGGTTTAGCAAACTAAGCAGGAAGAAGCGCATAAATACCGGCATGAACGCCACCGTTGGTGGTTGTGCTTGTAGCTGCGCGGAGTGCGCGAACGCATGGTCTTAGCCTAGCCGCCAGCCCGTCCCTTGGTCAAGCCGGGCGCTACCCGGATCAAGAGGACCTGGAAGCTCCAAAAGGCCGGTACCACCGCCGCCTCCTAAGGATCCGTGGGATGTAGCCTAGCGCAATCTTGGGGCTGAGTCTCGAGGTCTCTTGAGGATCTTTTCATCCAGCTCCGGGGAAAAAGCAGGATAATAGCCTACATGAAAGCAAGATATTTACTGCTGTCTATGCTCACTCTGCTGGCCCCGCTGGCCTTCGCCCAGCAGCCCGGTTCGCCCGCCGAACCCACCGACTCGGTACCGGTCACCGCACTCAACCTAAACCCGGCGGTCACCTGGCCTGGTACCAGTTATCGCCTCCTGGGCACACAGTGCACTAAGCAGAAAGACGGCCTGCTTACCAAGCTCAAAGCCGCTGGCGACAGCCTGCCGGGTACGCTGGAGAAGTATGAGTGCTACACGGTTTCTCTTCCCCAGGGCCAGACTTTCTACTACCTGCTTCAGTTCGTATCCGGATACACCAAGCAGTCCGGCTACAGCTTGACTTTTGAAGACGCACTGGGACCCAATCAACTGGTGCAGAGCTGGCGCAAAAAAGGTAAGGCTGACGAACTCTTCTACGCCTATCTCTTCAATAGCAAAGGTATGGATTTCTTCGCGGCTTTGATTGCGCCCAAAACCAACTCCTCCCCCAAGAAGACCACCAGCGGCACCGGGGGCTAAGGACGCGCGCGCCGGGTTGGCTCCGCCGCAGCTGAGGGGCGGAGCCAACCCGGGCATGAAAAGGTCCCGGGGAGCGAGAGCCTACTCAGGTGAAATCCTCTTCCCAGAACTCGTTTTGGCCACGCAAAGGCCCACTGCGGAGATGTACCTCCTCCGTCCGTAGCTGCACCCTACGAATCTTGCCGGAGATAGTCTTGGGCAGGTCGCTGAAAGACAACCGGCGGATGCGCTTATATGGCGCCAGGCGTTCACGTATAAAAGCAAAGATCACCCGGGCAGTATCAGCATCGGCGGTGAACCCCTGGCGCAGGATTATATAGGCCTTAGGTACCGCAAGCCGCAAGGGATCGGGACTGGGTACCACCGCAGCCTCGGCTACCGCGGGGTGCTCCAGCAACACGCTCTCCAGCTCGAAGGGGCTGATCCGGTAGTCCGAACTCTTGAACACGTCATCCGCGCGGCCTACGTAGGTGATATAACCCTCGTCGTCCATATCGGCCACATCACCGGTGCGATAATACGACCCCTGCATAGCTTCCCGGGTACGCTCCGGGTTATCAGCGTAACCCTGCATTAAGCCAATCGGCTTGGGATCTAGCGAGAGCGCAATCTCCCCGCTCCCGGCGGGACGGCCGTCGGCATCAAGCAGGGCCACTTGGTATCCCGGCAGCGCGCGGCCCATTGATCCGGGTTTCAACGGCTGGCCGGGAGTGTTCCCCACCTGGGCGGTAGTCTCGGTCTGCCCGTAACCATCGCGTAACACCAGCTTCCAGGCCCGCCGCACCTGTTCGATGATCTCGGGGTTGAGTGGCTCACCGGCCCCCACCACTTCGCGCAGACTCACCGGATAGGCGCCCAGATCCTGCTGGATAAAAAGCCGCCATACCGTAGGCGGAGCGCATAGAGTAGTCACTTGATGATCGGCTAAGGCCCGCAGTGCGGCTTGGGCCTCAAAACGTTGATAGTTGTAGACAAACACCGTGGCCTCGGCGTTCCAGGGCGCGAAGAAGCTCGACCAGGCGTGTTTAGCCCAACCCGGAGAACTGATGTTCCAATGTATATCTCCCGGCAATAAGCCGATCCAGTACATAGTGGAGAGATGCCCCACCGGGTAACTGACCTGGGTATGCCGAACCAGCTTAGGTTTCGAGGTGGTGCCCGAAGTGAAGTACAACAGCAACGGGTCGGTGGCACTCGTCGGTCCACCGGGAACAAACACCTCCGCCGCGTCCGAAGAAGCCCGGTAGTCCAGCCATCCCGGGGGCGCACCGTCCACGCTGATACGCAGGTAATTCCCCTCCACCTCATCGAACTTAACGGCTTTTCCCCGACTGGTGACCACCGCCCCGGCCGCCCCCCGGCGCACCCTGTCCGCCAGGTCACTAGGGGTAAGCAAGGTGGCCGCGGGAATAATAACCAGGCCCAGTTTCATCGCCGCGAGCATCAGCTCCCAGATAGGCACTACGTTGTCGAGCATCAAAAGCAGGCGGTCTCCGCGTCTCAAGCCTAGACTACGCAGGTAGTTGGCGACCTGGGCCGAGCGCCGGGAAAGATCGGAAAAGCTCAACCTCAAGGTCTCGCCGGACTCTTCGGCCACCACCAAAGCCGGCCGGTCACTGTTTTTGGCAATAGTATCGAAGTAATCCAGCGCCCAGTTGAAGGTATCCAACTTCGGCCAGCTGAATCCTTGGTAAGCGGTTTGGTAGTCCTCACGATGCTCAAGCAGAAAATCGCGTGCCCTTAAGAACTCGTCTACGGCTTTCATATCGCCCCCTTCGATAGTCAGGATACCGCCCCGCTCCCACACCCGTCCAGTCAGCAGGAACAGTCCCAAACAGTGGGGATAAATAGGGATCCAAAGGATAGCGGCCGGTGGGCTGGATTGCTAAAATAGGCGGTCCCAGCAACGAAGACAAGTAGCGCTCAAAGGATAAGCATCACGTCGCCGAGGCTGTAAAACCGGTAGTCGGACTCCACCGCCGCTTGGTAGGCCCGCATGGCAGAGGCATAGCCGGTGAAAGCGGCCACCAACATCAACAGGGTCGAACGTGGCAGGTGGAAGTTGGTGATCAACGCATCGACCGATAAAACCCGCCTGGGAGGGCTCACGAAAAGCCGCGTGGCGCCGCTGCCAGCCCTAACACCACCATCGGGCCGCAAAGCCGATTCCATCGCGCGCACCACCGTGGTGCCCACCGCCACCACTCGCCGGTTCTCCAGGCGGGCGCGGTCGATCCGGGCGGCGGTTTCCTCTGGAATCCAGTAAATCTCCTGGTGCATCCGGTGCGCCTCTATCGAGTCCTTAACCGGTCTGAAGGTACCCGGCCCCACGTGTAGAACCAACTTTGCAATCTCTATACCCGATGCCTCTAAGCGCTTCAACAAAGCCGATGTGAAGTGAAGCCCGGCGGTAGGCGCGGCAACCGAGCCCGTAACCTGCGCATAAACTGTCTGGTAACGATCCGGATCAACCTGCGCATGCACGTAGGGCGGCAGCGGAACTCGTCCTAACCGGGCCATCCCAGACCACACGTCTCCAGCAAACCGCAGCAATCTAAGCCCAGCCTCCGCCTCGCCCGCCACGGTACAGGAAAGCTCCTCGTCAAACCTGAGTAACGTACCGCCCGGTGCCCGCCGGGCCGGGCGCAGCATAGCCTCCCATACCCCGGTAGCCAAAAGGCGTACCAGCAATACCTCCACCCGCCCACCACTAAGTTTGTAGCCGAACAGGCGGGCCGGCATCACCCGGGTCTCATTGAAGACCAGCAGGTCACCCTTCTCCAGCAGCGCGGGTAGCTCATGAAAACGGTGGTGGGCTTGTTCGAAGCTTCCGCGGCGTACCACCAATAAGCGGGAAGCATCCCTGGGCTCGAGCCCTTCCTGGGCAATACGCTCCGCCGGCAACGGGTATTCGTAGTCCTCCGCCCGCGAGCCGTCGCGACCTTCCAGATCCCACATGCAGTGTTTACTTGCCGCCCGCGCCAGGGAAACCTTGTTCCCTGGTCGGCATAAAGGGATCCCGGATGTCGGACAGCAGGGTGAACTTGTCCACCGCGTCGATAAGCCTCTGCGAGGTGGTTTCCTTAAAAGCTACCGCCTCTGCGCGGATACCGCGCTCCATGAGCACCTCCAACACGTCTACGAAGTCGCCATCACCACTACCAAGCACCACTACATCCAGATGGTCCATAAGCCGTACCATATCCGCGGCGATGCCCATGTCCCAGTTGCCTTCATAAATGGGTTTACCCTCGTCGGTAGTACGGTGCAATTGCAAGGTCATACGACGTACCCGGTAGCCGATGGTAGAAAGCTTGTAAATGAAAGGCCACGCTGAGGTATCCGCTTCGCGCTCAACTACATAGGCTACCGCGCGGGCCAGCTTTCGACCGGCCACCGCAAAGTTGAGCAGGCTCTCGAAGTTCACGGTACGTTCGTAGAAATCCCGAGCCGAGTGGTAAAGGTTCTGCGTATCTATAAAGATGCCTACGCGCTCTAAGTTGCTCCCGTCACCCGACTCGTTCATACTTGTACCCTACTCCCGCTACGCACGAAGATATCTTCACTATCATCAAAATACCGCTGTCTGACGGTCACTTCACCACCATCAATCTCTACCACGGCGTAGCTTGGCCGCCCCCGGCCCCTGAGCCGATTGGTGGAAGCGGTACCTGCATTGACGATCAACATACCCTGAAGACTCCAGACCCAAGGTACGTGTTTGTGCCCCGTAAGAACCAAGCCCACCCCACGGTCCGACAAGATCTTCAAGACATCGCCGGCATCCTGTAGAATATTGCGCTCCCGGCCCGAGCCGGGGATCGGCAGAAGATGGTGGTGGGTCACAAACACTTTGAGCTCATCCGCACCCGCGGCGTCGAGAGCCTCCTCCACCCACGGATAGATACTTCGTCCCACACGCCCCTCGTCAAGATCGGGCTCAGAGGAATCGGCCGCTACCAAATAGACCCCCGGCAACCTGTAGGTAAGGTAACGAGGCCCATACAACTCTTCAAAATGCACATAACCCACATTTCTGGAATCATGGTTACCGGGAGCCACCAACATGGGCACCTCGAAGCGATCGGTCCAAGTCCGAGCTTCCTCGTACTCATACCTAAGACCCTTATCGGTCAGGTCACCGGAAATCACCACCAGAGCCGGCCGCACTCGGTTGACTTCCTCGATCAGGCGCTCGAGCAGCTCGGGCACGAAGTGGCCTGAGGTGATGTGAAGGTCAGAGAGATGATAAATCTTAGGCATAACTAGACCCTATTTTAAGCGAAACTAGGGACGGCGGGATCAGCCGCCATTATCCCGGCCTTGCATCTACGCTCTCTAGCTGAGCCGTAGCCGACCAAACCATAAAGCAACTCTTGCCATCCCGCAAAAACAGCAGCCAAGGGGGTCTGGTAGGAACGACAATACCTGCGAGCCTAAGGGCCCGCAGGTTATGGTTTGGTAAAAAGCTACTTACTCTTTGGCGTGGCGCTTGGGCTCGCCGTAGCCGCACCTTTTTTCGGCGCAACATGTGCTTTACCGGCCGGTAGCGGCTGGGACGGAGTCTGCAGCAGGACCTTGATGCTGGCCCGTGCCTTCAGGCTGGCGACGTAGTCTCGCACCGCCTCACTCTTGATTTGCTTCTCGATCTGTGGCTCTACCTGCGCAAACGGCTCCACGACAGCCGGTTTCTTAGCGTCCAGGCGAATGATGTGGTATCCGAACCGGGTCTTAACCGGGCGCGGGGTAATCCGTCCCACGGTAAGCGCCCGCGCAGCAGCCTCGAAGGGGGCCGCGAAGGTGCCATACGGCTGGCAACCCAGAGACCCGCCCTGGTCCTTCGAGCCGGGATCTTGTGAGTACTCCTTGGCCAGCTTGGCGAAGGAAGCACCGTTCTTGAGGTCAACGAGCAACGTCTTCGCCTCCTTGTCGGTCTTGACCAAGATATGGCTGACACACAGCTCGGCCGGGCGCCTGAAGCGGTTCTGGCTGAGATAGTACAAGGCCCGCATGGCCGGTACCGAGACCTGCATCTTGGCGAAAAGCCGGTTCATGAAGCTGGTATAGGTCATGGACTGCCTGACCAAGGCCCTGTAGACCGTGAGGTTGGGAATACCGGCTTTCTTCAGGGCCTTCTCAAAAGCCTGAGTATCCTTGAACTGCCCCTCAACCTGTTTTATCCGTGCGTCCATCACCTTGGCCCTGGGTATCAAGCCCTCCTTAGCGGCCTGTTGTGCCACCACCAGGTCTTCTACCATGCGCCCTAGAAATTGCGGCTTTAGGAGCTCGAACCGCTTTTGAATCTCTGGAGTCAGCTGCACACCTCGCTGCGCAGCCAGATTTTGTATAAAGAGGTTGAACTGCAAGTTCAGGTCGCTTTGGGTGATCGGCTGCCCGTTGACTTCGGCCACCACGGTGCTTTTCACGGTGGTTGCAAGGGCCAGCGGCAAGGCGGCGATCAGGCCGAGAAGCAAGAAAGCACGTATGAAGCGTTTAGACATGCGCCCATGCTACACCAAACGCCCCTAAGCTCAGCGAGCGGCGCTTATCCCAAAGCTGTAAATTGGAGATATGCGTATTTACGACTTGAACTGGATGCAGTTAGAGGAGTACCTACAACACGACAACCGTGCGGCATTGCCTCTGGGTTCAGTAGAGCAGCACGCCTATCTTTCGTTGGGTACCGATGCGGTTCTGTCGGAACGAGTGGCCCTCGAGGCGGCTGAACCCCTGGGCGTACCGGTTTTTCCCGCACTCCCCTACGGCATCACACCATACTTCGGCGCCTTCCCAGGGAGCCTCTCGCTCAGGACTTCCACCTACCTGGCAATCCTCAATGACTTATTAAACAGCCTCTACACCCAAGGATTCCATCGCATCCTGCTGGTCAACGGCCACGGGGGGAATATCCCGGTTTCGGGGCTGGTCGGCGAATGGCTGGCGGAGCACCCCAAAGCCAGCTTAGTACTGCACAACTGGTGGAATGCGCCGGGGACCTGGGCCGAGGTCAAGCGAGTAGATTCCAGGGCCGGCCACGCATCCTGGATGGAGAATTTTCCTTGGACTAGGCTGCCTGATATACCCCTGCCCAGCCAGGCCAAACCCTTAGTCGATGTAGCCACCTTGAAGGCCGTCGGGCCGCAGCAGGTACGCCGGCTCCTGGTCGACGGCAGCTACGGCGGGCGGTACCAACGCAGCAACGAGGAGATGATGGGTATCTGGCATACGGCGGTGGAAGAAACCCGTAAACTGCTGCTGGGCCCTTGGCCCGGTTAAGCTCAGATAGGCTTACTCCTTAGGTAAAGGGGTTACGCGCCTGCTTTGCCGCTGAGCATACCGTTCTCATTAGAGCCGCCGGGCCCAGCCGGGGCACCCCGGATGTCTGCAAGGCTCTCCGAAACTCCGCATATAGGCCACCTCGGTAACCGGCCGGCTACTCTTAAAGACAGGTTTACCTCTCGGGCTGCTCAGGATTTCTCGGCTACGGCTACCAGCCTTCGCTTCAGCAACTGCCCTTCACGAAAAATAAGCTTGCGGGTACGCGCAGCGGCTTGGGCCAGCTCGTCCCGGATCGCGGCCTCCTCTACGCCGCCCGCAACGAGCGGGTAAAGCCAACGGCCAAAAGGGATCCATTCAGCCGATTCGTCGATACTAAGCAGCTTCATTCCGGCCGACTCAAATACCCGGCGCCACTGAGTAACCGTTAAAACCCTCTGGTGTGAGCCGTCTCTGGACCGCTCCAGGGCATTGAATAGCTCTGCGGCTGGAAGGTCTTCAGGGGCCACCATGTCCGCCAAACCGAGGCGTCCGCCGGGTTTGAGTACTCGTTTTATCTCGAACAGGGCACGCTCCGGATCCGGAAAATGGTGTGCGGCGCGGCGGCAGGTCACCAGCCCGAAGCTGTCGGTGGCAAACGGTAGGCTCCCCGCATCGCCCAGCACAAAACGCAGATTGGCGAGATCGTGCTCACGGGCGTTACGCTCGAAGACCGGCTTCATCTCCGGGGTAAGGTCCACGCCCACCACCTCATGCACCAAACGACCCAGAGCCACCGCGGTGTGCCCCGGCCCGGTGGCCACATCCAGGGCCTTTTCCACGGGATGATCCACCAGCTCGAGCCGCGCGATCAAGCGGCCCAGATCGGCCCCTTCCCGGTGGCTCTCACTCCGCAGATAATCGCTCGCGTGTTCCGCGAAGAAAACCCGCACATCATCTCCCATACTGTCGAGCCTACACCTGATGAATGCCTGTGACGGCCTCTTACACCGTAGCCGAGTGTATATTTATGACCACTGTCCTTCCCGTTAAGGTAATGTCAATTCACGAGGGCTGCCGGTGTCAACTTGCGGCATCAGTACTACCCGGCCGTAACCCACGTTTATCCCGGGCCGGATCAGGCTTAGGTGCAACCATATCCGGGGTACCCCGGCGTGCACCCCAAGCCGGCGGGGGGGTTGACGCGTAGTTCAATCACGGCGTAGGCTCTGAAGCGACGATGTTGCTAGAGATGAAAAAAACCATTCTGGAGCCCGGCTAAGCCCTACCTGGGTTTCGGTCACCGGCTCGTACACCGTATGAGCCGGTTTTTCGTTAGCTAAGAAGGGAGGAATATGCAGGATATGCAAACCGATTGGCTTGAGCTGGAACGGCGGTATGACTCGGGAGTCTATAACAAGCACCACCTACTGATCACCCGTGGCCAAGGCGCCCATGTCTGGGACGCCGAAGGACACAAATATATAGACTGCGTAGGCGGCTACGGGGTTGCGATCGTGGGTCACGCCAACCCCGCCGTGACCGCCGCCATCCGGCAGCAGGCCGGGATCCTCACAGTACTGCCGCAAACGCTGCCCAACGACAAGCGCGCCGAGTTCTACCAGACCCTGGTACAAGTTCTACCGCCGGGCCTCAACCGTGTCTTCCCCACCAACTCGGGTACCGAGGCCAACGAGGCGGCCATAAAGTTCGCGCGCGCCGCCACCGGCCGCACCAAGCTGGTCGCGGCCATGCGTGGTTTTCACGGCCGCACCATGGGTTCGGTGAGTCTGACCTGGGAAAAGAAATACCGTGAACCCTTTGCACCGCTGGTCGGGCCGGTGGTCTTCGTTCCCTACAACGATATTGCGGCCCTGGAAGCCGCCGTGGACAACGATACCGCCGCTGTGTTCCTAGAGCCCGTCCAGGGTGAAGGCGGCGTACGCCCCGCTGATCCCGACTATCTGCGCGCAGCACGACGAATTACACGGGAACGCCGCGCCCTGTTAGTGCTTGACGAGATCCAGACCGGCTTTGGCCGCACCGGGCGATTGTTCGCCATGGAATACGCGGGGGTGGTACCGGATATCCTCACCCTGGCTAAGGCTATCGGCGGCGGAATGCCCTTGGGTGCAGCGGTCATGACTGCTGAGGTAGCGGACAAGATGCCTCCCGGCGGTCACGGGACCACCTTCGGGGGCAATCCGCTGGCTATGGCCGCGGGTATTGCGGCCATAGGCTATATCACTGAGCAACGTCTCTGGGAACGAGCCGCGCGGCTGGGGGCCTGGTTCAAAGAACGGCTGTCACTGATCGATTCCCCCAGGATCAAGGAGGTACGCGGCCTGGGCCTGATGGTGGCTATCGAACTCAGGCAGAAGGCCGCCCCTTTCATCCAGGCCCTGGAGACCGAACACCAGGTACTTGCCCTCACCGCCGGACCTACGGTAATCCGCTTCCTGCCACCGTTGGTGATTAAGCAGGACGACCTGGCCACGGTAGCGGAGGCGGTGGGTAAGGTACTGACCTGAGGAGAACCTCAAGGACGGCGGCAACTTGCACCACCACGCCGGACCGGACCGGTTAGCGATCATTCCGCCGCGCTTATCAGGATCCTGGAGGTATTTCTTATGAGACTCGGTGACTCAATTCGTATTCGAACTGTATATACCGATAATAAGTATGTCCACGGCGCAGAAATAGCCGCTTTACAGTGCAGTAACCAGGCCGTGCCACGGTGGACAGCCCCCGCCTGGCGCATCCCCATGCATTTGGGACGACGAGCCGTTCTGGGTACGACCCTGATCCGGGGACGACGTAGCCCCAGGCCGCATACAAACGAAGGTTAAGCAAAAGGAGCGTACTCCAAATGACTGATCTGGAACCTCTGGCGTTCCTGCAAGGAGCCCTAGCCATAGAAAGCACCTCGGGAGAGGAGCGCGCGGTAGCCGAATACCTAGCCTCAGGAATGCTTCAGCTAGGTCTGGAAGGCTTTGTAGACGAGGCCGACAACGCTCGCGGCCAGGCCGGCCACGGGCCGGTACAAGTAGCCCTACTGGGGCATATCGATACTGCGCCAGGAGTAGTACCGGTACGGGTCGAAGGGGACAATCTCTTCGGTCGCGGCTCAGTCGATGCTAAGGGGCCATTTGTAGCCTTCGTGCTGGCCGCGGCGGCCCTCTCCCCCTTCGCGCGCAAACGGCTCAGCGTACATCTTGTCGGCGCCACCGGGGAAGAAGTACCAAGTTCGAGGGGCGCACGCTACGTAGCTCCGCTTTTACACCCCGAGTTCACTATCATTGGCGAGCCCTCCGGTTGGCAGGGACTCACCCTGGGGTACAAGGGCCGTCTCCTGGTCAAGGTTCGGCGGGTTAAAGATCAGTTTCACTCCGCCCATCACGAGAAAAGCGCCGCCGAAGAGCTGATTGACTACTTTAACTCGGTGCGCACCTGGACCGCGGCCTTCAATGTGGGAATGCGGGCTTTCGACCAAGTGCAGTATGCCCTGCGTGACTTTAAAATCGAGCCGGCGGAGATGCGGCAGGCGGCTATACTGTTCTTCGATCTGCGCTTGCCGCCGCGCCTACCGCCGGGGGAAGCCGTGCAGCGCCTGCTCGACTACGCTCCCCCGACGCTGGAGCTGGAATTCTTCGGCCGCGAGGTCCCTTACCTTGGGCCACACGACACTCTCCTGACCCGGGCGATGCGGCTGGGTATCCGCAAGACCGGTGGTCGGCCAATCTTCAAGCTGAAGACCGGCACTTCCGATATGAATATCCTGGCGCCGCTGTGGGGCGGGCCCATGCTGGCCTACGGTCCCGGTGATTCCCAGCTCGACCACACCCCCTACGAGCACCTACATATACCCGAATTCCTGAGCGCCATAGAAGCCTTGCACGCGGCGCTCGAGCAGCTGGCCTCCTCGGTAGCCAAAGATTGAAAAAGGCGCGGGCCTCCGCCCGCGCCAAAACCATGTCGTCTGACGGCTCAGGCCGTGAGCGGCCCGACCGGCAGGACCGTACGGCCGTAAGCCTCATTGATAACCTCGGCCGCGGAAAGGTAGAAAGCGAAGATCGCGGTGATCAAACCGGCGTAGCCACCGAGGGTCGTGAAGAAGCCCCCCGCGCCCCAAGCACCCAGGGCCAGCAGCACGAAGGTGATCCACAAAGCCAGAAAGACCAGCATCAGCGCGACGTTGGCACGGAGCGTGGCAATCCACATATAGAAGGTAAATACGCCCCAGACAAACAGGTACCAGCCGACGAAGCTTTCCGGCACGACCTTGGCGAAGAACAGTATGAAGAGCGCGAACGACCACCAGAACGCTCCGTACGAGGTAAACGCCACCATACCGAAGGTGTTGCCGCGAGGGTACTCGAGCACCCCGGCGATCATCTGGATAGTCCCCCCGTAAGCCAGGGCCAGGGCCAGCACTATACCCATACTTTTCGCGTCGAACCAGCCCGCATTCATCATGCTGAGCATCCAGGTGGTAAAAGCGAATCCTGCAAGGCCGAGTGGGGCAGGGTTTGCAAACTTCCCATTCATATTCTCACCTCACCTTAAAGACATTACGTTTGCCTAAACTCGATTTCTACGATTCACTCTGGACCTGCGCGCGGATAGCCTCAACGACCTCAGCATTGGCCAAGGTGGCCACGTCACCGGTCTCGGTACCTCCGGTAATGGAGCGCAGCACCCGCCGCATGATCTTGCCCGAGCGGGTCTTGGGCATGTCGGGTACAATCCAGACCCGCTGCGGCTTGGCGATGGGGCCCAGCTCGCTGGCGACCGCCTGGATAATCTTCTCGCTCAGTTCCCGGGAAGGGTTGTACCCCGTCTTGAGCGATACGTACACCACCGGCACCATACCTTTGATCTCGTCCTTGGCCGCGACGACCGCAGCCTCGGCCACCTCGGCCACGGTAAGCACGGCCGACTCGATCTCCTTGGTGCCCAAACGGTGCCCGGCCACGTTGATAACGTCGTCGATACGGCCCAGGATTCGGAAATAACCGTCAGAAGCCAGCACCGCCGCGTCCCCGCACAGAAAGGGCCAGTCGTGCCAGTCGGTACTCTCGGGGTTCTTGCAGTACCGGGCGAAGAAGGTGTTGATAAAACGCTCCCGCCCCTTCCAGATAGTCTGGGCCAACCCCGGCCAGGGATTCTGTATGCATATGTTGCCGGCACGGCCCGAGCCGGCGGGAACTTCCCGGCCCTCGTCGTCCAGAATCACCGGGTGAATACCGGGAACCCCCGGTCCGGTGCTGCCGGGCTTCATACTGTGAAGCGCAGGTGTGGTGCCGCCAAGAAACCCACCCGTCTCGGTCAACCACCAGGTATCGACGATGACCGCCTCGTCCTTGCCTACCGTGTGGTAGTACCACCTCCAAACCTCCGGCTCGATGGGTTCGCCCACCGTAGTCATGTGCTTGAAATGGTAATCGTACTTGGCCGGCTCGTCGGGACCGGCTTTTCGCAACGAGCGAATAGCTGTGGGTGAGGTGTGGAAGATATTGACCCTCAACTCTTCGGCGATCCGCCAGGGCCGGCCGGCATCGGGCGTAGTAGGCGAACCCTCATAGATCACCGTAGAGGCCCCCAGCGCCAGGGGACCATAGACGATATACGATTGTCCGGTAATCCAGCCGATATCGGCCATGCACCAATACACGTCCTCAGGGTGAATATCCTCAATGTACTTCGAGGTGCCGGCTACGTAAGACAGGTATCCGCCGGTACTATGCTGCATCCCCTTGGGCTTCCCGGTGGTGCCGCTGCTGTACATGAGGAACAACGGGTCCTCGGCACGCATGGAGACAGGAGCGACGCGGACTCCTCGATATTCGGCCAATTTCTCGTTTACCACCAGGTCACGGTCTCTCACCAAGGGCGTGGGGCTCGAGTACCGTCCCGGATAGCGCTGCCACACCAACACCCGCTCGAGCCGGTGTCCCGCCCGCTGGGCCTCGGTGTAGGCGATCTCCGCCTTCTCTTTATGGTCCAGCAACTTGCCGGCCCGCCAGTAGGAGTCCATGGTGATCAACAGGCGGCTTTCCGAATCCACCACCCGGTCAGCAGCAGCCTTGCCGCTGAATCCCCCGAAGACCACCGAGTGAATCACACCAAGCCGAGCGCAAGCCAACATGGAGATAGGTAGATCGGGAGTCATGGGCATATGGATAGTCACCCGGTCGCCCGCCTGGAGGCCCAAATCCTTCAGCAGAGCCGCGAACTCGTTAACCCGCACCCAGAGCTCCTGGTAGGTAATATGTTGAATTCGCTCCTCTTCCGGCTCGGACACAAAGTGAATAGCGGTTTTATTAGCACGCTTTTCCAGATGCCGGTCTACGCAGTTATAGCAAGCATTAAGCTTCCCCCCCACGAACCAGCGCCAAAACGGCGGATCGCTGGTATCCAGAGTCTCCGCCCAGTACTTGTCCCAGCTCAGCAGCTCAGCATATTCACGAAAGGCCTCGGGGATATTTTCGAGTGAAAACCGATCAAAGACCGCTGGATCGGTTAGGTTGGCCTGCCCAATGAACCTCGGTGACGGATGAAAAAGTTCCTCTTCACGCCACAATACCTCGTAAGTCTTAAGTTCTTCACTAGCCATACATTTCTCCCTCCCCAACACAACCCGCACATCAGCCGATCAGCTGGCTCCATATGAACCAAAGATTGACCCTTGCTATCCAAACTGAGCCCAGCAAAACCTCAATGTTTAGCAAAAAGCGATCCGGCTAGCCAACTTAATATTGTGTGATATTATTCGACTTGTCCCGGCGCGCTGTCAATACTACGGATTAATAGTACTGATTTATGCAAGACTTGTTCCCCTATATGCTTAAAGGGTGTGAGAGCTCACAGAAAAACGAGTACAATATAATTGCAGGAGGTAAATTGGCATGGCCTTATCCCTTTACTTCTTGTCCGGCCTGCCCATTCTGATGGCAGTCGTGGCTATCGCCTCGGGAAATTCCGTGTCGGCTTACCCGGTAGCCGCGTTCTCCATGGGATTACTTCTCATTCTGCACAAGCCCTCCAGAACACGGGGCGGGCTCTTTATCGCGGCACTGTTGGCTTGGGGTATAGCGGAGCTATACGCGTCATCATGTGCTACGTCTGGCCTCCAGTTCTGTTTTCGAATACACGTCGGTTTCGAGTTGGTAGGTGGCGGCCTATTCGCGCTGGCCTTGCTTGGGCTACAACCGCGCCGACCGCTGCGGCTGTCCTTCCTGGCCATCCTGCCGTTGATCGCGCTGGCGATCTATCTGAGCTTTGCCGAGCGAGTCTCCCCCCATCTCATAATATCAGCTTGGCTGCAATTGGCACTTTTGCTGCTCGCGCTGCCGGCGCTGGAAGCCACCATTCACGGATCTGGTCCGGAGGCACGAATACTCTGGGGACTGGGATTGTTCATCCAGGTGCAGACGGGCTTCATGCAAGCCTTGCTGGGCACGGGAGATCCACACACAGTACAGGTGGCCTTCCTGCTGAGCAGCTTGGGATACCTGTTAATCGGTACCGGACTATGGCTAGAATTCCACTCCAAGCCGATGAACCTATCCCTGTTGGCGCTGGGGATCGGCGGCATCGAATCTTCCTGGTGTCTGGTATTACTAGCCGTACACCATACCCTATTAAGCTACTTCCCGCTGATCTTGGCCTTGACCGGCTACCTGTTACTGATCAGCGTCCTGGCCTTGGTGGCCGCAGACCGGAAGCGGCGTCTGAAGGCGGAGGCGCGCCTGGCCAACTGGGTACAGTTACTCGAGCGGCTCAACTATGCAGTGCCTCTGGCCACCTACACGGTCAGCCCACTGGCGGTGCTGGAAGATATCCTAAGCGCCTTACACACCTTCACACCTCATATCGTGGGTTTAGAGGTATTAGCTAAACAGCGCGTCACCATTGGCGAAACTACGCTTATCACTCTACCTATCAGTGGCCTTTCCCATGTGGGACGGGTATTCCTCAAGAGTCAACCTCATAGTGAGGATCTCAGGCGGAACCTACAGGCCCTGAGCCCGCTATTGGAGAGCCGTCTACGGCAGGTGTTGGTCCACGTACAGTGGCAGGATCAGGCCATGACCGACCCACTCACCGGCTTGCTAAACCGCCGGGGCATGCACGGGCGTCTGGGGCAGCTGATAGCTTTATGCCAACGCTACCAGCAGCCGCTCTCGGTAGTCATGCTCGACCTGGATTTTTTCAAGAAGGTCAACGACCATTACGGACACAGTGCCGGAGACCAGGTCCTAAGGCAGGTCAGCAACATACTGCTGGCCAATCTGCGGGGAGAAGATCTGGCCATCCGCTTCGGCGGCGAGGAGTTCGCTATGTTCCTGTACGGAGCCGATCTGAAGAAGTCCGCTGGAGTACTAGAGCGAATTCGTGTGGAAGTCGCCAGTCCGCTACCCCACCCACCCGTCACCATATCGGCGGGGCTTTCGGGCGGCCGGATTCCGGTTGACACAAAGCAAGTGGATGTCTGGTTCCAACAAGCCGACCAAGCTCTACTGGAGGCTAAAGCCCGGGGCCGCAACCGCATCGAAACCCTCACTTAGGCAGCCCTAGCCTACAGAGATAAAGGTGAAACGCAGCTTACTCCCATTACCTTGGCTTGATACATACGCTCATCAGCCACTTTAACCAGCAGGCCTGCGCTCTCCCCATCCTTGGGGCAAGCAGCTATACCTATATTAGCGCCTAGGCGGGTGTCCCCCACGCTTATCTCACTGATCATCCGCTCCACGCGCTCGGCTACTGCAAAGGTCTGTTTGTAGCCTGCGCCAGGTTGGATTGCCGCGAACTCGTCCCCTCCCCAACGAAACACAAAGTCATTCGCACGCAGCGAAACCGAGATCGCCCGCGCTACACCAGCCAGTACCTCATCCCCCTTGGCATGTCCAAAGCGGTCGTTGACCCGCTTGAACTGCCGTAGGTCGATCAGGGAGACTGAAAAGGCGTCCCCGTCGGCCTGGTAGCGCCGCAAAGCCTCTTGCAAGACCACATCGAATTGTCGTCGGTTGAGGAGACCGGTTAAGGAGTCGGTGTCTGCGGCTTTGGAGAGGCTGCGACGCAAGTATGCTTTCCGGATAATGCTGGAGAATTGTACTGAAAAGAGCTCGAGCGCATCAAAGGAATCCTCCGAAAAAGCCTCGGAGTCGCTGAAGGAATCCAGGTTCATGGCGCCCAGCACCTCACCCCCCTCCCCCAACGGCAAGTATAGGTTGGCCTGGATCGCCTCGACTCGCCCGGCCTGTCTGGACGCTCCCTGAAAGTCGCTGCCTTCGTATACCGCGGCGCCTTTGAGCACCCTGGGGGTACACGACCGGTAGCCTTCCTCGCCCATCGCGTACCACCTCAGCTGCTCTTGCTGGTCCTCGGCGACCCCGCTGAGGCCCTGCAGGTCATAGCCGACTGCTGCACGGTACCTGAATCGGCCGTCTTCCTCACGTACCAACAGACTGCCGCCCTCAGCTCCGGGCACGTGGGCTATAGCTGCATCCAAAAGCTGCTGAAAGAGCTCGCCTTCCGCCACGCCGGATACATGCTCCAAGGAGAGTAGGGCTACTACCCGCTCATGCGCCAGAAGCCTCGGAAGCGCCATACTGAATAAATCCGCAGCCTTCTCCACCAGGGTCCGCCACTCCATGCTCTGAACCAGCCCACTCCAATCAGCAAATAACAGCACCGCGCGTGCACGCCGGCCCACCATGACCGGCTGGGCCAGCCCCAGGGAACCGGCTTTTACCTCGTCCAGGCCCCAGGCGGGCTCGAGTAGTCCCAGCTTGGGCCGCCCCTGCGTATAAGCTTCCCAGACAAAACCCGATCCCACCATACTACGGCTCTCGAATCGCTTAGGCCTGAGTCCTTCTCCGTCTCGCGGGACCCCGTAGACCACGAAGCGGCCGGCGCGAAATAGAGCCAACCAACCAAAAGCCACCGGGAGTTCTTCGGTGACTTTGTCAAGCAAGCGGCTGCTCGCAGTATCAATGTCCGGCGCGCCCGAAAGGACCCTAACCAGCCCGCTGGTCCAGGCGACCACCCGCCGTTCATCGATCCCGCGCAGAACCCGCTCCACCACCTCTGCGAATTGCCGGTAGCGCCCCAGTAGTTCAGGGCTCAGCGTCCAGCCCTGCTCGAGATCGAGCACCGCCCGGGACCCGTAGCGTCCCCGCAGCGGGATGGCCAACTCGCTTTTAATTGCCTCTCCCACGGCAACGTACCCTGAATCGGCGTGTACATTATCCAGATAGATGGTCCGCGCCTCTTTGAAGGCCCGGCCGGTCACCGAGGTCCAGGGAAGCTTACCGATCCGCCCCGGGTCCACCCCGCTCGCAGCCACCACAAAAAGCCCCTGATCGTCTTCGGCGGGCGCTAAAACCACCACGTGGGCCGCACCATGGCCGGCCAGCAGCTCCGGAAGAGCAACCAGCAGGTCGTGTTGTGTTTCCATCGCCGAGAGAGCGCCGGTGGCGTCGATCAGCCGGTCAATCTCGCGCGGCTCGAGCCTCTGGGTCCTGACGTGCCCCGGCCCCGCGCGCCGTATCAGGGCACCGGCCACCAAGGCCAGCAAGAAGGCCAATAGCCATTCGCTATCTCCCCCCTCTCCCCACAGCACCTCAGCCAGCGAGAATCCCGTTGCGGCAATCACGGCTGGAAGGACCCCATAGCCAATAGATAATAGAAAAACCGGGATGACTAACAGCGCCGCACTTCCCGGAACTCTAAGAACAATAGCCCATAGACCAGCCACACCAGCAATGGCCAGCACAATCCACCTACACTTAGGGCAGCCTTCGCTAGCCCACATCCGCTCCAGGATACGTCTATATCGCCGGAGCGGACGGTTATCTACATACCAGCCGCTGGGAGCCACTCCCTAAATGTTAAGCTGGGAGCCACTCCTTACCGTAGAATACTCCATTGGCCACGCAGAAGCGACCGACTACAAGTCCTCAGCCAACCCAGCTCTACCTAAGCCCGCGGAACCACTCCAGGGTCTTTGCTATCCCCTCCTCCAGTCCTACATCCACACGCCAACTGGCAGCCATCAACTTGGCCGGCTCCAGCACGCTGGACTCCAGGTCGCCAAGCCGGGGCGGAGCATAGCCGACCCGAGGCTCAAAACCGGCGGCCCGCCCGATGGCGAAGAGTACCTCCCCCGTACTGCTGCCCCGGCCCGTACCCACGTTATATACACCTGCAAGGCTGCCCGAGAGCGCTATGAGATTAGCCTTTACCACATCGCTCACGTGCACGTAATCACGAATGCAGCCCCCGTCCCCCGGCTCACGCCGGGCATACAGAGTCAGCGGCTGCTGCTCCAACACCCGCCGTGAAAAAATAGCCACCACCCCGGCCTCCCCATGCGGGTCCTGGCGGGGGCCGTAAACATTCCCGTACCGTAGAACGGTCGAGGCCAGGCCGAAAGTCTGCCGGTACACCTCCAAGTATTGCTCGAAAGCGGCCTTAGCAGCCGCGTAGGGGCTTTTGGGACGCGCCGGCCAGCTTTCGTCAGCCCGCCGGCCGGGAGGCACCTCGCCGTAGAGCGCGCCGCCGGTGGAGGCGAACACCATTCGTTCCACAGCCTGCTCACGAGCCGCATCCAACACGTTCAGGCCACCTAGCAGGTTTACCTCGGCATCGAAATGGGGGTCTTCTACGCTGCGCTTCACCGAAGCCTGCGCGGCGTGATGTGATACCTGGGTGGGCGCGAACTGCTTGAAGGCACTAAGAACCCCGGCCCTATCGCGCACATCGACCTGGTACAACACCACCCCTTCGGGTAGATTCTCGCGCCGGCCGGTACTCAAATCGTCCAAGGCGGCCACGGTATCACCGCGCCCCCATAACGCCTCCACAATATGACTGCCTATAAAGCCGGCTCCGCCGGTAACCATAACACGCATAGCCCCTAGTCTAATGCCCCTCCGCGGCACAGATACATGGGCCGCCGCGGCGTGTGGAGCCCTAAGCGCGGCCCACTTCCGCTCTTTGTCCATCGCGGGAAAGCCCGGAGGAGCCGAGGTGGTAATCCTGGAACACGTTGGGGAAGGATCTCATGATCCAGACCTCGCCAGCCCCGGTACCGCGCCTTTTAGCTTGGTGCTTCAGGCGACCTGGCCGGAGGCGGACCATCAGGGTGCCCGCGTCGGGAAGGGACGGGCCTTTTGCCAGTCGATCCCCTTAGCCCCCGGCCGGCCACTTAAGATCCACCATCCCGGCCTCAGCCCACCCAAGAGAGGCAGCAGAGGCGGCGGGACTCCAACCGGTCCACGGGTCCCGTTGTAAAAGAGTAAACTGGCCTGCGCGCCCGCAGCCACGCTGATACTTCCGATCGGCTGTGGTGCTTGTGAGCCCGTACCGGGTAGATACCACACCTTGATCCAACCTCCCGGTCTACCCACAAGCCCCCCCGGACCCTGGTAGACGGCGAACCGCTGCGGGCGCACGATCTCCAAGCTGATGGATGCAAATTGGACTTGGTTCCAACGTCCCAAGGCCCGCACCCACATGCCCGGCAGCAGGTACGGAAGCCAGGGCGAGTTGCTGCTGATACGTGCTCCCCCCAAGTAAACTGTCCCTGCAGCCGCGTACTGCACCTTGGCGTAGAGCGTGCGCTCGGGCTGGGGTTGGGCTCGCTCTTTCGGGGGAGGGGAAGCTTGGACCGGCTTTTCCGGCTGAGAGGGTTTACTGGGCTCCTGGTGATTATGGGGCGAAGGCTGGACCGGTTTTTCCGAAGGGGGCTGAACCCGCCTTTCCCGGGGAGGCTGGGCCGGTCTCTCCGGCTGAGAGGGTTTGCTGGGCTCTTGATGGTCCCGGGACTGAGGTATATGGTAATTTCGAGCTTCACTCTGGTTTTTGCTCTCACTACCGTGAACGATGCCCGGTGCAGCCGAATCGGCCCAGGCCGGAAACGGAAGGAAGGCC
>CAYODT010000011.1:3136-5625 GCA_964402875.1 uncultured bacterium | reverse complement strand
GTGAACGATGCCCGGTGCAGCCGAATCGGCCCAGGCCGGAAACGGAAGGAAGGCCAGGAAAGCCGCTAAGAGGGCCAATAAACATCGGCGACTAAACAATTTCATCCACCGCCCTCCCCCCAATTCGTAATATGGCCGCCAAGCCGCCCTCCCGCGCCTGGGAAAACTCGAGTCCGCCTCCGGTCAGCTCCGCCACTTGGCGCACATACGCCAGGCCCAGTCCCAACCCGCCCGGCCCTTGCTGCAACCTGAAGAAAGGTTCACCCAGCCGCTTACGCAGCTGGGCCGGAACGCCGGGCCCCTCATCGCGCACCTCAATTCTCAAGCACGGCTCGGCCTCCAGGCGAAGCCAGACCGGGCCGCTCGAGTACTTCAAGGCGTTTTCAACCAGGTTGCGGACCGCACCGGCCAGGGAGTGTAGAGGGGCGTTGGTACGCCCTGGGGTGAGTTCCATACAGATACGGGTCCTGGCCGGCTGGTCCAAACCGTCCAGGATCTCCGCAACCAACTGGTCCAAGCTGACCTCGGCGACCTCCTCGGGCGCACGGGCCAGCGCTAGTAGCGCCTCGAGGGTTCTCTGCATGCGCATAGTCCCCCGCGAAAGCGCGGGCAAGGCTTCTTCCAGGGAGATGACCTTGGCCTGCAGGCCCTCCACATTGGCCCGCAAACCGGCCAGCGGAGTGCGCAGTTCGTGCGACGCATACCGGGTGAAGCTGCGCTCTCGCTCCAGGGCGGCATGTACACGTTGGACCATCTCGTTGAAGCTTTGCATCAACCGGGCCAGCTCGTCCTTGCCCACTACCGGCAGCGGCCGGGGAAGGCGCTCCACGGCTACGGCCCTGGACGCCGCCTCAAGCCGGCGCAAGGGTCCCATCAGGACCCTTAACAAGGCATAGCCCAACAGCAGGGCAATCAACACCGCCAAGGCAATGGTGGTCAGCAAGCTGTGTTGGTACTCCGACATAAGGCCTTGCTGATCGCGCATATTAAGCGCGACTTTCAACACCAGATTTCCACCTAGCCGACTCGCAGCGGTCACCCAGCCCGTTCCGGAGGCCGGAAACGGCCCGCCGCCCTCCAGCACCACCCGCCCCGCGCGCTCCACGGAAAAGCGCCCGCTAAGCTCTTGGACGGGCAGGAGTTCGGGGTCGATCGATACCCGGCCGTTTTCGACCACCACCGCGCTTCTCACCTCCCGCAGGTAGAAAGCCAGCTGACGCGCCTGCTGCCTGTACAGCAAGCCGCGAAAGGCCAGCACGCTGAAAAGCGCTTCCACACCCATGACCAGCAGCGTGAATACCGCCACTCCCAGGAGTACCCTAGTCCGAAAGGCCAAGCCGGTACCCCCCGGGAACGGTATCGATAATCTCGTAGGCCAGCTTGTCGCGCAAACGCGAGACATAGGTCCTGAGCGCGTACCTACTGGAAGTGATGTCGGGAAACAGCCGGTCCTGCAACTCCTCCACCGCGAACAGCCGATCGGGACGCAGCGCCAAGAACTCCAAGAGGGCGAACTCCCGTTCGGTCAGACGAATCTCGCTGCCATACCAAACAACACGCCGCGCGGCGAAATCGACCTCCAGGGGCCCTCTCTCCAGGCGGGCCAGTTTGACGTCGGCCTCGCGCCTGGCCACCGCACCCAAAACCGCCAGAAGCTCCTCGAAAGCGAACGGTTTGGTCAGGTAGGCGTCTCCACCGGTATTCAGTCCCTGCACCCGGTCCTCTACCGCGTCCCTGGCCGAGAGGAACACGATCGGCCTGGAGAACCCCATATTGCGTAGCTCCTCAGCCAGCAGGAAGCCCGCATCCGGGCCCTCGGGCAGCATCACGTCCAGGATCAATAGGTCCGGCTCCGTCTCGACCATATGGTCGAGAGCTTCCCCTACCGCTTTCGCGCGCACCACCTTGTAGTTGGCTCGCTCGAGCATCCTCGCAAGGGGCAGGGCCAGATCATCGTCGTCTTCCACAACAAGAACTCGCATCGTCCTAGCCCACATTGTACAGAGCGCTAAACACACCCCCGCCGCAGTGCAAGGCTAGAAACCCCTTTGCCAACGCAGCTATTAAAGCTTTGCGGTCCTGTATATCCGCCGTGTATGCCCTGCCCTTAGGATCGAACTCGGAGGTAAAGTTTATGCGAAAATACTTACTGTTCATTCTAGCGACCATGGCTTTCTCCTTAGGACTGGCTTTCGCCCAAGCGCAACCCGGCGCCTATCCCCCCGGCACCACGTTCACCCTGGAAAACGCTCAAGGGAATATCCTTTGGACCAACGGCCAGCCGCCGACAAGCGCCGATCTCAGCGTAGCCGCGAAGCTGGTGGTCACGCTGCCGGACGGCACCAGCTATACCTATCAGGTCTCGCTCAAGGGATCCGGCCAGGGCCTCGGTGAAGTCATGGTCAGCCTAGCCAATGGACAACCGGTCTCGTTTGAGGCCATGCTTCATAGTCATGGGTTGGAGATGACCGGCTCCGGAAAAGTGGTCG
>CAYODT010000011.1:0-3036 GCA_964402875.1 uncultured bacterium | reverse complement strand
TAACGACCAGGATGCGCAAGGTAACTACGCAAACGGCGAGCACCAGTCCGGAAAGCTTGCGAAGAAGGCCGAGCATAAGGGTAAAAACTACGAGGGGCCCGGTAGCGACGCCGGCAAGCCCGGCCAAAGCCGTCCGGTCGGCTCCAGCTCCAATCACGATTCAAACAGCAACTGAGTTACCCCAATAAAACCGGCACTCCAGAGGGTACCCCCGGCTTTGCCGGGGGTACCCTCTCTTTTTGACGATTCGCGCTCTCAGGGTGGCTTTAGGGACCGACGTCAAATTATAGCGAGAGCATGGCCTAGCCGGATTAGCGGGCTTGGAAGTCTAAAGTCAGGCTAAATCTATGGGTCAGCTAAGTGCTAGACACCGGTTAGGTCTCTCAGCCGGGGTAAGCTGCCTGGCGAGATCGCGGTTCGCAACTATCCAAGACGCTCAACCAAGCCACCAAGCTCTATTTTAAGATAGAGCAAAGCAGCCGTTCAGGGCTTCCAGCCGCTGGGATAAGCCCTTATATCGCTGCTGCTGCGGACTTCCAGCCGGAAAAACTCACTCAGGGTAATCGTGGCCGGATAGGGGTCAGCACGTTTTATAGCCCCATGCAGAGAGTCGAGCAGAGCGTTCGAGGCATCGATCAAAATTAGATTCACACGCCAGGCTTGCCGGCCCGGCGGCGGTAAGATAGGAGAAAAGCAGCTAGGGTCCACCGTCTTACATCCGGGAGACAGCGCCAGTTCCTTACCCTGCAATCGCAAGTCGTAAGCGCCGAAGTGTACTACCAGGCCAAGGCGAAGATCCCGGATGTAGCTTTCTGTAGTGATCTTCCAGTAGGTACGTGCTTCCACCGTACGTGGCGTAATACCGTATCGCCAAGCGCCGGGGGTGTTTACGGAGTGCGAGATGGACTGGGTAATTCGAAAGAAATCGGCCACCTGCGTAGTCTGAGCATTACCCAAGCCAACCAGTAGCAAGATAACCGGGATCCACTTCAGCATACTTTAGCTTACCAAACCTGCGCCGCAGTGCTCCCACCCCGGCCATCTAGAGCTCGGTAGGAGTAACTTATTAAGATCCTGCGGTACAAATCACCCCTAAGGGATCCGCTACGCGAAAACCTGCTCAGGGGCTGTCGGCCGGCACGGCTTGCGCCGCTTGGCGCTCGCGCAACGACAGCACAAACCCAAGCCCGGCCCAGAGCACGTAATAGACCCCGGCGTCGAAGAAAGTGTAGTCGGCTATGTTCAACACCAGGATAACGGCCAGCAAGCCCAAGCCCGCCCAAGCCCGCCAGCGAAACAGCGACCAAACCACCGAAGCGTACAGGGTCAAGAAGCCCAGTAGGCCTAACACCCCCGAGCCGGCCAACAGCTGCAGCCAAAGATCATGCGCGTGTCCGGCTCTCTGGGTGATAGCCTTTTCGGGCCGGTGCCGGGCATAGAAGTGAGGGAACCGGTTGATGCCCACACCCTCCAAGGGGTGCTGCTCGAAGGCGGTAAGCGCCACCCGCCAGATCTGAAATCGCGCTTCGGTAGTGATGTAGTCCGGGTTGAGCGTTGTGGAGAGTCGCCCCAACACCCCGGGCCCCAGGGCGCCCACCGCCCCAAAAAGAGCCAGGGCCAGCAGCAGCCCCACCCACCACCTGCGCCGCAGCCCCAATGTCCACAGAAACCCAGTGCTTAGCCAGCCCACCAATGCCGCGCGGCTGCCGCTGAGGTAGACCGCCGCCGCCGCCAGCAGCAAAGCCGCCAAACCCAGCCCCGCCCCCGATACCAGCCAAGTCAGGGCCGCGTCACTCACCAGCCAATGACCCAGGATATTGGGCTGGGACGTGAGTCCGGCCACCCGTCCAGGGTGCCTCAGATACTGCTGGAGCGCCACCCCGATATGGGCCGACATGCCCACCAGCAGCGCGATGGCCGCGTAGCGGGCCGGGACACGACGAAACAACACCCGCGTGCCCATCAGCACCAGGAGCCCCGTCAAGGCCGTACCCAACCACCAGAACACCCCGCCCCAGGGGTCCGGCGCCAGGTTGGGCGGCAGGTAGGCCGGCGGCACTCGTCCCTCACTAAGCTGAGGACAGCACAGCAACAGTGGGCCCCGCACCGAAGCGGGCACCAGCAAGTCGGGACCGCGCACGGTGTCATCGCCCTTTTTTACCCGGTAAGTGGACCAGGCCAGCCATAGGCCCTTGGAAATCCGCCGCCACTCGGCCTTCACCGGATGGTGTCCCCGCCGGGTGAAAAAGGTAAAAGCCAAACCGTCAATGGGTGCGGAGGTCTTGAAAACCAGGCTCTCGGTATAGTAGCGGCCGGTTTGCACGGCCACACTTTGATCGTAGAGCACCTCGCCGTTCCGCGCAGCCGAACCGGCCCGGCCCAGGGCCACCGCGTAAAAAGGACCTTGTTGTGGAACGGCGTAGTGGTTAGACCCGCTCTTGGCGTTCCAGCCGTGAATGCGAGCCGGGGAAACACTCCGGAACAGGTTTGCGGGGCCGCCGGTGCGAAGCGGCACTCCTACGGCCCGCAAAGTCTGTAGGGATCTACCTTGATCCTTCTCCAGTCCCAGGCCCACCAAGCCCTGTGAAACTACGCCCAAGACCGCATAGGCCACGAAGGCCCACAACCACACCGGCTGTTCTCTTCTAACCAGCCATGCCCAGAGGCCGATCAACGAAGCCACCACGGCAAAGGCGACGGGAACAATAGGTAGGAGGGCTAAAGGAAGCGCGACGAGCCATGGCATCAGGCCATTCTAAAGTAGTTGACTTCGAGCATCGGGGAACGGAAGAAACGCCGGCCGCCCCTCGGCAAAGCAACCGGCGCAAACTGCGTAGGAAAAAGTGCTCAATCTTTTTTCGGCTTAACCGGACAAGTGCTCACGCCAAAGAGCGAGTAGATGGCGCAGTGGCCGGTGACTGCGGTAAACAGCGATATAGCTGCGATAATCCCTAGTGTCCATCCCAGCCCACTGCTCGCGGTGGTAAAGGCGAAGTAGAAGAGCACCGCGGCAATAACCAGGCGGATCACCCGGTC
>CAYODT010000010.1:26726-56905 GCA_964402875.1 uncultured bacterium | reverse complement strand
GCGTGTTGGAGGAATTGCCTAGGGCGTTTGCCCATTATGATCAGGACGATATCTGGCGGGCCCTGCTGGTGACCATGGACCTGTTCCGGTGGTTGGTGAGGGAAACGGCGGGGCGTTTGGGCTATCCCTACCCGACTCTTGCCGACGAGCAGGCTACAGAACTGGCCGGTAGGCTGTTATCATCTGCAAAGACCCCAGCCGATACCTATAAAGGCGCATAATAGGGTGCCCTATTCGGCTATCTGAGGAGTTATCCTCGTCCCTTCGCCGCCCCGCTTTTGGGGCCGGGTGAGATTGGGTGGCTAAATAACCTTTATTGCCTCCTTTCCGGCGGCAACTAGTTCATATGGGCTGTTGGTATTCAGGACCTTTTTTTGAGGGCCGTTGTAAAAACCCAGTGGATGAGTAGGGCAGAGATATGCTGGTTTTTGCCGCTGCCGAGGGATGAATATACGATCAGGCCAACACGCGGCCGTCTTCCAGGCGGATCACCCGGCCCACGCGGCTGACTAGCCGCTCGTCGTGAGTGGAAAATATAAAAGTGAGGCCGAGCTTCTGGTTCAATACTTTCATATGATCAATCAGCGCAATGGCGGCTGCCGAATCCAGGTTGGCGGTAGGCTCGTCGGCCAGTACCACCTGGGGGCGTGCGGCTAGGGCCCGGGCCATCGCTACGCGCTGCTGCTGCCCACCGGAGAGCTGGCTGGGCCGATGCCCGGCGTACCGGCCGATACCCAAGGCTTCCAGGGCTTCCAGGCCCTGCCGGTTTCGCTTTTTGGGGGGTTCTCCGCGCAGCTCGAGCACGAAGGCGGCGTTCTCCAGTGCGGTGAGTACTGGAATCAGGTTATAGGCCTGGAACACGAAGCCGATCTTCCAAAGGCGCAGATTAGCCGAGGCCTTAGGGGACATGTGGCTCACGACCTCCCCATCCAATATCACCCGTCCCCCTGAGGGCTGGTCGAGCCCACCCATAAGCTGCATGAGCGTGGTCTTGCCCGATCCCGAGGGCCCGACGATGGCGGTGAACTCGCCGGGTATAAAGGCAAGGTCCACGCCGCGCAACGCTGCGGTCCGCAATTCACCTGAACCATAGGTCTTTTCCAGGTTTTCTGTTTTGAGGATAGGTTCCGACATATGTGCTCCTTACTCAGAGGTCTCTCGCGCAGCTTAGGTATCGATATGCATAGCTTCCACCGGCGAGATGGAAGCGGCCTGTCGTGCCGGCCGTTGTGCGGCGATCAACCCGGTGAGCACCGCCAGCGCGGCTGCGAACAGCACCCCGCCTACACTGGCTACCGGGTAGAGAGTAGTCGGCAGGCCGAACTGGGTGTAGACGTTAGCCAACCAGTGCGGCAGGTAGATACCCCGGCCCAGCCAGGCTACGGTTATAAGTCCCAGCGCCGTGCCCAAGAGCGCCCCCCCGATACTGAGCATCAGGCTTTCGAGAAAGACTAGCCCCCGAAGGCGCCCGCTGCTGGTACCCAATGCTTGGAGTAGGCCGAACTCACGTACGCGCTCCATGAGACTCAGGTACATAGTGTTCATCACCAACAGCCCGGCGAGGACGAAGAAGAGTACTCCATAGATCCCGAACATGGGGGTGAGGAGGCGCAGCATGCCGTCTGCAATTGGATTGGCCTCCCGCCAAGTTTGTACCTCGAGCGAACCACCCAGAGCCTTGGCTATCTGGTTTCGTAGCTTGGTGAGCCCGCCTTCCGTAGCCAGCGTAAAGCCCGAGGGGCGCAGTTCTATACGGGTGAGCGCGTCCGGCGCGGCCAGCGCCTGAGCAGGGGCCAGGGAAGTATAGGCCAGCCCTGCGTTCATCTGCGGGTCGGGAAAATCCAAGATACCTTCTACCTTGAATATCCCCACCCCCCTTCCCGGTGAGCCAGGGCTGAACAGGGTGATAGTGTTGCCCAGGTGAACCTTCAGGCGGGCGGCGAGGGCCCCGCCCAGGGCGATGCCGGCTACCAGGCCGGGGATGGGCATGCTACCACTGGATAGGTATTGCGCAGCAAAGGATTTGAGGAGGTTCGGCGGCAGGTCCTCCCCGATCAACATGGCTCCCTGAGCATGCTGACCCCGGGTGACCAAGGTAGGAGCTTCCAGCACGCCTACTACTGCTTTTTGGCCTACCAGGGGCTTCAGCTTGGCCTGTGCTGCGCCGGCGTGTTCAATGAGCCCACCGGCGAAGGAGGTCGCGGCTGCGTGGTTCTTGGTATAGACCTGCAACACTCCTAGTTGGTTAGTGAGGCTTTGATAGATGCCATTTCGAGCTGCGCCGGCCATACCGTTCATCAGGATCAGCAACCAGACCACCAGGGCCATGGCGCCCACAGTCATCAAACTGCGTCCCGGGCGTCGCCATACGTTGCGCCAGGCCAAAGAGAGCACCCTACTCGCACTCCTTCGGGGGCCGGGCCAGGAGCGCCGGGGTGAAACAGGCCCGGGGTACGGGCTTTGTAAAGTCGGCATTCAGATATCTGAGGACGATTGTCCGGTCCTCTTTCACCTCGACCAGCAGAGGCACAGAGCCTGTCCCAGTCTTTCTGTAGTCGCTGAAACGGATTGTGCGCAGGGTTCTTCCCCCACTCTGGTAGGCGATGCCGCTGAGCAGGCCGTTGGCGGTAAGGGTAATCACCAGCCGATCATAGGGGGTAGGGGTGGTGGGCGCGGGCGTCAGTACCAGGGTGTGGGGCCCGGTGCCCATGGCTGCGGTGTAACGAGTGGTCAGGTCCTCCCCGGCAAGATCCTGCAGGCTCAGCCCGGAGCCGAATAGGCCGGCCTTCTGCCCTGGAGGTAGTTTGACCGCCTGGGGCATACCGGGTGCATAGGCCCAGGTGGTCCGGCCGTTAATCAAAAAGGCTTGCCCGGCCGAGGTTTCTGGGGCCAGAACACGAATGAGCAACCGCTTGCCGCCCTCGGCCAAATAGCGTAGACGGTATGTCGGGCCGCCCTTCGAGCTGAGCTCGAGCGTTGCACGTGTGTGTGCTGGGGTCATGGCTTTTATCGCCTGCTGCAACAAGGCCTCGGCGCTGGACTGGGCCAGTGCCAACGGGCTAAGCGAAAATGCCAGCAGCAGGAGTAGAGAAGGTGCGCTCATACTTCCTCCTATTCGGCGGTCAGCGCCCTTGCGGGGCGTAGGCGAAGGACATAACGAACCGGCAAGAGAAGCGCCAGGATCAGCGCGAAGGCCAGTGTGGCTGAGGCATAGAGGGCGTAGATGGGTTTGCTGGGGGTGAGCAGTTGGCCGGCGACACCCATAATGCCGAAGACCGACTCGAAGGGCCGTACCATTAGCCAGCCGAGCAGGTTCCAGTGGCCGAGTGCTATAGTGATGGCATAGCCGAAAATCAGGCCCAGCAGCCAACCGGCGGTGGTGACCAGGAGGATTTCGAGCACCACCATCCAGGCCAGCCGGCCCGGTGTGAGGCCCAGTGCCAGTAACAGACCGAACTCCCGAGTGCGCTCGAGCACCGCAACCAGTGCCGTGCTGACCACTGCAAGCGCGGCGAACAGTGAAAAAAGCAGCAAGATGGGTATGGAAACCAACACCTCGCCGCGTATTTCCCGCCAGACCGGACCCATCAGTGTTTCCACCGAGTAAGCCCCTAGTCCCGCGGGAAGCAGCTTGGCCACTTTGCGGGCCAGCCCCGCCTCCCGGCCGGGAGCAGTGCCCAGAATCACACCGGTGGCCGTAGACACGCCGGTTAACGTCCGGGCCTGGTCTATGGTCACCAATGCGGTCTGCTTATCCACGGCCGAAAGACCGGTCTTGATCAGGCCCACCACCTTAGCGCCGGTGGCCGTGGGGCCGGTGGGGCTGGCGGCGGAGATTACCACCCGCCCGCCCAGCTCTAAACCCAGCCTCTTGGCCAACTGCTCGCCCAGGGCCACTTGGCCGGGCCCGGCGGGCATGGTTCCCTGAACGATGGCGCCGGGAAGGCCGCTGGTCTTTGCGAAGGTGCTGGGATCCACGCCGCGTACCTGCACCGGGGCGCTGCGCTGCGCGCTTTGCAGGAGTGCGGAGAAATATAGTACCGGCGTAGCCCCCAAAACTCCTGGAACCTTTTCCAGCCTGGGCATGAAGTCCGTGGAGGGCAGGGCCTGCGTGGGGCTGGGATCCTGATGATACGCGACAGTGGTGACCAGCACCGGCGCGTCGATGTATCGTGCGAAGCCCATCCGCGCCGAGTTCACGTACGAATCGGTGAAGCCCCACATGACTACCACGGCCAAGGTGGCGTAGGCCACGACCTCCAGCAGCAACTCGTTCCGCTTTCGCTGCTTGAATATGTTCCGTAGGGCAAGTCTGACCATGATCATCTTCCGACCCCCGCACCCACTGATAGCTCTGATCTCGTTACTGACTGACAATCAGTCAGTAATAATTACAGCTTATGTACGATGCTGCGGCTTGTCAAGCGACTGTCGGGCCGTCCGATGGTCTTTGATGCCCAGGGCTGCTTTCAGGAAGCGTACTACCTCGGCCATGTAGGCTTCCTGGGAAACCGGGGGTTTGAAAAAGAAGAGGTCCAGGCCAAGGTAGTCTAGGGTGCTCGCAATAATTCGCGCGGCTACCGCGGCGTTGACCGAGGTATCGACCGTGCCGACCCGCTGTCCGTGTTCGAGCAGTCCCCTCATGGGTTCCGCCAACCTCTCGAAGAATGGACGGAAGGACTCGATATCACCACCGCCAGCCAAGCCGGAGAAGATGGTGGCGAACACGTCCTGGTAGCTCTGAGTTTCCTCGTAGACCGCATGCACCATGGATTCCAGCAGGCTACCCAGGTCCCGCGCGTCGACACGCGCGGGATCCATCTGATCCGCGATACGTGCCCCAAGCCCTTCCAGCATCTGCTCAAGGAAAGCCGGCGCGATGTCGCGCTTGCTCCGGAAATATAGGTAGAAGGTACCCTGAGCCACACCTGCTTCAGCCACGATTTCGGCCACAGTGGTCCTGTCCAGCCCCTTCTCCGCCACCAATACCCTAGCTGCCCGGATAATTCTATCGCGCGTGTATTGCAGTTTGCGGCGGGCCATTATCTTATCAGGTTATCGCCTGAAGGGTGAAACCGCCACCCGGCAGGGGTCAGATGTCAAGTTCCGCGTACCGTGCGTTTTCCTCGATAAACCGGCGCCGGGGCGCAACCTCGCTGCCCATCAACTCCTCGAAGGTCTCGGTGGCTTCCAGGGCATCCTGGATGGCGACCTGCTTGAGAGTACGGTTCTGCGGGTTCATAGTCGTTTCCCAGAGTTGATCCGGGTTCATTTCACCCAAGCCTTTGAAGCGCTGAATATCGTATTTACGATCCCCGAGCTCCGCCAAGCTTTTTTGCAAGGCTGCGTTGTCGAAGATATAGGTAAAGCGCCGCCCTACTTTGAGCCCGTATAGCGGTGGTTGAGCCACGTACAAGTAGCCCGCTTCAATCACCGCGCGCATGTAACGGTAGAAGAAGGTCAGCAGTAGAGCGCGGATGTGCGAACCGTCTACATCGGCGTCGGTCATCAGGATGATCTTGTGGTAGCGTGCCGAGGCCAGGTCGAAGTGATCTTCTTCGCTGATGCCCATGATGCCGGCACCGATGGCTGCTACTATGGTCCGGATTTCGGCGTTTTTGAGGGCCTTGGGCAGATTGGACTTTTCAACATTCAGAATCTTACCACGCAAGGGCAGTATGGCCTGGAAGCGGCGTTCGCGACCCTGCTTGGCTGAGCCGCCGGCGGAATCACCCTCCACAATGAACAGTTCGGCCTCGCCCGGATCTTCGGTCTGACAATCAGCTAGTTTGCCGGGTAACTCGCTGGACTCGAGCGGGTTCTGGCGGCGTACCAACTCGCGCGCCTTGCGGGCGGCTTCGCGGGCTTGCGAGGCCCGCTGGGCCTTCTCGTAGACCAGCTTGGCCACCCGTGGGTTGCCTTCCAAATGCGCCATAAACTGCTCGTACATCACCTGGGAAGTGGCGCTTTGTACCTCCGGGTTGAGCAGCTTGCCTTTGGTTTGGCCTTCGAATTGGGGCTGTGGAACCTTGATGGAGATTACCGCGAACAGCCCTTCGAGCAGATCTTCGCCCGAGGGTCCGGATTGCCCGTTCTTGATCAAGCCGGCCTTTTTGGCGTACTGATTGAGTGCGCGGGTGTAGGCGGTGCGAAAGCCGGAGAGGTGTACCCCGCCGTTGTGCGTGGGGATCATGTTGGCATAGGAAAGTAGCTCGGTAGTGTACCCGCGAGTGTGAATCAGGCCGACATCCACCTCGACTTCGTCCATCCGGCCGGTGAGCCGCACGCCGCGGTCGTAGAGCAGATCCTCACCTTCGGCCAGAGCCCTGGCGAACGAAGCGACGCCGCCCTCGTCGTGAAAGGTCTCTTTCTTCTGGCTGCGCTCATCCTTCAACACAATGCGCAGGCCGCCGGCCAGGAAGCTGATCTCGCGGATACGCCGCCGCGCCCGGCGATAGTCGAAGGACTGGTTGGGTTCGAAGATATCTTGGTCGGGCATGAAATGTACCAGGGTACCGGTCTTGTCTATAGGTGCCGTGCCTATCTTTCTGAGCGGCTCGCGCACCAGCCCCCGGCTAAAAGTGACCTGATATTGCTCGCCACCACGAAAGACCTGGACGACCATCCACTCGGTCAGAGCGTTGACCACACTGGCGCCGACGCCATGTAAACCGCCGGAGACCTTGTAGGCGCCTTCCTCGAACTTTCCGCCAGCGTGAAGCTCGGTATAGATTACCTCAATGGCCGGCCGGCCTTCAGCATGCATGATATCTACTGGGACACCACGGCCGTTGTCTTCCACGCTAGCTGAGCCATCGGCATGCAGGGTAACGTGTAACTCATCGGCGAAGCCAGCCAGGGCCTCGTCTACAGCGTTATCCAAAATCTCGGTAAGCATCTGGTGGTAGCCATCGCCACCGGTACCTGCGATATACATTGATGGGCGCTTACGCACCCCTTCCAGCCCCTTGAGCACCTTGATGCTCGAGGCGTCATAATTACTCATAAGCCTCCTTGCCCGTTTTTGCGGGCTCTACAAGGCAGTATACCAGGCTTCTCGGGCCCGGCCTGCTGTGTTTGGTGTGGCAGAGTAGGGCCATGGCCCTACTCTTGATTCTTCATATAATCCTAGCGTTTGTAATACCTGCGGCGGCCTTGGTGCTTTGGCTGCTGAACCTGTCCAGCTTGCGTCGCGAGCCGGCGGCCAGGCGGTTTGACTGGGTGCAATACTTAGCCTACCTGGCCATAGCACAATTGGCCAGTGGGCTTTTGATGATTTGGGGTGGCCTGCGGCCTAATGAGCCTCTACATGCGGTCTATGGCACGCTGACCGTAGTGTTGCTCCATTTCCTGGGAGGACTCAAGCCCCAAAGCGGCTGGTTCTACCGGACCTTGACGAACCCACCGCCCCGGGTGGGCATGTATCTCTTTTGGGGGTTGCTGCTAGCCTTCCTGCTGTCGGGCCGGGCCTTGATGACCGGCCTAGGGTTCCTTTGAGGCTGCCGTCGTTTCCGACCGTCTAGTACCGAGTACCCTACCCGGCAAGCCTCTTGCACGAGGTTGATGGAGGAGATGGCGCGAAGTTGGAATAGCAAGTCAATTTGGCTGAGCACACGAGGCTGGCGGGAGTACCGGTACGCAGGCGGTTGTTTGGCGGGCACTGCCGACCTCACTTAAAGAAGGTCCACGCGGGTTCCCGAGAATTCCCAGACAGCCCGGCTCGCCAACAACCAGATGGATCTCAGGTATGGGGCGCGTTGCGCTCCCATCCCGGAGCTATGCGGTAGATGCCAGCGATGGTTGGCTGCGGGTAGACCCCAGACCCCCGTGATTCCTCAGGCCGGTGCATTGCTCAGCCGCACTAGGCGCGAGAGTGCCTGGTGTCCGAGACCGGTATTGAGGATCTCTTCCGCTTTCCGTACACCTGTTTTCAGGCTTGGCGCCAACTCGGCGACGAAAAATCCCGCTCCGGCGTTCAGTGCCACCACGTCGCGCTTCGGCCCCCGTTCCTGGCCGGCGAGAATGGCCCGTGTGAGCCGGGCGTTCTCGGACGGTCCGCCGCCGCGCAGAGCCGAAAGCGGCGCCTGCTCGAGCCCCACATCCTCTGGTACAAGCTGGAAGGCCTCGATTGACCCACCTCGTAGTAGGGCTACCTGATTCTCGCCCAGGGTTAGCTCGTCGGTGCCTTCGCCATGCACCACCATGGCCGCCTGTGTACCGAGTGCGCGCAGCACTTCGGCCAGGGGTTGTAGCCAGGTACTGCTGAATACTCCCAGCAACAGGTGCGTAGCGCCCGCCGGGTTGGTGAGCGGTCCCAGCAGGTTGAAGGCGGTGCGTACGCCGAGCTCTGAGCGCACCGCGGCGACGTTCCGCATAGCGGGATGATGGGTACGGGCGAACAGGAAACCGATGCCGGCCTCCTGAATGACACCTGCGTTCTTATGTGCGTCCAGGTCGAGCTTCACGCCCAGGGCCTCAAGCACGTCTGCGGAGCCGGACTTGGAGGAGGCCGCGCGGTTACCGTGCTTGGCTACGGTGAGCCCACCCGCGGCGAGCACGAAAGCCGCGGTAGTCGAGATATTGAAGGTGCCCGCGCCGTCTCCGCCGGTGCCCACGATGTCAAATAGTGGTTGCAGGCCGACATTAACGTGCACGGCGTGCTCGCGCATGGCCAGTGCGAAGCCGCTGATCTCCTCCACGGTCTCGCCGCGAGTGCGCAGGGCCATTAGCACTCCAGCGGTCTGCGCGGGGGTTAACTGGCCCTCCATAATCCGGTTCATGAGACGCTTGGCTTCTTCCTGGCTCAGCGGTTCAGCGTGTAGGGCTTTTTTTAGTTCGTTCACGATAGGCCTCCAGGGCGCCGTTCAAGTATCCGCGTTCGTAGGCTCGGTATCGGCGGGGAAAGATCCAGGCGTCTACGCCCAGCCGCACCGCCAGCGCTTTCAGATGAAGCAGTAGGGGGTGCACGCCAACTGCTGCGGCATAATGCCAGCCGTAGCGTTCGGCGGTGGTGAAGGCCTGGTAACCGCTGGTTCTTCCGGTGGCGAAGTCGGTTCGTGGCACACCGATGTGGATCGCCGGGGCGGTGGGTACTCGAAGGATGGGTATGCCTAGGCGCATCGCGCGGTAACCGAACTCGAGGTCCTCACCCCGCCCGGTAGCCTCGTTGAACTCGCCCAACCGGGTATGCGTGAGGCGGTCCATAGCCATGAGCGAGCCGTTCAGCCGTGTCCAGGCTACAAACCGGCCCTTTGCGGGCCGGGAGATCGTATGATCCTCAAAGACTAAATCAGTGACTGCAATGCCGTGGAACCCCCGCGCAAAAAGCACCTGCAACTCAGCCAGCTGGTTTGGCGGATGTAGGACGTCGTCGTCGGTGAAAGCCAGTACCTTGCCTTCTGCGACCAGCGCGCCGTAGTTGCGTTTTTGGGAGATAGGGTAGTGCCCCTTGGCTCTGTCCTCCGGAATCGTCAATAGGCGCACGGTAAAAGGCCAAGGTTCCGAGGCCGAGGTGAGAGTCTGGGCCTCGCCGCCCATGGTTACCACGATCACTTCGAAGAGCGCAGCCTTGAAGGTCTGGTCGGCCAGCGAGACCAGCTTGCGCCGCAGAGCAGCATCCCGGTAGGCGGGGATGATGAGGCTCAGCTCCATAGCGCCTTCCAGGCTCCCCTTGCGTAGGCCAGCTCATAGCTGCCATGTGGTCCCAGCAGTCGCTCGAGCCGGGGAAGAAAGGCAAGTTTTACAGCCAGCACCACCGGGTGTACCCCCAGCGCCAGAGAGATCCGGGAGCTATGGTACTTCCTCCAAACATGTACGTGCGCCTGCCCCGCCGCGAAGGCCTTGGTGCGGAAGTTGGCGGGATACTCCTCGTCCCAGTGCTCGGCCGCCGCGTCCGGCCGGTAGCTGAAACGCGCTCCCAAGGAATGTAGCCTCCAACCCAAGTCGGGGTCCTCACCACCGTAGTCGGAAAAGCTTTCGTCGTAACTTCCTGCTGAGAAGAAGAGCGCGCGCGGGAGGCTGGTGTTGGCGCCGGTAGCGTTCCACCAGTAGGCGCCGGGGCCGTGGAATGCAGCCCCTTGCCGCAGATGGGCGGGCAGTACCAATCTACCTACCGCGACAACGTTTCCGGCTCGGTGCGCGGCTCGGTGCGCGGCCACCCAGCCCGGGCTGGGTATTATGTCATCATCGGAAAAGAGCAGGATCTGGCCGGCAGCGGCCTCGGCCCCCCGGTTACGAGCGTACGCGGCACCCCGGCCCTCGCTTTCCAGGAGCTTCAAGGGATAAGAGACCGGGTAGGCCGCAAGTGCTTCTACGGTTCCATCGGTACAGCCGTCTGCGACCACCACCACTTCGAAATCCGTGCCTTGGTCCTTCAGCGCCTGCAGCTTCCGCAAAAGCAGCGCCCGGCGATTGTGGGTGGGTATGATGACCGAGACGAGCGCCATAAGCCTCATCCTACAAAGTGTTGAGGAAATTCTTGATCAGTTGCAGGCCGCCTTCACTCAGCACCGACTCGGGGTGAAACTGCACCCCCTGGGTGGGGTAGTCACGGTGGGCTAGGCCCATGATGGTCCGCCCTCCCGCTTCATCTGTCCAGGCGGTGATCAGGAGCTCATCAGGCAGGTCGGTGACTACCAGTGAGTGATAGCGCGTAGCGGTGAAAGGGTTGGAAAGCCCCGCGAACAGGGGCGAGCCGTCGTGATGAATAGGGCTGGTCTTACCATGCATCATCACCGGTGCGAGTACCACCTTGGCCCCAAACGCCGCGCCGATCGATTGGTGTCCCAGACAGACGCCCAGGATGGGCAGCTCGGGTGCGAAGCGCTGAATTAGGGGTACCGAAAGCCCCGCCTCCTTGGGTGTACACGGTCCGGGGGAGACCAGAATGGCGTCCGGCTTCAGCGCCTCGACCTGCGCCAGCGAAAACTGATCGTTGCGCCAGACCAAAGGCTCGACCTGCAGCTCACCCAGGTACTGCACCAGGTTATAAGTGAATGAATCGTAGTTATCGATCACCAGTACACGCTTCATTCGAGCCCCTCCTCAGCCATACGGGCGGCCTTTAAGAGCGCTTGCGCTTTGTTAAGACACTCTTGGTATTCGGGTTGGGGCCGGCTGTCAGCCACTACGCCGGCTCCGGCTTGCACGTGTACCCGCCCGTTCGCAATAACGAAGGTGCGTAGGGTGAGGGCCATGTCCATCTGGCCGTTGTAGCCTAGGTAGCCGAAGGCCCCGCCGTAGGGGCCTCTACGACAAGGCTCGAGCTCCTCGATAATCTCCATGGCCCGGATCTTGGGGGCACCGGAGACTGTGCCCATGGGCAATACCGAGGCTAGGGCGTCGAGCGGGGTTTTGCCCTCGGCTAGGCGGCCCTCGACGGTACTCACCAGGTGCATGACATGCGAGTACTGCTCGACTACCAGTTGCTCGGTGACGCGTACGCTGCCAAAACGCGAGACCCGCCCCAGGTCATTTCTGGACAGGTCGAGCAGCATCACGTGCTCGGCCCGCTCCTTCTCGCTGGCCAACAGCTCCACCGCGAGTTCGGCGTCCTCGGCCGCATTATCACCACGTGGGCGGGTGCCGGCAATCGGGCGGGTTACCACCCGGCCACCCGGCTCCGAGCGCAGCAGGCTTTCCGGGCTTCCCGAGACTAACGTGACCTCACCCAGATCCAGATATCCCATATAGGGGCTTGGGTTGATACTCCTGAGCGCGCGGTAGAGGGCGAAGGGGTGTACCCGGAGCGGCGCTGAAAGACGCAGGCTGGGCACCACCTGGAATATATCTCCGGCCCGAATATAGGTCACCGCCCGCTGCACCGCTTCCTGGTAGCTAGCCTTGCTCATATTGGGAGTGAACGTCGTGCGTCCGCCCGCGCGGGTACCCGCCACTCCCGGGAGCGGTCCCAAGAGCCGCTTCTTAGCTTCTAAAACCCGCTCCCTGGCGCTCTCAACCGCTCCGGCTGTACCGGCCTCGGCGGCGGCCACCAGGTGCAGTTGTTGCTTGAAATGATCGAAGACCGCCACCACTCGCGGCTCGATGAACAACAGTTCGGGCAGATTCAAGTCGTCGGGATTCTCGCTGGGTAGACGTTCGTAGCTGCGCGCCAGGTCGTAGGCCACGTAGCCCACCGCGCCGCCCCAGAAAGGCAACCGTGGTCCGCTTTCCACCTTGCGGCTGATGGCCTGGTACAGTGAATCTAGGGGGTTGTCTGTAAGCGTCTCCTCACCATTTACGGTCATCCGGCCGTTCTTCAGGCGAAATATGCGGTTTGCGCCCACCCCGATGAACGAGTAGCGGCTCCAACGGCGCCCCGCCTCCACCGACTCCAGCAGAAAACTGACCTCGGCGTGTTCAGAGAGTTTCAGATAGGCCGTAACCGGTGTTTCCAGGTCAGCCAATAAGGTTTCCTTGATCGCAATTGTAGGCAACGCACACCCCCAGGAAGATCGAAAAACCCCCGGAACACCAGTGGCCCCAGGGGTACACGAAGACACGCCCCGGCTTAGCCGGGCCACCACTTAAACAGGAGGGTCTTCGTAAACATAGGCTCACTATAGCCAGAGGGGACGCTGTAGGCAAGGACAGGCACCGTATTCCCAGTTTTGGGCACCCGGCTAAAAGGGCCGCCCGGCCGCCACCAACCCCGGAGATGGGGGCCTGAGGGAATGGCCGCGAAACGGGGTGGTTTCTATGCTGCGTTCAAGCTCCGAGGCGGTGCGGGAGGTGAAGCCCGGGGGCTGGGTAGGCTCGGGGCCGATACACACTTCCCGGAGCGCCGTTTCCTAGAGCACCGCCTCGACCCGGAACCAGCGCGCCAGAAGGCTCGCGGCTAAGCCCGCACCCACCAGGCCCAGCGCCAGCGCCGCCCCGTTCAGTACAAGAGGATTAAGGTCCGGGAACAGAGTGGCCGTCAACAAGAGCGCCCCCGCCGGGAGCATCGCCAGGAGCTGTAAAAGGTTGGTGTTGCCGGTGCGGAGCTGGGCCAGGCGCGGGAAGGCTAAGCCCACGAAAAGCCCGGTGGTGTTAGCCCACAGCGCCAAGGGTAAGGGCAGCAGCAGGGCCGTGGCCAGGTAACCCGCAGAGATCGGCAGGGGTACGGAGAGTGCCAGCAGAACCCCGGCGGCAATGCCCAGGCTGCCCAGGGTCATGATCGCCCAAGCGAAGAGGGTAAGGCTCAGGGAGCTGGTCAGCAGCGCCAGGAAGAGTGTGCGTGGGAGAAAGGGTGCCGAAAGGAGTAGCTCGAGCCCACCCCGGGAGGTTTCTCCGCCCACCGCCGCTTGGGCTAGACTGGCGCCTTGGTAGGCGGCAAACATGGCCAGCAGGTAGGGCCCTTGCAGAAACAGCAAGGCCATGGCCAGTCCGGTGGTTCCCAGGCTGGTGCCGAACCGGGCTTCCGCGGCGCGCGCGAGTGCGTAGCGGGTAGGGCCGGTGAGTAGCCAGGGCAGGTAGAGTGTAATGAGCACCATAGCCAGGAGAGCCAATGCAAAGATCAGGGGCAGGCCTATCAGCCGCCGGCCCTGCTCCCGCCGCGTGCGCCAGATCAGCGCCCTGCCGAGCCGCATGATTTCACGCATGGGTCTCCTCCTTGTCCAGGGCCAGGTAGATGCGCTCGAGCGGATTTCCCATTTCACGTGCTTCCCGAACGCGAATACCCGCTTCCACCAAGGCACGGATGGTATCGGCCGGGTCCTGCTTGCGGCCGAAGCTCACCTGCCAGTACCCATCCTGGTACTTGGCGGCCAAACCCAAGCCGGTGAGCACCTTGCACGGGTCGGAGTCCAGCTTGAAGCCCATGGTTATGGCATCGGCGAACCGGGCCGCAAGCTCGTCGACCGGGCCGCGCGCAAAGATGGCGCCATCGCGGATCACCACCACCTCCGTGGCCAGCTCGCTGGCCTCGTGAAGGTTGTGCGTGGAGAAAAGTAGGGTGCGTCCGTCCGTGGCCAGACTTTTCAGCAGATTACGCAGGGTACGCGCCGCTGCGGGATCCAGCCCGCTAGTAGGCTCGTCCAGAAAGAGCAGCGCGGGATTGTTCAAGAGTGCACGAGCCATTCCCGCCCGCCTGGCTTGGCCTTGGCTCAAGGTATGCGCGGGCCTGTTGAGCAGCTCGGCCAGATCCAGCTGACCCGAGAGGATCTCCAGCCGTTGTTCCAGGTGGGCCGCCTTCAAGCCCAGCACCCGTCCCCAAAACCGCAGGTTGTCCACCACCCGTAGATCGGGGTAGAGACCGGCGTGGTGGGACAGGTAGCCGACCTTGGCTTTGATGGAGGGGTCGGTAAAGGGATCTTTACCCAGGATGTGCAGTTGGCCGCGGGAAGGAGGGAGGATGCCGGCGCCCACACGGAACAAGGTGGTTTTACCCGCGCCGTTGGTCCCTAAGACCACGTAGAAGCCGGGGCCCAGTTCCAGCTCTATGCCGGTTAGCACGGCGCGGGTTCCGTAACCCGCGAACACGCCGGAGTACCGAAGCGTGGGCAAGGCGCCGTTCACATACCACTCCCCGTTTCCCGGCCGAAGAGCGCCAGGATTTCGCCGGGATCCTGCGGGTTCAAAAGCAGCTGTTTATTTCCGGTAAGTGAGATTAACAGGCCTTCGCCCCTGCGCATCCCCACGAAGGCCGTCACGCGACCAAGTCCCTTTGGCCAGAAAGACCCTACGTAGTAGCCGGGCAGGGTGCTTCGTAGCGGTTCGAGGCGGTAGCCATAGGCACCCAGGTTGTAGTTCACACGTTCAGTACTTTTCACCTGGGTCCGGCGGATGGTGCGCCGGCCCGCTAAGGTCTGAATCACCAGGTTTCGGCCCTGCGCCAAGTACAGCAGGCGCGAAGGGGCGCGCAACATCATCCAGGACAAGCTGCCTAAAACCACGGCTAAGGACACGATGATCAACAGCCAGGCCCACCAGGGCGTAGCTCCAGGGTTCTCGAGGGCTTGCACGGCCAGCACGGCCAGACTGGAGATATCCACTACGATTAGGAGTAGGGGCAGCCAGATTGTGGGTTTATCGCGCCGGAGCACTATCTTTTTCATCGTTGCCTCTAATCCTGTGGGCCTGCTTCAGGGCCTGCTTCAACAGGAACTCGATCTGCGCGTTCACACTGCGCAGATCATCCGCGGCCCATTTCTCAATGGCCTGGTGGACCTTGGGATCGACCCTTAGTAGTAGACGCTTTTTCTCCGCCATTTCCCCCTAACGCGCTTCCTTGAGATGGGTGTTCAGCCAGGTTCCGAGGTTCGTGACGAAGGTGTTGTCGAGCGGCTCACCTGGGGTCGGCAGCGCGCAGGCAAGCAGCGACTGGGTACACCGGACCAGACCGTGGGTAAGCTTGGGAATGAGTACGTAGCCGGCGTTTGGGTCTGCAAGGTGCAGGCTTCGGCCATTTTCCGGCAGTACCTGGATATCGGCTCCTCCCTGAACGATCAGTATGGGCATATCGAGGCCTTGAATCAGCCGCGCGGGATCTTCCTCCGCCTCGCTTCTGAGCAGCCCGGCCGCGTGGGCGAAGAGCCTAGCCAGCGGATTCTCGGCCAGTGCGCCTTTTAGCTCCAGGGTGTCCGAAGTGCCGGCTTCGATGGCTGAGAAGGTTTGGTTCACCAGGGCTTTGAGGCCCTTGATCTGCGCGCTGGACTCGCCCTTGAGCCCGGCCTGAAAGACCATTTGCGTCTTTACCACTTCCGTGAAGGGTAGCCCTGGGCTTTCGAGCAACACTAGCGCCGCCGGATGCACGTAGCCCTCCTTGGCGGCGAATAGCGCGATCAGCCCGCCCTCGGAGTGGCCCATCAAAGCCAGACGGGTTGGGTCGATGCGCGCGGTGGAGGCGAGCAGCTTGAACCAAGCGGCCACGTTCTCCGCGTAGGTCTCCAGGGTGACGCGGTTGCCGTCGCCGGTGCTGGGCGCAAGACCCGGCTTGTTGTAACGCAGCACGCCGTAGCCATTGCAAGAGAGCTCGTGGGCCAGTTGCTTATAGGTGTTGTCCATGAGTACGCCGGCTACGTTGCCGTTCTGGTCCACCGGGCCCGAGCCGGGGATGAGCAATAGCGCTGGGAAAGGCCCCGGGCCCTTGGGCAGGGTGAGGCTGCCGTACAATGTGGCCCCGGCCGAGTTCACCTTGACGGACAGGCTCGTAAAACAGTGTTCCTGCCCTGCAAAGCGTGCCGCTAGGGGGTTAGCGGGGGCCTCGGCCTTACCTACGCTCAGCAAGAAGCGCACCCGGCCCTGCTGCTGGAAGAGTCCGAGTAAGGTATGCGTTTTCACTTCGGCCCACAGGTTTAGATGTATGGTCTGGGAGCCGAATTCAAGCGCTGCCTCAACCGGGTAGGCAGTATAAGTCTTCCCACCGGCCGGGTGGGTTGCCTGCTTGCCCACCTTGAAGCTCACCCACCCGAGAGACGCAACCTGGGGAATCAACACCCTGAAGCGCTGCGCAGAGAGCTCCCGGTAGTCGAGCGCCAGGAGCAGCGCCTGCCAGCCGTTCATGAGATTGTTGTCCACCAGGTAGACCGGGCCGGAGGTGGGAAGGTTGATGCTCTGGCTCTTCCCGCCCTGCTCGACAGCCTCCTCGATGTTATCCGGCTTGAAGGCTACCCTGATCTTTACAGACGTACCCCGCACTTTGCCGGTCAAGGTATAGGCTGTGGGCCGGTATGCGGCATTGAGTCGAAGGCTGCTCTGCCAGCTGAAGGCTCCACGGACCTCCGCGGAACCCTGCAAGACATAGCCCGTCACGGTTCTCTCGGTCTGCACGCTGGCCTTTCCGAGAATGGCCGTACCCTGCAGAATCTGGTAGTTCTGGGCTGCGGCGCCAGCGAATCCCAATAGTAGTGCAGCAAACAGGGCGCGCATATCAACCTCCGTAGAGTGTACCGGTGTTGATCACCGGTGTGCTGGCTTGCTCGCTGGTGAGGACGACCATCAGATTGTTGGCCATGGCGGCGCGTTTTTCGTAATCCAGATCCACCACACCCCGCTCAGCCAGCCCCTTTAGGGCTTCTTCGACCATACCTACAGCCGCCTCGACGATCAGCTTCTTGGCGGCTACTATAGCTTGGGCTTGCTGGCGCCGCAGCATAGCCTGGGCGATCTCCGGGGTGTAGGCCAAGTGGGTGAGGCGCGCCTCGGTTACCTCGACTCCCGCCACCTCGAGCCGGTCTTGCAGCTCTTTCTTAAGTTCTGTGGCCACATCCTCAGGGTTTTCCCGCAGGCTCTCGCGGGATTCGCCGGCGGCATCATAGGGATAACGGGTAGCCAGGTTACGGATGGCTGTCTCGGCCTGGATGTTCACGAACTGATCGTAATCGTCCACATCGAAGAGGGCCTTGGCCGATTCCACCACCCGCCAGACCACTACCGCGGCGATCTCTATAGGACTACCGCCGGCATCGTTTACCTTGAGCTTGTCGGAGTTGAAGTTGCGTACCCGCAAACTGACATGTTGCTTGGAGGTAAAGGGGTTGCTCCACCAGAACCCGTCGTTACGTGCGCTGCCGGTATACCGGCCCCAGAAGATAAGTACCCGCGCCTCGTTGGGCTGTACGGTGAAGAAGCCTGATATCAACAAAGCCGTGGTGAGCAGGATGATGATGCTTGCAACCAGCCCAGCGATATCTCCACTACCTATCGAAGCTACCAGCAGCCATACGCCCACCACGAGGAGTACCAGCTCAACCATCAACACGATGAAGCCGTTCACGTGGAATGCAACCTTTTCTTGAATGCGCACCATACAGGCCTCCTTTGACCCCGGGATGATATCATATTGATACCATCCAAATCTGATCTCTGCAGCCCCCGGCACATATGGACCGGTGTGGTGCAGCCGGGCGGGCGTGTGCACCTGAACCTAGAGCGAAGATAAATGATCCTTGCCGAGCTTGCCTGAGTCCAGCTAACTGGCCTTATTCCCTGTAGAAGGTATATGCGCTATATCTTTTCCCGTGATGGTGCTAGCCAATCGTAAACGGTCCTTCGAGCCCGTAGGAGAGGTGGTGATGAGGAATCCGGGATTTCTAAAGGCCGCCCCTCTACTTCTGTGTGTCTCCTCTAGGTACTATTTCGCAATGCGTCTGTGGCACCCGGTTGGAATGGAATACTGCGGTAGGCTTGGGGATGATGAGCCGCATCCGCACCGTTGACCGCAGGTTTCTTGCCCCCTTCCAGCAGTTCGTGGGTAGCGAGAGCGGCGGCGGGTTGGTGCTCATCCTAGCCGCCTTGGTGGCGTTGGTATGGGCTAACAGCCCTCTTTCCCACGATTATGAGGCGCTCAAGCATCTTTCCGCGGGCATTTCGGTAGGCGGCTTCGTCCTGAAAATGTCTCTGCTCCACTGGGTCAACGACGGGCTGATGAGTATCTTCTTCCTGCTGGTGGGCTTGGAAATTAAGCGAGAAGTCCTGGCGGGTGAGCTGAAGAATCCCAGGGCGGCCGCCCTGCCCCTGCTTGCTGCGGGTGGCGGTATGTTGATACCGGCGCTCATTTATGTGTGGGCTGGCGGGGGTGGTGCAGCCGCACGCGGTTTCGGAGTACCCATGGCTACCGATATCGCTTTTGCTCTCGGGGTGATGGCCTTATTGGGAAAGCGGATTCCTACCTCTCTAAAGGTCTTCCTGACCGCCTTGGCTATTATTGACGACTTAGGCACGGTACTCGTGATCGCAGTTTTCTATCGTCAGGAGTTCTCCTTGGTGGCGCTTCTTACGGCTTTGGCGTTCTGGCTCTTGGCGCTGGGCTATGGCCGTATCGGGGGCCGGAACCTTCTGATTTACATCCTGCTGGGTCTTTTGATCTGGTATTTTACGCTGATAAGCGGGGTGCATGCCACGGTGGCCGGAATCTTGCTGGCTTTCGCCATGCCCATGGGACGCAAGGCCAGTATGCGGGAAGTAGCGGAGCAGCTTTCCGGCTGGATTACCAGAGGTAGGTTCGAGGAGGAAGAGGTGCGGGCCGAGGATGTGGAGTCGCTGGCGCTTCTTGCGCAGAGTCCCATGCACAGGCTCGAGCATCTATTGGAACCTTGGATGGCCTACGCAGTTCTACCCCTGTTCGCGCTCTTTAACGCCGGGGTGGCCGTTTCGTACGGAGGGCTCAGCACGGTGACACTGGGGGTATTCTTGGGGCTCCTGCTGGGAAAGCCACTGGGTATTCTGCTATCCGCCTGGCTGGCGGTCCGGCTGGGTCTGGCCGAGCTGCCCGCCGGTGTCGGCTGGTCCGGTCTGGCTGGCGCGGGAGTGCTGGGAGGCATCGGCTTCACTATGTCAATCTTCGTGGCGGGACTGGCTTTTAGCGACCCGGCAACCCTGGACCAGGCCAAGCTAGGGGTGCTTGCGGCCTCGGTGATCGCAGGGGGCGCAGGCTTTGTTCTGCTGGCTTTCCTATTCAAGCAGCGAGCTGCGAGTAGCTAGCGTATTTCCTGCCCTGGTGCCTACAAAAAGGGCGGTGTAGCGGTTGCCGGAGCTGTATATGCCCCCCGGGGATAAAGGACTATTAGATTTACTCTCAGGCATACGTAAGTGGGGACCGGTTGTGACTGTAGGCAGATGGAGACGCAGGCGGCGGCATATGCCCTTGGGCCTCAGCCAGCCGGGAACTTAGCTCGGTACAAGCTGTGAGCCATCCAGAGGTCACACGTGTCTACTTCAGCCTCCCCCGGCCGCTGTGGGCAAGGTCTCTATGGTTCTCCAAGTTTGGAGCGCCCCAAACGTACAAAAACCGCCTCAGCACCCTTTTTGGATATGCGCCCACCCTGTGCCCGTACGGCTTCGCGTAGCGCTCCGGGGCTTTTCGGCGCCTGGCCGGCTACGACTACGGCCGCGGCCCGGGAGAGCCGGCCGCTACGCTTCATGATCAGCGCCCGCAAGGCTTCGGCGTCAAAGGTTGTTTCAATCTCGTTGCGCGCCGGCTTAGTGGTGATGGGGCCCTGGGGCTCGAGCACCAGCACTGCGAGCGGGGGTAAGGTGAGCGAAATTGAGTACGGCCGGCTGTGATGGGGAATCTCGTCCACTTCCACACTGCCTAGGTTGCCCATTCCGCTCCCGCCGTAGACCTCGGCATCGGAGTTCAGCCGCTCAAGCCAGCGGCCGCTCACGGGTACGCCGACCCGATAGTCCGTGCGTGGTATCGGGGTCATGTTGAAGACGAAAAGTAAGATATGCTCCTCCGAGCGACGCAAGTAACTAGCCACGCTCTGCCCGCTGTCGGAGAAGTCCACCCAGGCGAACCCGCTGGGCGCGTCGTTCCAGAGCGCCGGGTGTTTGCGGTAGAACCACAGGGCGTCCGCGAGCCAGCGCATGAGGCCGGTGTGTAGCGGCGAGTCCGCGAGGGACCACTCTAGCCCGTGATCATGGCTCCATTCGCCCACCTGCCCGAACTCCTGGCCCATGAATAGCAGCTTCTTGCCCGGGTGTCCCAGCATATGCCCGTAGAGCAGCCGTAGGTTGGCAGCCTTCTGCCAGTCGTCACCGGGCATTCGCTGCCAGAGCGAGCCCTTGCCGTGCACCACCTCGTCGTGCGAGAGTGGCAACATATAATGCTCGCTGAAGGCATAGATAAGGGGGAAAGTGAAATCGTTCTGATGATACCTACGATGCACCGGATCGTGGGCCATGTACTCCAGGGTATCGTGCATCCAGCCCATGTTCCACTTATACAAGAATCCCAGCCCGCCTTCGTAGGTAGGCTTGGATACACCTGGCCAGGCAGTCGACTCCTCCGCGATCATCATCGATTCGGGAAAGGCGCTGTAGACTGCCTCGTTGACCTCTTTCAGAAGATCAATAGCCTCCAGGCTTTCCCGCCCTCCAAACATGTTGGCCAGCCACTCCCCCTCGGCTCTTGAGTAATCCCGGTATAACATGCTGGCCACCGCGTCTATGCGTAGGCCGTCTACGTGGTAGAGCTCGTGCCAGAAGAGCGCATTGGAGACCAGGAAGTTCTTTACCCCCGGTTTGACATAGTCGAATACGTAGGTACCCCAGTCGGGGTGGTGCCCTAGCCGAGGGTCGCCATATTCGTAGAGTGGGCTGCCGTCGAAAAAGACCAATCCTTGTGGATTGGTGGCAAAGTGTGCGGGTACCCAGTCCAGGATTACCCCAATGCCCCGCTGATGCAGGTAGTCGATTAAGTACATCAGGTCCTGAGGCGTACCGTAACGGTGTGTGGGGGCATAGTAACCCACTACTTGGTAACCCCAACTTCCATAAAAGGGATGCTCCATCACTGGCATCAGTTCAATGTGTGTGAACCCAAGTCGCTGGACGTGGTCAGCTAGGGGTTGGGCGATATCGCGGTAGGAGAGTGAGTAGCCGTCGGGCCGCTTGCGCCAGGAACCTAGGTGGACCTCGTATATCGCCAAAGGCTGACCCAGGCCCGAAGGGCCCTTACGGCTCTGCATCCAAGCCCGGTCACCCCATTCGTACCAAGTGCTCCAGATTACCGAGGAGAGCCCCCGGGCTGCACCGGTTATAGGGGGCTCCATGTGGCGTGCGTAGGGGTCGGTCTTATCAGCTTGGAACGCTCCGCGCGCAATACGGTATTTGTAGCGGTGGCCGATACGCGCCTCACCGATGAAACCTTGCCAGATTCCGGTGCGGTTGTCCTTGGTCAGCGAATGAGCCCGGGGGTTCCAATCATTGAAATCGCCGATCACCGAAACCGAATCTGCATTTGGGGCCCAGACCGCAAAGCGTGTGCCTTCGTCGCTGGGGTGTGCGCCGAGTTGCAGATAAGCTGCCCGGTGAGTGCCCTCGCTCCATAGCCAGACATCACGATCCGACATGGGATTGCTCACGGCCTGCCTCCTACAATCCATACTAAGGCCGGTAACGCAGCCGATACCCCCGAGAGGCCGGGCTCACGAGCCAAGCAGCCGGAGCAGGTCCTTTTCGGCATAACAAGATTCCGTGGACTCGTCGGCAGGGGGAGTCAGTGACTCCAGGATGTAGATGAGGCGGAACACTCTCGACAACCTATCCCTGGCTGAGGTCTCGGCTGGTAGGAAGGAAGCGTCCTGGCCTGCGGTGGCAAGATAAGCCTCTCGGTATGCCCCTTCCATGGCCTCAATCAACTGCTCGCCTATGTGCGTTGCTGACGAGGACTCATTGAACTCTGCATATTGCTTGATACTCTTTCGCAATGTACAGCAAAGACCATGTGCCATGCGTTCCATATCGGAAAGTGCTTGCCCGGGTGCGCGCCGCTCAGACAGCGGGTGACCAGGCTCGCCCTCGAAACCCAAAACGTACAGCTCGCCGGAGCTCCTCACTAGTTGCGTAGGGTCGTAGTTGCCATGAATGCGGATCATCATCCAGCCGCCTTCCATGGGCAGGTCCTCGATCATTTGTGCGGCGGCTACGATCTGCTTTGTAGATAGGTGCGCTCGCATCTTGTTTAGAGCGCCCCGAGCGCGCGCCGCCACTTGGGCCAGGTTCTCGGTGAGTGTGGGCATAGGGTCGATACCGGGACCCTCGGCCTGGGCCAGAGTGCGGTGTAACTCCCCGGTGCGGGTGCCGATCTGCAGGGCTGTTGTGGTCAGTTCAGCCGCGTGGTGCTCGAGCCATAAGGCGGTGGCCTGTTCATCGCCGCTGGGCAGAACGCCGCGGGCACGTTCGATCACCCGGCGGATCTCCTCATGCAATAGGTCGGTTTCCCTTTGCAGGTCCTCCAGGTAGGCTTGCGCCATCCCCAGGTGCACCGGCTGCTCCCCTTGCTGCACCACGAAAGTACCATATAGCTTCGGCACGAAAGGGAAGTCGCGCTGACGTAGGGCGGATTGTAGCTCCACCCGGGGATTAGGGCCGGGCTCGAGCCGCCGGTAGAGCTTCAAGAAGACCTGCTCACCTAAGACCGCTGCGCTGTTGTACCGGCCTCCGTCAGCAATCCGCGCCGCGCCGCTTGCTGGGAGCTCGCTGCCGGCGGGACTAAAGCGATATTTACTTTTAAGGCCGCGTCCCTTCCAGCGGGCTAGGAGACGCTCGTAGAGCACCTGCCAGAAAGCCGGCAGGACGGTGGCATCGAACAGCAGGCCGCGCTCACCGTTCGCGCGTACGAACGCTACCCCGCAATTGGGATAGTCACTGAGCAAGGTGCGGGTTTGCTCTCTATCGGTGGAAAGCGCCAATGGCAACAGGTAGCGTTCTTGAGTCTGGTCGGCATAGTCGGTATAGACGGTGCTGATATAGATGGGTAACGGCTGGGTGGTTAGCCGCACTGCGTCGGCCAAGCGTACCCTGTCTATTTCCTGCCCAGTGTTCAGGAACCATCGCTGCGCCTTGAGGAAGTCGGGCAACTCGGCCTCGAGCGCTACCCGGGCATCCCCCTTAGCCATGGTTTCCACCAGAATGGTTTCCAGGCCGCCGTAGAAGCGCAGCCACGGTAGGGCACGTGGCGCAGGGGCCAGCTCCAGCTCCGGTTCCTCGCTTACCGGTGGTGGATAATAGGCCGGGTCCCGCAGCACGAACCAATAAAAGCCATGTGGTCCCAGGGTAATCGGGTAAGGGTCTTGGTTGATGTCGGGAAAGGGGCCCTGCGAGAAAAGCTCATAAGGAACGAGGCCTTGCCAGTCGTCCAAGGGAAGATCGGCGTATTGTGCATAGCGCGATAGATTGGCTACTATCAGTACAGATTCCTCTTCATAGGTCCGTATAAAGGCCAGTACCGCGCGGTTCTCCACCGACAGCCAGGTGAGCTTGCCTCGACCGAATACTTTTCGGTACTGATTGCGTATGCCCAGCAGCCGCTGCGTAAAAGTGAGTGACGAGTGGGGGTTAGCCTCCTCAGCTTCTACGTTGACGAAGTTGAAGCTGTAGGGCCCCTCCTGAACCGGTGGTAGAAATAGCTTATGGAAGGGCGCACTAGAGAAGCCGGCGTTACGGTCTGCACTCCACTGCATGGGTGTGCGTACCCCGTTACGATCGCCCAAGAAGGGATTATCGCCCATGCAGATCTCGTCCCCATAGTAAAGGACCGGCGTTCCGGGCAACGAGAAAAGTAGTGCATTCATAAGCTCGATACGGCGCCGCTCGCCGCCCAAGAGGGGCGCCAGCCTGCGGCGTATACCCAGATTGATGCGATATTGGGGATCGGTGGCGTATTCGTGGTACAGATAGTCGCGCTCTTCGTCCACCAACATCTCAAGGGTCAGCTCATCGTGGTTCCGTAGGAAGAGGGCCCATTGGGCAGTCTCGGGGATCCCGCTGGTGAGCTCGAGCATCTGTTCTATAGGGCCGCGATCTTCCCTGCGCAGGCTCAAAAACATGCGAGGCATGAGCGGAAAGTTGTAGGCCATGTGTACCCCATCCCCGTTTCCGAAATAAGGAAGCGTGTCCTCGGGCCACTGATTGGCCTCGGCCAGCAGGATCTTGGTAGGGCCATATCGCTCCTCGAGCGCTTTTCTAAGGCGCTTAACCACCGCGATAGTCTCGGGTAGATTCTCACAGGAAGTGCCTTCTCGCTCGTACAAGTAAGGGATAGCGTCCAGGCGGAAGCCATCCACGCCCTGGTCGGCCCAGAAGAATAACGCTTGCTTAAGTGCTTCTTCTACCTCAGGATTATCCCAATTGAGATCAGGCTGATGAGAGAAGAAGCGATGCCAGTAGTAAGCGTGTGCCACCGGGTCCCAGGTCCAGTTGGCGTGTTCAAAGTCCTGGAATATGACGCGAGCGTCCCGGTAGCGCTCGGGGGTATCGCTCCACACGTACCAGTTGCGTCTGGCTGATCCCGGCTGGCGGGACTCCTGGAACCAGGGGTGTTGGTCCGAGGTATGGTTAAGCACCAGTTCGGTGATTACCCGCATACCCTTCCTGTGGGCCTCGTCTAGGAACTCCTTGAAATCATCCAAGGTGCCGTGGACCGGGAGAATCTTGTAGTAATCAGAGATATCATAGCCGTCATCTCTGAGTGGGGACTCGTAAAAAGGTAGCAGCCACAAGGTGTCGACCCCCAAACGCTCCAAGTAAGGCAGCTTGTGTCTGAGTCCCTCGAAATCACCATAACCGTCGCCGTTGGCGTCGAAGAACGAGCGTACCAGCAGTTCGTATATGACCGCGTCTTTATACCAAAGGGCATCCATTTAAGACCTCACCACGGACTGTCGCTGATCCATATCTATCCCCGCACCAGGAGGGGGCTGAAGTTAGTATTGCGGTCATGGCAGTCCTCCTGCTCGCTCCGCTCGAGAAGGCCAACAATGGCGTAGGTGACAGGTGCCGATAACGCTTCCACTCCCACTTTGAAGGTTGGTTGGAGATAAACACGGCCGCCGGCAACCTCCCAGGCAACGATCTGAGGAGCGCAGCGGTTAGAAACACCACGGTATCCAGGCCTTCGCCCACCAGGGTGGATCCGATGGTGCATGTCCAGAGGCGGCGCCCCGAAGCCCATGTCTTCATCTTGGCTGGCACGTAGCTGCTGGTGAACCCACCGGTAAAGTAAGCTAGTGGGTCGCTGGCAATGATCCACGGGGTTTGCCCGAGAATCGCGTGGAAATCGGCCCCCAGCGCATATCCGGGAGCCGAAGACAGAGCACCAACCGCGCTGAAGGCCGCTGCCGCAGTAAAGGCCCAGAAGAGGCTGGTCCAATTTACCCGCCAGCTCTTCTGGTACCCGTAGACCTCGGTGAGAATATCCCCGAAGATATAGGCTGGTGGAAAGAGTGTCATCTCCCTGTTGAAGGTGAAGGACCCCAACAGCAGGATCTTGGTGTAGGCAACGCTGGAGATGGCTAATACCCCCACGAAGGCTGCCATGATTAAGTCGAAGTAGCTATAGCTACGTATATCATCGCGACCGATGTTACTACGTTCTATATTGCGAGGGGGCTTATAGCTTGCTTATGGCTTCAGCCCCTGTGTCTTCGCCCGGTGTGGCCGAGGTGATGAAGGGCAGGTTACGGTCGAACTGGGCCCGGTCCAGGCCGTAGCCATAGACAAAGGCGTCCGTGATCTCAAAGCCTAGATAGTCGATGCGCACCGGCCTTATGCGTCTTGAGGGCTTAGAGAGCAATGCAGCTACTCGTACCGAGGCTGGCCGGCGGGCCTCCAGGTACCCTGTCAGATAGGTGAGGGTTATCCCCGTATCGACGATATCTTCCACTACAATAACGTCTCGGCCAGCGATGGGCTGCCGGAGATCTTTGATCAATTCCACTTCACCGCTGGACTCATGAGTGTTGCCGTAGCTGGATAGAGCCAAGAAGTCCATGGTCAACGGAAGGTCGATCTGCCGTACCAGGTCAGCCATAAAGATATAGGCACCGTTCAGCACGCAGATTAGGTGAGGGCTTCCGCCGGCGTAGTCCTGGGTGATGGTCGAGGCTAGGGTCTGGACGCGGGTTTCTATCTGCTCCTTACTGATCTGAACCTGGCCACCCCCTTGGATAAGCGTAGGCATGCACCGATTGTAGCCTAGGCCACCAGCCCTATAGGGCTGGTGGCTGCTTATGCGGCGACAGGGAGGGCAGCTGGGCTTAACGAGGTGCCGGGATGCTATAGTTCACCGCACCTAGTGTTATTTGGTTGTGGTGGGCCTAGTGATGGTGGGCGGTATTTGTCTTTCTGCCCCCGGAGCTTATTAGGTCTTGTGGTGAGGCCGGGTTGGGGGTGACCGATTAGTAGGTTGAGCATATAGCTAAGTAACGGTAACTTGCGAGCGATATGGGCTGACTACGTTGCTGACACTTTGTATACCGGCTGTACCTGGGTATGGCCGGTTTCCAGAACGATACCCCGATGTCGGGCATCGCTGATGATCCCAGCGCCGGTCATATCCCGGCACCACTCATGGGTATAGACGCTCCTTTTGTAGTCCCACCGGCACTGAAGCGGATATTATGGGTCTATTCGGATGTGGGTACCGAAATGAACCATAACCCGGCGCCAGCGACCTTGATGTTTATACCTCAGGGGCTCGAGCCGTAGGCTATGAACTTACTTGGACGGCAGGGTGTATCTTTATGCTCCATCCTTCCCGTCTTTACGTGCACTAAAGCGTTTCTTTGCGGGCATGGACGCACCACGGTTGTGGTCGCGCCCAGGCTGCCTTGCTATTCCCGTGCCCTTGGCCGGCCTGAGCACCAGTGCCCCGAGCTGCTCGAGCTCTGGAGGGGACAGTTCCCGCCAGGCGCCCCTGTCCAGGTTGCCAAGCTGCACCGGCCCCACTGCCACGCGGAGGAGGCGCTCCACGTGGTAGCCCACAGCCTCCAGCATGCGGCGGATCTCACGCTTCTTTCCCTCGGCCAGTACCATGAGTGCTCCACCGGGCTTGGCTCCCACGGATACCGGGCGGGCCAGGCCCTCCTCGAGGTCCACTCCGCGTGAAAGCAGATGAATGATCTGCGGGCCGAGGGTACCCTCGCGGCACCATAGCCGGTAGACCTTGTGTATCCCGTAGCGGGGATGCGTAATACGCTCGGTCAACGTACCATCGTTGGTGAAGAGCAAGAGCCCCTCAGAGTCGCGGTCTAGCCGGCCCACGGGGTGCAGGCCGGGCACTTGGGGCAGAAACTCATAGACGGTGCGCTCGGCGTGGGGATCTTTGCGTGTGGTGGTGACCCCGGGGGGTTTATTGAAGGCCAGTACCAGGCGTTGTTCTATGGCCGAAAGCCGGTGCCCGTCTAGGTGGACTACGTCGCCGGGACGGATCCGGCGTCCTAGGGTGGCGATTTCGTTATCTACCATGACCCGGCCAGCGCGGATGAGCTCTTCGGCAGTGCGGCGCGAAGGGGCTGCGCCCGATTGCACCAGGTATTTCTGCAGCCGCACTTCTTCGGTGTGATATTCACCCTGCGGGGCTGGGCTGGTCATCGGAGCTCGAGCTCCTGCTTGAGGCTTGATGGGTACTTTCCCTTTGGAGGGTCTTGGCCCTCCTGTGGTTTCCGGAATTGTGGGGACTGGTAGGCTCGAAGGCTCATGATCTCCAGCATACCCGTACCACTTGTGCGATCTTGATGATAAAATCCAGGCTGCATGGCCCTTTTTGCCGTGGATAAACCATTGGGCAGGAGTTCGCACGACGTGGTCGAGTTGGCCCGGCGGCGGCTTTCCACTCGTAAGGTGGGGCACACCGGTACCCTTGATCCTCTGGCTACCGGTGTATTGATCCTGGCCTCGGAGGCCTCGACCAAGCTGGTGCCCTATCTGGTAGGTGAGCGGAAGACCTACTTGGCCTGGGTTTCCTTCGGGGCGACCACCGAAACCTTGGATGCGGAAGGGCCCATCGTACACCGCCTTGAAGCCAGCTTCGACCAGTCCGCGCTCGAGACCGCCCTGTCCGGTTTTTTGAATGTTACTGAACAGGTGCCCCCGGCCTATTCCGCGGTGAAGGTTGGCGGGGTTAGGGCTTACCGGGCGGCCCGCAGTGGAAAGGTTCTGCAGCTTGAGCCGCGGTCGGTGCAATACAACAAGCTCGAGCTGCTTTCTTTTGGGTCTTCCTTCCGTAATGCGGCGATTGCCGCGGTGTCGGGGGGGTGGACGGTGGTGACGCGCGCGGGACGACGGGTGAACCTGCCGGAACCCCTGGACAATTTTCTAACTGCAGTGATCAGGCTTGAGGTAGGGTCTGGCACCTATGTGCGCGCCTTCGCGCGAGACTTAGCTAACCGCCTTGGGACGGTGGGGTTTATTTCAGGTCTGGTGCGGGTACAGGTGGGCCGTGTGGATCTTGGAAGTACCGTGATACCGGATACTCTGGACGCTGAGCACGCCTTGAACGAGGCGGAGATTCTGGGGTTTCCGGTACTCGAGCTTTCCGCTACGGAGATTAGGTATGTCCAGCAGGGTGTGCCACTACCGGTACCGGCCCAGGGTATGGTCTCACTGGTGGATGGCCGGCGGCGATTGGTGGCGGTGGCTGAGGGGGACGGCTTCAAGCTACGGATCAAACGGGTTTTATTACCAACCTAGACCCGCTGTGCCCGCTTACCTCTTCAACGAGGGCATGCTTGGGTCCCGCCGGCAAGGGGGTAGGGGATATTCCTGTGGTCTTCCCATAGGGATACGTTGGGCCCTATGCTCTAAAGGAAAAAGAGGAGGCGTTATTATGGTCATCGGTGTACCTAAAGAGATCAAGGTTTCAGAGAACCGGGTGGCTCTCACTCCTGGCGGCGCAGAGAGTTTGGCTAAACGGGGCCACACTGTTTTGGTGGAGCGGGGTGCGGGCTTAGGAAGCGGTTTGAGTGATAGCGAATACGAAGCCGCCGGAGCACGGATGGTCAGTGCGCAAGAGGCTTGGGGCGCGCGGATGGTGATCAAGGTCAAAGAGCCCATTGCCCCGGAGTACCCCTACCTGCGCGGAGATCTCCTACTCTTCACCTATCTGCACTTGGCTGCGGATGAGGCCCTGACCAAGGCGCTCTTGGCGGCCGGTACCACTGCCGTAGCCTACGAGACCGTCCAGCTCGCCGATGGTTCGCTGCCCTTGCTGACGCCCATGAGCGAGGTCGCGGGACGTATGGCTACCCAGGAAGGAGCTAAGTACCTAGAGCGCCCGCAAGGTGGCCGGGGCATTCTGCTGGGTGGCGTGCCCGGCGTGAGCCCGGCTTCGGTGGTGGTGATCGGGGGTGGCGTAGTGGGTAGTAACGCGGCCAAGATAGCGTTGGGGATGGGTGCCCAAGTGACTGTCCTGGATGTAGACCATCAGCGGCTCCAATATCTGGATGATATATTTAGCGGCCGCTTGGTTACACTGACTTCCACCGAAGCCAACATCAATCTATCGGTTCAACACGCCGATCTGCTTATCGGCGCAGTGTTGGTTGCCGGGGCTAAGGCACCACGGCTGGTCACACGAGAGATGCTATCTACGATGAAGGAGCGCGCAGTCATTGTGGATGTGGCGGTGGACCAGGGGGGCTGCGTGGAGACCATTCATCCCACCACTCATGACAACCCCACCTACATGGTTGATGGTGTGGTGCACTACGGGGTGGCCAACATGCCGGGTGCGGTACCGCGTACCAGCACTTTCGCCCTCACCAACCAGACCCTTGGCTATGTGCTGAAGCTGGCAGAGCACGGCCTCTCGACGCTCAGAGAGGATCCTGCTTTGGGCCGGGGCCTAAATGCGCACGCTGGTCGCCTTACCCACCGTGCGGTGGGTAAGGCGTTCGGTATAGATGTTGCTGATATCGACGAAGTGCTGCGTTCTGCCTAAAGCGGTACTCTTCCCCCAGTGGACGATCGGCCCGGCA
>CAYODT010000010.1:0-26626 GCA_964402875.1 uncultured bacterium | reverse complement strand
GTGCTGCGTTCTGCCTAAAGCGGTACTCTTCCCCCAGTGGACGATCGGCCCGGCATCTGCCGGGCCGATCCCCTTAGCTTCCTAAATGCCGATGTGCCTCGCGCACCTCAATTAACGCTAAAGGGCTGTGTTGGCCATTGGAGGACGGGTTTAGATCGTGGCCATGGACACTAGGTGAGGTCTGCAGGATGTAACATCTCGGGACCCCACTGTCCGGTGGACTAAAGACCCGGTGCAGCACCGGGTTGGTGGTATGTGCCCCGTAACCACCCGACGTGTTAGCTGACAGGCCGAATATCATTAAAATTGTAGTGGATTCCAAATCTTTATCTACTTCAATCTTCGTCCAATAATCGATGTAACGGCTCTATTCCGCCCGCCGGGGATGCGGATCGTTGTAGAGCGGGCTGTAGGACGGCGCCCGGCTGCTGAGCGAAGGTAGGCAAGGCCACTGCCGGGTTGACCGGTAAGGTGCCCCGAAGGTATGTACTGGGGGTCCTTCATTCCGTTGCAGGACTAAAGCCCCTACCAGGTGTACATGGCCTAGGCCGAGACCACTCCAAAGCCGCCACTGCCGGGAGCGGCGGTCTTTTCCCGGATACCCCAAGCTCGACTATCACCCGCTTGGTGATGTGTGTGGTGTAGGGGCCAAGGTTGTACGGATGGCCGACCGTCGCAACTGTAGTACCGGGTATCTGATAGGACTTAGAGTGCTTGGGTCGGCAGCTACCTGCAGGGGATCCCAGACTGGAGGAGGGGGCGGTGCGTAGGGGGCTCCATAGGAGAGCACATATCCGCCTTTTCTCAAAGGCCGCTACAGACAATCTGGGGGTCGGGTACGTTTAGCCTTGGCTGCGGCGCTCATACCTGCAGTGCAGCCACACTGCCGATCGCCGCTAGGTGTTTCTCCATGACTTGGTGATACCCAGTGGATGGCCCGGCTTTCGGTAAAGCCGGGCGGCGCTAAATCGATGGGGTTGCTCGGGTAGGGTAAGGTTATGCTTGTCTACACGCAGAAACGTTGGCGACTCGACAATCTTTTCAGTGGTACTGGCCTGTCCGGCCTGGAGGCGGCGCTCTCGGCGCTGGAGGGGCAGATATCTGGTTTTGAACTCCTGCGCGATGAGCTTTCATCACAGATACCCACGGCGCGATTCGCGGAGGTTCTTGGGCAGCTCGAGCGCATCGAGATCCTGAGCAATCGTGTTTATGCTTTTGTGGCGCTGCGGTTTGCTGAAAATACCCAGGACCAACGTGCTCAGGCCGATATGAGCCGGGTGCAACAGAAGATGGCAGAGCTGAGTAACCGGACGCTTTTCTTCGAGCTGTGGTGGAAGAATCTTGAGGACGATGCCGCAAAGCGCCTGCTAGCTGCGAGTGGTGATGCAACCTACTGGTTTGAGCGTATACGAGCCACTCGGAAATTTACGCTTAGCGAGCCCGAGGAACGGATTATCAATCTGAAAAACACCACCGGCCGTGAGGCCCTGGACACTCTATATGACAGCATTACCAGCCGCTATGGTTTCGAGCTCGAGCTGGAGGGTGGGCAGCGCTCACTAACCCGTGGCGAGCTTATGGCATATGTCAGGGATACTGATCCCGAACTGCGCAAGGCTGCTTACCAGGCGCTGCACAGGGTTTATGGCCGAGAAGCCCCGGTTCTAGGACAGTTATACCAAAGTATCGTGCGTGATTGGCATGCTGAGTTTGTAGTACTTAGGGGCCATACCGAGCCTATCGCCACACGGAATACCGCCAACGACCTGCCGGATGCGGTGGTCGATACTCTGCTCGAGGTTTCGCGACGCAACGCCCCGGTATTCCAACGCTATTTTCGGCTTAAGGCCCGCTGGCTAAAGGTGGACAAGTTAAGCCGCTTTGATATCTATGCCCCGGTGGGCGGCGTGGATAAGGCCTACGGCCTCGACGAGGCCAAGCGGGTGGTTCTGGCGGCCTTTCAGGACTTTGATCCTCAATTCGCCGAGCTGGCTGAACGCGTGTTCCTGGAAGACCACCTAGACGCAGAGGTGCGCAAAGGTAAGCGCAACGGAGCTTTTTGCTATACGGTGCTTCCGGGCCTGACCCCCTTTGTGCATCAGAACTTCCAGGGCAAGCCGGACGACGTATCTACCATGGCCCATGAGCTTGGCCATGCAGTTCATAGCATGTTGGCCGGGCACCACTCAACCTTCACGCACCATGCTACCCTGCCGCTGGCCGAGACAGCCAGCACTTTCGCCGAGATGATCCTGGTGGATTACCTGCTGGTACATGAGAAAGACCAGGCCGCCCGCAGGGAAGTGCTCTTCAAGCAGATCGACGGAAACTATGCCACTATCATGCGGCAGGCCTACTTCGCACTATTCGAGCGGCAGGCACACCAGATGATCCAAGCAGGTGCGACCACTGAGGAGCTTTCGCAAGCCTACTTGGACAACCTTAAGGAGCAGTTTGGCGATGCGGTGGAGTTGCCCGAACTCTTCCGTGATGAATGGACCACTATTCCACACTTGTTTGGGGTCCCATTCTATGTCTACTCCTATGCCTTCGGCCAGCTCCTGGTGCTGGCTTTATACCATCGTTACAAGGAGGAGGGCCAGATCTTCAAACCTAGGTTGTTCCGCATCCTTTCGGCAGGAGGATCAGTGGCACCTACGAAGTTGCTGGCTGGGGAGGGGGTTCGTATCGATGACCCTACCTTATGGCAGGGGGGCTATGACTTGATGAACGAGATGATCTCCAGGCTCGAATCCTTGCCGTTTCAGCAGGCCACTCTGTTGAAATAACCGGGCGTGAGTCACGCCCGGTTATTTCGGCTTAGACCGCGCTGGGCGACTAATCGCCGGAGGTCTGACCGTAGGCCGAGGACTCCGTATGATGCTTGCCGTACAGGCCGATCATGATGAAATACACTACCAGGGTGGTCACTACGGGGCCAGCCAGAAGCGCTACCCACAACACTGGGATCGATATGCCCAGGCTGCTATGATAGCCAGCTAATGTGCTCACGATAAAGAAAGCCAGTATGCCGAAAGTGATGCTCGTTCGCCAAGGGTGGTTGCTGGGTTGCTCCGAATAGCGTTGCTTAGTCTTCTTGGTATCCAGGAAGGGCAGTAGAACGGCGGCTACACCTAGGATGCCCGGTATGGCTATGCCTCCCCAGAGCTCGGGTCCAAAGTAGCCCCCCAGGAAGGTAAAGTGCCAACTTGCAGGGATCATCTGCAGGATTCCATAGATCCACGCAAAGTACCAGTCCGGCCTCACGTTGGGGGTGCTCACGGTAGGTGGACCGAACACGGTAATCGGGTGCGCGATGAAGGCCCCACTGATGGTGAACACTACCGCCAAGTACACCAGAAAGAGTACCGTCATCACGACCGTCTGCTGCGGCATCAGTGGCACTCCCAGGATTCGGCCCGGCGCTACCTTCTCGGCGTAGCGTGGCTGGGTGTGCTTTTGCTTGATCATGATCAGCAAATGGAGCACCAGCAAGGCGACGATAATCCCTGGAAGCAGCAACATATGGATGGGCAAAAGCCTGGGCAGGGAATGCACGGTTGGATATGCTCCGCCGAACATTACCTTGGATATCCAATCACCCACCCAAGGTATGGATCTACCGATCCCGTAGCCGATCTTGGTGGCGACCACCGAGAAATTATCGTCCGGTAGCGCATAGCCGGTAAAGGAGGTAATAATCGTTACCAACAATAGAGCCAGCCCAATGAACCAGTTCACCTCGCGAGGCTTCTTGTAGGCGCCGGAGACCAGGATACGTAACAGGTGCAGAAAGGCCGCGAAGATCATGATACTCGCCGACCAATGGTGGACGCTGCGGATCACTGCACCAAAAGGTAGGGAGTCGATGTACAGGACTGAAGCATAGGCGGCCGGCACGCTCTGACTTCCAAGTTTTATCAAGCGACCCGAGGCCTCGTAGTCCATATTCAGAAATATACCGGTGATTACCAGGGTAATGAAGGCAAAAAGGGTGATCTCGCCCAAGAAGAAGGAGTGGTGGACGGGAAAGGCCTTACGGAGAAACTTATTTTGTAACCGACCTATATCGAGCCGCTCGTCGAGCCACCTATACACACGCCACCTCCCTGGAAAGAGCAAGCCCGGACATTAGCTGCACCCCGGGTAAGTGATGAAAGCTCCTTCGGCCACGATCTGTCGCTCCCCATTAATACTGAATGGCAGGATGGGTAACGGCCTGGGTGCAGGCCCATAGAGTACTTTGGCGCCATCCCATGGGTCATAATGGCTCTTGTGGCAAGGACAGAATAGGTAGCCGTACTTATCGATGCTGAAGGGCTTGAGAACAAACTCGCTTACATTGCAACACAGGTGGGTACAGGTTGCGGAGTAGACAACCACCCGTTCGTGTGCGTACCTCACATATTCCGGATTGAACCAACTCTCCTCCTGGGCGCGGATCAACAGGATGATATTCAGAGAGCGCTTATCACGGATCACATTGTCCTTGGGATCCATGGGCCAGGCGAAAATCTGTGTTTTGTCTACCGGTACCTCGTCGACCGTGATGACTTTGCCCTGCTTGGGCCCCTGGGCGAAGACCAGTAGGTCACCCTTCTGTGGTGGATCGTTATCGGGCGCCACTACTACCTTGGGCTTGAGTCCACCGGCTACAGTTAGGACCGATAGGCCGGCAATACCCATACCGATGCCCATACTAGCGAGCAGAAGTTTACGGCGGGAGATCTCTTTCTGCCGCTCTTCCGCAGGTGTATTCTTTTTATCTTGCTCATCCGTCACCAGGGAACCTCCGAATGCTCATCCTCCGCTAATACCTCTTCTTCCATGAAGTATTTCTTGTACAGGACTAGAAGAACCGCGATGATGGCCATCATCAGGCCGAACACTCCGCCTTCTAGAAGGGTATTCACCGGGCCGGGGCCGGTATCAAGCTCGTAGACGATTATGCGCACAAAGAAACCGGAAAGCAGCGCCAAGAGGATAGACAATGCCACCCCAACAACCACTGGAGCAAGACCGGCTTCGGGCTGATGCTTGGTGGGGCGCAATTCGCTTCCTTCCAACCAAACGGAGATCAGACCAATGACTCCGTAGATAAACAGGGTCATGCCAAAGGCAATCAGGCCGATCTGGCCGCTGGAAAGGGCGTCTGGGGCCGTGCCGCTGTAGGCAATGATCCGGGAGCGGTCGAGATAGGCCATTATGAAGAAGACCTCCGAGAGACCCAGAGAGAAGAAGGGAACCACCGAGTCGTTGCGGTACATATACCCTCCTAACGTCCCGCCTTGACTTGGGCTTCACTCACACCACCGAAGCTGTTGCCGAAGTCATTGCGTATATACGTAGCCACCGCGGCGACTTGCTTGTCGGACAGCTGGCTCGCAAAGGCCGGCATCATTCCGTTGAAGCTCTGCCCCTTGACCGTGATCTGCCCCTGTTTGCCTTTGAGGATGGTATCCACCACTAGGGTGACATCTTTCAGGTTGGCATTACCGGCAAATGGCGGGAAGGCCCCGGGTATGCCCTCGCCGGTGGCTTGGTGGCAAGCTGCGCAGTGCTGTGCGTAGAGCGCCTTACCCTCTGTCAGCAGCGCTTGGTCGACCGGTACGGTGGCGCCCTGACTGGATGAGCTTGACGTGGAAATACTAGACGAAGCCGCAGGTGCTTTTTGGGCAGCTACCGATGCCACGATCTTGTTAGAGGTACCCGTCAGCGCGAAGAAACCCCAGACCGCACCAAGGATAACTAACATGATGATGAAGTAGGGCCACCCCGATCCGCGCTCCCCCTCACGAGGGGCTTGATAGTCACCTGGTTTGAGCTCCAGCTCCAGGTCGCCGTGTACTTCTTCGCCCTCCTCGACACCATCCACTAGGACGCCCGGAAGATTGTTCACGATAAGATTGCGGCGTTCTTCAAGATGTTGTCCGCTCTTATAGTAGGTGACGATTCGCAAGGTATGCTCACCGTCGGGTAGGATAGTAGTGTTCAGCTTGAGTAGGAAGGGGGGCTCAGTGAGCACCTGTAGGGGCTCGGTCCCGCCATCCCAAAAGATCTCGAAGCGCTCGATATTAGGGTTCATCCATCTCCTCTCTAACCGGCGTGCACGCGCCTTCGCATATTCTATCGCCAAGGATATCAGTCTCAGCCGTGACCGGGTGAGATAGGCGAGTCCCTAGCATCCCTAAGATACGCCGTGCGTGGTATGGGGACCGGGACATTTGTCCCGGTGAGATGAATGGGCTCCCAGGCACCAGGACACTACGCCAATTCCCAGGCTTGGCCCAGCCGCACCAGCGAGCTCCGCACGGCACCGGCGCCCCCCTGAACCTCCAAAGCGGCAGTGCCATTGAAGCCGGCTAGGTCGCTTCTCAGATCTTCCCAGGGTAGCCGCCCCGTACCGACCGGTAGATGATCATCGGTGATGCCATGGTTGTCGTGTAGGTGTAAGTGCAGCAGCCGGGGAGCCATAGCCTGGTGATAGTCGAGGATAGCTGCCTTATCTCGCTTGACTAAGGCATGGGCCAAGTCCAGACAATAGCCGAATCCGCTGCCCAGAGTGTTACCCAGTGAGGCCAACTCTTGTGGTGTCTGTAGTAGATCTTGCGCGTCCAGCGCAAGGTTCTCCAGGGCTACTGGTATAGGTGGGTTGGACAGGGCCGCCAGCGCACTGGATAGTAGAGCGCTGGCCCGATCGAGTACCATAGGATGGCGAATGGGTATCTGGCCGGTATGTAGCACACCAACCATAGCGCCCAGCTGCTCGGAAAAGTCTAACGATCGGAGTGTGCGATCGAGGCTGACACGCCGTGATGGTTCCACCAGGCTGGCCGGGTTGAGGTCTACGAAGGGTAGGTGAACGCTGAATCCTACACCGGCTACTCGACCCATCTCGGCTAGGACATCCGGGCCGGGCAACTCTGGGAACATCTCGTGGACATCATAGCTGATTTCAAGGAACAAGCCTAACTCAGCGGCTAGTTCGAAGGCTTCGCGATAGTCCGTGATGCCCGCGGTAATAGGAGAAAAGCCTAGTTTCATCTTCCCACCTCCAATGCCTTCTGTTGCGCTATGGCTAAGGCTTTCTTGGGGTTCATGCCCCCTTCGACCGCCTGGGCCAAAGCCTGATCTAGGTAGGGCCTCCACAGGGTGAATAGTGGCGTGCGGGGGCGCGGTATCGCTCGTTCGATCTGTTGGAAGGCTATCTTCCGGTAGGGGTTTTCTGCATAGAAGGGCTTGAGTAACGGAGCCGCGGATTTTCTGAGTGGCATGTAGTAGCTGGCCTCAACCCACTTAGCGATATTCTCCGGCCGCATCAGGAATCTCCAGAAGGCCATGGCCCCTGCGCGTTGCTGTGCTGTGGCGCCCTTCAATACCACTAACTCTGCACCACCCATGGGTACGGTGCCGCTGGGTGTGCTGGTGGGTACCGGCGCCACACCGAGTTTGAAGGCGAAGCTGTACTTCTCGGCCGCCGGCCAGTTGGCGATGGAGGCGAAGACCATCATGCCCTTGGTACGTACGAAGTCGAACTGTGCGAACTGTGCCCGGGCCAGGGTATAGGGGATGGCGGCTTTCTCCTGGGCTAACTTCTGCAACATGGAGAGTGCGGCCACTGCCTCGGGGGAATCGAAGTTGGGTTTGCCCCCGGGTGTCACCAGCCGCCCGCCGCGGCTGGTGACCATAGCCTCGAAGGTCCAGGGCTCGAGCACCTCGATGAAGCCCGTACTTACGCGGGTGGTCAGCGCGCGCGCATTGCGTGCAAAGGCGCTCCAGGTACCCGGGACCTTCAATCCCTTGGCCGCGAAGGCGTTGACGTTGTAGAACAATACCGGCGTGGAGGTGTTGAAGGGTAGGCCGTAGCGGTGCCCGTCGATCAGGCCATAGGCCCAAGGCTTGGAGTATAGGTCGCTGGTCAGCGACTTAGGCAGCTTGGCCGCCTCACTATCCAGGGACTCCAGGCTGCCGTCGGCGGCCAGGGTGGGGAAGAAGGTGAGCTCGGCCTGGTAGAGGACAGGCTGCGTACCGGTACGCAGAGCTGCTACCAGCTGGACCTCGCCCGTGGGATAGTCACCTATGTAGCGCGGTTCGACCCGGTAGATATGCTGCCCGGTGTTGAAGGCCTTAGCGAAAGCATCTATCGCCTTGCCTGCCGGGCCGTCCATGGCATGCCAGAAAGGTACTACCACCTGGCCCAGGGCCAGACCGGAAAGTATGAGCAAAGATACCCACATACCCCTTTGTTTCATCGTTCTCCTCCTATCCTTTCACACTACCTTCAAACGTATCCACGATACGGCGCTCGAACGCTAGGTAGAGGATTAATAAGGGCAATGAGGCGAATACCGCCGCTGCCGAAAGTAAGCCCCAGTCCGTCGGGAAACGCTGCTCTAGGTTGGTGATCCACACTTGGAGGGTCCAGTACTCTTGGCCAACCACTACGCGTGGATAGAGCACCAGGTTCCAATGTGCGGCGAAGGCCAGTACTCCGGCGGCAATGAGGCTGGGGGTTAAAAGCGGCAGCAATATGTGGCGTAGGATCTGGCCCTCCGTGGCCCCGTCAAGCCGCGCCGATTCCACCAACTCCCAGGGTAGGCGGTGCAAGCTTTGGTAGAGGAGAAAAACTGTAAAAGGGCTGGCGGCGAAGGGAAGAATCAGTGCCCACGGCGTGTTGAGTAGGTGCAGTTGAAAGAGTACGCCGTAGAGTGGCACCAGAAGAAGCTCCACAGGTATGGCCAGCAGAAATAGAAAAAGGCCCAATCCCCGTGCGCCTTGGCGCAGCGCATAGGCGGCGGGCAGGCTGGTGGCTAGCTGAAGTAGCGCCACCGTGCTGGAAACCAATAAGGAGAACCCCAGTCGGTTCCAAAACCCCAGGCCAGCTAGCTCGCGCACGTTGTGCAGGCTGAATCCCAGCTTGGAGAAGAAATTGCCCGAGTAGATCACTGAGGGTGGAAGAAAGGCCGCATAGGCTATCCACAGAAAGGGCAATAGGACCAAGGCTAGAAGCGTAAAGACAAAGACGTGTTTCATGCTTCGACCCCTGCCAGTAACTGTGCTTGTAGGCCGGCCACCACCAGGGTGATAACCAGCAGAACCACCGTGATCGCCGCTGCGTAGCCGAGCCTGAACTGCTCGAAGCCAATTTTGTACAGGTAGTATCCCAGTACCTGGGTGGAGCCGTAGGGGCCGCCGCGGGTCAGCAGATATACCGCCACATAGGATTGCAGTGCCAAAATACTACCCACTACGCTCAGGAAAGCCACCGCCGGCTTAAGCATAGGCAGGATCACGAAGCGGGTGACCTGCCAGGGATGAGCACCATCGATCTGAGCCGCTTCCAGTAGGCTTTCAGGTATGGTTTTGAGGTGCGCCGAGACCACCAGTACCCCGTAGCCTAGATAGCGCCACAGCGTGAACAGCACCACAATCACAAAAGCCCAGAAGGGACTGTTGTTCCAGTTGGGAATAGGCAGAACCGTTGCTAGGGCGCCGTATCCTGGTGCTAAAAGCGTGTACCAGGCCACCGCCGCCGCACCCACGGTAATCAAGCTGGGCATGAATAGGAGGCCCTTAGCGGCCCGCTCATAGCGCTGGCGGTGTAGCGCCAGCGCAGTCAGGACCGAGAGGCCTATGAATAAAGGCAATACCGCTACCGCAAATAGCAAGGTGATACGCAGGCTGTAGCCAAAGTCGGGACTGCTCAGGAGGATTTTATAGTTAGCCAGCCCTACGGGGGTGGGCGCGGAGAGCCCCGACCACTTCCAGGTGGAGAAACGCACCACCTCCAGGAATGGATAAAGGGCAAAAATCCCAAGCAGTAGAAGGCTGGGGCCCAAGCCGGAGTAGATTCGCAATAATCGCATGTACTTCAGAAGAGGTAGAGAAGGCTGGTCTGGAAGATTGACCTATCCGAACTGGACAGCTCGAATGCCATAGGGCCTGCATAGACATGTAGGCCAAGACCGTAACTTAGATGCAAGCCGCGTAGATACGCGAGCCCCAAGTGTGCCGAGAGACTGGCTGATGGCCAGAGCAGGCTGACTGTCGGGCCGATCTCGCCGCCCAGATAGCCTGGGCCACCGGTGTTTGGCTGCTCCCAAAGCAGGCTGGCTTCCGCGCCCACGGCCACGAACTGATCGGAAAGTGTCAGGCTGGGCAACACCAAGGCTTTTGTACCGAGCGTGGCCCGAGTGCCCTGGCCCAGGCGGAATGATGCCTCCAGACCGGTTTCCATACCCAACGGACTGAAGGGCAACTTTAAGCCAAGCTGCACACCTACACCTTGATGCAGCGCGTAGCTGAGGCCGACGGCGTTTTCCGGGTAGGCGGGGAGTTGGGCCGCAGCCAGCCCGCTCAGGACCATGAGCAATAAGAATAGGCGTTTCACATATTCCTCCCTTTGGACGAGCCTACACCAGGCGTATCATGTCTTGGTCAGTACTTAGGTTATTGATACTCCCAAGTAAGGATCCAGGATATGCAGACACCCATCTACTTTACCTCGCCGCCCCGCCCGGCCCGCCCGGCCGGCCGGCAGCGGTTCCTGATTGTGGTGGGCCTCTCCGGGGTGGGTAAAAGCACCCTACTTCGCCACCTCGGTTACCCCGTACTGCCGGACCGTCGTGAACTGGTTAATGCATGCATCCTGCCGGCTATGGGCGTAGATCCCGGTGCCGATCGTGCAAAACGCTTTGAGGCTACCCGTGCTTACCGGAGGATACACCCGGGTGGTGTGGCGCATGCCCTGGCCCAAGGGGCTTGGGTGCCGAGATGGCCATTGGTCTTTGATGGCTTACGAGGGGAAGCGGAGGTGGCCTATGCGCTTTCAGCCCTCCGAAGGACGCTGTTTGTGGTTCTTGAAGCTCCCAACCTGGTCCGCTTGAGGCGTTTAGCCACGCGTAATGACGCCTTCGATCGGGTGGGGACCGCGGCTACAGGGGCTTCCTCTCCAGAGGCTTTGGCTGAGGGGGTGCTGAGCCGAGTGGAACTGCAAGAAGCTCTGTCCTGGGAACTGCCCGAAGGGGTACTGTCTACCGCTATACGGATTGTGGGCGAGGAGGCTAAGAGCTATGATCCCGAGGGCCCGCGGCGGGTACTGGAGGCCAGTGGGCGCGCCCTGTTCGTAGATACCTCGTGGGTTGCGCCTATGGAGATCGCCGAGCAAGTGCGGATGCTCATGGAGGCTTTGTATGCCGGTCGTTAGCCGCATTCGCCCGCGGCCTTTCCGGCTGCCTCTAGCCGCCGATTTGTCGTGGGGTAAGGTCAGCCGTCTAGGTGAGTTGCACCATTTGTTGCTCGAGCTGGAACTGGACGACGGTTCCATCGGGCGCGCGGAAGTACCCATTCGCCCGACCATCTATGGGGAGACACTTGCTGGCACCCTAGCCGCGCTTGAGTATCTCGAACCGGATTTGCTGGGTGTAGAGGTCGATGATACCGGGAGGTTAGATGCAGTGCTCGCCGCACTGCCTTTTAACCATGCCTTGAAGGGCGGGCTCGACCTAGCCCTGTGGGGGGCCAGGGCGGCGTGCAAGCGCAGTCCCTTGCACGCCCTACTCCCCCTTCCGGCGCGCGAGCGCGTGCAGGTTAGCTATATCCTGGGGTTGGCTGTCGAAGAGGAAATGATTCGCGATGCCACAGCGGCCTATGAGCAAGAGGTCCGCGTCTTCAAGCTCAAGGTAGGTCGCGACCTGGAGGCCGAACTGCGGCTTGCAGCAGGGCTGATGGAGCGTCTTCCTGGAGCTGCCTTCTACGCCGATGCCAACCAGACCCTAAACGAGGCGGATGCTGAAGCGGTGCTTTCCAGGTTGCTCGAGCTGGGTTTCCTCTATGTGGAGGAACCGCTGCCAATCGAGCAGGTCAGGGAGCGGAACATTCTCAGATCCAAGGGCATCCTGCCCCTGATCGCCGATGATTCGGTATTCACGCCCGGTGACCTCGAGCGCGAACTAACCTTGGACACCTTCGATATCTTGAACCTCAAACCTGCGCGCAGCGGGTTCAGTCGGAGTCTGGAGATGCTGGCTTTGGCCCGGCAAGCCGGGCGGGTGGCGATGGTGGGTTCCCAAGCCTGCTCGAGCCTCGGAGCCTACCATGCTGCGCTGCTGGCCTTCCAGGCTGGGGTGGATGCACCTAATGAATTAGCCTTTCACCTCAAGGCCGAGGATAGTTTCTTCTCCTTCCCTGCCTTCCACGAGGGTTTTCTTTATTGGCAAGATTTGGTGGGCGCCGGGCTTTTTGATGAGGCGGCCTTCCGCCGCTACGAAACAGCCTGATCGAGCCCCGCTAGCTCCCATATGCTTGGTGTACGGAAATCCGCTACGGTGCAGTAGGCACCAACCTTCATTAGGATATCCGCTGCGCGGGTGGTGGTCAGGCCTACCACCCGGATGCCTGCTTTTACCGCAGCCAGCACTCCTGAGACCGAATCCTCGAAGGCTAGGGCTTGGCTGGGTTGTATGGAAAGTTTGCGCAAGGCTTCTTGGTAAGAAGCAGGATCAGGTTTGCCGGCTGCGGCGTCTTCCGCCAGCACCACTGCGTCGAAGGAAGTAACCAGCCCCAGGATATCCAGTGTGAAGCGGGCGTTGGCGCCGGGCGCGTTGGTCACTACCATGGTCGACAGCCCCTTCTTGTGAGCGGCGGCCAATAAGGATACCAGGCCGGGTAGCGGCTCGAGTGCCAACGCCCTGGCCCTGAAACAGGCTTCCTTCTCGCGTTCAAAAATCAGCGCCGCTGGCGGTGCTAACCGGGGCAGAAGGTCTTGTACAATGTCGGCGTTCAGTCTCCCGCTGATACGACTGCGATAAAATTCGTAGTCGATTTTATATCCAAAGGGCTTTAGCATCGTTTGCCAGCACAAAAAGTGCAGCGGATCGGTATCGGTAAGGGTACCGTCCAGGTCGAATAGCAGGGCTTTAAGCATGAGCTCTCCTCAACATCCAGCTGGCGGCGAACAAGATAGAAGCAATCAACACAAAACCGTAGGGCAGCAAGCCGGGACCAGGCACCAGACTGAATGCCGCGGGTACCAATGTCGAGCCGATTGCCGCAGCGTAAATCAAACTGCCTACCACGGAGGCGTTGTATCGCTCTTGGACCAACGCGAACAACGTACCAAAAAGCGGCCCATAGAATAGTCCTGCCATGGGGTACAACCCAGCCAACATGGGCACCACGCTAAGCACCAACACAGCCAGGGAACCGGCGATCAAGATTGAGAGGTACTTTAGTGGTTGGCGAGCCACCAAGGGCCCCAAGCCTAAGCGGCCCACAGTTAGAGCGCCCCAGTATAACGAAAGCAGTGTTGCCGCCAGCGCCTCACTATGTCCCATAGCCACTATCCGCACGCCGCTCCAGGTGGCCAAGCTACCCTCCAGGCCGGTATACAGTAGAATGACCAGCAAAAATAACAAGCTGCTTTTAGGTGGTATACGTGAGGTGTCGGTGGGGTGGGGGGTAGTTTCCGGGGCCCCCCAGAGCAGGACGGCTACCGCCAGCGCCAGGGCCGCCATCAATAAAAACGCCCAGCGCCAGGGGAGAAACACGATTAATAAAGGCGTGCTGACTGCTCCCAGACCAAAGGCGGCGTTGACCAAGTTTAGCATGGCAACACGCTTTTTGGGGTGCAGGTCACCTACTAAGCCATTCCCGTGTACGTTCAGCACGCCCTCGCCGATGCCGATCAGTATCGCGGCGGCCTGGATCCGGGAAAAGCTGGGAGCGTTCGCTACCAGCAGCAGGCCGATCACCAACAGGCCAAGACTTATGGGAATCAAGGGGTGCCGTCTGGACACCAGGCTAGCCAGCCCTACGCCTACCAGCAGGCCGAGCAGCACCATATTGAAGAACAGTCCCATGGCCCGGTGCACATCCGGGCCAAAATCCGCCGTCCAAGCAGGCAGCAGCGCGCCAGGGGCGGACACCAACGTACCTACTACAAACAGGCCTAGGAATGCCCCGAAGGTGAACCTTTCCCGCAGCACGCATCAAAGTTTAACCACTTGCCGCTGTCCTGTGGGTGTTTGCGGTATATCCTGAGACCTGTGTTGGCTACAAGCCAGACCTTTACCTTGCACGGGTTGGACGCCTACCCGGTCATCGTTGAGGTGGATGTTTCACCCGGTCTACCGGGATATACCGTGGTGGGCTTGCCGGATGCCGCGGTTCAGGAGTCGCGTGATCGCGTACGCGCAGCTATTAAGAATGCCGGCCTGCCCTATCCGCAAGCCCGTATTGTAGTCAATCTGGCTCCGGCTGAACTGAAGAAAGAGGGTCCTCGCTACGACCTGCCCATTGCCCTAGCGTTGCTGGCAGCGCAAGGGGTGTTTCCGGCAGGGGCTCTGGATACTATTTCGCCGGCGGGCGAGCTTGCACTTGACGGTGGACTGCGTATGATCACCGGGGCGGTGAATCTAGCGCTTGGTGCCCTCAGCGTCGGTATGACCCGGCTGATGCTCCCACCCGGTTCGGCCGAGGAAGCGGCTCTGGTGGAGGGCTTGGAGGTATATGCGCCCAGAGATCTTCCACAGGCGGTGGAATTCCTGCGAGGCGAAACGATACTTGTGCCGGTGCAGCCTGGCGAGCCGGCACAGCTCGGTAAGCCAGGGCTAGACCTTGCCGACGTCAAGGGCCAGGCGCACGCCAAGCGGGCCCTGGAGATTGCCGCGGCAGGTTTTCACCACGTCTTGATGGTGGGTACTCCGGGTTCGGGTAAGACCATGCTGGCCAGGCGTCTGCCTTATCTACTCCCGACACTGGACCGCGACTGGGCGCTGGAGGTCACCCGTATTCACTCCGTAGCGGGACGGCTGATGAACGGCCTAATTCGCGTGCCCCCTTTTCGTGCCCCGCACCACACCGTTTCCGATGCCGGCTTGATCGGTGGAGGCACCATTCCCCGCCCCGGTGAGGTTTCACTGGCCCACCACGGCATCCTTTTCCTGGATGAGCTCCCGGAATTTTCACGCCGCGCGCTCGAAGTATTACGCCAACCCCTGGAAGACGGCGTGGTGACCATCGCCCGCGCTAGGGCCAGCTTTACTTTTCCTGCACGTTTTTTGCTGGTTGCGGCTATGAATCCCTGCCCCTGCGGCTGGTACGGTGATCCAGAACGTTCCTGCACTTGTTCGCCCTTTACGCGCCAACGCTACGCGGGCCGCATTTCAGGGCCTTTGCTGGACCGCTTCGACTTGGTGGTACAGGTACCCCGGCTGCTGGCCAGAGAACTTACCGGCCAGTTCCACAGTAAGCCCACCGAGACCATACGGCAGCACGTGGCCGAGGCTCGTGGGCATATGCTGGCCAGGCAGAAAAAACTGAACGCGGAGTTGGTCGGCAAGGCCCTGCATATTCACGCACACCTCAGCAGGGGAGCCGAAAGTCTTCTGGATACTGCGACCAAGCGATTGTTGCTTACCGCCCGAGGCTACGACCGGGTGATCCGTGTGGCACGTACCATCGCCGATCTTGCGGTTGCCCCGGAAGTCAGTGAGGATCACCTGGCCGAGGCATTGACCTACCGTGTAAGCCGGGGCTGAAACAATCTCTGGGGCAAAGCGCCCCTAAACTCGTGCAATTATCCAATAAATACCACCTAGAGGCACAAGCAGGTCATACCTCAGGTATCTGTTTACACTAGCCCGGCGCTGCGGTCCTTTTGGAAAACCGGCCCGGTATCAGGCTATGCACCCCGTGCACCTGAGCCCACCTATTCTTCCACCCGGCCGGATTGATAGGAGGGTGGTCATCACGCTGGATATTAGTTCAGTGCTACATATCGGAGTTCATCGGTGGCCTAGCCTTGTAATTATGTGGCCTTGATCTCCACCCACTCCGGTCGGACCTCGGTGATCCGGCCGTTGATAGAGGCGTGTTGATAGATTGAGAATCCTCCAGCCCCGGGTGTCGCAATGACTTCTCCCCTTGCTACCTGCTGGCCTACCTGGACTACGGGCCTGGAAGCGCGGACGGACTTGATCCCGGGGTTGTCGATCATTTGGATGCGCACTTGCTCAGGGTGCAGCCTGGGACGGGGCTCTTTCTCGGGCTCGGGGCCGTCTGTCCTTGGGTAGCCTTGCCGCCCGTACACCGCTCGTACGTCCCCCTTCTCAAGCCCGGCGGCGGCATACTCGGGGTCCGCGACCAGGAGTGCGTTGGTGCGCCGCGTCACCGAATACGAGGCCGGGTGGTCCACGACGCTGAACCACCCGGGTCCTCCATCGAGAACCAGGAATCCCCTGCTCTGGATCTCTGAGAGGCTGGTTCCTGCGGCAACAAACAGGTCTTCAGCCGGGGTACCCAGGGGAACCTGGAGAAAGGCGTGGGCCGGGGTCTCACCGTAGACGTGGAGGTACTTGCTGGTTACAGGTTCCCCGTTTGCCAGCACTTGGTATACATTGAATAGGGTTTCGGTGTTATTGACTACGAACCCTCTGTCGATCGGAAGCTCCTTACCGCCTACCCTAATTCCACAGCAGGCCATAATCAGAGCCTGCTCCTTCCCGAACTCATACTGATTGTCGGTATAGGTGAAGAGAATAGGGTCTGGCAGCTCGCCTGGATTGATCCGGTGCTTTTTGCGACAGTCATGGATCACTGCACCCGTGGTTTGCTCAAGGTCCAGGAACCAGTTGCGGTCCTTGTACTTGGGAGCGATCAGTATCCGCTCGAACCCCCAATTAAGTAGGAACCCGTAGAGCTCGGTGAAGGTATGGGCGTATTTCGAGGAAAGCCACTTATCCTTCAGGTATCCGGGTTCGCTCTCCTGAGCGTTGGTGAGATGGTAGGAAGACGGCTTAAGGTACTTGGCGTAGGTTGGGAACCCGGCCCCGCCGCACCCAGCTACTCCCCCTTCTTGGAGCAGACTTTCCAACCGTCGGTCCCCAAGTCTAAGCTTCCCGAGGTCGTGTTCCGTATGAGCCACGTCCCTCAGGATAGAGGACATGAATAGGTGCGTCAATAACGCCGGTTACGACCTGGCTACGCCTCAATAGCTGTATACCTTGCCCATCTGATTTCCGCCACGGAGGATCGCCGGGATCCTCCCAAGGGCCATCTTGATGCATACCCCCTGAGGATTGCGCAGCGGAATTTACGCCGCGCTATCCTGAGTGTTCGGAGTAGGGGGCTAGGGACCAGACATCAATTAGGGGTGTGGCTCAACCCGGGGGAGATGGAAACCTCGGACGAGGAATTTATGACATCCTCGGTAGAGAAGCCTCTCAAACGCTGGATGACTGTCGTATCGCATAGTTGTACTCGCTCATTGCGCCGGTTCGTCGGCACGGCACGGCATCACTTCGATAATGCTGCCGGTGAAGGCGACGGTACTGGTCAGATTCCTGCCGGTGATAGTCCTAATCGTGTTGTCAAAACTGTTTAAGAACTGGGCCTCTAGATACTGTGACCTCGACCACTTCGCTGATATGGTCTTCCTGGTTGCTTGGGGCCTGCGATATTTCGCCCGCACCTCAGCCATTTGCGCACCTTGTTGCTCCCCGTGTGAACGGTTCATGACCAGCCAGCAGTCTGCTGCGCCACAGCTCCTCAGAGGCGCCCTCGCCGTATCTAGGGCGCGGCGGCTTCTTGACACCGCTGCCTGTAGAATCTTATACTCAAAAAGTCGTTTGATGATTTGAGGAGGAGCTATGAGCACTACAGCCCGGCGCTATAAGGACACCATCTACGAGCAGTTCGCTCGCATCGGGAAGGCGGTTGGGAGCGCACGCCGGCTGGAGTTGCTCGACCTCTTGTGCCAGGGTCCGCGGACCGTCGACGCCCTCGCCCGGCAGGCGGGCTTAAGCCTCGCCAATGCCTCGCACCACCTCCAGGTCCTCCGAGCTGCCCGCCTTGTGGCGGTCAAGAAGGAGGGTGTATTCGTCACTTACCGTCTTGCTGATGATGAAGAGGTGTGTGCCTTCTTCCAGTCGCTCCGCGCTCTGGCCGAGTCCCGACTCGCCGAGATCGAGCGCGCCCGACGGGAGTTCCTGGCGGGGCGCGAAGGTATGGAAGCCATCGACCGGGAGGCCCTCTTGGAACGCGTTCGGAGTGGCGAGGTGACCGTGCTTGACGTGCGTCCCCGCGACGAGTACCGGGCTGGCCATATCCCGGGTGCGCTCTCGGTCCCACTCGAGGAGATCGAGGGACGGTTTGCCGAACTCCCCCGGGACAGCGAGGTGGTGGCCTACTGCCGCGGCCCCTACTGCGTGCTTGCGGTGGAGGCCGTGCAACGCCTGCGCACGGCGGGTTTCTCGGCGATCCGTATGGAGGAAGGCGTCGTCGAGTGGCGTGCCCGGGGGCTTAAGGTTGAAACCGAGGCCGGAGCCGTGCCGTGAGCAGTAGGGAAGGGTACGAAATGAGCAAGACCCTCTTCATCCTCAACGATCCGCCCTATGGTACCGAGCGCAGCTACAACGGTCTGCGCCTCGCCGGTTCCCTTGCCAAGCGCGACGGCGAGCAGGTGCGCGTATTCCTCATCGGCGACGCGGCGAGCTGTGCCAAGCACGGCCAGAAGGTCCCGCAGGGCTACTACAACATTGAGATGATGCTCCGGGTGATAACGCGGCGGGGCGCTGAAGTCGGCGTCTGCGGTACCTGCATGGATGCCCGGGGGATGACCGACGGCGAACTCGCGGACGGAGCTCGCCGGAGCACCCTCGACGAGTTGACCGACTGGACGCAGTGGGCCGACCACGTGCTGGAGTTCTGAAGATAGGAGAAACGTATGCCACAAGCACAGACTATCCTCATTCTCGGTGGCGGTATCGGCGGGCTCGTGACCGCCGTCGAAGTCCGTAAGAAGCTCCCCCGCCAGCACCGTGTGGTCCTGGTGGACCGCGAGCGTGACCACCTCTTCGCGCCGTCCCTGCTGTGGCTCATGGCCGGGCTGCGCACCGCGGAGAAGATCTCGCGCCCCCTCGACCGGCTCCGTAACAAGGGCATCGAGGTGGTGCACGGGGAAATCGAGCACATCGACCCGGAGCGCCGCCGTGTCGCCATCAACGGTGATGTGCTCACCGTTGATCATCTCGTTGTCTCTCTCGGTGCCGAGCTTGTTCACGGCGCCGTCCCCGGTCTGGCTGAGGTGGGGCATAGCTTCTATACTCTGGCCGGGGTCGAGAGCTTGCGCGCCGCGCTGAGGGATTTCCATGCCGGCCGAATCGTGGTCCTGACCGCCACACCCGCCTACAAGTGTCCGGCGGCGCCCTACGAGGCGGCGATGCTGCTCGAGTACGACTGCCGCAAGCGCAAAATCCGAGACCAGGTACAGGTGGATCTCTACGCCGCCGAGCCAGGGCCGATGGGAGTGACTGGTCCCGAGTTCTCGGCTGGCCTGCGCCAGATAGTTGAGGCCAAGGGCATCGGTTACCATCCGGAGCACCGGGTTACCGAGGTGAACACCGTTACCCGGCGCATTCGTTTCGCGAATGGTGCCGAGGCTGCTTTCGATCTGCTGGCGTATGTACCACCACATCAACCGCCGCGGGCCGTGCGTGAGTCGGGGCTTGTCGGAGAGAGTGGCTGGGTTCCGGTGGACCGCCATACCCTGGAGACGCGCTTTCCCCACGTCTACGCTATCGGTGACGTCACCGGTATTCCTCTCAAACTGGGCAAGCCGCTGCCCAAGGCCGGCACCTTTGCCCACAGCCAGGCCGTGGTTGTTGCCCACAACATTGCTCGCGAGGTCATGGGTAAGGGGAAAACTGTGCGCTTCGACGGCCACGGCGAATGCTTTATCGAGACCGGTGATGGCAAGGCGGGCCTTGGGCGCGGTGACTTCTACGCGGAGCCGGTGCCACAGGTAAAAGCGTACAAGGTCGGCCGGCACTGGCACGCCGGTAAGGTCCTGTTCGAGAAGGACTGGCTGCGAAAGTGGTTCTAGGGGAGGGCACCATGCGCGAGCTCCTGAGCATGAGCCCCTCAGGTACCTGAGTGGGCGTGAGCCACTTGCTCGCGCTCTTGTGACTCCCGAGGCGGCGGGATGATCAGAACCCTATTCCGGCAGCTGGGGCCTAGCGTTCTATAGCGAGCGGCCGGTACGCGGTAGGTCTGGGATATAGCTGTACACCTGCCGTTACCGGTGGACTAAACCGCCGTTCCCGGTCTAAAAAGTGGTCTAGAGTACCTTATGGATTAAGGTGTTGCGTCACCTATCCTTAGTGCTGCGATTAGATCCGTACCCGGCTCATCTGCCCCGTGAGTGCTGACCAGCGAACATCACTGCTTTTTTGGGAAGAGGGTTTGCACCACCCGGTTCCCCGGGTGGTGCAGGGGACGGGTGTAGGCCTCGTAGGCTGCCACTTCTCCGGAAACCAGAACCGGGCAGCCCTTAGTCTTCCCAGACCCTGACCGAGCTTAGGGTCGTTTCCAGTCTGCCGAATAAAGTAACTGCGTAACTTCAATATATGATATACTCAAAAACAGATCTGATAGATCGGATTTGTATAATATAAATAAAACGACAAAGTGACATACGCGTTCCGACAGCACAGGAAGCAGGATAGGAGGAGTTACGATGTACAGCGACAAGATAGACGAGGTTATCCGGCAGGAGGAAGCCTGGGCGCACCGACGCGAGCTGGGTGTTTCCAGCAAAAAGCGCGTCTTTGTGCTCACCTGCATGGATGAACGGGTTCCCATCGAGAAGGCGCTGAACCTGGTTCCAGGCGACGCCCATATTTTTCGTAATGCAGGAGGGCTGGTCACGGATGATGTGATCCGCAGCGTGGCTCTCTCGATCCACGTTTTCGGCACGCAGGAGATCATCATCGTTAACCACACCGACTGTGGCATGTTTACTGGGAGTGGGCAACAGGTGAATCAGAAGATTGAACAAGCGGCGGGAATATCCCTGGACCAGATACCCCTGGACCCGGATCTGGCAGAGTTCCGGCTTGGGGCAGAGGGAGTCAGTCGCTGGTGGAAGATGCAGACTGACCTGGACAAGACCACTCGGCGGCAGTTGCGGGCACTTCGCGGCCACCCCCTGATCCCGAAAGGGGTATCGATCAAGGGGTATATCTATGATGTCCGCCATGGGCAATTACGGCTGCCAGTCCAGGAGACATCGGTCCATTGAAGGTCGCTAAGATGGTATGGAGGAAGTCTTATGGTTGCTGAAGATATCACCCAACTTATCGGTAAAACCCCGTTAGTACGCCTAGGCCGGATTGGGCGGGATATGGGCGCTGAGATCCTAGCTAAACTCGAAGCCTTCAACCCAGGTTCCAGCGTGAAGGACCGGATTGGGCTCTCCATGATCGAGGCCGCTGAGCGGGAAGGTAAGATCCATGAGGATACTATTCTGCTTGAGCCGACCAGCGGGAACACCGGCATCGCCTTGGCTCTGGTCAGCGCGTCCAGAGGATACCGTCTGACGTTGACCATGCCGGAGACTATGAGCCTGGAACGCCGCAGGATTCTGACCGCCCTTGGGGCGGAATTGGTGTTGACCCCCGGAGGTGAAGGCATGCCGGGTACGATCCGCAAGGCCGAGGAGCTCGCGGCCTCCGACTCCCGCTACCTAATGTTGCAGCAGTTCAAAAACCTTGCCAACCCCGAGGTCCATCGCAGGACCACTGCGGAGGAGATCTGGAAGGATACGGAAGGCGGGGTCGATATCCTGGTTGCGGGAGTGGGAACCGGAGGGACGATCACCGGCGCAGCCGAGGTGCTCAAGGCCTATAATTCGGCGCTGCGGGTGGTGGCGGTTGAACCTGTAGGCTCGCCGGTGCTCTCCGGCGGCTCTCCTGGGCCGCATAAGATCCAGGGAATCGGGGCGGGGTTTGTGCCGGAGGTACTCAATACCGAGGTGATCGATGAGATCATTGCGGTGCAGGACGCTGATGCCGGCACAATGGCGCGGAGGCTGGCCCGGGAAGAGGGTATCCTGGCGGGAATCTCCTCGGGCGCCGCGTTATGGGCCGCAGTGGAGTTGGCTCGCCAGCCCGAGTCGGACGGTAAGCGGATCGTGGTGATCCTGCCTGATACCGGGGAGCGATACCTGAGCACTTGGCTTTTTGAGGAATCGTGAGGGGGCAGCTGGAAGGAAGCCCACCAACGGGAGATTGAAATGCGTGAGACCCCACGGGACCAGGCCCCGAATCCGCAGCTCGAGCCTGCGGATCAAATCCGCTTGTTAGCCTCCCGATTGCTCTACCAGACCGAACTCCTCGAGCAGGTGACCGGGGTACGGGGGGGTTGGCCCGTTCCCGCCCGGCAGGCGGTAATCGAGGGAGTGGAGGTTCTCAGACAGGTGCTCTTCCCCGGCTTTCCCGACGGAGGCTTAGCCAGCCCCGAAGGGCTTGCTTCTTACCTGGAGGCGGCTTTAGAGCGGGCTTGGTCTATCTTCCCCGAGCAGATTGACCGCGCCCGCCACTTCGCTGGGCAGGACGTGGAGGAGGCTTATTTACCTACGGCTGAAGAAGTCACTGCTGCGTGGCTGGATGAGCTCCCGGTGATCCGAGGACGCCTGGTCAAGGATATGTGGGCGACCTACGAGGGGGATCCGGCGGCCACCAGCCCCGCGGAGGCCGCCTGCTGTTATCCGGGCTTTCTCGCGATTACCTATTACCGCTTGGCCCATGCCTTGCACCTACTTGGGGTTCCCCTCATCCCCAGGATGATTACCGAGCAGGCGCACAGCCTCAGCGGGATCGATATTCACCCGGGAGCAAGGATCGGAGAAAGCTTCTTCATTGATCACGGCACCGGGGTAGTTATCGGGGAGACCTGCATTATCGGTGACCGCGTGCGCCTCTACCAAGGGGTGACGCTTGGGGCCAGGAGCTTTACGCTGGACGAGTACGGCCGGCCGGTTAAGGGGGTTGAGAGACACCCTATTGTGGAGGACGAGGTGATCGTTTACGCCGGGGCCACTATTCTGGGCCGGGTTGTGGTGGGCAAGGGCTCGGTCATCGGTGGTAACGTCTGGCTGACCCACAGTGTGCCTGCAAAAAGTCGCATTACTCAGGCTCGTACCCACGACGAGCTGTTAGAAGCAGGGGCGGGTATTTAGGTGGATTGACGTTACCGGAGCATATCGGCAATAAAGACGATGGTGAAGAGCACGGAGAATCTCCGGTATTACGGCCCGCCGTTTCATAACGGGGAACGCACGCGGCCGCATCCTCGCCGCGCATCTCCTCGGCGAGTGCGACGGTTGAGTGCGGTGATACCAGAGGTGATGCAACGGGGACGTTTGCTTGCGGCGGCGACCCCCAGTAGGCCGAATGGTGCCGGAATCGAAGCTATAGGCGCAGGGGGTGCATCAGGATCGATTGGAGCGGGGCTTGACTATAGAGTTAACTCTAGGGTCTAGGCTTGAGCCGAGGAGGATCGTGGTGATGAACCGAGATTGGGCGTTGCAGTGGGGCGGTCGCACAGCGGCGGTTACACACTCGACCGTTCGACCTGCGGCCATGGTCGGACTTTGGTTGCTGTTCTACTCGAGTTTGTTCTCTTGGTGGCTGGCTATGGCAACACTCTTCGCGCAGCACGCGTATATTACTGCCGTTGTGGTGGCTTATGCGATGCCGAGCCTGTATGCGGCGGTGGTCTTCGTGTCGGCGCGTTGGCGTGCCTCGAGGAACTTGCCGCAGTTCGGGGTGTTGGCGGTGGCGCTGATCGCGCATGTCGTCGTATGGCTGGCTGTGGGTGGGGGTGTGCCGGCGCAGGTGGTTGGTGCTTTGGTGGGGGTTGGATGATTGATTGCGGCCGTGATGACGATCATGCAGTATCCCTTGGCCGGTGTGGAGCGTTATGCCGATTACCGGCCGCCGGTGTTCGTGGCGGGGGTGATCTTCATGGCGCTGTTTGTATACATGGCGGCGATGTTGCCGAATGTGCCGGCGCCGCCGTCGACGATCAAGGCAGTTCTGTTGCCGCTCGGTTTCGCGGGGTTTTGGCTTTCTGCAGCTTGGTTGGCCGTGAGGGCCTGTAACGGACCGTATGTGCCAGGGCTCGAGGTGCGCCCGCTCATGCCGTTCCGGCCCGATTACATCCTCCCCGGTGGCGTAATGCTGGTGAAGGGCACCGTGTTGATGGGGATCGGGATCATGTTGGCGAGCCAGCCCCACTTGAACATGCCGAAGTGGAACTGGTGGGGGTTCGTGTTCGCGTTCTTCGGTATCATTTCGATCATCCCGCTGCGAGGCATCTTCAAGATGGCTCGTGGGCGGCGCCTGCGGATGCTGGGCGTCGGGGGCCGCGGTTGGGGGTATGCTCTGGCATCCGAGAGCCTGTTGGTGTTGGGGCTGGGCGTACTCTTGTACGGATTCGTCAACGCCTTCTTTGGGGGAATCCCATTCGAAACCCTGGGCGTGCGGCAGCCATTCAACGCCTTCCTCGGCGGCTCGAGCGTTACACAGGTCGTCGGTGTTGTTTCGCTAGTTGCCGGCGTGGTGCTGCTGGTGCCGCTGCGTGCGCTCCTGAAGATGCGTCTGCGGGAAGGAATGGAATCGTGGAGCGAACGTTTTCTCCTACAGGTGTTGTTGTGGTTGGGCATTCTCGCGCTGTTTGTGGCTACCATGCAATTGTTGAACCTGCCGCCGGTGCGGGTGACCGGCGTGATCGGTTTTCATCCAGGGTCGAATCCGATCGGATTCGACGTAGGCCTGGGGTTGTTCGTGCTGGGTTCGCTGTTGATCCTTGGGTTACGCCCGGTGGCGCTTCGCAACGAGCTTGAGGCGACGATGGTGTCCATGGCAGGAGTGATCGCTGACCAGCCGGAGGACCGGCGCCGGTGGTTGCTGGAGCGCCGCATCCGGGTGTTGGCGGGGCTGCCGGAGAATCAGCGGCGCAAACACGTTGCCTGGATGGTCGGTGGGTTGGGGTCGTTGACGCAGAGTCAGCGGCGTTCGCTGATGGAAACCCAGACCGAGGTGCTGGCGACGTTACCGGCGGACGCCAGACGCGCTATGATGCGCGCGATGGACGCTGCCAGCGGCGCGGGCGCGGGGGGATCGCGAGGGAGGGTAACGTGACCACATTCATATCCGGTGTAATGTCGGCGGCCGCGTTGGCCGCGCTCGTCGACCTGCCGCTCCGTTCGGGACTCGGGTTGGTCGCAGCGATCATAGCGACGGGCTTGCTGTTGTGGGGTCTGCTGCGTGGTGACGACCCGCTTGAGCGGCTGTTCTCGATGGATGGGGATCCCGCGCTGGCGGGCGTGGCCGCGGCCTATAGCACGGCGCAGCAGGCGGCTGCAAGGGGCGCGAAGGATAACGCCCAACGCCGGAACGGCGAAGCGTCGCTGGCGGACATTGTTTATGGCGGAGGCTTGCGCTCACCGGAGCCGCTGCCAGCCTGGTGTTCGGGCTGGGCGGTGTCGCCGCTGGAGGAGGCTTCGCCTGCGGCTGCCGCGTGGTCCATAGTGCTACCTTCCTGCGGCTCGAGGTGGAAGTGTTGCGGGAGAGCAGATCGTGGATCTTGAAACTCTGTTGTTGACCCTCGAGGTTGGCTGCGATCACCCAGGCGCGTGGTCCGTGCTCCACTAGGGTCTGGCGGCACACGCCGCAGGGGGCCGCCGGAGGCGAACTGTCGGTCACGACCACCAGCGCTTGGACCTTCGCCTCGCCGGCGCTGAGCCCGGCGAGAAGGGCCGCTTGCTCCGCGCAGCGTGAGGCCGGGAACGAAGCGTTCTCGACATCCGCCCCGATGTAGATACGGCTGCTGGCGAAGAGCGCCGCCGCCCCCACCGCGAAATGCGAGTAGGGGCAGTAGGCGTTCCGCCGCGCACACTCGGCGGCGGCCAGGGCATCAAGATCGAGCAACTGGGCGGCGTCATGTTCGCGGTCTAGGGCGCGTTTAGGACACACGGCGCGAACTGGCGTGGACGACTGCGGCTATGGCGATCGCGGCACCCACGATCAGGTCATTGACGAGGGCCACGGCATGACCAGAGAAGGCGAAGAGGAAGGGGGTTGCCACCACGTACGCGCCGAGGATCGCGTTGAGCCAGGATAGCGATCGCTGGGTCAAGGCGATCAGGGACAGAATGACCACCGCGCCGCCCACAATGAGCCCGCTCCACAACGCCGCGCCGATGCCGTAGAACCCCAGGATCCAGGCGGATAGGAACAGCCAGACGCCTAAGGCTGCCGTGAGCCACGCGAGCGTACCTGCACCCGCGGCTTGGTGTTGCGAACGCGGAACGCTGGGCGGGGTCACCATTGGTGCGGCGCCCGCCGGGGCTGGCTGTTGCATCATCTTCGTCATCATCTGGCGCGCGTCCGGTGGAAGAGCCGCGGTGGCCTTCTGCATCCGTTGCATCTCAGCCTGTTTCTCAGCCGCCGGCAAGTCGTTCAACAAGCGCATGTGGGCTTGCGACAGAGCACCATCCGCGCCTCGGGGGACAGTCCAACCAGCGCACGCATGCGGGCCTCCGTGAGGACGGCCTGCTTTTCGGGAGGCAGTGTCACCAGAGCTTCGAGCATCATGCGCATCGATTGATTGCGCTGTTCGGACGGCTGCTCGGCGAAGGTGAGCAGCCGATCACGCATCATGTCGTCGCGGCGCTCTGCTGGCATCTGCGCCAAGGCTGCCACCATGTCCACCATCGGGTTGGTCGTGGAGTTTGCCATGTGCTTCGAGTTTGCCATGTGTTTCTCCTCCTTGCTCGGATCTG
>CAYODT010000009.1:53413-59184 GCA_964402875.1 uncultured bacterium | reverse complement strand
CTTCACATTTCGTGTCGGTGGGATCGCAGGCGCTGCCGCCCAGACCGCGCACCAGCACCTCGAACCACCAGCGGATAGAGCCAAGCAATCCGGTGGTGATAAGGCGGTCGTGTTTCCCGTCAACCGAACCTGTCCACAAGTCCGTCAGGGCCTTGAATTGGCAGGTTCGCTCGTCTTCCGTAGGGATCATGATCTGCCTCCCTTTCACTTGCGATTTCTGGCCTGCTCTCAGATCTATCCTTCAGTTTGATTAATCTCTCGCCCATCTTCTGCAACCGGTAAAATTTGAGCGCTGTGTCGTCGTCAAAGTTCTAGGTTGGCCCGTTGGTTACCTTGTAGCAGTTTAGTAATCAGAAATCGGATACTTGAATACAGTCTCTCCGAGCCAGAGTCCTGGAAGGGAATTACCTGGTGCTCTTCCGTTCCGGAACGCCCGTGGAGCCCCTTCCCGCGGATACCGTTGTTCATGCCTGCTCCAGTGTACTCCTCATATCCGGTATATCTACATACAGGCGGGCCCGGACCGATCACGGTGCCGGAAAGGCAGCCGGGGCCTTAATGTCGGTGTGGCCAACTTGGGCACAACTGAGCTGTGAAACAGGCCGGCTTCGGAAAACGGGTGTGTGAAATGAGTGTGCTAAGCGGTGTAGGTGGGCGAAGATACGAGAAGCGACAAAACCCCGAAGGGGCTACCACTCGGGGCTTTGTACCAGCACAAAGAGAACCGCCGGGATCGGCGGACTGAATCTTGGCTCCGCGGGCAGGACTCGAACCTGCGACCAATCGGTTAACAGCCGACCGCTCTACCAGCTGAGCTACCGCGGATCACGTTCCCACCGGCAATATAGCAGACCAGCCGAGTGGGCGCAAGCCCCGCCCATTTGGCGGCTACGGCGCGAAGAATGGGGCTGTAAAAAAGCCGGGGCTGCTGCTAAGATGAGCAGCCATGGATATAGAAGCCCTTAGGGCTCGACTCGCCGATCTACGGGGGTATCTTTGACATACCCGGTAAACAGGCCAAGCTTGAAGTATTGGAGCTCGAGCTAGGCAGCGAAGGATTTTGGAACGACGCGGGTCATGCGCGTGAAGTAAGCCAGGAAGCGGCGCGGCTGCGCCAGGCCGTGGACGGGTATCAACGCTTGTCCTCCGATCTGGAGGGTTTGGATGAGCTATGGAACGAGTTGGATGAGCATGAAAGAGACCAGCTCGAGCCCGATATCGAAGCGCTCAAAAGCGAGCTGCGTGTCCTTTACCACAGCACTCTACTGGCCGACCCTTACTCCGATAAGAACGCTGTGATGCGTATCACCCCCGGCGCAGGCGGCACCGAGGCCTGCGACTGGGCCGAGATGCTCTTGCGTATGTACCTACACTTTGTGGAACACATGGGATTCTCGGTCGATCTGGTGGAGATCACACCGGGAGCCGAAGCGGGGATAGACTCGGCCGAGTTGATCGTGCGAGGCGAGAATGCCTACGGCCTGCTGTCGGCGGAGGGCGGCGTGCATCGACTGGTGCGCCCCTCGCCCTTCGATTCCTCCGGCCGCCGGCACACCTCGTTCGCGGCGTTGGAGGTAATGCCCGAGGTGGATGACTCGGTGAACCTAGTGATTCGTCCGGAAGACCTGCGTTTCGATGTCTTCCGCGCCCAGGGCCACGGCGGCCAAGGCGTGAATACCACCGACAGCGCGGTGCGCGTGGTGCACATCCCCACCGGTATGATTGTCACCAGCCAGGTCACCCGTAGCCAGCACAAAAACAAAGAGATGGCCATGCGGGTGCTGCGTGCGCGGCTGTTCAAGATCGAGTGGGATAAGAAGCAGCAGGAGCTGGCTAAGCGTCGTGGCGACGCGCGACCCATCGAGTGGGGCAGCCAGATTCGCAGCTACGTGTTGGACAAGCAGTATATCAAGGATCATCGCAGCGGGCTGATGCGGCACGACACCCAGAACGTACTCGACGGCGATATCGAGGACTTCGTTTGGGCCGGGCTGGAGTGGAAGGTGGGACGACGCGTAAATTCCTCCCCGGACGCCGAAACCTGAGCCGAGCGTTAGCGGCCTGCAGTCAGCCTTTCTCAAGCAAGCGGGGGACGCCGATTGTAGACCTGGTTGCTCTGGTGGTCTGCTTAGAACCCCTGGTCCCGGGCAGCACGGCCTACGTCTCGATCAGTTGTGGTCTAAATTTGCGAAACATAGGGGTACGGCCCGTCTCGGAATAGCTGCGTTTCGCCGTCAGTCCGGTTTTTAGCTGCGCCAAGCTCATTTGCGTTAAGTAGCACCTGGCCTGGGGTAGGCGCGGTTCTATACGGTCCTATGCCTAACGAGTACACCCGCCAGGCGCTCTAGGGCCTCGTCTAAGATATTTCTTCCCGTGGCGAAGTTGAGCCGCAAAAACCCCTCTCCCCCGGGCCCGAAGGACGCCCCATCATTGAGCGCCAGCCGGCCCTCTTCCAGTACGGTCTGGAAAGCCCGTTCGGAGATGGATGTGCCGCGCAGATCAAACCAAGCCAGGTAAGTGGACTCGGGAGTGTGGAAATGCACCTCGGGCAAGCGTTCGCGCACGAACCCGGCCACCCGGTCCCGGTTGCCTTGCAGGTAGGCCAGGGTCTCGCGAAACCAGGCCTCACCCTGGCGATACGCCGCCAGCATAGCCGCCTGCGACATTACGTTGGGCGCGCGCAAGAACCCCGCCGAGGCCTGCCGCATGGCCTTCAGCAAGCTGGGGTTCTCCGAGATGGCTACACCCGCACCCAGCCCCGCGAAGTTAAAGCTCTTGCAGGGGCCGGTAAGCGTGACGGTGCGCATGCTGACATCGCGGTCCAGGCTGGCAAAAGGGATGTGCTTACTGCCGTAGCGCAGTTCGGCATGCAACTCGTCGGAAACTACCCAGAGCCGGTGTTTTAGGACAAGCTCGGCCAGGCGCTCCAGTTCGCCGCGTCGCCAGACCCGGCCGGTGGGGTTGTGGGGACTGCATAGCATCAACAGCCTTGTGTCCGGGGTGATCTGTCGCTCGAGCTGCTCAAAATCGATCTCGAAACCGCGACTGGTGTCTACCAGCGGATTAAAAGCCGGCTGCCGGCCGGAATCACGGATCGCGCCAATAAAGGGCGGGTAGATGGGAGCCTGGGTTAGTACGTGCTCGTCACGCATCGAGAGTGCGTGCACCGCGGCGTACAGCCCCGGTACCACCCCACTGATCAGCCACAGCTGCTCGGGCGAGACGCGCCAGCCGTGTTGGCGATACTGTCTCTCAGCGGTGGCCTCCAGAAGCTCGGGTTGCCCCTCGAACGGCCCGTAGCCGATATTGCGCCCCAGCCTATCCTTGAGCGCAGCTAGGATGGGCTCGGCCAATGGAAAGTCCATATCGGCTACCCAAAGCGGCAGAACATCTTCTGCGTACTTACTCCACTTGATCGAGTGTTTACCCCGCAGGTTTTCTGCGCGCAGATTGTCGTATGGATGAGGCATGCGTAAGTTTATCGCTCCCGGAGAAACAGCGCAATAATGGAGCATGAAAGCCATGTTATTGGATGCTCCCGGAAAACCATTGCGCTTTTCAGAACTCCCGATACCCGAACCGGGGCCCGGACAGGTCCGTCTAAGGGTACTCGCCTGCGGTGTTTGCCGCACCGACCTACACATCGCCGACGGCGACCTACCCATGGTAAAAAGCCCCTTGGTGCCCGGTCACCAGGTGGTTGGCTTGGTGGACAAGCTCGGCGAGGGGAAAATACGCTGGTCGGTCGGCGACCGCGTGGGCCTACCTTGGTTGGGCTACACCTGCGGCCAATGCCGCTACTGTCGGCGTGGCCAGGAAAACCTTTGCGAAAAAGCCCGCTTCACCGGCTACCATCAAGACGGCGGCTACGCTGAGTACACCCTGGCCGAGGCTAATTTCATATATCCCCTTCCCCCGGACCTCAACCCCGTGGACATGGCGCCTTGGCTGTGCGCAGGTCTGATCGGCTACCGGGCTTACCGCCTTGCAGGGGACGCTCAAAGGCTCGGCCTCTACGGCTTTGGGTCGGCTGCGCATCTTATCGCGCAGGTAGCCCACCATGAAGGGCGGCAGGTCTTCGCGTTCACGCGGCCAAACGACCGGGCTACTCAGCAGTTTGCGCTCGAGCTGGGCGCACACTGGGCCGGAGGTTCGGACCAAGTACCACCAGAACCGCTGGATGCGGCTATCCTTTTCGCGCCGGTGGGCGGCCTGGTACCCAAGGCTCTGTCCGCCGTGGACCGGGGCGGCGTAGTGGTGACCGCGGGAATTCACATGAGTGATATTCCCAGCTTTCCCTACAGCTTGCTGTGGGAAGAGCGGGTGGTCCGCTCAGTAGCCAACCTCACCCGCGCGGACGGCGAAGCCTTCTTGGCCCTGGCCCCCCAGGTTCCCGTCCGCGCCAAGGTGCGCGTATATCCGTTGGAGGAAGCCGTCCAAGCCCTCGAGGACATGCGTGGGGGCCGGTTGGAGGGCTCGGCGGTGCTGCAGGTAGCCGGGGCCTAAGCCAGAAAACAGCCTTCCAGACTCCCGTAGAATATGGGGGATGTCCCATCCCATTCAAACCTACCTGCTATCACGCCTGCCCAACCCCCAAAACGCGTCCCGGCCGGAACTGGCCGACTTCGCGCGACTGTTGCGGGACTACCCCCTGCGCGAGGGGAAATTGCTCCGCGGCCGGCTGCTGCTGCTTTCCGCCGAGGCCCACGGAAGCAGCCGGGAAGCGGCTATGCCGCTAGCTGCAGCGCTCGAGCTGTTCCAGAACTGGGTCCTTATCCACGACGATATCGAGGACGACTCCGACCAGCGCAGGGGCCGGCCCACCCTGCACCATATCGCGGGCCTACCGCTGGCGCTCAACGCCGGCGACGCACTGCATGCCACTATGTGGCGCGTCCTGGCCGAGGCCCAAGTACCTTCCGCCGTGCTGGAGGTCTTCGCGCGTATGGTGGAAACCACCGCCCTGGGCCAGCACCTTGATCTCAGCTGGATCAAGGCGGGCCGCTTCGATCTCACCGCCGCCGACTACTTCGAGATGGTGCATAAGAAGGCTGCCGTGTACACCGTGGTGGCACCGCTCGAGCTGGGCGCCTTGATATCCGGAGCAACACCGCATCCCGCTTTTAAAACCGCCGGAGGCACCCTGGGCGCAGCTTTCCAAATCGTGGACGATGCGCTCAACCTACAGGGCGACCCGGAAGGTTACGGTAAAGAGATCGCTGGAGACCTGTGGGAGGGTAAGCGCACCTTAATCCTGCTCTCCTACCTGGAGCAGGCTGAGCCAGCCGAGAGAGAGCGCGCGGTGCGCCTTTTACGTCTATCCCGCAGAGATAAATCGGGCACGGAGGTGGCTTGGCTACATCGGCAATTGTTAGAGGGCGGTTGGGTGAAGAAGGTGTTGACGCAGGCCCACTCGCTCGCGGCAACCGCACTCGCGTCGCTCGAGCCGGTATTTGCTGTGCTTCCCGGTAAGAAGGCGGCCAGCACCCTGGCTACCCTGTTGGCCACCCTGGTGGAGCGGAAGGCCTAAAACACTCTGATAGAGATCCATCCCGGTGGGCCTCGACTGGGCCGTAGCCGGGCAATTATTCGCTTCGACGTAAGCTTCCCGCGGATCGACGGCCGCCCTACCTACCCAGACCGTGACCCGGCCGTCACCGTGTTCTCAACCTGCACCGTTGCGCCGGCCCTCCGTACCACACACTGCCCGCAGTATGGCAGCCCTTAGGTTTTCCATTCGGCATATTTCATCTTAAGTAACCAGGCCCCAC
>CAYODT010000009.1:0-53313 GCA_964402875.1 uncultured bacterium | reverse complement strand
GGCAGCCCTTAGGTTTTCCATTCGGCATATTTCATCTTAAGTAACCAGGCCCCACTGGCAGGGGAGCTGGTTGCGGAACCGGTCCCGGGAGAACCGGGCTATCTACGGCTGCACCCAGGGGGTTGACGCCGCGCGTAGCCGAGGATAGCCCCCGCCCAAGCGCCAGGAGCCACCAGGGTAACCCACCAGGCCGGCCTGTTCGTGCCTATGGCATATATAAAATCCCCCAACCCTTGACCGGCCCCATTTCAGGCAGTCAGGCTCGGTAATGCGGGCCACTCAACACCTCCACCTTAGGGGCTAGGCTTGAGTCATGAGAATGCACCTTGCCTGGGCGGGTCGGCTGGCCTGGGGGCGACGGGTATGGCTGGGTTTGGCGCTGGCCGCACTGCTCTTACCGGTCGCTTGGTACGTTCACGCCGCCTGGACGCTGGCTTCGCTACTGGCGTTGGCCTGGCCCTACCCGGCGGCACGCGCCGCCGCACTACGCCGGATCGACGCGCGCTGTGGACTGGCCTACCGCAGTGCCTTGGAGACCCCGCCAGACCACCCCGGTCTACCAGAATTGGAGGCCCGGGCAGCAGCCTCATGCTTGGAAGCCAAGCCTCCCCGCTTCCCTTGGGTTGCCATGGCAGTCTGGGGATTGCTGTTGGTAGCGGCCTGGGTCCCACCGCACACCGGCAGACCCATACCCCGGCAGACCATCACCCAGTCCACAGATGGACCTTCCAGCCAGTCCTCCGAAGCTACACCGCTCCAATCGAGTGAAAACCGCGGTTCCACCGAACAACCCGGCGCAAAGGGTGTGGCGGCAAGACGGGCAACGAAAGCACCCGCCAAGGCGGGTGAACCCCGGGCAGGCAAGAAGGAAGGCGGCAGGAAGGCGGCAGGCTCCCGGTCACAACCACCACCTGGCTTGGCGAGCAAGCAAGCCGGTGCCGCAAAGCCGAGCGGAAAAGAGTCCACACGCTCGTCCGCCAATAATCAGCCGGCTAAAAAGGCCGCTCCTCCCGCCGCCGCGCGGGTCCGGGATGCTACGTCCGCGCCAACAGCTGCATCCGGGGGAGCGCCTGGCAGACAGGCAAACTCCAGAAGCGCAGGTAGTCCGGGAGTGCGCGCCACTCCCACGAACCCCATGCCCCGAAATACCTCCGTCCTACCTACGCCGACAGGCAACCCCACCCCGCTCATCGCCGGGGGGCCAGCGAGCAGCCAGTCTCCCCTACCAGTTCCTTGGCAGGAAGGCCGCCCACCCATAGAGGTGCAACGCCAAGCGGAAACCTATCTGCAGGAAACACCTCTATCACCCCAGGTTCGCGCAATCATCCGCCATTATTTTGACTTGAGCCCGCAGGAGAACGCAGCCCAGTAGATGTGCAACATCGGATCGGTATCGTGGCGTGGGCCGATGCCAAAAGCCAAGCTTCAGTCGGCGGCCTGTGCCACAACGGGAGCTAGAGCACCCATCCTTGCGCCCAAGCGCTCGAACTGGAGGTCGATACGCTGGTACCCACGTACTACATGGTTCATGCCTTCAAGGGTACTTTCTCCCTCGGCAGCCAGTGCAGCAATTAGTAAAGACGCTCCGGCACGGATATCGAAGGCCTTGACTACGGCCCCGTGGAGCCTCCCACCCCGTACGGCGAGTACGCGGTCTTTTAGAGTCATCTGCGCACCCATACGGGCCAATTCACCCACATGGGTGAAGCGGTCCGGGTAGACCCTATCGGTAACCAGCGAAACATCCTCCACCGTAGCCAGATAGGCCGTCACTGGGGGTTGGAGGTCGGTAGGAAAACCAGGATACTCGCGGGCCTCCACGTTGAACGGCACCGGATGCTCACAGGCCACCAGCCGCACCCAATCAATACCCTGGTCAATACGGTGACCACTCTCCGAAAGCTTGGTTAAGAGCGCGTCCAAATACTCGGGCCGCACGTTACGTACGGTAACATCCCCGCGCGTGGCCGCGGCGGCCAGGAGATAAGTGCCAGCCTCAATACGGTCAGGGATGATGCGGTAGCGGGCACCCCCAAGCCTGCGTGCACCGCGCACGCGAATCATCGAGGTGCCCAACCCTTGTACGTCGGCTCCAAGCACGCTCAAGAAACGGCCCAGGTCTTCCACCTCGGGCTCTTGCGCAGCGTTGATCAGGGTGACATCGGTCTCGCCCAGAGCAGCGGCGATCATCATGTGTTCAGTACCGGTCACGGTGGGAATGTCGAAAACTACCCGGCCGGCCAGGGGTTTGGCCGTGCGGGCCCAAAAGGCGCCATCTTCCTCACCGACCTCGGCACCCAGCGCTCGTAGAGCCTTAACGTGAAGGTCTACCGGTCTGGGCCCGAAGGCACAGCCGCCGGGCATCGAAACCCGGCCCTCGCCAGCTCTGGCCACCAGCGCACCCAGCACGATAAAGCTGGCTCGCATCTTGCTCATCAGTTCATACGGCGCTTCGGTGTGCAGGATTCGCGGAGTAAAGAGGTGCAGCCTGCTGCCTTCCCAGGCGTACTGGGTACCCAGATGACCAAGAAGCTCGAGTAATACCTCAATGTCCTTGAGCCTGGGCGCCTCGTCCAGCACTACCGGTTGGTCGGTCAATAGCGTCGCGGCTATGATCGGCAAAGCAGCATTCTTGGCAGGCCTTACCTCGACCTCACCTCTCAGTGGCCGACCCCCGGTGATCACAAGCGGCGCTTGCACGCTATCCAATCCTCCCTTGATACTCAAGATGTGTAAGTTACACATCGTACGTATGTGTAGTCTAGAGCATCACCTTAGGGCTGTCAACCACTGCCTCTTGATGCTACAATGAAAGTCTAACGAGGAGGCTATGCCTAAGAAGGAGAAAAAGCGTCTCCAGGTAGTCATCAGCGAAGACCAAGCCGCCCTGCTTACCAAGGTGGCCTACGAGCTTTCCAGCCCCGAGCGGCTGGTCTCGAAGTCCGAGGTGGTGCGCTTGGCTATCCAGAAAATCGCACGCGAGCTGGAAGCCGGCGAGACGGAGCTCTCCGAGTTGACTAATGAACTTACCGGCGAGGACACCACCGAAGAACCCCCCGGGTAAACCGCGCTTCCGTACAATAGAGTCCGTGGAGCTGCTTAGGGACCGCTACCGCCTTCTGGAGAAGATCGGCGAGGGCGGTATGGCTGAGGTATGGAAGGCGCGCGACGAGCGTATCGGCCGCGAGGTGGCCGTAAAGCTGCTTTATGCACACGTTCACCCCAGTGAACAGGGCCGCTTCCAGCAGGAAATCCGCGCGCTTTCCCGGTTGCACCACCCCGGCGTGGTGCATATCTACGACCTAGGAGAAACCGGGGGGCGTACCTACTTCGTGATGGAACTGGTCGAGGGAGGCAGCATCGTGCAGCTGGGTCCCTACGAGCACGGCCAGGAGGGCCTGTTGCTGTTGAGGGTGAGCCACCAGGTGTTAGATGCGCTTGACTATCTACACCGCTCGGGCATTCTCCATCGCGACCTGACGCCGAAAAATATCCTCTTGAGCCGGGAGAACCACCCTAAAATCATGGACTTCGGCCTGGCCTATATGGCCGATGTCACCCGTCACTTCACGCGCACCGGCTACACTTTGGGTACCCCTCAGTACATGGCCCCTGAGCAGGCCAAGGGGCATCCGCTCACGCCCCAGGCCGACCTATACAGCCTGGGCGTACTCCTCTACCGGGCCTTGACCGGCACGGCCCCTTTCGCGGGTGAGAACGACCAAGCTATCCTCTATCAGCATGTTTACGAGGCCCCACCCTCACCACAGGACTACAACCCCGCTATTCCCGAAGCAGTGGCTCGGCTGGTGCTCGAGCTGCTGGCTAAAGAACCTGAAGATCGCCCCAGCAGCGCGGCAGCCGCCCGTCTTCGCCTGGAGCAAATCCTGCGGCAGGTAACCGAGAGCCTACATGCCACCGCACGCTCGGGATTCTCACGCAGTGGACATGCACCCACCGGCCCCGCCGAGCCCGCACGGCTCAAGGCGGCGGGCCGCTTGAAGCTAGAGGGGGAGGTGGCATGGCCCGCCGAGCTGGTGGCCCGCGAGGGTCTGCTGGCTCTGGGCAGCACAGCCGGGCGGCTGGCTCTGATAAGAACGCAACCTCTACGCTTGGAAGAGGTACTGCCCGCTACGGACGAGGTCACCGCACCCGCGTTGCTTTCAGACCAGCGCGCCTATTACGCTGCCTGGGACGGCAAACTGCGGGCATATGACCTGGAACAAGGGCAGCTGGCCTTCGAGTGCACCAGTGGAGCGGAAATAACCGCCAGCCCCCTGAAGGTTGCAGGTCGGCTCTACTTGGCCGGACGGGATGGCTATTTGTATGCCTATGCCGATTCGGGCAAGTTGCTATGGGTCTTCGAGGCCGGTGGCCAGCTGAGCGCCGGACCTACGCTCTACCGGAAACAGCTGTTTGTAGCCAGCGAAAACGGTTGGCTCTTCGCACTCGAGCCCGGTAGCGGACATCTTCGCTACAAGGTAGAAACTGGGCCAATTCATGCGCATCTAGCAGCCGCCGAGGGTGTGCTGGTAGTGCCCACTTGGGCCGGAGAGGTGCATGGCTTTGATCCGGTCGCGATGGAGGTAATGTGGACCTTCGATATTGAAAGCGGCATCTGGGATAGCCCTGCCGCTGGCCAGGGCCGGGTATACGTAGGCGGCTGGGACGGGGGGCTTTACGCGCTGGACTTACACAGCGGCAATGAGCTTTGGGTCAAGGAAACCGGGCGCCTGACCGCCGGACCGGTTCTAGCCGGCGGCTACCTCTACGTTGCTGATGAGGGGGGATTATTGTTAGCGCTCAGGGCCGATACCGGCGAGGAAGTGTGGCGCGTGGAGGGGCTGGGGCCTGTACAGGCCGCTCCGTTTCCCTATCATCAAAGCCTCTTTGTAGCCACCTTGGCGGGGGAACTACATGCATTTCGCGAGAGTGATTGAACAGGGGGTATCTCGGGGATGTAGAGGCCACCTTTGGCCTGGCGAGAAGCATATCTGCCCGGCCGATTGCATGGGCTTGCTGTATAGCGCATAACGCGCTATACTGAAATTATCAGCAGCCGGGAAAAGCCCGGCTTTCTTTATCGCTTTTATAATGTCCCTTGATATGTATGAGCCGGTGATTGGTCTTGAGATCCACCTACACCTGAAGACTCTAAGCAAGATGTTTTGTGGTTGCCGAACTGACTACTTTGGTCAGCCCGCCGATACCCACACCTGCCCGGTCTGCCTGGGTCTGCCTGGGGTTCTACCAGTTATAAATGCAAAAGCGGTGGGCTTCGGGCTCATGTTCGGTCTGGCGCTTAACTGCCGCATAGCTAAGGTAACGCAATTTCACCGTAAGAACTACTTCTACCCCGACAACCCCAAAAACTATCAGATCAGCCAGTATGATCAGCCCCTTGCAGAGGATGGGTGGCTCGAGCTGGACGAGCATAGAATCAGCATTAAAAGAGTACATCTGGAGGAAGACGCCGGCAAATCGGTACATCCGGCGCACGGTGCATACAGCCTGATAGACCTTAACCGGGCCGGTAGCCCACTGTTGGAGATGGTCACCGGGCCCGATATCAAAAGCCCCGATGAGGCCCGCAGATTCATGAGCCTGATTCGCTCCATTGCCCAGACACTAGGCATCTCCGACGCCAACCCCGAGGAGGGCAAGATGCGGGCCGATGTGAACCTTTCGCTACATAAGCCAAGCGGGCCTCTGGGTATCAAGGTGGAAATCAAGAACCTCAATTCCTTCAGGAGCGTGAAACGCGCCTTGGAGTACGAGATCAAGAGACAGACGGCACTACTAGAGGCCGGCGCAACCATCGAGCAAGCCACGCTGGCCTTCGACGAGTCTAGTGGAAAAACCCGCCCGCTGCGCAGTAAAGAGGCCGAGGCCGACTATCGCTACTTTCCCGATCCCGATCTGGGTCCGTTGAAGATCGGACAGGACTGGTTGGACCGTGTTCGCGAGGCCATGCCCGAGCTGCCCGCAAGCAAGCAGCAGCGTTATCTACGGCTTGGCATAAAATCGTACGATGCCGACCTACTGGCTGGCTCGCCAGCCTTCTCGACACTACTCGATCAGACGCTGCGCGAAGCCCCTGGGGCCAGCCCGCAGAAGGTGGCTAACTGGATTAACGCAGATCTCAGCGGCTACCTGGGCGAGCGGGGCCTTTCGCTCGAAGAGACTCGGCTGCAGCCCCGCCTTCTGGGTGCCTTGGTTGAACTGGTGGAGGGTGGCCAGATCACCGGCCGGGTAGCTAAGGCCTTGCTGCCCGAGGTGATGCAGGGCGCGGACCCCCGTGCCCTAGTGTGGGCACGTAGCCTCGAAGCCATAACCGATAAGGTGGCCTTACGAGCTGTCTGCCACGAGGTTCTAGACCGCAACCCCAAGGTGGTAGCGGAGATTCTGGACGGTAAGCTGCAGGCTATCAACGCCCTGCTGGGACAGGTGATGAAGGTTACGCGGGGTACCGCGAAGCCTGCGCTGGTACGGACCCTGCTGCATGACGCCCTAGGACTCACCAAGGAGTAGGCGTGAACTACCAGGAAGCCGGGGTAGACATCACCAGAAAGAGCGACGCGCTAAAAGCAGCCAGCGAGAAGATCCGCCAGAGCTATACCCCCGAGGTGCTCTGGGGGCTGGGAGCCTTTGGCGGGCTGTTCGATGCCCACGCCTTGGCCTCTATGGAGGCACCGGTGCTGGTAGCCAGCACCGACGGCGTGGGCAGCAAAACCTTACTGGCGGTCGCCGGTAACCACTACCAGGGGCTGGGGTTTGACCTGGTGAACCACAGCATCAACGATTTGTTGGTCCAGGGGGCCTATCCGCTATTCTTCCTCGACTACCTGGCCAGTGCCCACCTGGACCCCGAGGTACTGAAATTAGTATTAACCTCCTTGGCCGAGGCCTGCCGCGCGGCGGGTATACCCCTGCTGGCCGGAGAAACCGCCGAGATACCGGGGGTCTACCAGCCGGGAGCGCTCGAGCTGGCCGGGACCATCGTGGGCGCGGTCGAGCGGGGGCAGATCGTGGACGGCAAGAACGTGCGCCCCGGCGATGTGGTATTGGCGCTTCTCTCCACGGGACTGCATACCAACGGCTACACGTTAGCCCGCCGCGCCCTAGCCGGGCGCGACCTCCAGAGCCACCCCCCGGAACTGGGCGGATTAAGCCTGCAAGAGGCCCTACTCAAGCCGCACCGAAGCTACCTGGAGCCGGTCTCACGGCTGCTGGCCAGCGGCATGGAGGTGCGGGCTATGGCACATATCACCGGCGGAGGAGTAGCGGGTAACCTGCCCCGGGTGCTACCGAAGGGCCTTGGAGCCAGGCTCGAGCGGGGGCGTTGGCTCGAGCCCCCCATCTTCAGGATTCTGCAGGAAAGCGGCGATATCGATACCGCGGAGATGTTCCGTATATTTAATATGGGGCTGGGTTATTTGGTGGTAATGGACCCGGCGCAGGCGCAGGCCGCCCTGGAGCTACTGGAAGAGTCTCGCTGGGTCGGGGAGATCACCCCATCGGCGCGGGTGGAGATAGTGTGAGGGAGCTCTGGCTGATCCGCCACGGGGAAACCGATTACAACGCCGAGGGGCGTATTCAAGGTCATCTGGACGTGCCTCTTTCTGCGCTGGGAAAGCGTCAGGTGATCAGGTTGGCCGCACGGCTGGCCGAGACACCCGGCCCTTTTACAGCGCTTTTTACCTCCGATCTCATCCGTACCCGCGAAACCGCCCGGCCAATCGCGGCTGCCCTGAATCTAAGTCCCCGTCCCACATCGCTCCTACGGGAGGTTGACGTGGGACTGCTGGCGGGGTTGATCGTAGGCGAGGGAAGTAAGCACTTCCCCAGATTTACCGAGGAGCTACGGAAAGATCCCTGGAATACTCCGCGGCCGGGGGGCGAAAGTATGGCTGGCGTTGCCGCACGCTTCTCCCGTTTCCTCGATAATCTGGGCGAAGGCCGCTTTCTGCTAGTGACCCACGGAGGGGTGGTACGCGCCGCGCTAGCGGTGGTCCTGGATCTGCCGGGGACCTTCGTGCGGAGATTCCGTATCGGCAACACCTCTATCACCCGCCTGGCCGCAGCACGGATACCCGGGCAGGCTATCGTGATCGGTGACATAGGCCACTTGGAGGACTGGAGCACAGTGCACAGCACAGCCGACGATGCGGAGCTGGCTGGGGCCGGGGCGGAAGATATTTGACGGCGAGGATACCAAACCCCGTGCCCGGGGTAGTAAAGAGGTCGGGGGCATGCCCCCGACCTCCAGCCGATATACCGGCTCTTGCCCTTCCGCCTACATACCCCCATTCGTACTCATGAGGTCTTTCTTCGGCGTGGTCACGATCCAGCCAACCACCACTGTAGGCGTGACATGCTGTAATACGCTACCCTGGATTCTACTGGCCGCGTTTGCATTGATCAGCTTGATCGGGTTGGTCGGGGTGGTGGCCCAGTAGACGCTGTGGCCGTCGATCATGGTGTCCGAGACCGTGTAGACCAGTGGCTTGGCAATTTTACCGATGAGTTGCCCGCTGTTTGTGTCGGTAACCCGATAGGCAAAGGCGGCTACCACCTTCAGGTTACTGGGCACCAGCTTATCCCAGGCCATATTGCTCGAGCTCAATAGTTCGAACTTCACCGGCACCTTGAAGGCTCCGCCGGGAATTTGGATAGTCATGTACCCCGCGGGCATCCCTCGGATGTACAGATCCGGAACGGTCACCGAGGCGCTCTGACCCGGCTGAAGGTACAAAGCAGCCAACACATCAGGGTAGCCGAACTGTGCCAGATTAGGAGCCGGCTGCGCAAAACTCAGCCCCACCACAAAAAACGCCAAAATAGAAATTGCGGGAATAATTTTTCTCACACTACTCTCCCCCTTGTCACTCGAGAGTGATAAATTATTCTATATTATAATGATAATGAAATAGATCTCCTTTCGGTGAGAATCGTACTAACCCGAGGTAGCTCTGATTTCGCACAGGTATGTTCGCCAAGGGGCGTGTCCTGCGCCTTCAGCCTCATTTTGAGCCGCCTTCAAGTAGCCCTGGGTCTTAGTGGCCCGCCACAGGGCAAACAAGGCCCGGCTGGCAGCGTATGGATCGTGAGTTTCACGCGCCTTACGGTAAGCCGCCTCAGCAGTTTTCCGAGCTTTTCCCGAGTGGCCGGTCCCCGCCTGCGCCTCCGCTAGGACCGCCAGTGATACCGGAGAAAAAGCCCTACCCAACGATTCCTGTATCGAAAAAGCCTCCGCCGCAACACTCAGCGCCGCCGGGGCGTCGTTCAGGCGCAACCGGACTTCGGCCGTGAGGAGCAGCGCCGACACCGCCAAGGGACCATCTTCGGCAACCTTGGCAAAGGCCAGGGCGCGTTCGGCGCGCACCAATGCCGCGTGGGTCTCGCCAGAGAAAGCTTGGGCCTCGCCCAGATGCAGACCCGCCCAGCAAGCTGGTTCGTCCTCCGAGTCCTCCAAGCCCCCGAGCAGCGATCGGCCTTCGTCCAAGCGGCCGGTCCGCAACAGCGCGGCCCCTAGATTCAGCTCCGCCTGCCGGCGAATATCCTCGGGCAAATATGGCATGGCCGCTCGCAGAACACGCGCCGTATCGGCAGGTTCGCACAACCTCCAGTAGAGATCGGCCAAATCCAGCGCGGCCCTGTACTCAAGTGGTAAGCGGCCCTCTACCTCGCGAATGACAACCAGAGCCTCCCCTCTTCGTCCTTGGTCCCATAAGCGACCCGCTAACCCCAGCGCCGTCCCCCAAGCCGTGTGGAGGATCTCGCTCCGTTCGCGCTCGAGCCAAGTCATGAAACCCGGCAAGGGACTTTGAAACCCCTCGGCCAATATGCCGTATTCCCTATTCACCAACTCGGGCGAGCGATACGCCTCACGCCAGAAGGTCAGCAGGTCACTCTCGACTTCCAGTCGTACCTCCCGGCCGCGAATAACCAGCCATGCTCCATAGGGGCTTTGCTGGATCGCACGCAGAGCCTCTGCACGCCCCGGGATCAACTCACCGATCTCCTCCCAGCCACGCCAGCCCGGCCGCGCCGCTAGATAGAGCATCAACTCGCCTCCGGGGCTTTCCGGTAGGTCGGAAAGCGGCCCCAGTAGTTTGAGACGAGGCGCTACCCCTCCCAAAGCTTGGCGTCCTTGTAGTGCAGCAAAGCAGAGTAGTCCACTTGTCCACCCGAAACATGGGTCGAGAGCTCCGCCTCCACTGGAACGGCATCCTCATCTAGGTCTCTTATCTCTCGGTTGAGTTGCTCCTGGAACAAGTCCGGGTCACTCTCAGTGGTCAGCCGGAAACACAGATCGTACATAGCCCTTACTCTATTCGCCCCGGGCCGCCAATAATGCTATGGGGTCGTTGCCAATGAGCACCTGTACGCCCCAGGCCAGCAACCGGCGAGCCCGGGCCGCGTCGTTGACCGTCCAGGCCACCAGCGGCACGCCGGCACGCCGGTAGGGGGCAAGTCGCTCAGGCTTCGTCAATAACAACTCGTGCGGGTGCAGGGCGATACCCATATGGGCCAGCTCCGTCGCTGGAGGAAGCCCCCAGTCAATCAAAAACCCGGCTGGGATACCGCTCTCCGCCTGTGAGAACCTGAGCAAGGCGAAGGGGTCGAACGAGGATACCCAAACACGCTTTTTACCCGGCCAGACCGTCAGACACTCGGCAATAGCTCGCTCGCGACCATCGGTTTCCGGCGGCCGGCTCTTAATCTCCAGGTTAAGCCAAGCCTCAGGATAGGCATCGAACAGGGCCAGGGTTTCCTCAAGAGTCGGCAAATCTCTCCGCAGCGAACGGAGCCCCAAAAACGTCTCCTCAGCTATCGGTCGGCCCTCGATCTCGAAATCGTGATGGCAAACCAACACCCCGTCCAGCGTAAGGTGTACGTCAAACTCAATACCATCCAAGCCCGCCTTGATGGCGTTCTCGTAGGCCGCCAGACTATTTTCAGCGGCCCGGCGGTGGTCTCCACGGTGTGCTAGCAGCAATGGTGTCGCGGGAAAGAGAGGTTGCATGCCCAAAAGATACCTCAGCGCAATCCCCCGGCTGCGTTACAATGGTGTATATATGAGCAATTACCAAGCGCGCCTTGCCGAGGCGACCGCTGAGGAGGTCCGCTCGCAGCTCGAGGGCAGTGAGGGGTTATTTGCGGTTACCGCCGATGAGATCTTGTACCTGGACCAGTTCAGTGTACAGCGGGCGGCCCTGCCCGAGGTTAAGCGGGTCACTAGCGGTAAGGGGGGTATGTTGCTGGTGATGAGTGAAACGGCGACGCTCATTGAGGCACCGCTACATGGCTTTCAATTGGGCGAGCTGAAGATATTCTTCGAGTTGGTGCGTGATCATCTAGTAAAGATGCACCGCGAAACGCGCGCGGATATCCAGGATATTATTTCGCAGACCCCGCCCGCACAGGCGGACGAGCAGGGAAAGGAGCTACCCTTGTCTACGACAGCTCCCGGCCCTACTCCCACCTATCCGCCGGAGGCCGATAAAGCCCCGGCTTTTCCCCAAGCCGTGCGCAAGCCTACGGGCCCAGCCGCTTTACTTCTAAAAGTTCTGGCCGTAGGCTCGCTGGCCGTGGTGATCACCTGGACCATCACGCACCCCGACGCGGCCTTGTGGACCCTGGTGGGCGCGGGGCTCGGGGGCCTCGGTTTCGCAGCAATCGAGCGGCGCGTGTCCGATCTGTCCTGAGTACAGCCTATATTTTAGTTGCATTGGTACTTGGGGTGTGGGGATTGTGGCCCCACCTAATCACGCGCTTCCCTGCGGTGCGCAGTGCGCATACACCCTTGGTGGTAGCCATCGAGGGGGCGGTGGTACACCCTGGTATATATGCCTTGCCACTCGGTAGTCGAGTGGGAGGTGCTATCGAGGCCGCAGGTGGGCTGCTACCAGATGCAAATATGCCCCTCTTAAACCCCGCGCTCCCCGTAGGCGACGCCGATACCGTTTTCGTCCCCTTCAAGCCCCTGGGGCGAGCTCCAGCAGCTTCCGCAGCGTCGTCTGCTAGGAGGAGGCCATCACCCCAGCCCCTCAGCATCAACCACGCCAGCCTGAAGGATCTGGAGAAACTACCGGATATCGGACCCATTAAAGCCCACGCCATCATCCAGCATCGCCCATACACCAGCCTGGAGGGGTTGCTCGTTGTACCCGGTATAGGCGTAAAGACCCTACGTAAGCTTCAACCCCACCTAAAACCATGATTGCTTACGCCCTAGCGTGTGGCGCATTGCTGGGCGCACTGTTTCAGCTGAGCCCTTGGTCGGCCACACTGGCGCTTCCCTTGTTCCTAGGATTGCCCCGGGCCCTGCGCCCGTGGTTCGGGTTAGCCTTCTTGTTGATTCTTATTCGCGTACTGACCCTAGGCAACGGCTTCGCTGGCGAGTATGGACACGAACGGGTACTTCAAGGTGGGCTGCACAGGGGCATCCTGTATAGCCGGCAGGGTCCAATTTATCTTGACTACTACCCGCAGATCCCCGATGGTTGGGCACGGGTGGAAGGACGTATCGAGCACCCAGAAGCGGCCCGCAATCCCGGAGGATTTAACCAAGCCATTTGGCTTCACGGGCTGGGCGTACGTGCAGTCTTGAAGGTGGGGCATGTCCAGAGCGCACACCCTGGGGAGACAAGACTAAAACACAGGGTGCGCGACGGCCTGTTGCGCGGACTCAATACGGACAGTGCGGCTCTGGCTGTGGCGCTAACCTTGGGTGAGCGTAAAGCACTCGGTGCCGACCAGAAAGCCTTCCAGCGGGCTGGGCTGGCTCACGTATTGGCGCTGTCCGGCTTGCATGTAGGCATCTTAGCAGGGTTTTTGGTGTTGCTACTCTTCTTGCTAGGCCGCTTCCGATACTTGGCGGCCCTGGGCTTACTGATCGGATACGTCTGGCTGGTGGGGGATAGTCCGTCCCTACTGCGGGCCACTCTGATGGTATCCCTCGTGCTGGTGGGCTTTTTCCTTGGTAAGGGGCGGGTGTCACTCCCCCAAGCGCTGGCCCTGGCCTTTACCGTTCACTTGGCTCTGACGCCATACGCCCTGTTCAGCCTAAGCTTCCAGCTCTCCTATCTTGCGTTGGGCGGAATCGCCCTAATCATGCCCGTTCTGCCACGAGTCAGTGGTTGGGCTGGATATCTCCTTGACGGCCTTCTTATTACTCTGTCTGCACAGGCGCTGCTGATCCCATTAATTCTCAGCACCTTTCACTTTCTACCCCTCCTCTCTCCACTGGCCAACCTACTAGGTCTACCGATAGTTACGGTGTTGGTACCCTTGGGTTTCATGAAGGCCAGCCTGGCCCTGGTGTTACCGGGCGCGGCTGTCTGGCTGGCGCCACCTTACAACCTGCTGGCTGGGACGCTGCTGTGGCTGGTGCGAATTCTTGCCCACGGTCCACAACTGGATTGGGGAAGCGTGGCTCCAGCTGGTTTTGCACTGTACTACCTGGGTTTACTGGCGGTGGTACTGGCTCTGTATCAGTATATCGAGGTCCGGCAGGCAGCGCTGCTCCTAGCCATTATAGTCATGGCGGCGGTCATTCCCGTATTTAGCCAGCGCGCCGATCTATGGCAGTTGGACGTAGGTGAGGGTGACAGCAGCATACTGCGCTTACCCGGGGATGTAGGCCTACTGGTGGATGGTGGCCGCAGCTGGGCAGGAAATAAAGTAGTCAACGCGGCGCGGGCGTTGGGGCTACGCGGGTTCGCACTTGTAATAGCCACCCACCCCGACGCAAACCACGAAGGGGGTTTGCCTTATGTAATTGAGCATTTCCTGGTGGGAGCTCTTGTGCTCGGACCGAAACACCCCTCAAACCCCCTGGAGGCCAAGCTATTCAACATGGCAAGACGTAAAGATATCCCAATTATCAGAGAGAGTAGAGGGGGATCTTTAGCACTAGACGGCACCACACTGCGATTCTTGGGGCCCGGACTCGGAGTATCTGGGAACGACAATCAGGACAGCCTGGTTTTTATGCTCGACTGGCGTGGGCGCAGGGTGCTCTTTACGGGCGACAACCCCCAGGGTGAGAAGGTATTCTGGTCACCTAAATTTATGGATGTGTTTAAAGTAGGCCACCGCGACTCGGGAAGCAGTACTGGTAAATTACTTCTACAACGCTTCCAGCAGCGGATAGCATTGATCGGCGCAGGTCAGAATACCTACAGTCACCCCAATCCGCAGCGGGAAGGGGCCCTCCATATTCAGCTCTGGTAGCCCATCTTGTCTAAGAGGCCCCGTAATTCCTCCTCCGATCCGTAGTACAGCTCGAGCCTCCCCTGGTGCTCCCCTAGGCACCGTACCCGCACACCCAGGTAGGCACTGAGTTGACTCGCCAGCTCCGGGTAAGTCCGTTTTTCCGGTAGAACTTTGGCGGGCATCTGAGCTAGGGCCTCGGCCCGCCTCACATTCAGCCCACGTGACAACACCTGCCCCAACCCCCATACCCGGCGCTCGCCTGGGAGCATGAGCAACGCGCGGGCATGCCCAGCGGATATCTTCCCGCTGGCAAGCGCGTCCAACACCTCCTCGGGTAACTGCAGCAAGCGCATAGTATTGGCAACCGTGCTTCGGCTCTTGCCAATTGCTTGTGCCACCGCTTCCTGGGTCATATCCATTTTAGTTAATTGGGCAAAACCCCTAGCTTCTTCTACTGGATTCAGGTCTGCACGCTGCAAGTTCTCCACCAGAGCCAGCTCGAGCATCTCCCGATTATCCAGATCGCGAATAACCACCGGTACCTCGGCCAAACCTGCCAACTGAGCTGCACGGTACCTGCGCTCGCCCGCCACCAACTCGTAGCCCTTACCCCTCGGACGCACTATCAGGGGCTGCAGCAGGCCTTTTTCGCGGATCGACCCTGATAATTCCTCGAGTGCCCCTGTAGGAAAAGCTTTCCTCGGCTGCCACGGGTTAGGCCGAATCGAAGCCAGTGAAACCCGTGAAAGGCTGCTGGGGCCCTTGGGTAAGAGGACCTCCAGACCACGCCCTAGGCTATTTATCTTCTTCGACACGTTTCAGCACCTCCTTCGCAAGACGACGGTAGGCCTGCGCACCACTCGAAGTGGGCGCAAAAGCAGCAATCGAGCGCCCGTGGCTCGGCGACTCCGACAAGCGAACATTCCTCGGTATCACCGTCCAGAACACTAATCCTCCAAAATGAGCACGTACGTTAGCTTCCACCTGCTGGGCCAACAAGGTACGGCCATCGTACATAGTCAACACAATACCTAGAAGACGCAGACCAGGATTGAGCTGTTCTCTCACACTCGCCAACGTCTCCATCAATCTAGCAATGCCCTCCAGCGCATAGTACTCAGCTTGTATCGGTACCACCAAGCCCTCTGCGGCCACTAAGGCATTCACGGTCAGGGGACCCAGGCTGGGAGGCACATCCATCAACATAAGATCGTACTCGGCCTCCATGGATTGCAATAGATTCCTGAGCCGCGTCGGCTGGTCAAGTAAATCAGCCGTGAGCCCCACTAAATCAGGATGGGCGGGCAGCAGATCGAAAGATTCTTTATCCGGTCTCACAGCCAGATCCCCAGCCGGCCGCTCGTTGCGCAACGCAGAGTTAAGACCCTCGGACTCCTCGACACCCAGCCCGGAAGTAGCATTTGCTTGTGGATCGAGATCCACAAGCAAAACCCGCCGGGGTATTCTCGCCAGGTAAGCCGCCAGACTCACCGCAGTAGTGGTTTTTCCTACACCCCCCTTCTGGTTGACCACCGCCAAGCGCTTCATGCCGCCCCCTCTATACGGACAGCTACCAAGTAGCCCCCGGCGGTCAAGTGTTTCACGTGAAACACTTGACCGCCGGCTTCATTTAGATGGGCCAACTCGCTCTCTCCCCTACGAGAGATCATAGTCAGGGGATATCGTGCTATGGGCGACACCATCCGATAAAGCTCTTCGAAAGAACCAACCGCCTGTGCAGTCACGAAGGCAGTACGTTCGTTCCAGCTACGCACATCTCCATTATAGACTCGTACCCACGTCAGGCCCATCCGTAGGGCCGCAATCTCGAGGAAAGCAGCCCGCTTACTGCGGATCTCGCAAAGGGTAAGGCGTAGATCGGGCCGCAACAGGGCCAGTGGAAGCCCAGGTAAGCCACCACCGGAGCCCACATCCAGCACCTCCGCGCCTTCAGGAATCACCTCCGCGTAAGCCTCCACATCAGCTAATTGCCGCGAGGGGTCCTCAAGCACCCCTTTCGACGCAAGGTCTAATACACGGCCATATTTCCTGAGAAGTTCCACATACGGTGCATATACCGGATTCATAGACCTACGTGGTCCCGTCGGCTAATTCGTAGATAAACAAGTAGTGCGGTAAGGTCAGAATCTCTAATACCGGATATCCTCGAGGCCTCTTTGAGATTCCTCGGAGCTATGCGCTGGAGCTTCTCAGCCGCCTCGGCCGAAAGGCTGGCCACCTGCGTATATTTTAAGTGCCGTCCGAGCATGTAAGTCTCCAGGTCCTGCAGCCGTGCCCGTAGAGTTCGCTGGCGCTTAATGTAGCCTGCGTATCGCGCACGTATCTCAACTTGCGTCACCTCCTCCGGCGTAAGATCGCTCCCAATCGGACGCAGATTCCTTAGAGCCGCATGGCTGGTGTCGCCGCGTCGGAGGTACGTAAGCGCATCAACACCATCGATGAACACCCTAGACAGGCGCGCCAGCTCTTCATTGACACGATCATACTTAGCCCGCACCAACGCCAGCCGCGCCGGGGGCTGTAGCCCCCACTGAACGGCGTGAGGAGTAAGGCGTTCGTCGGCATTGTCCACTCGGTTAAGCATGCGCAATTCCACTCGCGAAGTCATCATTCGATAGGGCTCATCCACACCTCGGTGCACAAGGTCGTCAATCATCACGCCTATGTAGCTACCCTCACGGAGCAACATCGCCTCGCCCTGTCCGGCAGCATAGCGCGCCGCGTTCAGCCCGGCTATTAACCCCTGTGCCGCCGCTTCTTCGTATCCAGAGGTGCCGTTAATCTGCCCAGCGGTATACAAACCCGTCAGACGGCGGGAGGCCAGGGTAGGGGAGAGCTCGGTGGGGTCGACGACGTCGTACTCCACCGCGTAGGCATAGCGCTGGATTACAGCCTGTTCAAAGCCTGGCAAGGAGTGCACCAAGTGTTCTTGCAGCTCGGGTGGAAGGCTGGACGAGAAACCTTGCAAATAGAGCTCGGAGGTGTCCAACCCATCCGGCTCAACAAAAAGTAGGTGCGTCCCACGGTCCGAAAAGCGTACCACTTTGTCCTCTATCGAGGGACAGTAGCGTGGCCCAATCCCCGAGATCTCGCCGTTATAGAGCGGAGAGAGCCGCAGGTTATCTAAGATAAGCTCGTGTGTCCGCGCATTCGTCCGCGTTGTCCAGGTTGCCACCGAAGAGGCCCCTGAGCCCGGTTGGCCCGAGAAGCTACCCGCTGGCATATCCGGCTCTATGCGCTCCAGTTGGGCAAACTTCACCGAATTCGCGCGGATCCGTGGTGGCGTACCAGTTTTAAAGCGCAGCATACGGTGCCCCAATGCCTCAAGGCTCGCGGAGAGATACCTTGCCGGCGGCTCGCCCTGCCTTCCAGCAGGACGAGATTTACGGCCGTACCACAACAGGCCGCGGAGAAAGGTGCCCGCCGCTATCACTACGGAGTCCGCTTGCAATCGGCGACTGTCGGTAGTACGAACCCCTCTCAGCCTTCCCTCTTCAACCCACAGCTCGGCGGCCTCGCCTTGAATCGCCACGATACCGGGGTGTGCTAATAGCTTCATACGGGCATGTGTTGCATAGGCATCACGATCAACCTGAACCCTGAGACTCTGCACGGCTGGACCCTTGGAGCGATTCAAGATCCTAGTATGAATCGCTGTCTCGTCGGCCAGACGGCCCATCAGTCCACCCAGCGCATGGATTTCTGCCACGAGTTGGCTCTTACCTGGTCCACCGACCGCCGGGTTGCAGGGCATTGTACCGATACGTTCCGGATTACTCGTCAGTAATCCCACCCTGACGCCCGCTTGGGCCGCGGCCCAAGCGGCCTCAACACCAGCGTGACCGCCTCCTACCACCACAACGTCGTAGCGCTCACCATCCAAAGCCATTTTCTTAAGCTACCATCCAACCAACAGGCAAAACCAAGCCGTCTCGACACAAGCTCCTTAAACGCGTATAGCTATTTATAGACACACAGAATTGTCCAGCTAGTGCCAGCCATATTTTTCTAAAGTGAGTCGAGAATATCGAACCTAAAGCAATAATTCCCGGTAGCCAAATGCTAGGATTCTAGACCTCCAGGATAAGCCGGCTTATGCCAAAGAGCGAATATCGTGTGTCCACCTCGGTGCAGCAACCATAGACACGGCTCAAGTCAGCAGTCGGGTAGAATGCGGGCTGTGGGGGAGCAGAACCGTATGGGCGAAGAAGTCGTTTGGCAGGATATATTGTCTTATATCCGCGAGAACATCACTGATGTCGAGTACCACACCTGGTTCCAGCATATACGTCCGCTGAGCGTAGAATCCAACACCTTAGTGCTGGGGGTCCCTACCTCTTTCGCCGGCGACTGGATACGCAAACATTATTCCACCCTAATCATGGACGCGCTACAGAACCTGGGTGCGACCGATCCAAACATTGATTTCAAGGTGGTTCCCGGGACAACCGTCCAGGACGATATCTTCAGCACCCCTGATCCAGTCGAAACGACCAAGGTTCAAACTAGTAGACCAGCACCACTCCTAAACCTTAAATATACCTTCGAAAACTTCGTAGTAGGGCCAAACAACAATCTTTCTCATGCCGCCGCACTCGCCGTGGCCGAGTCACCAGGCCGAGCTTATAACCCCTTATTCATATACGGCGGCGTGGGCCTAGGGAAAACCCATTTGATGCATGCCGTCGGACACTACGTCGTCCGCCGCTTTCCGAACCTGCGGGTCGAATACGTTTCTACCGAGACCTTTACTAATAACCTAATCAACGCCATTCGCGAAGATCGCATGAGTAGTTTTCGTGAGCGGTACCGTTCGGTGGATCTACTCCTAGTGGATGATATTCAATTCATCGCTGGGAAAGAGCGTACCCAAGAGGAGTTCTTCCATACCTTTAACACACTGTATGAATCGCACAAGCAGATTATTCTGTCCTCCGACCGGCCACCTAAGAATATCTTAACACTGGAGGCGCGCCTACGAAGTCGTTTCGAGTGGGGCCTAATCACTGATGTTCAGTCACCGGAGCTAGAAACGCGCATCGCGATTCTGAAGATGAATGCTGAGTACCGCGGCCTAATCTTGTCCGAAGAGGTTTTTGAAAGCATCGCCCGACAAGTGGTTTCCAATATCCGTGAACTGGAGGGGGCGCTAGTGCGGGTCATCGCCTATGCATCACTTAACGGGGTGGAGATCAATCGGCAGGTAGTAGCCCATGCCCTTTCAGAAATCTTCACCGAAAGTAGTGGAGCGATCGGCATGGAGGAGATTCTGAGTGCCATAGCTGCTTTCTACAAGCTGCGTACCGATGATTTACGTGGACAGGGCAGAAAGAAAGAGGTGGTGCTGCCTAGGCAGATAGCCATGTACCTAATTCGCGAATTGACTGATGCCTCCTTACCCGAGATCGGTCAGTTCTTTCACGGCCGGGATCACACCACCGTGATGTATGCCGTCCAGAAGATTCAGACCCGGTCGGAGAGCGATGCAGTCTTACGAGAGGTGCTCGAAACCGTCCGGCAACGATTGGAGTAGGCCCCCTGTGGATAAGCCTGTGGATACCCTGTGGATAAGCCTGTGCACTAGCCTGTGTATAGGTGGCCATCGCGGTCCCCTGTGGATAACTACGGTCTTTTGCACTGCTTACCCACAGCCCACACAGCATTTATCCACAGCCTCATCCACAGCTAGAATATCGATGCACACAGCTATAAGAGAGTTTTCCACAATTTCCACAGCCCCTATTACTACTACTACTAAATTTATTAAGGGTTTAACCCCTAGTAACCATACTGCCAATGGATACAGGAGGGCATCATGATTGCCAAAGTTCCAAAACGTACATTATCGGAAGCGCTAGCTTTGCTTGAGCGCGTCATTCCAAGTCGGCACAGCAACCCTATCTTGACGCACCTACACCTGAGTACCGAAGGTCCCGATCTATGTCTCTTAGGCAGTAACCTGGAAATTGACCTGGCACTTCTGGCACCGGCCGAGCTGCAGGACGAGGGCACAGCCCTGATACCCGCACACCTCTTTGCCCAGATCGTCCGTGGCTTACCTGGAGAGATAGTTCAGCTCACGCAAACTATGGGTGAGCTACATGTGGAATCGGGAAACTTCAAAACCAGACTTACTACCGTGGATACCGCCGACTATCCAGAGCCCCGGTTTACTAAGAACGGCGGTCTGCAGGTTGGGGCAGGTGCATTTGCTAAAGCCCTTGGGCGAGTGCGCTATGCGGCTAGCAATGAGGAGTATCGTGCAGTTTTTCGTGGTGTTCAGCTCGAGCTTAGCCCGGAGCGTCTATGTGCAGTGGCTTCGGATGGCTTTCGATTAGCCCGCTATGATCAGCCGGTCCAGAGTACCGAGGTGCACACTATAGTCATCCCCGCCCGCAGCGTGGATGAAATCATACGCGTGTTAAAGGATGAGTCCGGGGAGGTTGAGCTGGGATTTATAGAGAACAGCCTGGTGCTTTATTCACCTCGTTTCCGTATGCGTGTGAGTCTCATGGAGGGTAGTTTCCCGGATTATGAAAGGGTAATTCCTACAGACTGCGCCCTAGAGGTTCACCTGGATGCGGAAGTTTTACGGACTAGTCTCCGGCGGGTGTCAATGCTGGCCGATAAGAGTAACCACCGGGTTGATTTATTATTCCAGGAGAACCGGCTTGAGGTGGTTTCTGAGGGCGATTATGGGCAAGGACGTGAAGAGCTCCACACCGAGCACCAGGGTGAGCCGCAGAAAATGCTTGCATACAATGCGCAATACCTTATCGACGCATTGTCACAGATCGAGGGTATGGCACATCTGAAGATGGCCCAGGCAGGACCTACGATAATCGAAGCTGCGGACGACCAAGGATACCTGGCAGTAGTTGTGCCGCTCAGAGTGTAAACTGGTCGATGCATGAAGTGTTGCCAGGAGCCAGATCGGCCTGGTAAGGAGGTTAGTGGTGACAACGATTTTCGAAGTCAAGGCACGCGAGGTTATGGATTCACGCGGCAATCCCACCGTGGAGGCCGAGGTACTGCTCGAAGGTGGGGCCAAAGGACGAGCTATTGTGCCCAGTGGGGCCTCTACGGGCGTGAACGAAGCGCTCGAGATGCGTGATGGTGGAGCCCGCTATGGTGGCAAGGGCGTGCTGAAAGCTGTGGCTAATGTGAATGAGCGTATTGCCCCGGAGGTTGAGGGCCTAGATGCTCTGGATCAGGCAGGTATCGATGGCGCAATGCTTGACCTGGACAACACTGATAACAAAGCCAGTCTTGGTGCTAATGCCATTCTTTCAGTTTCGCTGGCTGTGGCACGTGCCGCAGCCGAACAGCTTGATCTACCTTTATGGCGATACTTGGGAGGTGTCCAGGGTGTTACTCTACCTACTCCCATGATGAACGTGATCAACGGTGGTAAACACGCCGACAACCGGGTGGATTTCCAGGAGTTCATGCTGCTGCCGGGTGGAGCCCCTAGTTTTCGTGAGGCGCTACGCTATGGGATTGAGGTCTTCCACACCTTGAAGGGCGTGCTCAAGTCGCGCGGCTACAATACTAACGTGGGGGACGAGGGTGGTTTTGCTCCAGACCTGAGGAGTAACGAAGAAGCGGTCGAAGTGCTACTTGCAGCTATTGAGAAGGCTGGTTTTACACCCGGTAAGGAAGTTTCCTTAGCTATAGATCCCGCTCCAAGCGAGTTTTATCAATCCGACGGGTATCACCTAGAGGACGAGGGCAGAGTCCTCAGTAGCGAGCAGATGATTGATCTGTACGAACGGTGGGTGAACGACTACCCGATCCGGATCATCGAGGATGGGTTGGCTGAGGACGATTGGGAAGGCTGGAAGCCGTTGACTGAGCGTCTGGGCGGGCGTGTTGAGCTTATTGGTGACGATATTTTTGTCACCAATAAAAAGATCTTTGCCCGGGGTATCGAAGATAAAATCGCTAATGCCATCCTGATTAAGGTGAATCAGATTGGTACGCTGAGCGAGACCCTGGAAACTATTCGCCTTGCTCAGCGCAGTGGCTATAAGACTGTAGTCTCGCATCGCTCCGGCGAAACCGAAGATAGTTTTATCGCCGATCTAGCAGTGGCTACCAATGCTGGGCAGATCAAGACCGGATCGCTTTCCCGCTCTGATCGCTTGGCAAAGTATAATCAGCTTCTGCGTATTGAGGAGGAGCTTGGTGCTGGGGCGATTTTCTTAGGCTACCATGCGATCTAGGCTCACTAGGCGAACTAAGATTGTGGCTACCATCGGCCCCGCCTCCTGGGATCCTGAGGTGCTCGAGAGCTTGGTCGAGGCCGGTGTGGACGTGGTGCGACTTAATTTTAGCCACGGCAGACCCGAGGACCACCGTAAAACCGTACAAGTAGTGCGCGGTATTGCTGAGCGGTTGGGGATCACTGTGGCGATTCTTCAAGACCTGCAGGGGCCAAAGATCCGTGTAGGGCGCTTTGAAGAGGACAGTATAGTTCTTACACCCGGCCAATCCTTCACGCTAGTGACGGCCGAAATCCTGGGGGATAGCAGCCGGGTTTCCGTATCCTACAAAGGCTTGCCTGGAGACGTGAAAGTTGGCCAGATTCTACTCCTCGATGACGGCAACGTACGCCTGCGGGCTACCGAGGTGCATTCACGTGAGATCCAGACCGTAGTTGAGATAGGGGGGGGGCTGTCGAGCAACAAGGGCATTAATATTCCCGGTGCCGATCCCTCCATTCCCGCTTTGACTGATAAGGATATTGAGGATCTGCAACTAGGCGTAGAGCTTAAGGTCGACTGGGTGGCTATGAGCTTCGTGCGCAATCGTGACGACCTGCTTCTGGCACGCCATTATCTAAATCGCCATGGCTCGGATGCCAAGTTGATGGCCAAAATCGAAAGACCAAGCGCAGCAGCGCGGTTCCAGGGTATCCTGGAGGAAGCTGACGGCATCATGGTGGCGCGTGGAGACCTGGGGGTAGAGATGCCCCCTGAAGAAGTGCCCGTGGTGCAGAAGCGGCTCATCGCGCAAACGCGCGCAGCCGGCAAGCCAGTTATCACCGCTACCCAGATGCTTGAATCGATGATTACGCACCCTAGTCCTACGCGCGCCGAGGCCTCCGATGTAGCCAACGCTATCTTCGACGGCACCGACGCGGTAATGCTCTCAGCCGAGACCGCTACCGGGCGCTTTCCACTAGAAGCCGTTCAGATGATGACCAAGGTCGCCCAAAGTGTCGAGGCTTCTCCAGACTATGCTTCGTGGCAGCGTATTGGTCGTCCCGAGCCTCTGCACACCACCCAGGATGCCATTGCCGAGGCAGTATGCGATGTTGCCGCCTCGTTGCCGGCCCGGGCTATCGTAGCCTTCACGGCTACGGGTTCTTCGGTCTGGCGCTTGGCGCGTCTCAGGCCGACCGCGCCCGTTCTAGCACTCACACCCAATCCGCGGATATACAATCAACTCGCGCTGGCCTCGGGTGTATGTTCCAGGATTGCTCCTGACCCTAGAGACACCGACGACATGGTGAGATTGGCGCTTGAGCAGGTCAAGCACACCGGCCTAGCCAAGCCGGGTGAGCGAGTAGTAATCGCTGCTGGAGTGCCCTTTGGAGTACGGGGCACTACTAACATGGTCCGTGTGGAGCGGGTGCAATGAGCTCACCGGATCCTATGGTGGCAGGCTGCTGAACCGGCTGCTCTCCAAAGCCTCTTTCTAGGGGCCCCCGTCGGGGGCCCCTATTCGCCGAATTTATCGGGGTCGGTAGTGTGGAGGACTCCTCAATGGGGATGGCCTTGAACAGCAGCGCAGCACTGCCACAGCGTGGGCAACGCAGGGAGGAGGACTAAGGGTAGAAGATATTAGACGTGATCAGTGGGGCAGAGTAGATACTTTTGTTACAGGGCTCCACCAAGCTCCATACGATCCGCGACGGCATGGGCCTCTTTGGTATAGAAGCCGACGTAGTGGTTCCTCTTAATTCCATGGAATCTCCCCGCCGCCCGGGAGAAGTCGACAGGGAGTTCCGCCTTTAGCCCACTGGCTGAGGGGACCCAGGTGATCCCGTTCCACCTCGGGTGTCGGAGATGATACCCTATCCTTTGTATCTTCTATAGCCACGATCAGAGTGACCCCCCGGCCTTTGGATGGTAGGAGAATCGTATGGCTCGCACACCTTCGGCATCCCGCAGCCCACTAACTGGCAAGGTGTAAGAAAGCGGCCCCCTGCCCGATTCGGGATAGCCTACCAAGTGTTCCAGGTTGTAGCGCATAAGGCTTGATCTTGATCGCCTCACCGCCTGAAGGGTGCGCTCCAGCCCATGGTCTCAGCCTACCCAAACTGGCCTTTTAAATGGAAAGTACCGGCATCAGCCGGTACTTTGAGCAGGGGACTTTGGGGCTGTATGGATTATTTGCCTGTTGCACTCGGTGTGGCGGCCTTGCTAGTAGGGCTTGGTGTGGACAACGCGCCACTAGCTCCCGAGGGGATGGTACTTGAGGGTGTAACGGGCTTCTTGGGAGTGATCTCAGCCAATACCTTAGACCAATTGTTGGTGATCTTGGCACCTCTCTTCAGCTTAGTAATCCAGGTCTGCACGGCCTGAGCGCGCTTTTGAGAAAGCGCGCGGGTTTCCGCCTGAACCCTGACTTCCTTAAAGGTTTTAGTGGCTGCCTTTTGGTAATTGGCGACGGTAGCTACCTCGAAACTCCCATCGGAGAGCTTGACCACCTCGGTTACCCCACCAGCTTTGGCTGTGGTCAAGGGTGCCCGGGTCTGAAAGATCAACTTGTCTAGCACCGGGGAGAGCGTTCCAGAGTTCACCACGCCAGCGTCCTTGTAGGTGCCGCCCAGCTTTTTAGCCAACCCACTAGCGTTGCCACCCTTAATCAGGCCAGCTCGGTAGGTTTCAGCCGCAGTCTTGCCCTTAAAGCTGGCCACCTGCACCCTGGCGGATGCTGGCGTGGTGAATTGCCGTAGATTGTCCTTGTAGTACTTCTGTACCTCAGCGGGTGTGACGGTAAGGCTGCGGGTGTGGTACAACTCCACCTCCTGGGCAATTTCCCGGGGAGTGCCAAAAAAGGGCTGGCCCAACTTCTTAGCCTCGTTCACAAGTAAGGCCTGGGTGATTTCCTGATCGATGACCTGAGGGAAGAAGAACTGGACCGCCAGGTCTCCCAGGCCCCGTTGAATCAACCGTGGCACTTGGCTGTTAGAGAAGACCAAGGTCTCGACTTTGGAGAGCTTGATAGCCTTGCCGTTGACAGAGGCCACTACTGGATCGATATAAGTGAACCGCTGTTCAGTCTGTGGGGCGAGTTTGATTTTAGCCTGGTTTTTAAGCTCGCGGATATAGGTTTCCTGCGCGCCATCCTGTGCGACTTTGCGTGCATCCTTCATAACTCGATCCTTAGCATCAGTGAAGGTGACGTTGCTACCGGGTATAAATCTTTCTACCTGAACTATATAGTAGCGGCCGCCGGACGCAATGGGCGCGGTCAGGCCACCCTTGACTAGGGCGAAGGCAGCGGTGGCTACCGGGGTGGGGAAGACGATCCGTGTAACCGGAGTGGGTGTGGTGGATCCCGGTTTGGCACCCAAGGCACCCCCCTGGTTAGCGCCGACTTTGGAATATTGTTTGGCTAACGCAGAGAAGCCCTCGCTGGCACGTGCTTTCTGGTAAACTTCTCCTGCGAGCTTCTTGTTATCTACGACAATCTGCCGGGCAACGATCTTATCCTGAGCGCGGTAGTTGCTCTTGTGCAGCTTAAAATAGAGCTGCGCCTCAGCCTCGGTGACCTTGGCCCGGTTCTGGACTTCCTGCATCCGCTTGTTGATCTTCGTGTAATTGGCGATATTGGCCCTGAGCTGTGAATCTGATGAATAGCCCAAGCTCTGGATCATGCGACTGTAGTCGCTGTTGTTCTTTACGCCGTAGCGCTGCTTAAGCTGATTGATCTGCTGGGTAACCTTGTTCCCGGAGATCCGCACCCGCCTGGCGTCTTGGCCTAACGCCTGCAGGAGGACGACCTGGTTGATGAAGTAAGTATCCAGAAGTGGTTTCAGCGAACCCTGGGGATTACTGGAGAATAGGGTATTCGATTGTTGCAGACGGGCCAGCTCGAGTTCGGACACCGCCTTGCCATTGACCCACAGCGCGGTCTGATTATTACTGCCACTGCCCTGAGGTGTGAAGAGTAGGATCGTACCCAAGGTAAAGGCCACGACTAGGATTCCAAAGAGAATGGTGATCGCCCGTTTACTAATTCTCACTTGACGCCCTCCTTAGCAGAGTGCTACATTTACCCTTACTGGTTGCGCCCGTAGCTCAGCCGGATAGAGCGTTGGCCTCCGGAGCCAAAGGTCAGAGGTTCGAATCCTCTCGGGCGCGCCATCCTTAGCAGTTTCCGTCACAACTATAAGCCCTGGGTGAAAACCGTACACCAGGGGATTTTAGCATATGTTTCCTATACTCCTTTCACTGCTCCATACCGTGAACGATATGTTCTCCTCTTTTTTACCTCCGATGCTCCCAGGGCTGATGGGGCACTTCTCGATTGGTATTGGCTTAGCGGCCATCCTTGTTTCGGTGTATGCGGTGACCAGCAGTCTCCTACAGCCGTTTGCGGGGATGATCGTCGATCGCTATGATCGGCGCTGGTTGGCTGCTTTCGGCCCGGTGCTCACAGCGCTGGGGCTCGGTAGCATGGGGTTGGTAGGTGGATATCCCTGGCTACTCGCGACCCTGGGGGTGGCTGGGGTGGGTTCGGCGCTCTTTCACGTCGCTGGAGCCTCACTGATGGCCCAGAACACCCCGTTGGCACGGCGTGGTTTCTGGATGAGCTTCTTTTCCTCGAGCGGCGTGTTGGGCATGTCGATAGGGCCGCTGGTTTCAGTGGGCCTAGCCACCCGGTACGGTATGGGGGCCCTAAGCTGGCCGGTGATAGGGGTAGTGCTGATGGCCCTACTCTTCCTACGCCTTCCTCCTTTGGCTCCAGAACGGCGGTCAGGATCAACACTACACTTGCGTGAAATCGCACTAGTGTTGCGTGGTGATATAGCTCGCCTGTGGGGCTTGAGTGTGATGCGGTCAGTGGTCTTCGTGGGATACGAGACCACGCTTCCGGTCTGGTTTGTTGCTAGGGGCTTAAGTGATGAGCGGGCGGCCGTGGCCCTCTCGGTATTCAATCTATCCGCAGCGGTCGGAGGTATATTGGGTGGCTGGCTGTCCGACAGACTGGGCCGTAGGCGAGTCTTAATTGTTACCCTAGCAGCGAGTCTGCCGCTGTTCTACTTACTCTTATTATGGCCGATAGAGGCCTGGAGCTATCTTGTCCCAATGGCGCTGACCGGTGCCCTGATGAACGCCAGCCTACCGATCTCGGTGGTGATGGCCCAGGAGATTGAGCCGCGCCGAATAGCCACCGTATCTGGGATAATGTTGGGCTTCACCTGGGGCTTTGCTGGCCTTGCGTACGCTGTGGTCGGTCCGCTGATCGCCCACTACTCGGTGGGCGATGTATTGGCCGCGCTGGGTCTCTTGCTGATTCCTGGGCTGTATTGGGCACAGCAACTGCACGGGGATGATGGTCGGCGATAGAATTGGCTTGAAAGGGGATATCATGATCAAGCGTATCCTGCTCGCTACCGATGGTTCTGAGGGAGCCCGCTCCGCGGAGAGTTTGGCGCAGTACCTAGCCTATGAGTTGGAGGGGGAGCTGGTAGCCCTGTTCGTAAAAGATATCCGTCTAATCCAGGTTACCGAGTTCCTGGATATGGGGGCGCTTTCCATGCCTGTCTCGGCTTATCGAGACGAGTTTGATCAAGCGCTTTCCATGCGTGGGGATGCTGTGATCAGCACCCTTGCCCAATCGGCCGAGTCTGCTAGGGTGCCCTTCGAGGGGCGAATGCGCACCGGTCGTCCCCATGTGATCATTGCTGAGGAGGGGCGTACGGCTGATCTGGTGGTGTTGGGCCGAAGAGGCGTAGGTAGCAGCGAGGAACCGGCCGGTATCGGCGGGGAGAGTGAGCGAGTAGTCCGGGGTACGGCGGTGCCGGTATTGGTGGCGGCACCCGGCTATAGCAAGCTTAGGCGGATGGTTGTGGGCTACGATAGCTCGGGCCCAGCCACGCGGGCCCTGCACCAGGCGGCCGATCTAGCGGAAGCCTTGGATCTACCGGTGTTGGTGGTTACGGTGAACGATGATGAGAAAAAGGGGCAGGCGCGCCTGGATGAGGCCCTAACCTACTTGGAGCCCAGAGATCTTCAGAAGAGCGTCAGCCTTGCAGCGGGCGATCCGGCGGAGCGACTGCTTGAGCTAAATGAAACGAGCGACCTTACAGTCCTCGGTATTTCTGGCCACCGGAGTGTGCCACGTTGGCTGATTGGATCCACCTCAGAGTATGTGCTCAGGCGGGCTATAGGGCCCACGCTACTGGTTCCGTAGGAAGTCCTCAGTGTCGTTGGTTGCGGCTGGTCCGCTCTCCTGGGATGGACGCTGCCGTAAAGTGCACTTACGGTCTATGGGGCCGCGGTATTCAACCCCCTCCGGGCAGGAAGTTTCGCGCGGGGAGGGTCGTATATGTTAGTATGTAAGTATGTACTTGCATACTAATGATCTGGAGCCCACCCAGGCGTCGCTGCTGAAGGCTGCCTTTGAGCTATTAGTGGATAAGGGGTACCGGGGCGCCACCACGCGCGAGATTGCAGCCAAGGCTGGGGTAACTGAAGTAACTCTATTCCGCCACTTCAAGAATAAAACTGCGTTGCTGCAGGGGGCAGTGGCGCGGTTCAGGCCGTCTCTAGAAGAAATTTTCCCACCGGTGTGTGGTGACGCGCGAGCCGACTTGACCCATCTAGTTCGTGCCTACATGGACCTTCTGGAAGCCAGCCGGGGCCTGATGCCCCGCTTCCTGGCCGAGCTACTGCGTCATCCAGAGCTACGCGAAGGGCCGCTGGCGTTTACAGGGGTCATGCAGGATATGACCGCCTTCATGGAGCAAAACCGGAGACGATGGGGATTTTCGGACAAGGAATCCTCCGGCCAGTTGATGTTGATGTTGCTGGGTCCGCTGATTGCCCGGTTCCTGCTGGTGGGTGCCTGGGGCATGAGTCTGGAGATTGATCTGGAAGCGCATGTAGAGGGTTTTCTAGAAGGGAGGATGGTAGATGATCAAGGTTGAGGGCTTGTCCAAGCGATTTGGGACCAGAGCAGCACTTTCGGGAGTAGATCTGGAAGTAAATCCCGGTGAAATATTCGGCCTACTAGGTCCCAATGGGGCGGGAAAGACCACCTTGGTTCGTATTCTAACCGGTGTGCTAGCGCCCAGTGAAGGGCGGGCCGAGATTTCTGGACGCGACGTCCTGCGCGAGCCCGACGCCGTAAAGTCTCTGATCGGTTATTCGACGCAGGATGCCCCGGTGTACCACGATCTCACTGTGCGCGAAAACCTTGAGTTTCGCGCACGACTATATCTGAATGCAAAACAGGCCAAGGTGGCGGTGGGCGAGACGCTTTCGCGTACGGGTATGCAAGAACACGCCGACGATCTAGCCAGAGCGCTTTCGGGTGGCTGGCGTCAGCGGCTGGCGGTGGGGCTGGCGGTGGTACACGCGCCAAAGGTGCTTTTCCTGGACGAGCCGACCACCGGTCTGGATCCCCTTTCCCGCCGTGCCATATGGGACCTGATCCACCAGGAAGCTGGCCGCGGGGCGGCGGTCCTGGTGACCACGCACTATATGGACGAGGCCGAGCGCTGCCATCGGCTGGCCCTATTATTCGCCGGGCGGATGATCGCCACGGGTACCTCCGCCGAGCTGAAGGCCCAGGCCAGAGAACGGGCCCGCTTTACCCTTGCACGCACTGCGCGTTCGGTGGAAGCCGTACGGGGTATCCCAGGGGTGCTTGAAGCTTGGCCGAGTGGGGACGGTCTTAGGCTGATCCTCTCGCCGACAGCGAGGCTGGAGGGCGTGGAGATGAAGCCGGTCGCGCCCAACTTGGAAGACGCCTTCATTGTGCTGACCCGGGGGGTGTTGGCGTGAACCGCATTTTCCCTATGGCTAAAAAGGAACTCATCCAGATCCGCCGTGACCCCGTGTTGTGGCGGATGGTGATTGGTTTTCCGGTGGTCTTGCTGCTGCTGTTCGGCTATGCTATCAATTTCACTGTCAGTAAGGTGCCTATGACCGTCTACAACGCTTCGCCGGGGCGCATAAGCCAAGCCCTGATCCTTCAGCTAACCAAGGATAAACGCTTTGTTGTACGTCACCGAGTAGCTACCGCTGCTGGGGTGCGGGAGACGTTGTTGCAGGATAAGGCCCGCGTGGGCCTAGTGATTCCCGCTGGTGTGCAGGGGGATGTGCGGGCGGATAAAAGCGTGCCCGTGGAAATCTACCTGGATGGTTCCGACCCCAACTTCGCCTTTCAGGTGCAAGCCGAACTTCGCAAGGCCCTGGGCGAGGTGAACACCAGAATCCTGGCCGGAAGGGCCCTGGCCGGCTTGGCTGCCACCCCACCCCTCACGCCCAGCCTGCATACTCTCTTCAACCCTGATAACAAGACCACCTGGTTCATGATCCCTGGTGTGATTGTCATCCTATTGACTATCCTTGCGGTGCTACTGACCTCGCTCTCTATTGTCCGTGAGCGCGATTCCAAAACTATGGAAACACTGATTTCCACGCCTATCCGCCCGATTGAATTGGTGATGGGGAAGGTGCTTCCGTACCTGCTGCTAGCCTTTACCGACGCACTTTTAGTGCTGGGCTTGGGGGCCTGGGTGTTCGGCGTGCCGATACGTGGCAGTCTAACCTTACTGCTGGTGCTATCACTCTTCTACCTACTGGGCTCGTTGGGGGTGGGTATCCTGATTTCAACTCTAGCCAGGAACCAATTACAAGCAGTGTTCGGCACTTTCGCCTACTACCTGCCAGCCATCTTTCTTTCCGGCCTGTTCTTTCCCATATCGGGTGTACCGCCGTGGGTCCAGTGGATCACTTATCTGGTGCCCGCCCAGTACTTCCTGGAGATTCTGAGGGGCATTCTCCTGAAGGGTACCGGGCTTGACGCACTATGGGTTCCAGCGCTGCTCACGACGCTGTTCGGTATTGGCGTTCTCTTTTTAGCCGCCAGCCGCCTGCGAAAGCAGTTGGTGACTTGATGAGAGTGCACATGCTAGGGCCCATAGGTGCAATACCATTCGCGGCAGCCTTGTTGCTAGGACTCGCCGCTCCCGCCGCCTACGCGGACTCGGTGACCTTCGGCTTATATGCGTCCGGAGAGTATCTTAGCCCGACACTCGAGCTGAGCCTGCCGGCAGGGGACTATACGTTGGATCTTCGTGTGCAGAAAAGCTCATTTATGGCCACCCTCTCGCGGGATCTATTCTTCGGCCCGGCGGGTTTGCTAACCCTTGGTGGGCAGGCTGCTCTTGGAGGGACCGGCTGGGGTGGGCGCGTATACGCGCGCGGCGGGCTGTCCGCGATGGCCGTCGACGCGCGGCTGGCCTACGCCAGCACACCCTGGCCGGAGCTGTGGGTAGGGGATTCTACGGCGGCGGGCTTTTCCGGTGCCCTAGCCGGTCGATACCGCCTAGGGGCGAGCGAAGTCCTTTCGCTCAGCGCCGACTACAACGCCCTCTGGACCTTTGAGGCCAGTTACGCTTGGCGAGTGGACCCCACCTACACCCTGGGCCTGGGTTGGCGGCAGGGACCGTACGCCCGCATGGGCTGGAAGGGGGCGGTGGATTCAGGCCGCAGTCTGCTCGAGCTGTTCCTTCTTCTTAGTAGACACAACCAACTGAGCGCCTCGCTTTTCCAGCGGGGCCTTAAGGCCGGTCTCACGGTGAACTACCCGTTCGCGGTTAGCCTGAGCCTGGAGAGGGACGGCTTTGCAGCCAACCTGGACTATACGGAGGCCACGAATACCCTGGGGGCCTGGTTGCGTTATCACCTTACCTTGGGAGGAGACTCATGAGACCAGCTAACCTTTTTCTCGCGTTCATGCTCTTCTTTGGAGCATTAGCGGTTGCCGAAACCGCGCAAAATATCATTGATCAAGTGCAGGTCAATCTGCAAAAGGCCCCTTGGGAGGCTACCGTGGTGGGCCGGGTCGAGATGCCCGGCGGTAGCCAGCAAACAGCCGAATTCATGTTGTTCGTGCGGCCGGGGGGCCGGCAGATCGAACGTATCGAGTTCAAGAGGCCTGCTAGCTTGGAGGGTAACTTTGTGGTGATCACTGACCGGGAAGTCTGGAACTACCTCTACCTCACCAACCAACTGGTAATTCAGCCTAGGGCGGGGGCGAAAGTCTCCGGCCTGGGAGTCAACCTTACCCAACTAGGTGATTTTTCCGCATTGACCGACAAGATGGTCCTGAAGCTGGCCGGGACGGGGAAAACTCCCGAAGGCCCCGCTTGGCTTATCCAGGGTACGGCCAAGGATCCCGGCAATCTAGGCTTTAAGCGGATAGAGATTGTAATACTGCAAAAGGGGCCGCGGCCGCTCACGATCCGGGTGCTGAGTACCTCAGGGAAGTCGCTGGCCAGCCTGAACTGGCGGGCTTTCAAGCGAGTCAGCCTATCCGCGCAGGATCTGGAGGCTTACCCGCTCGATGCCCAGGTAATTCACAAGAATTAAACGCCTATTCCTCCAGACTGGTATCCCTGGCGGTGCGCAATGACCGCCGACCGGATATTCCCGGTGGCTGCCTAACGTGAACCATCACTAGAAGCCGCAGAAGCCGTGTGGTGATCTCCCATGGCTGGAAAGGACTAGTGATGTCTAAGATGTACACCAGTTTCATGGTTTTACACCCCGGCCTGGCGCCAGCGGGACAAACCGAGTGCATCCTAGCTACCCGGCGGCCGGGGCTATGGCCATATCCTTATTCTTCGGTCGATTGTCAACTACAAGAGACCCCTGACGCAGCACCGCTGGTTCTGGTATAACCATGGCTTGAATGGTATTACTCGAGCTGTCTTCACTTCCATTTCCCGCGCGGACCGAGGCCTACTTTGATCAGCCAGACCCGCTGGTTATGGAAATCGGCTTCGGCGACGGCCGCTTCCTGAGTATCCTTTCAGCGCAGCATCCCGAGTGGAACCTGTTGGGCGCGGAGCGCTCTTCCGGCTCTGTGATTCGGGCCCGTGCGCGGGTGCTGCGGGAAGGGAGACGTCGTGTTCGCCTGTATCACGGCCATGCGGTTTTCCTGCTGCGCAACTTGGTTCCAACCGGCGGGCTCCACCGTATCTATGTCAACTTTCCCGATCCCTGGCCCAAGAAAAGGCATGTGGATAAGCGGCTTCTTAGAGCGCCATTCTTCCGTCTTCTCTCAACCCGTCTGGAGGATGATGCTGCGCTCATGCTGACCACCGACCACCGGGCGTACTTTGAATACGCGCTTTCAGAGGCCCACAGCACCGGCCTGTTCGAGATCCTTCCCGGACCTCCTCCAGGCGAAGTGCTCCACACTAAGTATGCGCTGAAGTGGCGTGCACTGGGTAAGCCCATCTTCCATGCGACTCTCCATAAACACACCGCAGACAGCGCCCCACATCCCGTAATTGAGAGGTATCCTATGCCCCATGCAGTACTGAACGGCGCCATACCATCCGTTCAAAGGTTTGACAAGCAGGTTCACCGGTTCGCCTTTGGTACCGTAGTCTTGTTGGATGCCTACGCCAAAGATAATGGTGAACTCCTGGTACGTGTCCAGGTGACCGAACAGGATCTCGAGCAACAGGTATTGCTGCGCGTGCGCCTATCCAGGAGGGGTATCGTGGTGGAGGTTGATGGTTTCGGTCGACCGCTCATCACGCTTGGAGTGCACCAGGCGGTGCGATCCATGGCGATGTGGCTCGAGCGACAAGGGGCAGTGATGATGGAAAGCGCTTTCCGCATGTGGGAGGATGATTGATGGCCGGATATTTAGTTCGTAGGCTTTTAGCCTTTCCACTGGTGCTGCTCGGGGTATCAGTCCTGCTTTTTGCGATCACTATGCTGCTTACACCCGCGCAACGTGCCGTTTCCTTCATCCGGAGTGAGAAGCAGCTAAACAACATTCAGGCGGTAGTGCACCAGTACGGACTGAACAAGCCCTTTCCTGAGCAATACTTGACCTGGCTCAAGCAGGTCCTTCACGGTAATCTAGGATGGTCTCAAAGTGCAGGCATGCCGGTCTCGACTGCTATTACCACCTATCTTCCTGCCACGGCAGAATTGGCTATCTACGCCTTTATCCCCATTGTACTGGTGGGTATTTTTCTTGGTGTCGCCGCTGCTATAAACCGCGACCGTTTCGTGGACCAAAGCGCCCGAGTTATCTCAATCGTTGGCTGGTCTCTACCCTCCTTTGTTGTGGCTATATGGCTGCTGCAGATATTTTACGGCTACCTTCACTGGTTCGAGCCGGGTCGCCTTTCCCTGATGAGTAGCTTGATCGTGAGCTCTCCGGATTTCCACCACTACACAGGGATGATGACCGTAGACGCAATCTTGAATGGGCAATGGAATATTTTCTGGAGTGCAGCTAGCCATCTGATATTACCGGTCATCACTTTGGTGGTAGTCGGCTCCGCGCAATTAGTCCGAGTGATGCGCTCGTCAATGCTGGATGCCCTGGAGCAGGATTTTGTCCGGACGGCGCGTGCCAAGGGGCTAACATCCAGATCGGTAATTTATAAGCACGCACTGCGTAATGCCCTGATCCCCGTAATCACCCTTTCAGGTTTGATCTTTTTTGGCCTGCTGCAGGGTGTGGTAATCACCGAGACGGTGTTCAACTATCCGGGCCTAGGAAACTGGGCCGCGCACGCGGCCACGCAGCTCGATATCCCCGCCGTGCTCGGCTATGCTCTATTCGCGGCCCTTGTAGTTAGTGTTGCGAACCTACTGGTGGACTTGCTGTACGGCCTTATCGACCCCCGGATCCGCTACGACTGAGAATTCAGAGGAATAACCGAATGCAAAGCAAACTCTGGAAACGCTTTTCACGCAACCGTCTGGCCCTGATCGGTCTCTTGTTGGTGTTATTTTTTGCTGCGTTGGCCATATTTGCACCCCTGATCGCGCCGGTGCCCGCCAATAGTCAGTGGATACTGGGTATCCCGGCGCAGATTCCCCGGCTTGGCTTTGCTGCACAGCCATCCCCGCCCTCGGCTGCTCACTTGCTCGGCACCACCCAGGGGCAGTACGATATCCTTTTCGGCATCGTTTGGGGAGCCAGGAGCGCGTTTCTAGTCGGATTTCTGGTGGTGGTCTTCAGCATCATCGTTGGTATCACTGTTGGCTCGTTGGCGGCCTACTATCGTGGTTGGCTGGATAGCGTGTTGATGCGCTTCACTGATATGGTGCTGGCCCTGCCCGCTCTGGTGCTAGCCATGGTGTTGGTAACGGTGTTAGGGCAAAGCCTGGTCAACGTAATGATTGCGGTGGCCGCGGTGTGGTGGCCTTCCTATGCACGGGTGTTGCGCGGAGAGGTGCTGAAGGTTAGGAACCTGGAGTACGTAGATGCTGCCCAGGCCGTTGGTGGTCGCGATCTACGCATCATCTTTAAGCATATCCTTCCCAATGTTATCGTGCCCATGTTGGTGCTGGCCTCGCTCGATATTGGCTCGATCGTCATTCTTGCCGCAGCCCTGTCGTTCCTGGGGATCGGCGCGCCGGTGGGCTTCCCTGATTGGGGTCAGCTCATCAGTTTTGCGCGCAATTGGATGATCGGCCCGCCAGATGCACCCTTTAAGTTCTGGTATGTTTCGTTCTTTCCAGGATTAGCAATCTTTCTCTTTGTACTGGGTTGGAACCTACTGGGCGACGCCATCCGTGATGCACTAGACGTGAGGAGCGTCTAGCCATAGTGGTATAGTTACTCGCGGAGGTGGACGGACAATGTGTAGAGTCTTAAGAATCTTAGGCTTGGCTGGCCTGCTTGTGTTGGGTGCAGGCGCCATGGCTCAGATGAAAGATCCCAACACTATTGTGCACGCTCAGATTGGCGACTGGCCCAGCTTCGACCCGGCGTGGGCGTATGATTCGGCTTCATGGGATGTTCTTCTGAACACCTATGATACGTTGGTTTTCCCGGATGGCTCCTCCAACAGCACTTTTGTGCCTCACATTGCCACCACGGTGCCCAGCAAAGCTAATGGGCTCATCTCGGCTGACGGCCTGACCTATAAATTCCCCATCCGTCAGGGGATTAAATTTCAAAACGGTGACCCACTGACCGCACAAGACGTGGTCTATTCCATGCGCCGCATGATGGTCATGGATACCAATGGCGGGCCGGCCTGGATGCTTCTAGATCCCCTGTTGGGTGTGGGCGCGACCCGCGACAACAACGGCAACCGCTTAGTAACCTACAAGCAGATCGAGGACTCGGTTTACGCCGGTGGTAACACTCGTAGTCTTCAAGCTCAAGAAGTCCTTCGCACCTTTCCTCAATATTATGGCCAGCGAAGTCGGCGCGGTGTTGGACATGAGGTGGGCCGTTGCTCATGGTGAGTGGAATGGTACCGCAGCCACCTGGAACTCAGGTAAGCAGAAGGATCCGCAGCAGTCCGAGTCTTACCTGAACAACCACATCAATGGCTCGGGTCCATTCGCCTTGGAGCAGTACATCAAGGGTAAACAGGTGGTACTGAAGCGCTACGATGGCTACTGGCAGGGTCCTGCCAAGATCGAGCGTGTGGTCGACATGAAAGTTGGCGAATACAGCACCCGCAAGCTGATGCTACAGAACGGCGATGCTGATATTGCAGATATTTCGCGTCAGTTTATCCCCGAGGTGGAGCAGACTCCTGGTGTTACGGTACAGAACGTACCCCAGCTTGCGGCGGATGCGATCTACATGAACGAAAAGATCAATACTGAGGCCAACAATCTGGTAGGCTCTGAAAAACTGAACGGAAATGGCGTGCCTGCAGGCCTTCTTCGCCAGCCTCGATATCCGCAAAGCCTTTGCTTACAGCTTTGACTTCAAGGCGTACATCACCCAGGTGCTTCTTGGCAAGGCCGAGCAACCCACTGGACCGGTCGTCAACGGCCTGTTTGGTTACAACCCTATGTTGCCTAAATATAGCTACAATCCAGATGTGGCCGCCAAATTCTTCAAGGCAGCGTTCGGCGGGCAGGTTTGGGACAAGGGTTTCAAGATTACGCTGGTGTATAACTCTGGCAATAATTCGCGCAAAACCGCCATGGACATCCTGAAGAAGGATATCGAGACGCTCAACCCCAAGTTTCACCTCACCGTACGTGGTATCCAGTGGGCGGATTATATCCGGCTCATGAATACCTCAAAACTGCCGGTGTGGGCTGGTGGATGGATTGCCGATTACGCTGACCCCTACGACTTCATCCAGCCATTCTTTGCTAGCGACGGTTTTTATGCTTCGCATATCAGCTATGATAACCCCAAGATGAACAAGTTAGTGGACGAGTCCGCGACCCTGTCTAATGGCCCCCAACGACAGGATGTGATCAACCAAATCCAGCACCTTGGATACAGCGATGTGCCCTATATATTCACCTCACAGCCGTTGGCTGCTGTGGTGGCGCGTAGCTGGATCAAGGGTCATTACAATAACGCTATGTGGGGCGCGAGTATGTTCTACTACTACCCGATGTACAAGTAAGCTATTTCAGCCTAAATGGAGTCGCCCAATCTTAGGCGACTCCATTTAGGCTGGCTCCTTCAGAGGCTGCTAGACTGGGTGCATGTGCCCATGGACGGTGCGCCGTTTCACGCTGGGACCGCTGGCCGAAAATGCTTATATGGTCTCTTCGGGGGGGCGTGGGGTGTTGATCGACCCCGGCGATGAGGCTGTACGGTTTCTTGAGGCGGCGCAACTGGAGAACGTAGAGCTTGAGGCTATTCTCCTTACGCACGCGCATTTTGATCATGTGGGGGCAGTGGCTGAGCTGGTGGAAGTACTGGATCTGCCCGTTTATCTTCATCCCGCTGACCTATCTCTGTATACAACGGCCAGAGAGCAAGCCGCCCGGTTCGGCCTTTCTGTTCGGAATCCACCACTCCCCGTACAACCTCTCTCCGAGGGCCCATACACGGCTGTGGGTCCGGCCTTTGAGGTACTGCATCTTCCGGGACACAGTCCCGGCCAGGTGGGATTTTGGATGCGGGGGCAAGACCTACTGTTCTCTGGTGATCTGCTTTTTGCTGGCGGAATTGGGCGCTATGATCTGCCCGGGGCAGACCGGGCGGTGCTTATGTCTTCCATCGCCCGGCTCAAGAGCCTACCCAGGGACACTCGGGTACTCCCCGGCCACGGTCCAGAGACCACTTTGGCTAAAGAGTTTGCCACCAACCCCTTTCTGCGCTGATCCGGGCTTAGCCCTCGCGGTGGAAGCGGCTTTCCAGGTAGTAGTCGGTGTAGATCATTTTGAGAAAGGCGGCGGTTGGTACGGCCGCGAGTGCCCCCAAGATCCCAAATAGCGAAGCACCCAGAAGAATGGAGATGATGGCCGTGAGGGGGTGGATAGCTGTGGCCCGCGCGAGAATCAGCGGTCCGAATAGATGAGCCTCAAGCTGATTAGCCAGTACCAGTACGCCTAGGGTGAGCAGCACATTTACCCAGCCCAGCGAGGTGGCCAACAGGAGCGCCGGGATGGAGGAGATGATGACCCCAACGAAGGGGATGAAGTTGAATAATCCAGCCAGAAACCCAAGCCCCCAGGCCATGGGCACGCCCACGATGGCCAGCCCCGCCCCTACCACCAAGCCCACCAGTGCGGCCACCATGAGTTGGCCGCGGATGTAACCGCCGACAGCTTGGTCGAAACGGCGAGCCAACTCGTGTAGGGGATCCTGATATGGTAGGGGTAAGGCTCTTTTCAGGCTTCGGCCGAACCGCGGGAAGTCATAAAGTAAGTAGGCCGAGATTACCACACTCATCAACAGTTGGAAGATGCCGCCCAACAAGCTGGATAAAAAGCCGATTAAGTTGCCTCCTTTAGCTAATAGACTCTGAAGCCAAGTGAGCAAGGTATCGGCGTAGCCCTGGAGCAGGCTCTGGAGGCTCACGGAGGACTGTTGAAGTATGGCCTGGAACCCGCTGGGCACGGTGATATGACTGATCCGCCCAGGCAGGCTCTGAAACCATCGCACCAAGGGATCTAGTAACTCCGGCAGGCGGCCTGAAAGTCGCGAGAGCTGCACCACCACCTCGGCCAGCAGCACCGAAGCCAAGGCGAGAAAGAGCAACATAGCCAGGTACACCAGCGCCACACTGAGGATCCTGGGTAGCTTATGGCGCTCGAGCCAGCGAACCACCGGATACAAGACGTACGCGAAGGCTAGGGCGAACCCAATGGTGACCCAAACATCTCTGGCGCGCGTTATCAGTTCGAATATCGAGTAGATAGCTAATAGGTAGACGGCTACCTGTACGTAGGGGCTCTGCCAGACCCGTGAGAAGGCTGTGCGCATACTAGGGACCCGCGTTGAAGAGCTTGCGTGCCTCGCTCAGTGCGGCTTGCGGCGGTTGCCCTTCGCCCAGGTAGTGGCCATGGCCTACGCCGCCCCGCCATACTTCCAGCAGCAGCCTGGCCGCGGCCTTGCTTCCGTCCACACCCGAGCTGGTACCGCTGTTGCCCAGGTAGCCGATCCACTGTCCCCGGCGGACGCGGACGCCCACACGAATCCCCGGTGCGATACCGGAAAGATGGCCGTACACGCTGATGTAACCATTCGAGTGATCGATCCAGATCTCTCGTCCGCGAAGTTGGTTCATCTGCTGCGCGTTGGCACCGTTCTTCACCGTTTCAATGAGCTTGGCGAAGGCTTCTGGGCTCGGCTTTATATAATTGATGTCTGCCTTTACGATGGTCCCACCAGCGTCAGCCACTACGCCTTCGCCGTAGATGATTGGTACGCAGGCGTCACCCTGCGAAAAGACGAAGCCAAAACTCACCCCGCTTCTATAGCTGCGCGGCGCACCCGGAAGAGCGCCGGTCTCGCTGGGCAGGCAGGCGCCTGGTATGGGTAGAGTAAAGCCCATGAGGCCTTGCTCGAGGGTCTGTTCGAGCACCAACCTCCGGTTCTGAGCGTAGTCCAGCTGTCCCAGGGTATCGCGCCAAGCCAGCGTGACTACCGACGCATACACCGAAATACCAAGCAGCAGATACCATCCGGGCCTGAGGCGCATCTTCCAACTATTGTACCCGCCCCGCAAAGCCAACACCCCGGGTTGTGCAACCCGGGGTGTACTAGCCGAAACAGGGGGAACGGCTACTTAAACAGCTTCAGCAACCGGGATTTCAATTGCGCGTCGCTGAGCCCCTCGGTACGCATACCCTTGGCCCGGTCGACAAGCTCGTAGACCTTGCCCACATAACCACTGGCTACCTTGAAGGTGAGCTTATGGCCAGCCACTTCGATCCTGACCTTGTGAAGGTTGGGGTACTGCCAGTGCTTGGTGATACCGGTGGTCTTCCGGCCCACGCCCCCCTTCCGCTTGGCCTTACCGCGCCGGGTGATCTTATTGGCCACCACCGGGCGCTTACCGCTAATCTCACAAATCCTTGACATGCATTCCTCCCAGCCGGCTCCGCTGTTCGACGAACCAGCCACGTCAACGGTCCGCAGTGTATCACACCAGTCCCTGCCCATGCTAGACTCGCTGCATGGCGATCGTGTTGATCCCCTTGCTGATTGGGTTGGACCAAGCCCTGAAACTATGGGCACTGGGACATCTGGGCCCTGTACCCGAGCGCCTCTTACCGGGGATCTATCTGAGCCTGGTACAGAACTCCGGGGCCTCCTTCGGATTGTTCAAGGGGCATGCCGAGCTGCTGGCCTGGGTAAGCATCATCGTGGGGGTGCTGCTGCTGGTGTATTTGGCGCGAGCCAAGCGGATGTACTGGGTGCACCAATTGGCCATCTCGCTAATTGCTACCGGTGCGCTTGGTAACGCTATCGACCGGATCGGGCGGGGTTGGGTAGTGGACTACCTGAACATCGGCCCAGGCCTATGGCCGGTATTCAACCTTGCCGATGCCTCCGTATTCGTTGGTGTAATTCTATTGGTTCTCTCCCTAGCCCGGCGGTAGACTTACTGACAACGCCTCCACTACAGTAGCGAGCCGATGCGACCGAGCGCTTCCTGGATGTTGGCCTCGCTGGTGGCGTAGGAGATGCGCACCTGGTGGGGGGCGGCGAAGTCGGTGCCGGGTACCACCGCCACGCGGGCTTCGGTGAGAATCCGCTCGGCGGCGCGGACCTCATCGGGGTCTATACCGCTTACATCGGCCAGTACGTAAAAGGCGCCGTGGGGTATGGGTGCGCTCAGGCCAAGGTTCGCCAGTCCTGTAGTGATCAGGTCCCGCCGACTCTGGAAGGCTTTCCTGGCTCCGGCAACAAACCGCTCGCTGGCTGGGTTGGTGAGCGCTTCCAGGGTGGCCCACTGGGCAATGGAGGTGGCGTTGGAGGTGGACTGTCCTTGTACTGCGGTCATGGCCTTGATCACTTCGGCGGGGCCGGCGGCGTAGCCGATGCGCCAGCCAGTCATGGCATAGGACTTGGCGGCACCGTTTACAGTGATACTGCGCTGAGGTACCAGGCTACCGGGGGAAAAATGTTGGCCCTCGTAGACTAGGTGTTCGTAGATTTCATCGGTGATCAGGTAAAAATCATGTTCCTCAGCCAACGCAGCCAACGCGGTCAGTACCTCGCGGGGATAAACGGCTCCAGTAGGGTTGTTGGGGGAATTCACCACCAGCGCCTTCGTCTTCCGACTTACCGCCTGAGCCACCTGAGCAGGATCGGGAACGAAGCCATCCTCGGGCCGGGTGGTCACCACCACCGCTACGCCACCAGCGAAGCGCACCTGTTCAGGGTAGCTGACCCAGTACGGGGCTAATACGATTACCTCATCACCTGGGTCAAGAACAGCCTGGAATAAGTTGAATAGCGCTTGCTTGCCCCCGACAGTGACAATAGTCTGATTGGGTGTCAGAGAAAGACTATTCTCGCGGGCAAACTTTTGCACCAGGGCTTCTCTGAGCTCTGGGATACCGGCTGCCGGGGTGTACTTGGTCTTTCCCTCATCAAGCGCACGCTTAGCGGCCTCCTTGATGTGGTCCGGGGTGTCGAAATCGGGTTCTCCGGCGGACATGGCCAGCACGTCCACTCCTTGGCGGCGCAGCTCGAGCGCCCTTGCGGTTACGGCTAATGTGGAGGATGGCCTGAGCTGTTTGACGCGCTGAGAAAGACCTATCATGCGCGAATTATACATAACCCACCACCACAAGCCCCGAAGTGGTAGTGGGTTGAAGGCATACGATCAGGAAAGTACTAGACTAGCTCGCCGGGACTAAAGAACAGTCCCAGCTCGCGCTCGGCGTCGCCAGGCGACGCCGAGCCGTGTATCACGTTTTCCTCTATGGTGGTCGCGAAGTCGCCGCGTATGGTGCCCGGCGTGCTGTCGGCGGGGTCGGTGGCTCCCATCATCCGCCGTAGCCCGGGAATTGCACCTTCGCCTTCCAGAGCCATGGCCACCACCGGGCCTGAAGTGATGAAGCGAACCAGGTTGTTGTAGAAGGGCTTGCCCTGGTGTTCGGCGTAGTGGCGCAGGGCCAGCTCGGGACTGATCCGCATCCTCTTGAGCCCCACCGGCCGGTAGCCCTTCTTCTCCAGCCGCACGAGGATATCGCCGGTAAGACCGCGACGTACGCCGTCGGGCTTGATCATGCAGAATGTACGTTCCATACCATTGTCATCATACCCTAAGAACCTCGGCGGACTGATTTTCAGCACCCGGCCGACACCCATGAGGCTCGTGCGGACATATTCAGATCGAGGGTGGGCGCCCAGGGCCACGGTGCCTATACTGAGCCGTCCGGTATAATTGCACCGCGTCTACTCCCGGCGAAGACAAGTTCACGGCCACCCCCGGGTAAGGGTATGCACGCGTTTTCGTCTGGGCCGCGTATGCTTGACCTCAGTCCTCCAGTAAGCCTACGAAGGTCATGGGATCCGGGTCCAAGCGTAGGCGTACCCCTGTGGGCGGATACAAGCCAGCCAGCAGTTGGGAGAGACGCGACGTTTCCCCGGACCGTAGCAGCAGGTGAAAGATATAGCGTCCACGCAGCCTAGGTACTGGAGCCGGAGACGGGCCCAGTAGTTCCTCCGACTCCACCCGGGTATACAGCTCTTCGGCCAGGGCGCGTGCGGCATCACGAGCCTGGGCCTCCAGACGGTGCGAAACCTCGATCTTGACCATACGCACCGAGGGTGGATAGTGGTACGTCTGACGCAAAGTGCGCTCATCCGATACGAATTTCTCCATGTCGCCCAGCTCGAGAGACTTGATAGCCGGATGTCTCGGCTCAAAGGTCTGTAACGCCAGTAATGGGCGACGGCCGGGGTGGAGATCCGCCAGATGCCATAAAAGGGTGTGGTAGTGCTCGGCGGAGCGGAAGTCGGAGCCACCCAGGAAGCCATCTGCGAAGGGCAGCAGTACCATGGCTAACTCGGGTGGCGTAGGTGCGTGCAGTAGTGCGGTGGTACCTAACAGGAGACCCGGCCGGCCCTGTTCGAGTTGGCTGAGGTCGTCCTTGTGACCCCCGGTATACTGCCAGACCGGAAGGTCCACTGCATCCGCAAGTGTTTCCGCCAACCACTCCATACCCGGCCCGTGAAACGAGAATAGGCCGAAGCCGCATCTAGGGCAGATATCCGGAGCGGCCTCGGTGTGCCCGCACTGGTGGCAGACCAGGTGGCCATGTTGCTCCGGCCGGTGGTAGCGCAGGGGTAAAGCGCAGTTGGGGCAACCCGGTTGCCAGCGGCAGTCGGGATTCTTACAGCGCAGAATCCCCGCGTAGCCTAGGCGGGTAGCCAGTACTATCGCCTGTCGACCGCCCCTCTTGATCTGTTGCAGGAGAGCCTTGGCCCGCCCGGTTAACGGCCACCCCGCTTCGGATTGCAGGTCGATGGGCAGGACCCGCGTCTTAGGCGGCGCCAGCCGCTGCCCGGAGAGATGAATTGTTTCCACTGAAGGGACTGCAGAGAGGTAGCGGGGTTCACTGCCGATGATATGTGCCCGTAGTTCGGCTAGTCGTGCGGCGTTTAATCGTGACCCGGAGAGCAGTTTGTAGGCCCCACTGCCCTCTTCTACGATGACCACCCGCTGAGGGAGGCCGGGCATCAAAATGCCCAGGTAGGTGGCGAAGACGCTTTGCCCCTGGAGCGTGGACCAGCGTGCACGCCGTAGCAGCGCGGGTTGTTCTCCATGAAAGGCCAGGACGTCCTGAAAGTAGGGTAAGAACCGCTCGAGTAGAGACACCTTGGGGAAGAGTACCAGCGCCGGCTCGTGAAGTAGCAATCCGCTCAGCACACTAATCCGCTCCATGAGCCGCCCGCCGTTCATTCGCCGCGCCTGAGGTGGCCAGGCGGCAATTTTCAGCGACTTACTGTATTTTGGCTGTGGACCAGGCTGCCAGGGGATAGTTTGCTGTTCCACCCACCCCCGCTCGAGCAGACGTTTCACCACTCCCACTCCCACTCCCGCAGCCCTAGCTAGATGGGCCTGACTTTCGGCCTCACCCAGGCCCCAAAGGGTTTGTAGCGCAGCTTGCATCTTGGGTGTCAGCCCGGAGCCCGGTTTTCGCACCGGCCGCAGGCGGGTTTGCTGGGGCCAGGCCTCCTGAAGTGACTCTTCCAGTAGGCCCCCCACCCGCAGTTGCTCGAGCAGTCCAGCATCGAGATCCGCCGCCGCCCTCACCTCCGTCAGCGCAGCGGCCTGCGGGGGTAAGAGTGCTGGGTCGGCACCATCCACTAGGTGGACCCGGTGCTCCAGAGGGGGCTCAAGGAAGCTTGCTAGATCCATGAGCAATTGCCCCTGACTGGTAAAGAAATACTCCGCGCCTTGCCTGAGTAAGGCTAGGCCAACCTGATCCAAAGCCGGCCCCCCATCTAGGTAGGCGACGGCGTGCCGGAGGGTGTAGGTTTCCTCCCCGCCCTGGTCCAGCCCACAGATCACCCCAACCCGCAGGCCACCGCGCCAGGGCACCACCACTCGCATCCCCACTTCGGGCGGCCGCAGTTCGCTGAATGGTGGCAGGTAGTGCATAGGCCCGACGGGCAGTGGCAGCACCACCGAGAGCCGGTTCATATCCTCGAAGCCTACCCCAACTGGAAGATACACATGCGTCTTAGATCCAGTGCCGATATTTAAAGGTTAAGGGGTTACCGCTGCACTATCTGAGAGAATAGCTGTGCTGGCCGGGTGGTGCGTTTGGCGCAAAAGACGCGATTGGGGGATACGGTGGTGTTCACCGCGTGGAGTGCAGAGTAAAGCCTCGAGCAGATCAGCCTCAAGGCTGAAAGGCAGGGGATGGCCACGCATCTGGGACCAGTCCGTTTCCGCACACGGTGCTTGCAACCTAGACGGGCCCGCCCCAATCTGCGCCTACGCTGGGTAAGGAAAAATGGTAACGTATCCTAGCCAACTCGGTCTTCAGCACGAACAACCTTGATGGGTTCCGCGGGTAGCCCACCATATACCTACCCCCGCACAATGGGTATGAGAAAGGGCCGGTGGCTCGTTGGGACATGTAGGGCTTACCTCTTAGGCGGGTTCCCTGGGCCTAGCCGTCTAGCGGCCCTTACGTAAGGGCCGCGCTCGAGCAGAGGCCGGCTCGGCTTATGGACTGCGGTAGACTTTATATAAATGAAGGCTCGCTTGACCTGCCCGCTAGACTGCCCGGATAGCTGTTCGTTACTTGTCAGCTTGGATGCGACTGGAAGACGCATGCTCAAGGTGGAGGGCGACCCCAGTCACCCTTTCACCCAGGGGTTTGCCTGTGTAAAGACTTACCACTATCCCGAGCGCCAGCACCATCCGCGTCGTCCTCTCTACCCGATGCGGCGGGTAGGTGCCAAAGGCGAGGGACGCTTTGCGCGCATCTCCTGGGATGAGGCTCTGGACGCCATTGCCACGCGGCTGCGGAAACTGCTGGATACCGGCCAGGCCGAGCGCATTCTGCCTTATCACTATGGCGGCACCATGGGCAAGATGCAGAATCAACACCCCTTGGCCTTCTTCCGAGCTATCGGCGCGGCCGAGCTGGACGAGACGATCTGCGCTACAGCTGGCGCGGCGGGGTTCGAGGCCAGCTACGGCCACCCCCGTTTCGGTGTGGACCCGGAGGACGTATCCCAGGCCCGCTTCATCTTCCTGTGGGGTATTAACAGCCTCTCCACCAACAGCCACCTCACTCCTAAGTTGAAGGAAGCCCGGAAAAACGGGGCCTACATTGTTCATATCGATCCCTATGTGAACAAGACCAGCCGCTTTGCCGACGAGCATATCCCCATACGCCCGGCGAGCGATGCAGCGGTGGCCTACGCTATGGCCCACGTGATCTTTCGCGAGGACCTGGCCGACGAGGATTATCTGGAAAGAGCCGCCGAGGGCGTGGAGGTTTTCCGGGCCGAGGCCCTTCGCTGGCCGCCTGAGCGGGCCGAGGCGGTGAGCGGGGTGCCCGCTGAGGTAATCGAGCGGCTGGCGCGCGATTTCGCTCGCCGGCAGCCGGGGTTGGTGCGCGTGGGATATGGTATGACCCGCCACCCTGGAGGTGCTTCTGCGCTACGCGCGGTCGCCCTGCTTCCGGCTTTGACCGGTGCCTGGCGGTACCGGGGCGGGGGTGCGCTGCTTTCTACCAGCGGCGCTTTTGCCCTGAACGACAGCCACTTGGGTGGGCGGCACCTGCTGAGTATGCCGCCTACTCCCAAGGGTTACCTGAGGCCCAATCCAAGGGCTAGAAGGGTGAACATGAATCAGCTGGCCAGTGAGCTCGAGCCCACCAGGGATCCGGGCATCCACGCTCTGTTTGTGTTCAATTCCAACCCCGCAGTGACAGCGCCCGACAGCGCCCGGGTTGGCGCGGGGCTCTCGCGCGAGGACCTGTTTACCGTAGTGCTCGAGCAAGCCATGACCGAAACCACCCGCTACGCCGATTACGTACTACCCGCGACCACCTTCGCCGAGCACCACGATCTGTATGCCAGCTACGGCCACTATTATCTATCCTGGAACCAAGCGGTACTCACCCCGCCGGGAGAGGCTCGGCCCAACACTTGGGTCTTTGCCGAGTTGGCTCGACGCCTGGGAATCGAGGAAGAGACTATCTACTGGGACGCCGAGACCCTGGCTGGAGAGTTACTGAAGACTGACCACCCCTACCTGGACGGGATTACGCTTGCACGCCTCAAGGCCGAGGGCTTCGTTCGTCTCAACCTGCCCCGACCGTTTTTGCCCCATGAGACAGGTGCGCCAACCCCATCCGGGCGAATCCGCTTCGCCCCGCCACCCGAGGTGATTCTGGCCGAGCCCGACCCAGATTTTCCGCTGGCGCTCCTTACCCCGCCCGCACATCACTTCCTCAATACTACCTATGGGCATCTGGATAGTCTGAATCGGGCCGAGGGCGGGGAGCCCGTACTGATGATTCACCCTACGGACGCCCAAAACTACGGGGTGCAAGATGGCGCATGGTTGGAGATTTGCTCCAGGCAAGGGGAGATTATCCGCAGGGCTCGGGTGAGTGAGGCACCCATCCCCGGCACGGTAGTATTGGAGGGTAATTGGTGGGGCGAGCGAGCGCACGATGGGAAACCGGTCAACACCCTATCCAGCGAGGTGCTGACCGATCTTGGCGGTGGATCTACTTTCCATGCCAACTCGGTAGCCATACGAACTGTATCCGGTCCCTGAGATTTTCGGCGGGCCCGGAACCCGGCAACGCTGCGCCTCAGGCCGTACCCTCGATACCCAGGTAGGCACGGCGCACGGCATCATTGGCCTCCAGCTCGGCAACGGTACCGTTGTAGCGTACTCGCCCTCCATCCAGCACATAGCCCCGTTCGGCTAATCGCAAAAAGGCCACATTTTGCTCGGCGATCAGTAAGGTCAGCCCTTGTTGGTGGAAGCCTGCCAGAGTCCCAGCTACTTCTTTCACGAACCGTGGTGAGAGCCCGGCTGAGGGTTCGTCCATGACCATTAAGCGCGGACGGCCGATCAGGGCTTTGGCGACTCCCAGCATCTTACGCTGCCCGCCGGAGAGGCTGCCTGCCAATGCGCGGCGCTTCTTTCGCAGGTCCGGGAAGAGCGCGAAGAGCTCTTCCTCGCGTTCCCGCAATGCTGCCCGACCCAGGCGATATCCACCCAACCGCAGGTTCTCCTCGATAGATAAATCGGGAAACACGCCCAGCTCGGACATATAAGCGATACCGCGCCCCACACGCTGGTCGGGGCGTAAGCGGGTGATGTCCTCTCCGTTGAAGCGTACCCGCCCCTTCCAGGCCGGCAGCAGGCCTGGAATTGCCTTGAGTAAGGTGGTCTTGCCGGCTCCGTTGGCGCCCAGTAGAAGTACGCTTTCCCCCTCCTGTGCTTCGAGTCCCACCCCCCAGAGCACCTGCAGTCGCTCGTAGCCAGTCTCCAGTCCTTCAACCTCCAAGAGTGCCATCCTAGCCTCCCAGGAATACTTCGATCACCTGTGCATCCGCAGCAGCTGCTTCGAGGCTTCCCTCAAAGATTTTCTGTCCCGCGTCCATAACCACTACGCGGTCGGTAACCCGTTTCAGAAAGCCCATCAGGTGTTCCACAACCAAAAGGGCGATCCCCGATTGGGCCAATTCGCGAATAGTTATAGCGACCGATTCCAGCTCGTTCGGATTGAGGCCCGCTCCGATCTCGTCAATGAGCAGGACCTGCGGGGCTGTAGCTAGGGCCCTGGGCCAGGTCCAAGAGCTTCTGCTGGCTGGTATTCAGCGTGCTGGCTTCCCGCTGGGCCAGGTCTGCCAAGCTAAGCTGCTCTAACACTTCCATGGGGAGCCTTTGTCCGTGTCCACCGTAGCCTGCAGCGACCCGCACGTTGTCCAGGACTGAGAGTCCCCCGAAGGGCTTGGGTACCTGGAAAGTGCGGTTTATACCTAGGTGAACCCGCTCGTGAATAGGTATCCGGGACATCTCCTTGCCATTCAGGAAGAGCTTTCCGCCGTCATGCTGATACACGCCGCTAGCGACATTGATCAGTGTGCTCTTACCCGAGCCGTTGGGGCCCACCAAGCCTAACGCCTCTCCCGGCGAGACCTCGAGGCTAATATGATCCAGGGCAGTGAAGCCACCGAAACGCTTGAGCAGGTCGTGTACCGAAAGCCCACCTTGTTCAAAGGACACGGCGACCTCCGCGAAACAGCGAAACTAGGCCAGCTGGTAGGAACAACACCAGTAATATGATCAACAGACCGTAGGTGAGCTGGAAATACTGGGGGGTGCTGATGCCGATTACGTTGTACAGTCCGTAGAGGACGGCGGTTCCGATCAATGGCCCCAGCACCGTTGCCGCACCACCGAAAAGTACAAAGACGATGGTGAAGACGCTTACCGAGAGATCAAATACGGTCTGCGGGTAGAAGACCGATATATACCAGGCGAAGGCGCCGCCGCTCAGACCGGCTACCAAGGCGCTCAGCAGCCAAGCTATGATCCGCCCACGAGTCACGTTCACTCCGGCTAGGCCCGCGCTGATGGGGTCCTCACGAATAGCTTCCAGGGAAAGCCCGAAACGTGAGCGACGTAAGAACAGCCCAAGTCCAGTTGCTAACAGCAGGATCGCCAGCATGGTGTAGTAGCTGGCCTGCGGATTATAGACAGCCGATAGATCAATCCCATAAGGCCCCCTGGTAATCGAGGTTAGGTCAGGATTGGCGACCACATAGTACAAGGCTATGGCTGCGGCCAGGTTAGCGATAGAGAAATAGGCACCGGAGAGTCGTAGTAAAGGAGAGAGGAGCAAGCCCACCAGAACCGTGGCTATGCCACCCGTGGCTACCGCCAATATTGGCGTCCAGTGTAGGAACAAGATCAGCAGCGATGCGGCGTAGGCGCCAGTGCCGTAAAAGCCTACATAACCGAAAGGTAGATATCCCGTAAAGCCGTATAGCAGATTGAGCCCCTGAGCTAAGGCCAGATAGACCATCATGTTGAAGAGCAGCGCCTGGTTGTTGTAGATACTCGGGAGCGCAAAGAAGAGCCCCGCCAGGATTACCAGAACTGCAAGGGGGCCATAGAGCCTACGCATGACGCACCCCGTGGCCGAACAACCCATTCGGCTTTAGCAAAATAATCACGATAAGCAGCAGATAGGGGAGTAGGTCTGACCACGAAGGTAGATAGGTTTGCATCAACATCAGCCCCAACCCATAGATCAGCCCTCCGGCTACGGTGCCCAGCGCGTTGCCCAGCGAGCCAATCACGATGATGGCAAATGAGATCGTAGTCAGTCCTACTCCCATACTGGGGTAGATAGAGCCCAGCATGAACGGGCTGAAGACCCCAGCGAGTCCTGCCAGAATCAGACCTATGCTGAAGGCCAGCGCGGAGACTAAGTCTACGTTGATTCCGCTACTTTGCGCCTCCTCACGGCTAGCCATAACGGCGCGTGTAGCGTATCCCAGCCGGCTGCGGTAAAGGTAGAGGTATACGCCACCGATCGCCAGCAATCCTGCGGCGGCACCTACCACCCAAGTGGCCGGAAAGATCTGACCTAAGATCTTTATCGGCCCCATACCCATAGCGGTATCGGGGATCGAGCGCTCGTTGTTCCCGAAAGCGAAGACCGCCAGCGCCTCGATTACCTGCGAGAGACCGAAGAACAGAATAAAAGAGAGCATCTCCGGGTCACGCCCCTTCAGTAACCTGGGAACCAGCAGATAGTACAAAGGTAGGCCGATGATGAGGAACAGGGCGATTTCCAACGGGACAGCGACCAGGGGATTCCAGCCGAGTAAATGATACAGGTAGAAGGCTAAGAACGCACCCAACATAATAAAGTCACCATGGGCCAGGTTGACGACTCGAAGCACGCCAAAAATCAGATTCAGTCCTATGCCTACCAAGCTGAAGAATAGGCCGAATAGTAGGCCGGCCAATAGAGTGTATTCCAGTAGCGCCATGTAATCCTTAAATAGAGGATGCCCCCGGGACTCTGAAGTCCGGGGGCACACAGGGGGAAAGGCTTACGGAGCCGGATAGACGGCCTCGCTGGTGGCCACATCCTTCGGCCAGACAATGGTTACCTCAAGTCCCTGGCCCTTAGGTTGGAACTGCCCCAGGGGAATGCTGAGCCCCACCTGTGACCCGCTTGAAGCGATCCTGAACAGCCCATTCAGTGTAAAGAGCTTGCCGGAGAAGCTGGCCATGGCTTTACGCAGCTCTAGCGCTGTGTAGCCAGAGGCTGTCTCCAGGGCCTTCTGCAGGATTAGGCCAGTCGAGTAGCCCGCGGTCACTGAAAGGTCCACCGGTACGCTCGTGGCCTTCTCGAAGTTCTTGGAAAAGGCAGTAATACCCGGCCCGTAGTTAACTTGCCGGTTGTAGGAGAGTAGCGGTGGCGTAACGTACGTAAAGGTGTACTTGAGCGCCGACGTCCCCACGGCTTTCTCGAACAGCATCGCGCGTAGGCCGGGGTTGATGGTGAAGATCATGGGAAAATGCAGTCCACTGCTCTGAACGGCCTGCAGGAAAGCGATATCATTGTTGTTGTAGCCGAGCTCAATGACTGCTTGGGGACTCCTTGCCGCGATAGAGTGCAGCAGCACTGCGTAGTTGGAGGTACTGGTGGGTACGGCGTCGTAGTAGTCAGGCTGGATGCCGGTCTTGACAAGATCGGCCTTGAGAGTCTCGGCCTGCGACTGGTCGAAATCGTTGGCGCCGTAGACCACCGCCACGCGCGTAATACCCCTCTTGACCAGGAAGTCGGCGAGCACGTTGGGCCATACCCCGGAGGTGGGTAGACCGGTCAAGACCAGATAGGGATTGTCCGCCTTCTTAAAGAAGCCCGCGGAAGTGCCGGTAGGGTCCAGGAGCAACACCTTATGCTCCTTTGCCAGAGGTACGGCCACGCTGGTGAGCACTGAACCGAAGTCGGAGACTAATACCTGCGCGTGGTCCTGGGTAATAAGCTGGTTATATAGGGTTGTCGCCAGGGTAGCTGAACTCTGATCGTCGTAGGCTACCAGCTTTACTGGGATCTTCTTGCTAAAGGCCTTGACGAAGACGCCACCCTCTTTATTGACCTGTTCAGCCCAGAATTTAAGCCCCTGGTACTCGGGAAGCGAGGAGCTCGCAAACGATCCCGAGCCCGCATATAGGGTGCCCACCACAATCTCTTTGGGGGCGGCAGCGATAGCTAGACCTAGAGCCAGTACGAGTGGCAGCCAGAGAAATTTCTTCATAAATGACCCCTTCCTCAATCCTCTTAATGGGTGGGCGTGGGGTAGATGGCCTTACCCGTGGCTACGTTCTTCGGCCAGACCACTACTACCTTTAGGCTTTTCCCGTTGGGTACCAGCTGGGCTACCGGAAGCGTCTCGCCGATCTGGGCGCCGTAGGCGTTGATGCGGAATAGCCCGTCCAAGGTAAAGAGCTTTCCGGAGAAGGCGGTTACAGCATCACGGAAAGCCAACTGGTTGAACTCTGGAGCAGTCTCGAGAATCTTTTGCGCTACCAGACCGACGTTGTACCCGGCGACATTGAGGAAGTTGGGTTTTTTGTGGCCGGCAGCCTTGAAGGCGGCTGTGAAGGCATCCATTCCTAGGCCGTAGTTAACCTTGTTGTAAACCAACAGTGGTGGGGTAGGTATAGGTATAAGCCAGGTTTTGCGCGCCGACGTTGCCTTGTAGCAGCTCCAGCAGCTGCCCGGGGAAGACGGTAAAAACCATCTTGAACTTCAGGCCGCTCGAACCCAGATTCTGGAAGAAAGCGATGTCGTTGTTGGGGTAGCCGAACTCGATCAGCGCGTCTGGATTCTGTGCGGAAATAGCGTGAAGCAGCACGGCGTAGTTAGAGGTACTGGTCGGGATGGCATGGGGTTAGTTATACCGGGTTTACCCCAGCGGCCTCAAGCTTGGCCTTGAGAGTCTCGGCCTGCGACTGGTCGAAGTCGTTAGCGTTAAAGAGAATTGCTATCCGCTTGATTTCTTTGGAAACTAGAAAGCCAGCTAGAGTTTCCGGCCATACCCCTGAGGTGGGTAGGCTGGCCAGAACTACGTAGGGGTTTCCGGGCT
>CAYODT010000008.1:35938-63066 GCA_964402875.1 uncultured bacterium | reverse complement strand
TTTCGTAGGATTGGACATGCGCTTTTATCGCGATGCATTGGTGCGGATCGAGGCCGAAGCCTTGGCAGGTTACGCGGCCCGCTCGAGCCAGACTCGTGGGCGGGTCTACCCGGAGGAGGAATCGCTCTACCGCACTCCTTTCCAAAAGGACCGCGACCGGGTAATTCATACCACTGCGTTCAGACGGCTGGAGTACAAAACCCAGGTCTTCGTCAACTACGAGGGCGACTATTACCGCACCCGGCTCACCCATACCTTGGAGGTGGCGCAGCTGGCCCGTTCGCTGGCCCGGGCTTTGGGCCTTAACGAGGATTTATCGGAGACCGTGGCTTTGGCGCATGACCTCGGCCACCCGCCCTTTGGTCATGCCGGGGAGCGCACCCTGGCCGAGTTGATGGAAGACCACGGCGGGTTCGACCACAACAAGCAGTCGTTGCGCATCGTGAATTACCTGGAGCGGCGCTACGCGTCGTTTCGCGGTCTGAACCTCACCTTCGAGACCCTCGAAGGGATGATGAAGCACGAGACCGCCTACGACCTTCCCGGTGTCGGTGAATTCGGCGGAGCCGACCTGCGACCCACGCTTGAGGCGCAGATTGTTAACCTGGCGGACGAGATTGCCTACAATGCTCACGACCTCGACGATGGTTTACGCAGCGGTTTGCTGCATCCCGCGAGCTTGGTGGAGGTGCAGCTGGTACGTGAGCTGGCGGGGGAGCTAGGCTTCGAGCTGCCCCGCCTAAGTGAATTTGAGCGCAGGGTATTGGTCCGCGAAATGCTGGGCCTGATCGTGAACGATGTAATCGAGGCCACCCAGCAGGCTATTACCGACGCAGAAGTGTACACCCTTGACGATGTACGTAAGCAACCGCAGCCGCTGGCCAGTTATTCTCCCGCACTATCGGAAGCACTTTTGGAGCTGAAGGCCTTCCTAGCCGAGCGTCTCTACCAGAATTACCATATCGTCAGGCAGGTAGGGAAGGCAAAAAATACCCTAACCAAACTCTTCGAGAGCTATATAGAGATGCCGGCAACACTCCCGTCCGCGGTACAGCAGGCCACAGACAAAGATGGCCTATACCGTGCGGCCTGCGATTACTTGGCAGGCATGACCGACCGCTTTGCTCTGGAGGAGTATGTTCGGCTGTTCGACCCTTTCAGCCGCTAGGAGGTGCTAGCCGTCCTCATTGCGGCTGGCGGATAGTACTGCCAGGAAAGCCTCCTGCGGTACCGATACCTTACCGATGGCTTTGAGCCTTTTCTTGCCCTTCTTTTGCTTTTCCAACAGTTTTCTCTTGCGGCTGATATCACCGCCGTAGCACTTGGAGAGCACGTCCTTACGCAGCGCTTTTACCGTGGAGCGGGCAATGACCTTGCCGCCGATAGCCGCTTGCACCGGCACCGCGAACTGCTGGCGGGGGATGACCTCAGCCATCTTGTTAACGATGGCTCGCCCCAATGTCTGCGCCTTATCACGGTGGGCGATGAAGGATAGGGCATCCACCGGCTCCTCGTTAACCAAAATGCTGATTTTCACCAGGTCCCCGACTCGTTCGCCAATTTGCTCGTAGTCCATGGAGGCATAACCGCGGGTAATGCTCTTGAGGCGATCGTGAAAGTCATAGATAATTTCGTTAAAGGGTATCTCGTAAGCTATCTCTACACGGGCCTCTAGGTAACTCATATCGCTCATGCGGCCGCGCTTCTCCTGCACCAATTGCATAACCGGTCCCACGTATTCCTCGGGCGTAAAGACGGTGAGGTGTACGTAGGGCTCGAGCACCTCGATGATCCGGCTGGGGTCGGGCAGGGCGCTGGGGTTGTGCACCTCCAGGGTGCGGCCGCCCTGCATGCTGGCCAGGTAGATAACTGAGGGCGCGGTGGCGATCAACTCCAGCGTAAACTCCCGCTCGAGCCTCTCCTGAACGATCTCCGCGTGTAGAAGACCCAAAAAGCCACAGCGAAAGCCGTGGCCCAGGGCCTGCGAGCTCTCGGGTGCGAAAGAGAGTGCCGCGTCGTTCAATTTGAGCTTCTCCAGCGCGTCGCGTAGCCGGGTAAAGTCTTGTGAGTCCAGTGGGAACAAACCGGCGAAGACCACCGGCTTGGCGGGTTTAAAGCCGGGGCAGGGAGCCTCGGTAGACTTGTCCGCCAGGGTAATGGTATCGCCCACTTGGGCTTCCTTGACATTGTAGATGGCGGCGGTCAGCCAGCCTACTTCACCGGCGCTCAGTACCTCGCTGGTTTCCAGCTTCCCGGGGCTGAATAACCCTACCTTGTCTACTTCGAAGACCTGCCCGGTGGACCAGAAGCGGATCCGGTTGCCTTTTGATACCTGGCCCTCAAAGATGCGTAGGTGCGGTATTACGCCCTGGTAGGCGTCGAACAACGAATCGAAGACCAGAGCTTTCAAGGGTATCTCGGACTGTCCCGAGGGCGCTGGGATACGATCGATGATAGCTTCCAGCACCTCGTCCACGCCCTGACCGGTCTTACCGGAGGCGAAAATAGCTTCGTCCGCCGGTAACCCAAGAATTTCCTCGACCTCCAGCGCTACCTCTTCAGGGCGGGCACTGGGTAGGTCGATCTTGTTAATTACCGGGATGATGACGTGATGGTGCTCCTTGGCCAGATAGTAGTTGGCGACGGTTTGCGCTTCCACTCCTTGACTGGCGTCAATCACCAGTAGCACTCCCTCGACCGCCGCAAGCGCGCGGCTCACCTCGTAGCTGAAATCTACGTGGCCGGGGGTATCGATGAGATTCAGATGGTAGATCTCTCCGCCTTGAGCCTGGTAAGCGAAGCGTACCGCGGCGGCCTTGATGGTGATGCCGCGTTCGCGCTCGAGGTCCAGCGAATCCAGGTACTGCGCGCGCATGGCCCGCTCGCTCACTGCATGGGTACGCATGAGCAATTGGTCCGCAAGAGTGGACTTACCGTGGTCTATATGGGCGATGATAGAGAAGTTTCGAGTGTGCGACTGCACCCGACTATTCTACGGGTATGCGGAGGTGGAGGGCCGGTGTAGCATGGGCAAGATGAATTCGCCGATCATCCTGCTCTATGCGCTCTCCTATGCGGGCCGCCCGGCCGGCACCCAGACGATTCGTTTCGAGCGCCGGAGGGAGGGGTATCTGTTGCAGCTTATGGCGGAGGTTTCGTTGCCCCTGCCGGCTACTCGCCAGATCTGGACCTCCGAAACCGACACAGAGGGTTTTCCCCTGCGTTTTACGGAGCGTGTAGAGGGGCGTGACACACGAGTCTTCGAAGTAGAGTTTCTTCGTGAGGAAGGCGTGGTTATAAGCCGTGGGGCAGAGAACCTGGTATTACCTTACATAGTGGACTACCATGATCCCCTGAGCCTGCTCTTTGCGCTGCCCAAGCAGACCGAGACTTGGGGTATGTACCCTATGGTCGGTGGACGGGCCTATGCCGAGCGGCTGCCTGATGAGCGTATTTCTGGAGAAGAGTCCCCGGCCCATGTTTTTCGGCTGCGTCCTGGCCTGAGCCTCTTGTACTACACTCCCGAAGGTATGCCGCTCAAGCTTACCCAACAGGTGGGCGGCCACGTTTTCGAGGCCCGTTGGACGCGCAGTAAAACCGTACCGTCCGAGCCACAGGCACCAACTAAGAGCCGCAGTGCCCGCAGGCGCCGGCGGCACCGTAGCCGGGGGGTATCACCGTGACAGAAGCCAACTCCAGACCGAAGACCTTTTTTCGCGGGCCGAGCGACCACGGGGAACTCCCGTGCAGAGAAACTCGGTGAAGGGATGCCATACCCATGATTTACCGGTTCCATGAAGTAAGCGAGCAGTTTGGGAAGCGACGCTTCGGCTTTGCGGATGACCAGGCTCTGGAGAGGGTGCGTCACATTGTACACCAGGTGGCTGCCGAGGGCGATGTGGCTTTGGATCGTTGGAGCTTGGAGCTGGATGGCCAGGTGCCCTACGAGGTGCCACGCCGCGAGTGGCGCGAGGCCTATGAGGGGCTTTCAGCGGAGCTTCGCCAGGCCCTCGATCTTTCGGCGAAGCGTGTGGAAACGTTCTACAGGCGCGAACCTGTGGGAGGGTTCATCAGCGTGGATCAGGACGGATTGCTGGGCCAGTTGGTGCGTCCGCTGACCCGGGTGGGTGTATACGTACCCGGCGGCACCGCACCGCTCTCGTCCAGCGTAATAATGGGCGTGATTCCCGCGCAGGTTGCCGGAGTGGGGGAGATCGTGCTGGCTACTCCGCCGGTGCCGCACCCGCTGACCTTGGCGGCGGCCTGGGTGGCGGGTGCCGATCGTTTACTGGCTATGGGCGGCGCGCAGGCGGTGGCAGCCCTAGCCTACGGAACCTCCAAGGTACCCAGGGTGGACAAGGTGGTGGGACCGGGGAATATGTACGTGACCTTGGCCAAGCGTGAGGTATATGGCGTGGTGGGGCTGGATGGCCTAGCTGGGCCGACAGAGACACTGATTATTGCAGATGACAGTGCCTCTCCGGCGTTACTGGCCGCCGACCTGCTGGCCCAGGCTGAGCACGATTTCCTGGCCGAACCTTGGCTGGTCGCCGATAACTTGTCTCTACTCGAGTCGGTGGAAAGGGAATTGGAGCTTGCTCTGCACGATCTTCCGCGAGAGGAAATTGCCCGCGCCGCTTTGGCGAACGGTGGGCTGGTGCTGGTCTCCTCGCTGGAGGAGGCGCTCGAGCTGGCCAATTTGTACGCTCCCGAGCATCTGTGCCTCTCGGTCCGCGAGCCTATCGCTTGGTTAGGTAAGGTACAAAACGCGGGCGGAGTGTTTCTGGGTGAGTACTCGAATGAGGCCTTGGGTGATTACATCGCCGGGCCCAGCCACGTGATGCCCACTGCCGGAACTGCACGTTTCTCGGGGGCGCTGGCGGTGCGGGACTTCCTGAAGGTCATTCCGCTCATCGGTCTTGCGCGGGAGCCCGCTGCCGAACTCGCCGGCTTCGGCGCTCTTCTGGCTCATGAGGAACAGCTTGAAGCACATGCTCGGGCTTTGCTTGCGCGGCGCGGGAAGCCCTAGCTGCGGGCTGCGTACAAGTCAAAGATGAAGGGGAGTGCACCTAATATGCCGAACCACAGCCAAGCCGCTTCCCGGCCCAGTGCCGCAGCTGCTAGGGGCATCAGGAGCGCGGTAGTTAACCCCGCTTGAGCTGGAGCCTTACGGATTAGGTAAATCAGTATGTACACCGCCAGACCGATTGCCGCCAGCCATGGCTGCACCGCGAGCAACACTCCCACGGCTACGCTGGCCCCCTTGCCTCCCCGGAAACCCAGCCATAGCGGCCAGCGGTGGCCCCATACCGCGGCCACCCCGGCCAGCAGCCCTCCGAGTACGAAGTGACCTCCGGCAGCATGCCCGGCAAGCTCCCCGGCTGCCACGGCCAGCAGGCCCTGCGCCAGCTCAAGCATTAGGGCCAGCAACCCTCCGACTACGCCTAAGGCACTGACTAATCTAGTTCCGTCGACCAGCCCGGCACCGGGCTTTAGTAGGTCCTTGCGCTGCAATAGGCCGAACCAGTAACCCATCGGGAAGCTGCCCAACAGGTAGCCGACAACCCCGGCAATTAGTAGGCTCACGAACGAACCCTGCAGACTACCGGCCACTTAGTGAAATGCATGCCAGGCAAGAACAACTGCAGACTGGGGTTGGGGCGCGTCAGGACATATAAAGTAGCTGCAGACATACTAGCCGCTGTGCTCCGGGCGGTGGTTCTTTAGATAGTTAACGATCTCCGGGGTCGGTGTACCGGGCCCAAATACCATTCCAACGCCCATCTCCTCCAACTTAGGCCGGTCCTCATCAGGCACAATGCCTCCACCAAACAGTAAAATATCACCAGCATCCTGCTTATTGAGAAGTTGCTTAACCTCGTGGAAGTAGTGCAGGTGAGCACCCGAGAGTATCGAAAGACCGATAGCGTCTACGTCCTCCTGCAAGGCTGCCGACACGATCATCTCGGGAGTTTGTCGTAAACCGGTGTACACCACTTCCATGCCCGCGTCCCGCAAGGCCCTGGCAACGACCTTTGCGCCGCGATCATGGCCATCCAAGCCTGGCTTAGCAATCAGTACGCGAATTCTATGCGCCATAGATCCCATTCTAGACCAGCGCCTGTTCCTGGTAGACCCCGTGTACTTCGCGTAATACATCCATCATCTCGCCCAGGGTGGTATAGGCCAGAGCGGCTTCCACAAAGTGCGGCATGGTGTTCCGCCCTTCCTTGGCCGCTTGACGCAGTTCTCCCAAGGCTTCTGATGCCCGCTGAGGATCCCGCTCTTGGCGGACATGTGCTAAGCGCTGCGCCTGGGTGCGCTCGACCGTGGGATCGACCTGTAGAATAGGCACCCCGGGGCTTTTCTGTTCCGTAAAAGCGTTGACCCCCACTACTTTGCGCTCATCCCGTTCGAGCTCAAGTTGGTAAGTGTAGCTGGCATCGGCGATCTCTTGTTGAAAGTAACCGGACTCGATGCCCGGAATCACCCCGCCCATCTCACGTATCTTATTGATGTAGGCCATACTGCGTGCCTCGATATCATCGGTTAGTCGCTCTAGGTAGTAACTGCCGGCAAGCGGGTCTATGGTGTGTGTAACCCCCGATTCGAAAGCGATGATCTGCTGTTGCCTGAGTGCCAACGTAGCGGCCTCTTCGGTAGGGAGGGCCATAGCCTCATCGTAGGCATCGGTGTGCAGGCTGTTGGTCCCGCCGAGGACCGCAGCCAAGGCCTGGATAGCTACGCGGGTAAGGTTATTCAGCGGCTGTTGTGCAGTCAAGCTGACCCCGGCGGTTTGCGCGTGAGTGCGCAACATCCAACTGGATGGGTTTTTTGCCCCGTAGTGCTCGCGCATCTGATATGCCCAGATACGCCGGGCCGCGCGGAACTTAGCGATTTCTTCAAAGAAGTCGTTGTGTACGTCAAAAAAGAATGATATACGAGGTGCGAATTCATCGATATCCAAGCCCCGGGCCAGGGTTTGTTCTACGTACTCAAATCCATCAGCCAAGGTGAAAGCCAGCTCCTGAACCGCGGTGGCACCGGCTTCGCGGATATGATATCCAGACACCGAAACGAAATTCCAGCGCGGCACGTTCCTCGGCCCCCACTCGAAGGTATCGATAACCAGCTGCGTACTGGGTCCCGGCGGGAAGATATACTCCTTTTGGGCGATGAACTCTTTAAGAATATCGTTTTGAATAGTTCCGCCAAGCTTGTCCCAGCTGTGGCCCCGCTTTTTACCTACCGCCAGATACATAGCCCAAATGGCATTAGCGGGTGAGTTGATGGTCATGGAGGTGGTTACTCGCTCGAGATCGATCCCCTGGAACAACACTTCCATATCAGCCAGGCTGGCCACTGCCACCCCGCATTTACCCACCTCTCCACGGGCCATAGCCTGATCGGAGTCGTAGCCCATCAGTGTGGGTAAATCGAAAGCGACGGAAAGTCCGGTCTGGCCGGCTTCGAGTAACTTCTTAAAACGCTTATTGGTTTCCTCGGCGGTACCGAAACCCGCAAACATGCGCATAGTCCACAATTTCGAACGGTACATAGAGCCGTAGACGCCTCGGGTGAACGGATACTCTCCGGGGTAACCCAATTTGGCGCCATAGTCGAAATCATTCAGATCTTCGGGAGTATACAGGGGCTCAGGTTCAATCTCGGAGAGCGTGCGGTGAGCAACCGGGCGAAGCGATTTATGCTCCAAGCTTTTTTCATAGATTTCACGCATCCAGGCGTGCTTCGGGCGCATCATTTACCTCCTCGGCTACAGTGGTCATTATAACGCTTATTCGTAGGACCGGGCGAAAAGTGCAACAGGCGGACTATACCCTAGATAGGGACAAATGCACCTAACATGATATGCTGAGAAGCATATATGATAAGATCGTGAGGCAGGGGAGCATTAGTCGGACTGAGTGAAGGCGCTCCTGTAGTTCAAGTGAGGAGGTGTTGGGATGTTTATTGATTACTTATCGGTTCAGCTAGCGGCAGCCGCGGCGGGATTATTTTTTGCCGCGGTATACGGGGTGTTCTACATAGACAGCCCTCTGGAGACTAAGCGCTCGTGGGCGACGTTCTTTTGGGTTATCGGTGCGGTGCTTATGGTGACCGGACTGGATACCGTAACACACTGGCCGCTACCCGGGGGATATAACATCGTCTTTGGTGAACCCGCTCTGTTCTTCGGCGCGGTCCTTTTCGGCGCGGGTTTCGGTATCCGCTGGGGTGACAACCTGGTGCCCATCTCCTTCGCGGCCTTGGTGGGCGGCGTGATCAACATCCTCATTTCGATCGATATGCTGAAGTACAGCATGACCCGGGAACCGGTTCTTGCGTTTTGGGCCTACCTGACTAGTGGTGTGGGTGCGGTCTTGGTTCCACCTGCAATTGGTCTGAAGGGATGGGCGTGGTTGCGCTGGATCGTCGGGATCCTCCTAGTTATTTCTGCAATATTATTTGCTATTACTGGTATCGGTGCCTATCTCCAGCACCCGCATAATTTTGCCAAGTGGAAACCATAGTAGATGAATTGACCAATAAACCTGTCCCTGCACTAAGGGCCCGTTCTAGCGGGCCCTTAGTGCTTCCCGGTAACCTATAATCCCACTTAGCGCTTGTCGCCGCTGCCGTGTAAGGCACCGCGTGCCAGGCGATCTTGCAGTTTATTGAGGTTTTCTTTGGCGATCTCCTCCAGTGAAAGGCCTAGATCGGCGGATAGGTTAGCCAGGTACCAGAGCACATCCCCCAACTCCTTGCTGATCAATTGCAAGAAGTTGGGGTCCAGCATTCCCTTTTGATCGCGTAGCAGTTTCTTTACCTTTTCGGCTACCTCGCCTGCTTCTCCGTTCAGGCCGAGGGTGGGATAGATGATGGGTTGTTGGTACAAGGCGGTGCTGCGAGCTTTTTCCTGGTAGGTGCTGAAGTCCATGGTGGATTGATCATACCAACCGATAATGCATCCACCGACTGTTTTATCCTAGGTGGACCCTTGTTAATTGAATGGCTTGATATACCTAAATTACTTAAAGCTCCTCCGACGCGTTTCCTTATATCCAAGCTGAATTTTAGGTTTAGTCGATAAAGTGCGAACAGATGAAGCGCCTGGGTTTAGCGCTTTAGCGAGACCACTTTATCTTAAATACATGACATTACCAGCAGCAGGAGGAGGGGCGAGAAGTGAACAATACCTTTTTTGCTGTTTGAGCTTAGCGTCTAAGCTTATATGGCTATTATACTAATCTCTCAGATTTTAGTCAATTTATGACGCTCTTTTTATCTATGAGAATCGTATCAACTCAGGTGGGGTAGGCCAACAACATAAACCGGGTGGATTATTTATCTCGGCTTCAAACCCCTCTATCCCCAGCTACCATGCAGAGAGTGTATATATTCCTCAGGGCCGTCAAGCGTAGTATGTAAATACCTAATAGGGTAATACAGTTGAATTACCGAATATTAATAGTAGTTCAGGTTTTACTATTTCCATGATGGCTTTATGTACGGGCCGGCATCTCTTAGCCACACTAAAAGTTAATATCGTTTATTCTCCTACTCTGTAGGAATATTAAGTTACTTGCACAAATCTATCGTGGTTTAAAGCCAAGGTTTTCGAGGAGCAAGCGCAATCTTCTTTATAATGGGGAATTCCCCCTACCCATGACCTATTTCGATTCTCCCAATATTCGTCTAAATAGGCGTTATTCTTTTATTTTTATGATAGCCGATTAATATCGCTCAATAATGAACCGCAGCCTGTACCCCCTGGATTTAAACCAATGAGATACACACTATTTAGCTTTAGTATCTCATTGGCTACTGTAAATAATTCTACCCGGTTCATTTAGCAGATCGGTAAAATTCCCTCTTGCAATTTATAGTGCTTTGGCCTTGTCCACAGCCTTGCTTAATAAATATAGCAGAGCGGCGATATGCGGTCCATCGGGGTGGTCTCGATATCCGGCTACCGTTGGACCTGTCATTACCGGCTCACCGATGGTGCACACCTCGTTGCGATTGAGCAAAGGGGCGGGCGCTGATTGAGGACTTGATGGGCAGCTGGCCGACTTCATGACCTCAGTGTATTTCCCCTTGGTCGCACATCGTCACCCTGTTCGCTGGCGCACAGTGCCAGCGAATACTCTCAAGTGCCACGATCCTTTTGCAACGCTAAAAATTGTGGCACTTTTGAAAGTCCCTCTGGGTGGACTTGTTAGCTCATTTTATTGAGCACCATCTTTCAGTGGGCAAAGAAATGCATACCACCATCCACCGGTATGACAGCGCCGGTGATGTAACACGCTAACGGTGAGGCCAAGAAAGCGACCAAAGAGTCTATATCTTTCGGATCACGAAGTATCCAGCAGGAATATTCTTTACAATAAAGTCTCGCCTTGACTCTTCAGTTGGGATGAAGTTTATTGAGAGTTTGTTCACTATTAATTCGCCCTGGCGGAATGCAATTAATAGTGACGCCATCAGATGCCACCTCACATGAAAGCCCTTTAGCCCAAAGGTGTAATGCTGCCTTAGCTGGCGTAGCGGCGTTTGATGCACGAGGCTCCATAGAACCACTAATGTTGATAATTCTGCCCCATTGTCGTGTACGCATCGCTGGAAGCACCGCCTCGGTCAGCAGCCTTGCAGCCGTAAAATTGAGCGCGAAAGCCTCCTCCCAGACCGTGTTGGTATTTTCCTTGGAAATAGGGCGGGCACCTCCTACGTTGTTGATGAGAATGTCTATCTGACCTATATGGTTAATTGTTTCTTCAACTATGTGGGCAATATCATCCACCTTGGTGATGTCACCGGCCACCACGAAAGGAGAAAGCCGTCCTCTCTCACCAATCTCAGTTGCAAGCTTAGTCAGCTGATCTGCACGACGTGCTGTTATAGCGACTCTGGCGCCCTCGCTCGCCAGCACCTTTGCTATTCCGGCACCGATACCGGAACTTGCGCCGGAGACTAGACAAGTACGTCTGCTTAGTTTTAAATCCATGCTTAACCTCCATTTTCATAATTTTGTCCGCTGGCTAAAGCCGGGTAAAGAGCTTCTCTGTGAAACCCGTCTGCGAATTATCTGTATATCGTTTACTCTCTAAAAACAGGTCTCCGGAAAGGCGCTAATATTACCAATAAGCTCCCGACAGTAATGAAACCTGTAATAATAAACAGGGCTGGCTGTAACCCGAATATCAATGTAAGCCACCCCGCCATAACTACCGGCACGATAAAACCGAGATAGGCAGCCGCATAGTAGCTCGAAAATAGGTGCGCGCGTGTTGCCGGCCTCGACAGCATTCCGGCCAATCTCAAGCTCCCCTTAAATGTCAGCCCACTCCCAATCCCCTGTATCAAAATGCCGGCGAAGAAAAATAGCATCGAATCTGCGCGGCCTGCTTCCAGCATGATCCATGCACCGATTACTGTTAAGACAAGACCCGCCTGCGTCACCGGAACCGGTGCTCTTTGCTGCACAAACAATTGAGCTAATCCACCTACACCTAAGAGCAAGAAGATAGTCAATCCGCCAATTGCGAAGTTATTTGAATGCAGCACCGTCCCCACATAACCAGGAATCAAGGCGATGATTGTGCCGGTGAGGGCAAAAAATAGAAAAGAAGCCGGCGCAACGAAACTAAAGAACGGCCACCGCACTTCTGTCGGCACACCAATAGGAATACGCCAGGTAATTCGGCCCGAATACGGAATTGTCTCGCGGACCGTTAGCACCACGACAAGCGCAACAATTGTCAGAATGCCATCCAAGAGATAGGGTAATTGAAGTACGTGCCAGGGGATATATTCAACCGATAACCCCCCTAATCCAGGACCGAGCCCAAACCCGACCATAGTGGTAATGCTCGCCATCATCGTCACGCGAGAGGCCTGGCCCGGCAAACTGTCGTCCAGTAGGAAGGCGGTTATCGTTCCAATGAACCCGCCCAAAGCAACGCCTTCAAGAGCCCTGGCAATGAATAGGGTCGTTGGATTTGACGCCCATGCAAATAGTGCCGCGACAACCGCCCCCAATACCATCATTGGGACAATCACCGGGCGGCGACCTACTTGATCAGATAACGGACCTATCAGTAGCAATGCAGGAATCAATGCTACTGCATATATGGCGTATAGAGCTGTTATCTCTAGGCTATTTAGCCCAAAATGAACTTGATACAAAGGAAATAAGGGGGCAGGAAGGTTTGCGCCCAACGTCATGATCAATAATGCGAACAAGAGTCGTTTCATTTATATTTACCCCATTGATACTGGAATTCCAGTACAATAGAACTGTGGAGCTAAGGAGATAGAACCGATGCGCACTCGATTTGAACCCCATCATGATGAAATTCGCCTAACCGCCGTGTTTCACGCACTTAGTGATCCAGTCCGGCTTAATATTGTTCGAAAACTGCTGGTAGATACCGATGTGTCTTGCGCGACCCTTTATGCAGATATGCCTAAATCTACGCGCTCCTACCACTTTCGCGTACTTCGCGAGTCTGGTGTAACCCGGACCTTCGTCGAGGGGGCGCATCACCGGATCGTAATACGATGTGACGATCTGGACTCTCGTTTTCCAGGAATACTCGACGCACTAAGGCGGGCGTCTGAACCGCTCTGAATGAAGATTCTAAATTTTTGAAAGACCATTTCCTTCCCCTATATCTGGTCATCCGATTATCTCCCTTGCTCGCCGCATATGATCTCTTTTGCAGTCATATATGTTCATGTGTTTTACTATAGCAGAACTCTCGTAGTTTGTCAGTTAGAACCTGAACTCAATTCAACCTATTGAATGATTAAGCTAAAGCCTGATTCGATCCTTCTCGGGTGCCGATGACCAAACTAACTGGTCCCTTATCGGCCAATGAAACGGCTACCTGCCTGGACGGGTGCTACAGACGGATCTGACCGGTAGCAGTTAAGGCTTCGAAAGTCTGCGGGCGCGAACTGGAGGTAGCGCTGCCGTAGCTATATCTGAAGGGGCCTCTGGCGGGGAGATGGGCGAAGCCCTGGAGAGGCTCGCGGGCCCGGATGCGCAAGACTTGCCAGCGAACACAGCATCGCGCCTGAGCCGGGTTTGGGGGCAAGAGTGCCGAGCTGGTGCGAGAAGTGTTTGGATCAAGGAACGTTAGGTCTAGGTGTGGACCGGCGGTGCCTATAGTGGTCCGCGTGGCGAACAGAACAAGTTTTATGCGCCTCGGTGGTGATCGGCGTTAATGCGTGGGGATGATAAACATTTCCTGGCCGTTAAAGATAGTATGTGCGGGTTCACCCAGAACTGGCGCGGGGTTTTATTGAAGCTGAGGTCACGCGGGGTAAACGTGCCCGAGCCGGCTACCGGTGACGAGGCCATGGATTTCTTGGGCCGCGCTGGAATGAACCTACGAGGAGACGCGCCGGCAATGCTGCTGGGTATACAAGACTTATGAACGTACCCAACTGCCTACCACAAGCCGGGCCAGGCAAGAGCGAAGCGGATGCTGCACAATATCCGGCAAGCGGAGACCTAGACAGAAGCAGAAAAAGCCTTTTACCTGTCTATCAGAACCTGTAAGCCGAAGTACTCGAAGGTTACTCTAACTGTCTACGGAAGGATCGAAAGGGACTGATGGCTTCCCATGACCTTCCGGTACCGCACGTACCAGCAACCCGATTGAACCGACCTTCGGCACGCTCAGCCGTCGGGCCAAGCGTTCCAAGAGCTACTTGTCCCATGATGGGATGCTGCATACGATATTCGAACTTGGGCGGCGTGCGGAGAAGAGGTGGAGACGCTTATGCGGTTTTGGTTACCTGGTAAAGGTGATAGCTGGAATTGAATTCGAAGATAGAGTCGAGGTGATGGACATTGATCAGGCCGCTGCTTGAGTCAACCGGCAAAACACCACTTTCGGCAATAACTTCCTTTGGCGGAGTGGCGCGCGCTGTTCTTCGCAGCCCAAGACACTGCTCCCCGGCGATCGTCGTGGCTGCGTAAGGGTTTCCGGGTCAAACCGGGATTCTCTCGATACCCGCTGGAAATCGAGCCGTAGGAACCCGGAGCTGAGCCCCGCTCGCGCTTCCATAGGGCGCGGATCGTTGGCGTGTGCGAAACCGGGCGCTTTAGGAGCATCTGCTCCGCAAGTGTCCGCTTCCACCCGGCGCCATAGTGATTCCCCGCCGGGTGCATGAACCACCTACCGGAGGGCGCTTCGCCCGGAACTGGTTGACTCGGACGCTATTTGGATTGTATTTTATTTTAAGGAGACAGGGCATGCGCGACCCGTTCAAGCGAGACCTGATTCTAATTCATCCACCCATGGTGTATGACTTTCGCAAGCGCACCAGCTTCTTGGGGCCTATTGCCGATGCGGTGCCCTCGACGGGTGAGTTTGAGATGTATCCGGTCGGCATGACCAGCATCGCCTCATTTCTTGAGGAAAACCATTACAACGTTCAGATCATCAATTTGGCCTACCGGATGCTGAAGAACGCCCGCTTTGATCCGGAGCGCTATTTAAAAAGCCAACACGCTACAGTGTTTGGAATTGACCTGCACTGGCTGCCGCATGCTCAGGGGTCTTTGGCGGTGGCTGAGCAGATTAAGACGCTTCACCCTGAAGCTAAAGTGCTTTTTGGCGGGTTGTCGTCCAGCTATTTCTTCGATGAATTGATCCGCTACCCATACGTGGATTTCGTTATACGGGGTGATTCCACCGAGGAGCCGGTCCGCCAGCTCCTTTCCGCTCTGCGTGAGGGATGGCCGCTTGATGGTGTAGAGAACCTGAGTTTCAAAGATACTGATGGCTCGGTACGGCACAATCCTTTGAGCTTTGTACCCGACGACCTCGACTATGTGGATGTGCCCGATTATCGCTACGCGATGCGCTCGGTCTTCAAATACGGAAACCTGGACAATCTGGTTCCTTACCTCCAATGGCTGAGATACCCCACCACCATGCTGCTCAACAGCCGTGGGTGCACGCAGAACTGCGCAATATGCGGGGGGTCGTTAGACGCTTATCGACAGTTGTGTTCCCGTACCCGCCCCGCGTTTCGCTCCGCGGACAAGTTGATCGAAGACGTACGGACGATCAAGAGTTTCTCCAGGGCACCTATCTTCATGGTGCACGATCCCCGCATCGGCGGTGTGAAGCGGGGGAAGGAGTTCCTCGATAAGCTGAAGAAAGAGCGGATTTCCAACGAGCTGGTGATCGAACTGTTTTTTCCGGCTTCGGATGACTTCTTCGCTCAGGTACAGGCTGCCGCTCCGGCCTGGAGCATGGAAATTACGCTCGAGTCACCGCTCGAGCAACTTCGTAAGAGAAACGGTAAGTTCGGCTACAGCAATGCCAAGGTAGAGGAGACCATCCGCAGCGCTTTGGCGCATGGATGTCGCAAGCTGGATTTATTCTTTATGGTAGGTATTCCACACCAGAGCTACCAAGATGCGCTGCTTACCGTGGACTACTACCGTGAGCTGTTGAAGAAATTCGATGGCGATCCGCGTATTCGGGCCTACGTATCGCCGCTGGGCCCCTTCCTTGATCCGGGCAGCCGCGCCTACGAGCGTCCGGAGTATGGGTACAAGGTGGTCAAGCGCAATCTTGAAGACTACCGGCGGGCTATGCTCGAGCCTTCCTGGAAGGATGCCCTTTCCTTCGAGACCGACCAGATGAGTCGCGAGCAGATTTCGTTGGCCAGTTACGCAGTGGGAGAGGGATTAAACGAGCTCAAGTACCAGTACCGGATTATTGACCGGAATACTTACCTGGGAGTCAAGAAGCGCCTATCCACCGCCCATATGGTGCTTTCGGAACTTGATCGTGGCCGGGAACTGCCCGAGGAAGCCCTGGAAGCGCTGCTGTTGCGTTTGCACAAGGCTATTAAGGAAGCTAATCAGGGCTCGCTGTTTGGCGGAGACGAGCTGAAGTGGCCGATCTCACAGCGGTTCCACGTAGGCTTCACCCTGTTTAGGGCCTTACTTGGAGGGCTGACGCAAGAGCTGCGCCATACTGTAGCCCGTCTAGCCGGGGTCTACGACACCCACCCCTTTTCCGGCCAGCGTAGCCGGCCGTACCTGTCCGGCCCGGGTGGCAGATTGAGTTCTACCATCGAGGGCCGGTTGCATGAAGAACCTGCCCAGGCCCACCAAGAGTTGACCCAGACGCTCCCGGAACCAGCTACCAGGGGAATACGCTAGAAACGAACTTGCTCGAGCAGGGCGGCGCTTCTCAGCCCGCCGACGTGAACCTGACTGTGCCGCAGTAAGGCGCGCATTAAGCGGTCGATGGGTGCCGCAACCAATGTCTGTACAGCCTCTTGGCCCGGGCGCGTGAGGATATCGACCAACGACTGGACACCCGCCATGCCCAGGTAAACCGAAGACGCGGTCGCGCAGCTCGCGCAGGCCAGACCTCCGTTTAGCTCGAGCATCTCGCCCGGGTGGCCACAGCGGCTTTCCAGCCTGGGAGCGAGACCGGCTGCGGCGATCACCCGCCATGCAGCCCAAAGTAAAGGAATGCGTGGCTCGTCCTGCGTGGCGATGCCACGTAGCCCGGAAGTAAATACCGGCCAGATGCCCTCAGCCGACTCCGGTGAGGAGAGCGCGTAGGCCAGCTCGCCCAGGAAGCTGGCACAGAGATAGCGGCCCGGTGCACTCAGGCCTTCCAGCCTGAAGAGCAACTCGACCTGCGTAAGTGTGGGCAGGTCGCTTGCGGGACGGTGGTAGGACTGGTAGCGCACGTGGTGAAAAAGCGAGAGCCTGGCGCCGCGGCCACCCGGTCGGTGCACCTTACGGGCTACGGTCTGCAAGGTGCCCTCGGGGCTGACCAACCGCAGCAGAAGGTCACCGTTTGGAAACGACAAACGGTTCACGATCACACCTTCATGCACCTGGTAACGCTCCACGCGCTCATCCTAAGCTGCTTGCCGGTGTCTGTCTGCCGGCCGTGTTAGCGTGGAACAAATGCTTGAGTTAGATGATTCGTTATCCCTCCTGGACTTGGTAGGTGTAGCCAGGCGGGATATAGAAGTGAAGCTTGCGCCCGCGGCCAGGGTGCGCATGCTGCAGGGACGGCTCTTCATCGAGCAACTAACTTGGGGCCAATCGGCCTGTGTACGGCGTGACCACCGGCTTCGGTAAGTTCCAGAACGTGGCTTATTTTGCCTTCCCAGCGAAGAGACTTGCAGAACAACCTGCTGTTGTCACACGCTATCGGGGTTGGGGAGCCCTTACCTACCGAGGTGGTACGGAGCATGCTGCTCCTTAGAGCACAATCGCTAGCCTTAGGTTATTCCGGTGTAAGACCGGTGCTGGTTGAGCGCCTGCTGGACTTCTTAAACCTGGGTATTCATCTGCTGGTGCCTTCCCAGGGATCAGTGGGTGCCTCGGGCGACTTAGCTCCTCTGGCGCATATGGCCCTTCCCCTGATCGGTCATGGAGAAGTCGAGTATAAAAGCCAAAAACGCCTGGCGGATGAGGTTCTGATCGAAGTGGGGCTCGCACCGCTGGAGCTGCAGGCTAAGGAAGGCCTGGCCCTGATCAATGGCACCCAGGCTATGACCAGCCTGCTGGCGCTGCTGGTCTGGGACGGGTTAGTGCTGATGAAGAGCGCGGATATTGCCGCGGCTATGAGCGTAGAGGCTCTAAAGGGCAGCCATGAGCCCTTTGATCCTGCCGTAGGACAACTGCGCCCCCATCCGGGCATCGGCCTAGTATGTAGTAATATGAGGCAGCTCCTGCAGGGGTCGGAGATTGAGGCTTCGCACCTGCATTGCGACAAGGTATAAGATGCTTACTCCTTACGTGCGGTACCCCAAGTACACGGCGCTTCGCGGGACGTTCTTGCGCACGTGCAGGCGGTGGTGGAACGGGAGCTGAACGCTGTTACCGACGACCCATTGGTGTTGCGGGACGAGCAACGGGTAATCAGCGCCGGGAATTTTCATGGCCAACCTTTGGCGTTGGCGGCTGATTATTTGACTATAGCTATCTCGGAGATTGCGAGTATCTCTGAGCGGCGTATCGAACAGATGCTCAACCCCGCCCTTTCCGGGTTGCCCGCGTTTTTGGCGGAACAGGGTGGCCTTCATTCGGGGTTGATGATCAGTCAGTACACTGCTGCCTCATTGGTTAGCGAAAATAAAGTACTGTCCCACCCCGCTTCGGTAGACTCGTTCCCTACCAGCGCCAACCGGGAAGACCACGTCTCCATGGGTACCATCGCCTGTAGGAAGACACGTATGGTCTACGAAAATGCAAGCTGGGTGTTGGCCATAGAAGTAGCCTCAGCTGCTCAGGCGCTGGACTTCCACCGGCCGTTGAAGCCCGCAGTAGGGGGTTGCGGCAGCCTATCAATCCGTGCGCGACCAAGTGGCTCACTTGGACCGGGATCGTTACTTCAAGCCGGAGCTCGAGCAACTTAAGCGGATGATCCAGGAAGGCCGATTTATCGAGGCTACAGAAGCGGCCGTGGGCCCTCTTGCCTGAGCCCACGTGCTATCTTGAGTAGGGGAGGTAGATGTGGCCGATCGCAGCTTGGAGGATATTCTTGAGTGGGTAGTGCTGGGTCTACTGATCGTGGTGGGTGTCCTGGTCGGGTTCTGGCTCCTCGGCTGGGCATTTTACTTCGTGGGCAAAATATTCCTTGGCGTGGCCGCATTCATTGTTCTGCTGCTTAAGTTCCTGGTGCCAGTGCTGATCATCGCGGGTATCGTGTACCTGCTGGTGCGTTGGCTGGGCTCGCCAAGGACGGCGTGAACGAGACCCTCAGGACCAGAATCAAAACCCGTTTGGATCTTGAGCAGGGCACTATCTTCAAAGATGCCCCACTTCGTGTGACTTTGGCCTATGCCAATACCTACGCCGTAGGCATGTCCTCGCTGGGTTTCCAGGTAGTTTACCGTCTGTTCAACCAAGAACCCGAGTTTGCTTGTGAACGAGCCTTCCTGGAAGACGCCGTACTCGCGCGCCCCGGTGACCTACTCACCTATGAGTCCGGACGTAGAGCCGGAGATTGCCATATCTTCGGCATCTCTGTGGCCTTCGAGCTGGACCTTGTCAATATTGTGCGCCTTTTGGAAGCCGCAGGTTTACCTGCGCTCAGGTCCGAGCGGGGGACGGACGACCCCTTAGTGATGATCGGTGGGCCATTGACCTCTTCTAATCCCCATCCCTTGCGCCCCTTTGCCGACGTAATCTTAGTGGGTGACGGAGAGGAGATGGTGCCCCGCATCGCCGAAGCCTACCGTGAGGCCGAAGACCGCCGGGACTTCCTGGATCTTATCGAGGGCATGCCGGGTATCTTCCTGCCGGACCGAGAGACCGTTGATCCCCACTGGGCCACAGTACCTATTGACGTGTTGCCTGTATACGCGCAGATCGTTACTCCCGGCGCCGAACTGGCGAATATGTTCCTGGTCGAAGTGGAGCGGGGTTGTCCCCGGCCTTGTACCTTTTGCCTAGCCAGAGTGATGTATGGTCCAACGCGTAATGCGGACCCAGAGCGTGTACTTTCTGCTGTTCCTGACGGTGTGCGCAAGGTAGGTCTAATTGGTGCGGCCCTTTCTGATTACCCGCACATCAAATATCTGGGGCGTGAGCTCGCTGAGCGAGGGGTACGCGTTTCGGTGTCTAGCATCCGTGCTGACCGGGTAGATCATGAGCTTGCTCAGATCTTGCGTGACGGCGGTTTGCGTACTTTCACTGTGGCTGCCGACGGGCCCAGCGAGCGGCTGCGGCTCCTACTGAGGAAACAGATTACCAGGGAGCATCTTATCCATGCTGCGGAGATCGCTCGGGATGTGGGCTTTAAGGGGCTCAAATTGTACGAGATGATCGGGTTGCCCACCGAGACCGACGCCGATATCGACGAGATGATCGAATTAGTGCTGGAATTGGCGGCTATCGTCCCGGTGGTATTGGGTATTTCGCCCTTCGTGCCCAAGCGCCATACCCTACATTTTGATGATACCTTTGCGGGTATCAAGACGATTAACGGGCGTCTCAAGCGGATTCAAAAAGTCCTACGCAAGCATGCCCCCCGGGTTGAGGTCCGTAATACCAGCGCTAGGTGGGCCTGGGTAGAAGCAGTAATTGCACGTGGTGGGCCCGAGGTTGGCCGGGCCGCGCACCTACTGAAGGATGGGGAGTCATTCTCGGCTTGGAAAGAGGCCTTATCCAGGGTGGGCTGGAGTGACTTGCTCAATGCGCCTGAGCCTACTCCCATAGAACTATCCACGGCAAACTGAAGCCCGCTGCGATTCTTGTAAGCTGCTGGCAATCTGGCGAGAACACGCTTAGCTGGCTTTCGGGAGATTTCGGTCCCCATCACAGTAATACTGGGGTGAATCCGGCCGATTGGTATCCTTAAGGGACGGAAAGGCCTTTAAGTGAACGAGTTGCCCGCATAGGTCGATCCTATCCATGGGTAATCTCAACTGTTGCCGCTGCCCTGTAACGAAGTGCGAATTCGTTACAGATCTTAAAGCGGCGACTTTTCTCAGCAACCAACGACTTGGTCTCTGTCAAGCCGGATCGGTGGTAATTGCCGGGTGTGGGTCATACATGCCTGTCGGTTTTGTAGCGCTGCGGCCGGCTTGGATGGCTGGTCTATGGGCTGCCCCAGACTACTACTTGTCACTGCCCTACGGAGATATCTATTTCCCCGGGTTGGGCCCATGAGTATGCCGTCGCCTATACGCATGCTGGAGATTGCGGTGAAGGCTTGGGGCGGGGATAGATTGGACTTAGCCAAGTAGACCGCAGTTTTTAGATGGAGATGAGAGCGAGCGCGTCCTAGAGCCGGGTTCTTATGGCTTAATGACGCTTAGTATGGGGGCATGCGCATTCTATTCGTTGGCGATGTCATGGGTGAACCGGGTCTCAGGGCTGTGGCCCTACACCTTCCTGATCTACGAGATCGGTACGATCTGATTATTGTGAACGGGGAAAACAGCGCCAGGGGCAAGGGCCTTTCTCGTAGGGCCTACCGCATAATCCGTGAGGCAGGTGCTGACTTGGTTACCTTGGGTAACCACGCTTGGGACCACAAGGACGCCTACGCACTGGTGGAGACCGAGCCGATTATCCGTGCGCTTAATTATCCGCCTGGTACGCCGGGTAAGGGTCACTGGCTGCTCTCGGCCGGCGGTGAGAGTTTGCTGGTGACCCAGGTGATGGGCCGGGTCTACATGGGTAGCTTTGATGACCCTTTCAGGGGCATAGATCACTTGTTGGCCGAGGTAAAAGCGGACTACGTACTGGTAGAGGTACACGCCGAAGTCACCAGCGAGAAGATGGCTATGGGCCAGTACCTGGATGGCCGGGTGAGTGCGATGCTGGGCACACATACCCATATTCCCACCGCCGACGCAGGTTTGCTTGCCAAGGGTACCGCGTACCAGACTGATGTGGGCATGACTGGCACCTATCGCTCGATCATCGGTGGCGATACCGAGAGTTTCTTGGCCCGTTTCCTTACCGCCCGACCGCAACCATTTCGCTCGGCCGAGGGGCCGGCTAGGCTACACGCCACCGAGCTGGTACTTCAAACGGCAAAATCTACACGTATCAGTCCCTACGTCTGGGAGGAGCCATAACCGCCTCTGAATAGCTGATCCGCAAGGCCGCCCGGCTTGGGCGTGTACTTGGCTAGGTGATCTGTATGCTTCCTGGCTAGCTGCTCCCGGTTCTGGGAAAAGAGCTGCAGGCGCTTACTAAATGGCCCTGAACCGCTCCTTATGACCGTGAAGCGTAGATACACTTGAGAATCTCGACGTATGGGCTAAGTCTGTATCAGACGAATGGCTGATCATAGGCCTTTTCGCTACTTATACCTGCTTGGCCGAGTCAAAAAAGGGACACCCGGATGTGTACATCGGCTCACCGTACGAGATATACCCTATGGCCGATGAACCGTGCGGAGAATCCTTAGCTGGCACTGGCTTGCGAATTGAGGCCGGGGGATAGGGCCCATCATACAGACACGCTGCTTCTGGATAAACGTAGGCCGCTGCTTACCTGATCGCGTGTCACACTGAGACCTATCATTAGCCTGCTTTCCATCTCTACAACTGGTAGGAGAGCGGCCCGGGACCGGCGGTGGAGCCTGACTGGTAGCGCATATCGCCTGATGTGGGTACCGAGAAATCTTGGGAGCGCCGCTCTAGTGAAGGTGTGCTCTGCTGTCCTTCTATTATTCCGTAGTGGGGTACTGCCCCTTCCGAACAAGCGGTTTATATACGGGCGAATGGAACTGCACCATATTGATGAGCCCGGCAGAGGCTCATTGGCGGGAGTTCTTAGCCGGACCGGAGGAGACATCTCAACATCATCCAAGACAGCTCACCATTGTCATGTTTTACTGAATGAACCCTCATAACCTCAGTCTAAGATACACACTAAGGAGGAATTTAGATAGAAAGTCTAGGATGAGCGTAGTAATGGATCTTAGTACGATTTCTTTATTAGCCTAGAATGGGAAGATACTGAGAGCCCTACTATTTTTATAGAAAAGGAGATGTGGTGATGCGAATGAGGAAGTTTGTCTACACTGCACTTGGCATTGCGGCGGCGCTTAGTGCGGCGGCTTTTGCCCAGGGCGGCCGGACTATCACGGAGGCCTTGCCGCCGGCTATAAATATCAACTACCTGCTGCCGATTCCCCCTGCAGGGCGTTATACCCTGTATAACATGCAAGCTACGCAGATCCTCTACAAGCCGCTTCTTTGGGTTGACAAGAACGTACAGATCGATTACGCACGCTCCATTGCCGAGTCGGTGAGTACCACCAATGGGCAGACCTATACCATCAAGCTCAACCCCAAGTGGCACTGGTCAGACGGGACGCCGGTCACTGCCAAGGACGTGGCTTTCGACGTCAATCTCATCAAGAGCATCAGCGGAAAGAATTCCTCCAAGTACGGCGGGTGGGGTATCGGGGGTATTCCCAATTCGCTCCGAAGTGTTAAGGTGGTGAGTCCCACGGAGCTCACCATTACCCTGAACAGCAAGTACAATAAGCAGTGGTTCGAGTATAATGGCTTGGCGCAGCTAATTCCTCTGCCCGCCCAGGCCTGGAATAAATACCCCAACGACCCGGCCAAGACGCTGGCCTATCTGCAGAAGAACGGTGATAACATCGCCTTCTTTAAGCAAAGCCCGGTAGACGGACCCTTCGTTGTTGACCAATTCAACAGGAACCGCAGCTTCAGCTTTGTACCCAACCCTCATTACGATGGACACAAGGCGTCCTACGGCAAGCTGATCATGCGCTACTACACCTCCAGCGACGCCGAGTTCAACGCTCTTAAGGCCGGAGAGGTACAGGTGGGCTACCTACCTACCCACTTGTATGCAGAACGGAGTCTGTCCGGATACACCTTTGCCTCGACGCCTAGGTGGAATGTCGACTACATATACCTGAACTTCGCCAATCCTCACCAACCAGCAATCCGGGATCCGGCTGTACGACAGGCCCTGCAGATGGCCGTGGATCAGCCGGGTATGCTCAAGGCGCTCTTTCACAACCAAGGCAACCAGGCTTATGGACCCGTACCCTACGTACCGGATACCTATCTTAGCCCCTACCTGAGGAGCACCGTAACGTATCCCTACAATCCGGCCAAGGGCCGGGCAATCCTCGAGAAGGCCGGCTGGCGGATGAAGAACGGCCTGATGACCAAGGGCCACGACCAGCTTTCCTTCACACTGAAGTTCGCCTCGGGCACACTCACGATGAAGGAGCAGGCCGAAGTCATCAAGGAAGCCGCGGCCAAGGAGGGCATCCGGATCATGCTGGGCCAGGAGCCTTTCGACACCCTGCTGGGTGACTTGAGCAATCCGAGCAAGTGGACGCTGATCTACTACGGCGGCTGGATCTACGTACCCGACTACTACCCAACCGGTTACGGACTGTTTAACACTCTTGGCGGTTCGAACCAGCAGGGTTACTCGAATAGCCAGATGGATGTATATACTATCCTGACGCACGCTTACTTCCGGACCAAGCAGCAGTCGCTTAACGCGCTATTCCGGTACGAAAACTACACGGCCGAACAACTTCCGTTGATCTGGCTACCCAACCTCAATTTACTTCACGAAATCTCTAACCAGGTGACCGGGGCGCTCGAGCACATCAACCCAACCGGCAATTGGTCCCCGCAGTACTGGAATTACAAATAGACATTCTGTTGGTGCCGGAGAAGGATACAGTTTACTGTATCCTTCTCCTTTGTGCACTGGGTAGTGCCCCGAGCTGCAGGTGCGCTTTCTAATGAACTAAGGAAGAGAGAGTGTTTTACTAGAGGCGGTTCCTATGTTCGCGTACTCATTACGAAGAATCGTGCAAGTCATACCGGTGATTATCGGCACCGCGGTAATCGGCTTCATTCTTGAGCATATGCTTCCCGGAGGCGCGGCCGCTGCCATCCTGGGAGTCAAAGCAACTCCGCAGAAGATTGCGGCTTTGAACCATGCCCTCGGCTTCGACAAACCTCTCGTGATCCAGTTCTTGGACTGGTCCGGCAACTTCCTCCGTGGTAACTTCGGCCACTCCTATATACAAAACCAGTCGGTGGCGAGCCTAGTCGCCCTGAATCTTCCCCATACCCTTGAGCTCATCGGCCTGTCACTGATCTTCTCCTTCATCCTGTCCATACCGGTGGCGATTTACCAGGCCACCCACCGCAACACCTTGGGCGACTATGCCCTAACTTTGGTCAGCCTGTTTTTTTATGCTATGCCGGGTTTCTGGCTAGGGTTGCTTTCAATTCTGTGGTTTGCCATCCAGATCAAAATCTTTCCGGTGGGCGGTATCGTCTCACCGGGGGTCACTTCGGGTTGGCCGCGTGTATGGAGTCAGCTGTACCACATGTCCCTCCCGGCACTGGTGCTTTCCATCGGTTCGGTGGCGTACTGGAGCCAGTACCTCCGCAGCAGCATCCTGGACGCCATCACCCAGGACTACGTGCGTACCGCAAGGGCCAAGGGGCTGCCGGCTAGTGTTGTAATGTATAAGCACATTTTACGTAACTCGCTGATTCCCGTGATCACTCTCTTTGGGCTTTCTCTCCCCATTTTGGTCTCCGGGGTGGTGATCATTGAGGTGGTTTTCAACTATCCGGGGATGGGTCTTCTGTATTACCAGTCCGCCACGCAGTATGACTACCCTACTATGCTGGCGTTGATTGTACTGATCACCATCGTGACGGTCATCGGCAACCTGGCGGCCGACCTGCTTTACGGCCTGGCCGATCCGAGAGTGAGGTATAACTGATGCTCGAGTCCCCTTCTGCCGCTCCAAAGAATACCCGGACAGTGGCGCCGGCGCGCTCGTACTTGAGCCTGATCTTCGCTGCCTTTATAAAAAACCGCCTGGCGGTGCTGGGGTTGTTCTTGTTGGTGTTCATGATCCTGTTTTCGTTTGTAGGCCCGCTGATCTATCACATCAGCCCCTTTACCACCAACCTGCTCGCTACTCTGCAGCCGCCATCTGCCATGCACCCTTTGGGTACCGACGGGCTGGGACGTGACGAGCTGGCCCGGCTGATGCTGGGTGGCCAGAGCTCGCTGGTTATCGGTTTTGTCTCGACGGTGGTGGCGGTGCTCTTCGGCATGAGCTACGGAGCGGCTTCGGGCTATCTCCAGGGCTGGGTGGACATTATCTCCATGCGGCTGGTGGACACCATCTTAGCAATACCGGTGCTCTTGCTGCTGATTATCCTAGCGGCGATCTTCGGCCCCAGTGAGGTCATACTGATTCTGGTGATCGGCTTTACCGGTTGGCCAAGGATCGCCCGTCTGGTACGCGGCGAGGTACTCACACTCAAAGAGCGCGACTTTATTACTGCGGAGCGTGCCCAGGGAGCCTCCACCGCGCGTGTGATCGGCTACCATTTGGTGCCCAACGCCATCGGGACCATTGTGGTTGCAGCGGCTTTTCAAGTAGGTGACGCAATCTTGGTGATTACCGCGCTCTCCTTCTTGGGGCTTGGTGTGCCTCCGCCTACACCGAGCTGGGGCGGGCTGCTTTCTACCGGGGCGACCAACTATATCTACCAGAATCTGTGGTGGCTGATCTATCCCCCGGGTATCGCTATCCTGGTTACCGTGATCGCCTTCTTCCTGATCGGTAACGCACTACGCGACGCCTTCGATATGCGCCTACGCACCAGTGGGCGCTGAAAGCCGGCGCGCCTGATTTGGTGAGTATGTGGTAAGGCCACCGAGCAATTTATGGATAGGAGCTTGGGTCCTGGGAAGCCCATAAGCGACTCCAATTATTGAGTCAGGTATAGCTTCCACAGCCAGGTGGGCTGCGAACTATAATATTGGTTACGCAGCATAGGTCAGGGCAGCCGTATCTTGTTTCGCTGTAGAGTAATCGCCGATGAGCTCGGGGGGTGGTCCGGCCGACTCTTCGCAAGACCCATCAGGATCTGCGTGACCGCGTGAGTCTTCACTTCGTACTTGGCTGACCTACACAACCAGTAGGGCTGTACAGAGCCGTTATGGTACGGGAGTGGATCGTAGTTAACCTCATCAAATAGAGACCCAAGTTCGATGGCTTCAACCTAGATTGATAGGCTATCCTCATGAGGGACACGGTTATATTTGTTCGCGGATCACTATTCCAGCTGTACACATACGGACGTCTAGTATTGTAGCGCGATTGGTGGGCGCGGTATGGCTAGCCGCATGATATTCATCGAGCGCGTACATGGTCCGCAGGGTGGTTGTACTTGCGGTTGGTGGAGTCGTGCCGGGAGGGCCGCTACGGAAGTTACCGGCAGTGCAGGGCTCCATTGGCGAGCCGGTGCGGGCGCAGCCGGCGCTTATTGTACGGTGCCACCACCGGCGCGGATAGCCGGACCCCGGCTCGGGGCAGATTTTAGTACGTTCGTGGTTCAAGAGGATACCTACGCCGAGGTTCGAAGAGAAGCTCATGTGGGTGTTGACCGAGCGGCTGTTCGCCTATACCGACCCGGTGCCGTTCGGTGTCACCGGTACCTAAGGCACCGGGATTGCCCGCGGTGAATCCGGGCTACTACTCTGGCCAGGTGAGTTCCGGTAGGGTACTGGGGAGGGCGTCCGGCACTACCCCGAACGTACTGCAGCACTCCCGGCGACGAGT
>CAYODT010000008.1:0-35838 GCA_964402875.1 uncultured bacterium | reverse complement strand
TGGGGAGGGCGTCCGGCACTACCCCGAACGTACTGCAGCACTCCCGGCGACGAGTCGTCGGATTTCTTAGGGTCAGGCCAACCTACGGCCAGATAATGTGACCACTCGAGCTTAGTAGAGAAGCCAGGAGAGCTCTGGAGGTGAAAGTCGATGAGGCAACTTCGATATTTTATTTAGCGTGAAGATCGCTTTGAACTCTGCGGTCGAGAGGTGCATGGGCTTCGGCAATATACCCAGAGAATAGGCCAGTAGACCAACCACACGTTCGGCAGTAACGCCCTTGGCGCGCAGTTCCGAGAGCGAAAGGGTTCCTCTACGCTTGGCCAGCGGTCGGCCCAGGGTATCGAGTAAGAGTGGAATATGCGCATAACGGGGTGTAGGAAGACCTAGAGCGGCCTGGAGTTCCAGGTGCGCAGCGGTGGCTGGAAGTAGATCATCGCCGCGTACCACCAGGCTAATGTCCATAGCGGCATCATCTACGGTCACGGTGAGATGATAGGCAAATATGCCGTCCGCGCGCTTGACCGTGAAATCCCCGGTTATATTTGCAGGTGATAAAACCTGAGGTCCGTGTACTAGGTCTATGAAGCTGTATGGACCCGGGCCAGCGTGAAAACGCAGGCTGTGGGGAACGGTAGTCTCCCTGGGCCGATGCCTTGGCGGCGCACAGACGTTCCTCGTATCCTCAGACGAGCGTTCTTGAGCGCGTTGTAGAGCCTCCACGGACTCACCGCGCAGTTCGCGCCGGGTAAGATAGCATGCGAATAAGTGGTGCCCGAGAAGCAGGTGCTCGAGCGCCTGCTGGTACACGGCGCTGCGCTCTACTCTGGCTATAAGGAGCATAAGGTCCACCTTTGTCGGGCCCTTCATCCCAGTCCAGGCCTATCCAGCGCAACTCCTCCATCTGTGCGTGTGTATATTCGGGCCTGCTGCGTAGTAGATCCAAATCCTCGTTTCTGAGGATGAAACCTCCTGCCTGGGACATGGCCCAAGCCACTAGGGCGGTTCTTGCATTACCCAAATGCAATAGGCCAGTAGGGCTGGGTGCGAAACGGCTTCTCATCTCACCAGGGCAACGGTCCCGAGGTATACAACAAATATCCGCCGCACCGACCCTCGAAGTTCAGCGTGACTCTCAGGGATTTTAAAGCACCAGTATAGTGGAGAGGAATCCAGAGCATGTGATTTGTGGAATCGTATTGCAGATCCAGGGCTTGGCGCAATTGCTTGGTGCACTTTTCCTTGTCGTCCGTTCCGGTGGTGCAGATACCCACCGCCGCCACAGTCAATTCCGGAAAACGCCGAGGTGGTTTTGTAGTGTGTTTGATGGGTGTCTGCGCATAGAAGGTGTAGTAGTCTCCCAACATCCAGTTGGGCTGGAGATAGGGGAGCGCAATCCGCAAAAGCTCTCCCTTTCGGTAGACCTTGGCCTGTAAGGGTTCGCCGGTAATAGGATAGATGCCGCTCGGGCAGAAGAGCGCCCCCCGCGTAGCTTCTGGCGGAATGAGCCAAGCTAGCGCAAGGCTGAGGAATATTGAAAGCCAGGCGATCCACCTCTGCATAACCGCAGTCTACAGGGAGATCACAGAATGCGGCTATGCGTGACATGAATGCCACTAGGGGATAGTTTTGCTACGGACGTGTTTGTCTAGCTGTTTTCAGCTGCTTGCACTAGCCGTGTGTTGGTCCACAAAACCATCCTGCGGATTGGCGTATAAACCTCGATAGGGGATAGCAGTTTGCCTTGCGGACTGAAGCGTTGGGGATATTCCGAGTATTGCGTCGTGCGGTGTAGAGTATGCCTTGGTCGTCTATGACGATGTCCACCAGGCCTAATGGATCATCGCCTCGTATAAGTGGCGGCGGATAGCTGGTGTTGATAGTTCTGTCCTGGCTCAACCGATGAATTTTCTGGCCATTAGTGTCGTGAAGCTATACTCGTCCATACCGAGTCTGCCCAGAACACGTAATTCATCCGAATCACGCGTCCTACGAAAAACGTAGCGGGAAAAATATTGGCCCTCTAGTATCAGATGTTGTACCTGACGATTCTCATAATCGGGGATATAAAGAAATTGACGGCCGACGACAAGCGCGCGTGGCATATTGAAATTCTCCCGGCTGGACCCTTTGTTCCCGAAGCGACCTAGGGAATGGCCTGCCGGTCAAGACGTTGAATAGTGCGAGTCTCGCCGCCTAATATGAACAGACCCCCGTCCGGGCTGGTGGTCACTGCGGTGGGGGTAAAGAAACTCCCCCGATTTCATTCCGTAGGATCCAAAGGATAGCTCCAGCTTCCCCTCCGGCGAAAAGCCATGGATCACACTGTTAGCATCGATCCCATATTCAAAGGCCGATATCCATATAGTGCCGTCCTGCGAGGTGGTGATACTTAAGGGTGGTGATACTTAAGGGTGGTGATACAAGCATCTCCACACCACTACCTACTCCGGAGAAGCCGCACCGGAGTATCTTCCGCATCGATCAAACTAATTGAACCACGCTTAGTCTCTGCGGCCACAGCTAGATAGAACGGTTTACCCAGGCCGGGCCTTCTTTTATGTTACCGTCCAGTGCGCGTACCACCTCATCCAGCGAAGGGTGCTTATCTGGATCCTCTTCCAGCACCCTCATGATCAGATGGTTCGCGGCCTTGGGTGCCTCGGGGTTGAGCTGTTTGAGCGGCGTCGGCATCTGGAAGATCTGCTGATGCACTACCGATTCATACCCACCCTGAAAAGGTGCCCACTCAGTAATCACTTCATAGAACACGATCTTCAAGGAATAAATATCACTATTCAACCTACGAGCGATCCCGGGTCAGATTGGTAGGCCCTGGAATCACCGATGTGGCCGATAACTCCATGGTGGTTCCACCTATTGACGAGTATTGAGGTGAGCGTAGTCCCTATACCCCTGTGATCTGGATGCAGGTGGGCGTAGTTGAGGATCCTTCGTTGAGCCAAGTGATAGGCCTTATCCATTACCCGCTCCAAACCGGCAGCCTCCCGGGGTCGGTAGAGATTACTCGGCATATGCGGTGATGGACTCGTGCGGGACACCTCAATGGCCAGCTTAGAATCTACTCCTATAGCTTTTACCCCCAGAAGATTGCCTACTGGCGCAGGGTAGGTAGTGGCCCTGTGGGAATCCTTGTTGTAGCGCCGTATTCGACCGATACTTGAGGAGGCGGCAATTTCAAACCGGTCAGTCAAGCGCATCTTATCTCCGCTCAGCCTCAGCATATAATACCGACAGATGAAGATTGAATTGACGGATTTAATCGATCTATATGCCTATCGGCTGAGTGATATGGCCGCGGGTCGGGATCCGCGTGGCGGCCGCTACTCAGTTCATCGGTTACGGCGGCAACTGTTGGTGGAAGGCCTGAGCGGCGGATTGGCCCGGCGATTTATGGAGGCCGACCGGGTCTACCGGCGTTTGGATTGGAGGGAAGGGGACAAGGAGGCCGCCGTGACCGAGGCCAGTACTCAGAAAGGCGATTCAGGCTCCGTACGGCGTTCTCGAGTGTTGCAGCCTGAGACGCTTGAGTTGGGTCTGATTGAGGTGCTCGACGACGACATCAGCAGTGAGGTATCCTCCCATCCTGTTCGTGAGGAGGGCTTCGCGTAGATAGCATTCCGAAGTTTTAGCGAGCAGATCTATGCACTGCAGCTTTCCCGCGAGCTGAAGCTGATTATTTGTGTACTCAATCAGGGCTAGCACTACGAGCTGCGGTTGGCCTACGGGTTTATCCAGAGCTTCGAGACTCATGCTAAGGACGCGGCATCTCCCCGCGACTTTAATCTCTCTCCAGCTTCAGACCTTCGGTTCCCTTACCCCAATATTCAGATCCCTTAGCCTCTTTCAAGGACAGCTAGGCGGGACTTGCTATCTTGGGGTAGATGTTCCGCGTCGCCCCACGGCTAACCGAGCCGGATGGAGGGTATCCGCTTGAACTGTTTTCCAGCAAAGAGGTGTCCTACATACAGCGTTTCTTCAGGCGGCTGATCGAAAACCCTGGCATGCTCAAGTTACCTACTAGGTCAGGTGCTAATGCTGCGGAGCTACGACAGGCGCTGGACTAAGCACGTTGCAGCGCACTTACGCCGTATGAGCCTAGATGTTGATTAAGAGCTTAGAGGAACGTCTTAATCCGGTGGAGGCTGAAGAACGCAGGTCGTCCCTGATAGGGGGTGAAGACCAACAGCACAATATTTTAGCCGCTAGTGGACGGCCGGTGGGACTGCTCCGGCCTTGCCCGCCGCCGCCACACGGCAATGGGGGTTGCCTTAGGGCAAAGGGCCGATATTCTTGGTGGGCGTGGCGGGGATCTGGTACTTGAGCGAATTCTTGAGGATGCAGCCGTGCTGGCTCTTTGCCTAATATCGATCCGCTCCAAGCTGGGTAGACTCCTCATGGTAATCAGCGAAGCCAGCGGTACCTACTCCCTTGAGTATAGCCGGTGCCGAGTATTTCCCTACAGGATGATAAACCCTTGGTAGCCCCTAGGGATCACCGGGAAGCCTTGGCCTTTCGCTATGGCCCATACGCACATATTCGTTTGGAAGTTCACAAGGGGCCTCATCTTCCACAGTTGCCGGCCGAGGGACTGGTGCTGGAGCTTCGGCTGCGCCCTCGTAAGAGCTACGCTTACTTGAGGCTGCTGCGAGTTTACTCAAGTTGCCTCAATGATAATCTGAATTGCGTAGACTTTGAGAAGGATTCGGCCTATAAGTATGGTGCTGCGGATCCTGATGCGTTGTTTGAGTTTGCCCGCAAAGGGTTAGGTATGGGGCACGCCCGCCTATCCTGTGTACCTACCAACCTACGTTTGCTGGGTGGACTTGCCCAGAGCCTGAACCTGGTGGGAGAGGGCAAGCAGCCTTACGATAGCCTCCCGAACTGGATGAGCTTCAGGCCGTCGGCCCGCAAAAAACCCCGGATGGTGAGATTAGTACCGCTACCTTAAGTGAGGAACCCGTAGCCATTCGCACAGGTTCGGTAGTGTTTTCAGTACGGGTGCCGGACGATCAGTTCTATGTATCGATGGCTGGCCCGGTGGTTGTGATCGTGCGCGAGGCTCTGCGTATTGCCTACGTGATCATTCTGGTGCTAGAGCCGAGTGCAGAATCATAGATTTACTATCACGACAACCTGAACCCTTTTGTGTTACAACAGGATATTGAAGATGTGGATCATACTTAAAAGACGTCCAGGATTTGCTCGCCTGTTTGCTTCGATGTTCGTCTCCCAGGCGGGCAGTAAGGTGGAGCGTATCGCTTTGCTGGTGATGGTTTATGCTTTGACCCAAAGTGCTTTATGGGTCTCTTTTGTCTTTGCCGCCGAACTGGTTGCCGCTGTCCTGGTGGGCCCGCTGGTTTCGGCCTGGACTGATACGCGTGAGCATCGAAGTTTGATGGTAGGTGCCGATTTACTGCGCGCAGCGTTGGTAGCGCTCATTCCCCTGGTCGGCAAACATGCTTTCCCGGTGCTACTATTGCTGGTCTTCCTGTACGCCGCACTCAGTCAGGTCTATAACCCACTGGTTAACGCGGTGGTGCCTGACTTGGTGACCGAATCGGAGGTAGACGAAGCCAACGGCTTGATGATGTTTGCCGAGCGTTTCGCCGAGGTAATTTTCGTGGGCTTAGCAGGCTTATTAGTGGCCTGGCAGGGCTATTCGGTAGCCTTCTACTGGGATGCATTCACGTTCGTACTCTCTGCCATTTTCCTGCTGGGTCTGCCCCAGCTTCTACCCGAGCAGGCGGCCTTGTCGACAGTGTTCTGGCACCGAGTGCGCTCCGGGGTAGAGCACCTTTGGCGTAATATACCCATTCGCCGTACCATTGCCACGCTGTTCGCCGCGGCCATGTTCGGCGCAGCTGAAAACGTGCTGGGAGTGGTACTGGCAGTGAGCTTTTTAAAGGTCGGTTCAAGTGGTTTCGGCTTCATGGAAGCGGTTATGGGCTTGGGCGCAGTGTTAGGCGCTATCATGGTCGGCTTTCTTTTGCGTCGTTATCCGCGCGAACGCGTCTTTTTACTTTCGCTATCCGTCTTTGGCCTGATTGAGATGTCTATAGGGATTATGCCTGTATTTGGCTGGGTACTGGTAGCCTACCTGGTGGCCGGGGCGCTGAATATGCTCTTCATGGTACCGGTCCGCAGCGTGCTGCAATTAAATACTCCTCGCGAGATGCGTACGCGGGTGTTTGCAGCTACGGGTGCAGTCATGCAAACAGCGATCCTGATAGGTACCGTTGGGGCAGGCGCTGCTGAAGGGGCTCTGGGTGCGCCACTAGTCTTCATTCTGGCCGGGGTGGGGGTAAGCTTGGTCACCGGCTGGGTAATCCTCTCGGGAGGGCTGCGCGAGTCGGTTCAAGCACCTACCGGGGCTTGAACCCGGCCCAGCGGCGGAAGATACGGAGATTAAGAGCGTCGTATTCGCTGGGGGTTTCCATGATGAAGGTTTTCTCGGCTAGGCGTGGGTCTTGAAGAAGCCGCTCCAGACCGCCCGAGATCCTTCCCTCGCCAAGATTGGCATGATGGTCCACACCCGAGGCGAATTCGCCATGGGAGTCGTTGAAATGAATTACCGGAACACGTATGAGTCCCACCGCTTGATCTAGCTCGTACAACGTTTTCTCGGGATTCTCGTGCAATGGGTACCCAGCTGAAAAGGCGTGGGCGGTGTCGAGACATACCCCGAACGATGTACCTTCAATCAGGATTGCGAGCTTCTCGAAACACTGCCCGACCCTGCGCCCCGAGCCGGCGACGTTCTCCATGAGCAAGGTAGCGTTACTGGGGGATAGCGAGAGGGCCTTGAGCGCGCCCTCTTTGATTCGTTCCGGATCACCTGATCCCGGGTGTACGACTACATACTCAGCGCTTAGCATGCGAGCCTTGGCCAGGTCGTCAGCCAAGCTGAAGACGCTCTTCTCCCAAAGTTCACCCACAGCACCCAGGTTAACCAAGTACGAGGCATGAATCACGCATATATCAATGCCTGAAAGTGTCCTGGCCTCTCGGAAGCGCTCCGCTTCGGTATCTTTCATTGACTTCAGCTTCCAGGCTCTAGGGCTTTTGACAAAGATTTGCATGGCTGTGGCCCCTAGCTCGCTAGCTCGCAGGGCTGCACCGGCGAAGCCCTGCTTACCACTGATGGAGATATGTAAGCCATAGTCCAATATGCACCTCTCCGAAGTCGGATTTAGTTTAATACCTCGATCCGCACCCAAGCGGTACCGTGCTTGACCATCTCGATAGCCTTCGCCGCAGCATAAGAAAGATCCAGGATGCGGCCCTTCACGAAAGGGCCACGATCATTAATGCGTACGACCACCGAGAGACCCAACTTGGGCCTACTGACGCGTACCAGTGTGCCAAAGGGTAGGGTGGGACTGGCAGCTGTAAAGACGTTCATGTTGTACACCTCGCCGCTGGCGGTTCTGCGGCCTTCGAACTTTGTGCCATACCAGGATACGTAGCCAAAACTCACCTCACCCGAATTGACCGGCGGAGCCGCTACCTTTGTACCGGCGGGAATCATCAATGTGGCTCCCACCTGGATAAGTGTGCTGCTCAGGTGATTGGCGGCCTGAATGGCGGCAACGGTAGTACCGAATTGCTTGCTGATCCGATAAAGCGTGTCTCCAGACCGTACTACATATAGATGGGTGGCAGAGGGAGCGTTTTCGTAGATACCGGGGGCACACCCTGCCAGCGCAAAAGCTGCGAAGAGTGATAAACCGGCGGTTCTGGCAGAGAGCACGGGCACAATCTATTGCCCCCTAGCCCAAGGTAGTAAAGCTTTTGGGGCTCTTACTAAGCACCTCGTAGCCATCCTCAGTCACCAGGACCAGATCCTCAATGCGGCACCCACCGACTTCCGGTATATAAACCCCTGGTTCAATGGTGATGACCATGCCGGGTTTCAGGGTTTCCTTTGAGGTCTGCGATAGCGTGGGCCCCTCGTGTACCGCGAGCCCCACCCCATGGCCGAGTGAATGCGTGAAGTAAGAACCGAAGCCGCGCTGTGTGAGTATATTGCGGGCTACAGTGTCTAACTCGCGAGTGGGCTTTCCCGGCGCGATCTGAGCCAGTGCGGTTTCTTCGGCCTCAAGTACCGCGTCATAGATGGCACGGAGCTGTGCGTCTACCAGACCTACGGCCAGTGTGCGGGTCATGTCGGAATGGTAGCCCTGCACCCTAGCTCCAAAATCCAAGGTTACCAGCTCGCCGTACTTAATCTCTTTCGCGCTGGCGGTACCGTGAGGCATGGCGCTGCGCGGCCCGGAGGCCACGATAATGTCGAAGGATGAACCCTCAGCGCCACTTCTCCGCATATAGAACTCCAGCTTGAGCGCCACATCGTACTCACTGACGCCCGGCTTAAGGTAGTTCAAAATATGCTCGAAAGCTTGATCGGCTAGCTCGGCAGCCGTGCGGATATGCGCTAACTCCGCGGACTGCTTTACCAACCTAAGCTTACTCAGCTGTCTCTCGGTGGATACTAAGGTAACTTGCCGGAGTGCAGCCTGAAGTTTTTCGAAGGCTGCTACGGTTAGGCCCTCAGCTTCAAAACCTACTCGGCCGGAGAGCAGTTCCCGATAGACATCGTCCTGCGCGGCGCGATCGGTGATACGGTAAGGAATCCGCGATTCTTGTTTTGCTTGTACGGTATACCGTCCGTCGGTGAGGAGTAGTGGATCTTGTTTCCTACTTATGATCACCCGGCCGTCCCCCGGCGCGGTAAAGCCGGAAAGATAACGCACGTTTTCGGGTACGGTCACCAGAAGCATATCTAGATGATTGAGAGAGAGTAACTCCTGTATTGACATGGGCAAAGTCTAGCACCCTCTAGGCCAGGGACAGAAAACATATGTAGGTGCGGCGTCCAAAAAGCTGAAGCATCTTCTCCGCACCTTGGCTGATTGCCTCCAGCTGGTACCGGCATAGCCTCGGTCTAAGATCAGGGCAGCCAAAGAGGCGACAGGTCTCGTCCGGAACACTAGGTTGCCTAAAGGCACAAGATTGACGGTATCAAGCATATTCGGGATAAGGTCTTCTGTGGGGTGAGCAAGGTTGCACTCCCGCACTACCCCCCCCTTCTCGTGCGGATTTTATCCATAGACCCACAGGCTACAGAAGGCAGCCGACACCATCGACTACCGATATTCGAGTAGCAGGCCGTATCCTCACCGTTAATCAAAGCGCCGGCAATAAAAGATTTGGGATTGGAACAAACCTCCTATGCGATGTGCATCATGATTATGGCCACGATGGAGCGCTCGGCCAGCTATTACCGGAGCAACCACATTTATGCTATCTGTGGCCAGTGCACTCGGCAACGACATCAGTGCAGACATAGCATAAAGATCCCCGATGCGGCCGGATGGGCTGCGCTTGTCAGGTGCGAGGTGGGCTATAGAGATACGTTTGAGCGAGGAAGAACCGCGTCGTGGCTCTCACCTCCTTAATGGACTTACCCCGGCGCCGTACCCTTAAAACGCTCACGAAGCTGGCGCTTTAGGAGCTTCCCCGAGGCATTACGCGGAAGGTCGTTCACGAAGAAGACCTGCTTAGGCACCTTGAACGGAGCTAGCTGCTCCCGGACGTACTTCGTGAGCTCTTCTGCGGTCGCAGAAACGTTTTCTTTCAACACCACCACCGCAGTGACCGCTTCGATCCAGGTGGGATCGGGAGTAGCTATCACTGCAACCTCCTTGACTGCAGCGTGAGTATACAGCGCTTCCTCTACCTCGCGAGAAGCCACAAGCACGCCCCCGGTGTTAATCACATCCTTCATACGATCTATCACATAGATGTACCCCTCCTCATCGACACGTGCCAGATCATCAGAGTGGAACCAGCCTCCCTCGAAGGCCGTGCGGGTTTCCTCAGGCTTCTCCCAGTTACCCCGAGCAAAGCTGAGGAGAGCGGTAGACCACTTCCCCGGATTCCCCAGGGGCCACATCCCGCATCTGCTGGTCTACTACTCTCATTTCTACGAAGAGTACTGGTTTACCCGCCGAATCCGGGCGAGCCTCGTAGTCTTCCGGCCGGAGAACTGTGGCTACCGGCGCAATTTCGGACTGCCCAAAAGCATTGTAGAACCCTACTCCGGGAAAACGCCCTCTCAGCTGTTGTAAAACCGGTGTTGGCATTATCGACGCACCATAGAAGACCTTTCCCAAACTGGAGAGATCTTTACGAGCGAACTCGGGGTGGTGCAAAAGAGCGATCCAGAAAGTCGGGGGGGCGAAGAAGCTGGTGATCCCAAATGTTTCTAATGCGGAGAGAACCACCGCCGCCTCAGGAAGCTCCATCAACCAGTTGGTGGCTCCAATCATGAGGTGAGGAAGGATAAAGCCGTGCATTTGGGCCGAATGGTATAAGGGGAAAGCATGTAACGGACGGCTCTGAGGGGAGAGGTCGAAGGCTACTACACAACTCATGTACTCGTGAATGAGCGCGCGGTGGCTCAGCATAGCTCCTTTGGGGGTCGAGGTGGTTCCCGAGGTGTATAGGAGCTGGGCCAGGTCCGTGTCTTCTAGCTCGACCGCAACTTCCTCCAATGGCCCCTCATGGGCCATTTCCAAGGTATCCAGACCGTGTCCCTCACGCAGAGTCCCGTAGAACTCCACGTCTAACCGAGTCCGCAACTCGTTTACCTTGGCCTCGAAAGGGGGGTCATAGAAGAGAGCTCGGCTTCCGGACTGATGAATAATATAGAAAAGCTCATCCCCGCTCAGGGCATAGTTAACCGGGACGTGAACCAAACCCGCTTTTGCGCAGGCCAAAAAGAGGAGTAAGTAAGCATCTGAATTTCGTCCATATGCTGCGACACGATCCCCTTTGACCAAGCCTAGGGCGAGAAGTCCCAGGGCTGGCGGTCCGTGACCTCGTCAAGCTCGTGATAGGTGTAGCTGCGTTTTTCGAAGATCAATGCAGTACGAGTGGGGTGACGTCTCGTGCTGCGGCGGATGAGGCTACCCACGGTACTTTGCCAGATCGGCTCCATTTCACCTCTCCTTTCATCTAAGTAATTTAAGGGTAATCATAATTGTCGAGCAAACGCTCGGTCAAGAGTTGACTTCCGAGCAAGCGCTTGGTAAATATATTAGAGAAGTGAAGGGAGACTAGGCTATCGCCTCTGAACGATCCTCTGAGACCATTCGTGAACGTATCCTCAGGACTGCAGCGCAGCTCTTCCGTGAGAAGGGATACGCCGCTACTACGGTGCGTGACTTGGCCAGGGCAGTAGGAGTGCAGTCAGGCAGCCTGTTCTACCATTTCGTAAGTAAGGAGGAGCTCCTGAGGGCGGTGATGGAAGAGGGCATCAAAAATGCAATCCAGGCTGCCAAGCATGCCCTTGACACCCATGACGCTCCTCGTGATAAGCTCCTTTCCCTTTTCCAAGCTCACCTGGAAGCACTGCTGGGTGGGGAGTACGAGATCTGGGCGGTTGTGCTTTACGAGTGGAGGAGCCTCTCCCCAGAGTCCCGCAGCCGCCTGGTTGCCCTACGAGACGCCTACGAGGCGCTCTGGCAGGAAACCCTTCATGAAGCTGCCCAGTACGGACTTGTCCCCCATGACACGCACCTGTTCCGGCGCTATATCCTGGGTGCACTGAACTGGACGTTTGAGTGGTTCCATACCGAGGGAGAGCTCGATGTGCATGCTCTAGCCGAGAGGTTTCTCGACTTCGCCCTGGCTTCCCACAGCAGAAGAACCGATCAGGAGGTAGTGGATGGACTTTAGCTTCAGCCCGGAACAAGCTGCCTTGAAGGCCTTAGCTCGGCGCTTTGCGCGGGAATCCATCGCGCCGGAGTCCAGCGGCTACGACGAAAAGGCGGAATTCCCTCATCCCCTGGTGGAGCAGGCTCGCCGTCTCGGCTTTACACATCTGGTGGTTCCCGAAAGCTACGGGGGGGCAGGCCTCGGGCCCTTAGAACTTGCCCTGATTGCCGAGGAGCTCGCCTGGGCCTGTACCGGCATTGCCGCCAGCATCCTGCTTAATAACCTAGTCGCCGAAGCCGTTCGCCTAGCCGGAAGCGAGGCGCAGCAGCGCATCTACCTACCCCGGCTAACCGAGGGGGTTGGGGCCTACGCTCTCACCGAACCGGGGGCGGGCTCGGATGTGGCTGCGTTGCAGACTCAGGTCAGAAGAGCGGGGAGCGGCTGGATCCTCTCGGGTCGCAAGACCTGGATCAGCCATGCACCGGAAGCAGAGTTTTTTGTGGTTTTCGCCAAAACCGATCCATCCGCTGGATACCGGGGAATCAGCGCCTTTCTAGTTGAGCGGGAATATAAGGGTGTAGAGGTGGGCCGGAAGTTATCCAAATTAGGCCAACGAGCCTCTTCAGCCGCCGAGGTAGCCTTCGAGGAGGTAGAGCTAGCCGACGAAGCTCTCCTTGGAGGTGTCGGGGAAGGGTTTAGATTGGCAATGCGGGTCTTCGACCGTTCCCGCCCGATGGTGGCGGCCTTAGCCGTGGGGCTGGCCCAACGGGCGTTCGATGAAGCTTTGGCCTACGCTGGTGAGCGAGAGACCTTCGGCCGTAAACTCTACGAGCATCAAGGGGTGGGCTTCAAGCTGGCTGACATGAGCCTGCGTACTCAGGCTGCCCGACTGTTGACCTACCAGGCCGCTTGGAAGGCCGGTTTAGGGAAAGTGAGCTCTCTTGAGGCAGCATACGCCAAGGCGTTCGCGGCGGACCACGCCATGTGGGCTGCGGTGGAAGCGGTACAGGTCTTTGGCAGCTATGGCTACAGTGAAGAGTATCCCGTAGCCAAGCTCCTGCGCGACGCTAAAGTACTCCAGATCTATGAGGGTACCTCAGAGATCCAGCGTGTGATTATGCTGCGGGAATTGACCAGAGCTAAGGCTTAGGAGGTGTCAATGGCAGAGCCTGTAATTCTTGAGACTGTACGTATACCCATTGGAAAGAGGAACGGAGCCCTCCGTGAAGTGCGGCCGGATACTCTCTATGCTCACGTTTTGGATGCCTTGCTGGTTCGGAGCGGGATCCAGCCGGAGAAGATCGAAGATGTGGTAACTGGCTGCGTAACCCAGGTCGGCGAGCAAGGGGCAAATCTGGGAAGACTCGCGGTACTTATCTCGAACCTTCCCCAGAGCGTTCCTGCATTAACCCTTGACCGGATGTGCGGCTCGAGCCAGCAGGCGATCCACTTCGCCGCTCAGGCCATCGCAGCAGGTGACATGCATTACGCTATCGCAGGAGGAGTGGAAAGCATGACCCGTGCGCCCATGTTCTCCGATATCGGCGGAGGTTTCGAGCGACTCAATCCGGCGCTCCATGCCAAGTACGAGATCATTCACCAAGGGGAGTCAGCCGAGCGGGTTATCGAGCGGTATGGTCTTTCCCGCCAAGATCTGGATACGTATGCCCTGGAAAGCCACCAAAGGGCTGTTCGCGCCTGGGGAGAAGGCTTCCAACGTAAGGAATTGGCGCCGATCCAAGGCCTTACTCGGGAAGGGAAGGTTTTCCTTCTGGACCACGACGAGGGGGTACGCCCGGAGGCTAATTTCGAGGCGATGATGGCTCTTCCCCCCGCTTTCCGCACCAACGGCAAGGTAAGCGCGGGCAATTCCAGCCAGATCTCTGACGGGGCGGCCGCAGTGCTAATCGCCGACCGGGATGTAGCGATCGCCGACGGATTCAAGCCCCGGGCTCGCTTCCGCGCCAGGGTCGTGGTAGCCGGAGATCCCACCTTGCAGCTCTGGGAGGTTGTGCCTGCTACCCAGGAAGCCCTCCGGCGAGCCGGCCTTTCCCTTGATGATCTTGCAGCTATTGAAATCAACGAGGCTTTCGCTGGTGTGGTCCTGGCTTGGGCCCATGTGCTCGAGCCCAAAATGGAACGGGTGAACCCTAACGGAGGGGCCATTGCGCACGGCCATCCCCTGGGGGCCACCGGTGCCGTCCTGCTTACCAAACTCCTACACCATCTCGAAACTATCAACGGCCAGTTCGGACTTCAGGTTATGTGTATTGGTCACGGGATGGCTACAGCTACGGTGATCGAGCGTGTCTAGGGAGGTAAAGTGAAGCTTTCAGGAAGGAGCGCCGTCGTTACCGGGGCGGCCGGCGGCCTTGGTCTTGAGACTTCCAAGCGTCTCGCCCTCCAAGGTGTCCGGGTCATAGGCGTCGACCTCAAGTCCGGTGCCGATTCCACGGGCATTCACTATGTTGAGGCTGATGTCACGAAACCAAACTCGCTTCAGGCCGCCTTCGAGGCTGCGGTTGCCTTGGCTCCGCTGGGGATCCTTGTGAGTTGCGCAGGAATTGGGATCGCAGAAAAAGTCCTGGGAAAAGAGGGGCCCCACGACCTCGAGCACTTCCGTAAGGTGATCGAGGTCAATTTGGTGGGAACCTTCAATGCCCTCCGCCTTGCCGCGGCTGCAATGAGAACCAACGACCCTGACCAGGAAGGCGAGCGGGGGATTATCGTGAACACCGCGAGCGTGGCCGTTTTTGAGGGTCAGATCGGTCAGGCCTCCTACGCCGCCTCGAAGGGAGGGGTGGTAGCTATGACCCTTCCCGCCGCACGCGAGCTCGCCGCTTTTGGAATCCGGGTGGTCACTATTGCTCCCGGCCTCTTCGATACCCCCATGCTTCAGGGGCTCCCCGAGACGGTGAGGCAATCCCTCGGTCAGCAGACTCCTTTTCCCTCTCGTCTGGGGCGACCGGGGGAATATGCCTCATTGGTCCTTGCGATAGCTGAAAACTCCATGCTTAATGGCGAAACTATCCGCCTGGACGGAGCTTTGCGCTTAGCACCACGCTAATCGTCGATGGCGCAACTGATTCTCGACCTTACCAGACTCCTACCGGGACCACTTTCCACCCGGCTGCTGGGCCTCATGGGCTATCATATTCTCCGCCTCGAGGGACCCCAGGGAGACCTCATGCAGCGCGCTTCCCCGGAAGTGTATGCTTGGCTCAACGCTGGAAAAGAGATCCATAGCCTTGATCTAAAATCCGGATCCGGCCGAGAGGAGTTAGAGTACCTCACCCTAAATGCTGTCGCATTGGTGGAATCCAACCGGCCAGGAGTAATGGAGCGGCTAGGAGTGGGACCAGAGAGATTACGTACGATAAATCCCAGGATGAGCTACGTTCGTCTAGCCGGGTTTCGTGACGAAATCAGCCCAGGACACGACCTAACCTACTTGGCTGAAGCCGGACTGCTCGAGCGCCTACCCTGGCGTAGCTACCAGTTCGCCGACGTCGCCGGAGCCTTCTGGGTTGCACTGTCCGTTCAGCAGGGTATTCTCACCGGTGGGGGGTTCTACGAGGTCTACCTGGCCGAAGCCCTACGCACGTTGGCCTACCCTGCTCTTCCTAACCTTGAGGGATCAGTCCTTTGCTACGCGATTTATCCAACTCGAGAGGGACAAATTGCCTTCGCCGCCCTGGAGGAACATCTATGGGAGAAATTCTGCACCGAGGCAGGACAAGAGACCTGGAAAGGAGCTGCGTTCAGTCCTGCGGAAGGAGCCAATCCCCTGTACCGAGGACTGCTGGATTTCTTTGCACAGCGGAGCGCATACGAATGGCAGATCTGGGCCGAGAAGCGGGATCTGCCGCTTCGCAGAGTTCGATCCAAGCCCGGCGAACCCTTGCTTCCCTGGAAGCACTTTGCTGATCACGCGTTCTGATGATCTACCAGAAAATAGGGATAGCTGTACGGAGAGACCTAAGACCGAGTCTACCGTAGAACTGCTTAAAAGTCTAATATGTTGAACTTATTGTAATAAATAATTATTTTGAAGTGCAATAATGCATGAGAAATGAGCTCGCGCTACTCAAAGTTGCGCATGGGGTGATCATCGAGGTGTTGGGGAGGGTAAAGGCGAGCCAGAGGCCTGGGCGGGGGATGCATCGGAATGGGACTCGGCGCGGCGGCAGTCGCATTGTCAGCCTCAGTAAGCCACATGTGTGTAGGCAAGCCGAACAAGTCGGTGAAGTCTGTGATGCGAAGCTGGGCACCAGCCTGAGCGGGTAAGGGGTTGGCCCGGGTAGATCATCTATATTGGGGTATCTCTCACGAGGACCGGGACCTGCCGTCCCGGGTTGAGGCGTAGCTTGGATACCACCCACGGAGTATGTTGGGTGATCTAGGTTTATATGGGCGCGAGGAAACCGAAGCTGCATCCTGATTGACGGTAAGTTGGGCCAGAGGGCTATCTTCCTCAACTGTATTTGGGTGAAGCGTGCTGATACCTCGACAGCCCGGATCAAGAGTATCTTCCCAGTATGGATATATTGTGAGTTTAGAAGAGGCTATTTACTATTGCCAGGTACCTTCGGCCGCCGCCAGTACTTTATATCAATCATCGATCGGCGATACCCTGGTTCACTGTCTAGATTCTGAATGGCAGAATTTGACATCATTCAAGCAATTTATTGAAGATATCTATTTTCATACGATTATTCATCCAAACAGTTCGGATTCAATATAGCCGCTTAATTATCGTATCCGTCTCTCATGTACTACTCTTTAAGGGGAATATTACTACTATATTTACGTGCAACATCAGCGGCCTTGACAAGAGAACATCATATGATGTATAAAGCAACAATCTAGAAAGGGGGAAGATTACGTATGAGAATCCTTTTAGAATGCCAGATATCTGGATACTTAGCCACTCAGGACTATTTTATATATTGATACCCGCTTTCTATACAGCCTACTACCAATCCTAGGATTTCTGGCCATGATATTGCCAGTGTGGGGCTTGATAACACCCGGTCAGCCCTATCCCTTCAATCTATTCCCGTACATCGCGCTCGCCGTATTGATCATTGCTTTTTTATACGCATGGCTAATTGTTCGCCGTAACCCTGGCATAGGCAAGCGTATTGGTTCGGTCATTGCGGACGCAGAGGACTGAACCTTAACTCCGGTCGGCCTGCAGGCCGACCGGAGACCGCCTTCAATCACGTCCGCTCACATCGGTTGCCCAGACGGCATCGCACAGCGCAAAGGTGAGGTACCACTGGATAGCAGCAGTTTGATCAGGTCCGATGCGCTATTAATGATTGTTGTGCAGTACCTGCCGAGGGAGGTGAGGATCAATTGGGCTACGTATGGCCAGGCATAAGATAAGTATCTGTCATGGAGATATTCTGCTAGAAGTTTTATACATTAATCATTATAATTTTTTATGACTATTTCAGTCATTATACACTTAAGACCTGAAACCACTTAAGGAGATGAGTATGCCCCACACACATTCTTCTATAGCTAAGCAAGGATGGCATTCTGATATCACTCATGATCTGGAAGCTTTCTGGATGCCATTCTCGGCCAATAGGCAGTTCAAATCGAAACCGCGTATGTTTGTTTCTGCTAAAGGTATGTACTACACGACAGATAATGGACAAGAGGTCTTAGATGCAACAGCAGGCCTGTGGTGTTGCAATGCTGGTCATGCCCACTCTAAGGTCGTCGAAGCTGTACAGAAACAGGTACAAGAACTTGATTATGCTCCTACTTTCCAAATAGGACACCCTAAAGCTTTCGAATTGAGTTCTCGTTTATCTGCGATGATGCCTGGCGATATTGACCATATTTTCTTTACCAAATTCCGGATCGGAAGCCGTCGATACGGCCTTAAAAATTACTCTTGCCTATCACAATATACGTGGTGAAGGCACGCGTACACGTCTTATCGGACGTGAGCGTAGCTATCACGGTGTTGGCTTTGGCGGTATCTCCGTTGGTGGCATTGCTCATAACCGCGAATTCTTTGGTCCTTTACTGCCAGGGGTTGATCACCTGCCTCACACGCACAATCTTGCTAAGAACGCTTATAGTAAAGGCCAGCCTAAATATGGCTCCGAGCTGGCGGATGAGCTTGAACATATTGTCGCCCTACACGGGGCAAAAACAATCGCTGCAGTTATTGTTGAACCTATTGCCGGTGCTACGGGCGTGCTTATCCCACCTAAGGGATATTTGGAGCGCCTACGCGAGATATGTACTAAATATGGTATCCTGCTTATCTTTGATGAGGTGATCACCGCTTTTGGTCGTGTCGGAAATGCGGCGACAGCCGCAGAATTCTATAATGTGCAACCTGATATTATCTCTATGGCCAAAGGACTTACCAGCGGAGTTATTCCAATGGGCGCAGTTGCTGTAAATGCTAAAATCTATGATGCCTTTATGAAAGGGCCAGAAAATGCAGTTGAGCTCTTTCATGGTTATACCTATTCAGATCATCCGGTGGCGGCAGCTGCAGGTCTGGCAACACTTGAAGCCTACCAAGAGGAAGGCTTATTTGAGCGTACGAAAGAATTGGCACCTTACCGGGAAAATGCTTTACACTCCTTAAAAGGTCTGCCGCACGTGATTGATCTAAGGAACACGGGCTTAATCGGTGCGATTGAAATGGAAGGTATTGAAGATAAACCGGGGGAACGCGTATTCGACGTTTTTTGAGATGTTATGATAGAGGCCTTCTGATACGCGCAACTGGTGATACGATCGCTTTATCCCCGCCGTTAATTGTTTCTAAGGAGCAAATTGATGAAATTTTTGATACCATTTCCGGCGTTGTTAAGGCGTTAGATTAAGAGAAGTAGAACTATAGACAGGACGGCGGTAACTGAGAGTGTTGTAGTTGGTAATAATTACTAGACTTCCTCGGCGATGACGTTGTCCGATGGCATATGTACAGGTGCAGTAGAGCCTTAAGCTGTATAGATAGGCGAGATCTAATTAGCCTCAACTACTGCTCTGGCAACTCACTGAGCCGATGATTGGAATATGCACCGATGCAGCGGGCAGTGTGGAATGGATACCTATAGTTTTAGCTGCCCGCAGACCCTTGAACTCAAGGTGCTTGAGATGAGTTCGGTAGTTTGCTCGTGGTTTGGAAGCTGATGGTAATGTAGTCTCATGATCCTTAGCGGGATAGTTTCTTGGTGTGGTGGTGTAAAGTTGCATCACATTCTCTATGCATATATAGGATGCTGGGATCAAGCGAACCGTCTGAGTTAGTAGGTTCCAAATTTAGGGTTGCTGAGTTAAGGGGGATATCTATTAGGGTTTATCTAAGAGGAGATACAGTACCATGTGTACTAATATTCCATGCATCATGCCTGAGAAAGATTTAGACGGTACTAAATAAGTAGAGACAGTTCATGTCCTAGCTGTGCCACCTTAGAGGAGCTAAGCTTGTGGTATCCTAAGACACTATTGGTCCCTCTGCCTACCCAACTACTTCCAGGCTAGTCACAAGAAGCATGCAGCTAGTAGTGCGATCGGTAGAACAGTGGCTGCCCTGGAACCCAGCAATACAATTACCCTTAGGAGTCGTGAATCCGGCCCCGAGTGAGGTTGGATAATAAACATATATGCGTTTTATGCCCTGGTAACGGTGCTCTTTACTGTAATTCTCTGCTTTACCCTAATAGAGCAGTACCGGCATAAGCACCGGCTTTACACTTTTTGGTGGGCCATAGCCTTCCTGGTCACCGCGGGTGCCGCTCTCACCCAGCTTTTGGCCTTAACTCTTGGCCATTGGCCGGAGGGTCTGTTCAGGCTCTACCTGGTACTAGCTGCGGCGATCCCCGCATTGATGGGTATCGGTAGCATGTACCTGCTGGCGCCTCGGCGTTGGGCGACACTCTACGCGCTGTTCATCGGCTTGCTTGGCGGGTTTGCGGTGTACGCTGCGGTATCGGCGGAGTTGAGTTCCTCGGCACTGGCCCGGCCCCTTCAGGCCTCCACAATGGTTGCCACGGTGACTTCCTCGCCTCTGGTAGCAATGAGTTTTGCCCTGCTCGGGGCACTGGGTGCGGGAGCCCTGATCCTGGTAGCCTCAATCTCCAGCTTGCGCACCCGCCGGCTGGGCCCGTTGTTAATCCTGCTGGGGGCCGTAGCCTATAGTCTAGGGAATACCCTAGCGGCACGCGGTCTCTCGGCCCTTTTCTTTCCAAGCGAGCTGCTGGGGATATTACTGCTCTATGGAGGCGTAGTAGCTAGTCGCAATATGGCTGGGCCGCGTTAAGCAAGGGAAGCTCTATTGCCTGGGCTCGCCGGGTGGGGACCAGGTAGCTTCTTGGCAGGATAAAAGTATCTTAAGAGCCAGGGTTTAGGACACTCTCCAAATAAGAGCTCCTAGGATTCCAAGGAATCAACCCGAGTCCTGCCCTGAGATAGAAGTTGTGATCCCCGAAGGTCAACAATAGGAAGGGGCGAGTAAGCATGTAGATAAATATCTATGAACAAGACCTGGGTACGATCGGAAGGCACCACCCACGACACAGCCTCTACCTCGCCTGCCTCCTCCGCACCTTATGTAACTGCCTACCAAGCGACCGTGGAGAGAGTTACCTGCAGACGATTCACTCGACCTACGGGCCGTCGCTCTGCTGCTGTAAGAGCACCCCCCGATAGTGTTAGGCCCGACATGATCTTAACCATACATTCCTCACCCCACCAGGAAGGCGCACAGCCCGTGATTACCTCAGTCGGTGAGTTTTATCAGGGCCAGGAAGGCGTCCTGATCCAGGCTAGCCCCACCCACCAAAGCGCCATCGACATCAGGCTGCTTATTGATGTCGCTCCAGTTGGATGGTTTTACCGACCCCCCATAGAGAATGCGGACCCGCTGCGCGAAGAGTTCGCTGAATTGCTCGCGCAGCGCCCCGCGTATACCCGCCGCCATCTCCTGAGCATCTTCCGGGGTGGCCGTCTTTCCGGTGCCGATGGCCCAGACCGGTTCATAGGCCACCACCAGTTGATCGGGATCGTCCAGCTGAACACCCTCTAAGCTACTGAGCAACTGCTCGAGCGTAAATTCCAGATGCACTCCTGCTTTGCGCTCCTCGAGGCCTTCTCCTACACAGAGGATGGGAATAAGCCCGTCAGCCAGTGCTGCCTGGGCTTTGGCGGCTACCAGCAGGCTTCCCTCCTTCCAGTTGGCACGTCGCTCAGAGTGCCCAACCACCACATAGCGGCAGCCGAGTCCTGATAATTGATGAGCGCTAACCTCGCCTGTAAAAGCGCCCTTATCGTACGCTGATACATCCTGTGCACCGTAACCTACGAGTGACCCGGATAAGGCCAGCTTGGCGGCGGGGATCAACGGAAAGGACGGCAGGATGATAACCTCACAGGGTGTGTCCATTAGTCTACTGGTAAAGGCTTCTAGCCATTCCGCAGCCTCGTCGGCCGTCTTGTTCATCTTCCAGTTTCCAGCCAGTAGAGGCCTCCTCACGAGAGAACCTCTACACCAGGCAAGGTACCTTTTTCCAGGAATTCCAGGCTGGCCCCGCCGCCGGTCGACACATGGCTGAAAGCGCCGGCTACGCCCAGCCGGTGAGCCGCAGCGACCGAATCGCCACCACCGACTACGGTATAAGCGGTCTTAAGACTGGCAATAGCCTTGCCTACTTGCAGCGTACCGCGATCGAAAGGCGGCGTCTCGAAGACCCCCATCGGGCCGTTCCAGAATACCGTCTTGGCCGTAGCCAAGGCCCCGCTGAAAACACCTTGGGTACCGGGCCCGATATCCAGCCCCTTCCAGCCGGACGGGATTTCGCCGGCTGGGAATACCTTAGTTTCCGCCGCCCCGCTGATCTCCTTGGCCGCCACTACATCGCTGGGCAAAAGCAACGCTACGTCGCGCTGCTCGGCCTCGGTAAATAGTTCACGAGCCAACTCGAGACGGTCCTCTTCAACCAAGCTGTCACCAACCTGTTTGCCTTGCGCCTTTAGAAAGGTGAAGGCCATGGCCCCGCCGATCAATATGCCGTTTACCTTAGGTAGAAGTTGCTTGATCACTCCGATCTTATCGGAAACCTTGGCGCCGCCCAATACCACCCAGTAAGGGCTTGCGGCCGAGGTCAGCAGCTTGGAGAGCGCCGCAACCTCTTTTTCCATCAGCAACCCGGCGTAAGCCGGTAGCACCATTGCCACGCCCACTACCGAGGCATGGGCCCGGTGCGCGCTGCCAAAGGCATCGAGCACAAAAATGTCGGCTAGCCCAGCGTAGCGCTTGGCCAACTCAGGATCATTCTTGGACTCTCCCGGCTCGAACCGAACGTTCTCCAGAAGCGCCACCTGACCGGGTACCAGGTCAACCAAGGCGGCCTTAGTCTCGGGTGAGCCGGGGAGATTGGCAATGTAACGTACCGGTCTATCCAAGATACGCTCGAGCACCTCCGCTACCGGCCCCATGCGAAAAGCATCGTCTACGCCCTTCGGGCGCCCTAGGTGACTGAAGAGGATGACCGCTGCACCTTGCTCTAGAAGCGCGCTTATAGTGGGCAGACTGGCACGAACGCGGGTATCGTCCTGGACGACGCCACCCTTAAGCGGCACGTTGTAGTCCACTCGCACCAAGACACGCTTGTTGTTGACCGAGATATCCTTAAGAGTTCGCATCTTCACTCCTCTAGCGATGAACTAAACCATACCCTGGGCAAGATATTCCATTTATCCGGATTTCCCGACTCCACTTCAAGAGAATGCTAAAGTTGCTTCCCGATCTTCTCGACCAGATCTACCACACGACTGGAGTAGCCCCATTCATTGTCATACCAAGCAAAGACCTTGACTAACTCGCCAAGAGCCTTGGTCAACTTGCCGTCCACGATAGAGGAGTGGGGATCGCCTACGATATCAGTACGCACCAGCTCTTCTTCGGAGTAGGCCATAATGCCCTTCATTGGTCCCTCGGCGGCTTGCCTGAAGGCTTGGTTAATCTCATCTACGGTAACTTTGCGTTTGAGTAAGGCGGTGACATCGGAAATTGAGCCGGTGGGGGTGGGTACGCGCAGGGCGGTACCGTCAAAATGCCCCTTGAGGCTGGGAATGACCTTGGTGGTAGCCACCGCTGCACCGGTAGAGGTAGGGATGATATTCACGGCGGCTGCACGTGCGCGACGCAGATCCTTGTGGGGTAGATCAAGGATGCGCTGATCATTAGTGTACGAATGCACCGTGGTCATGAGGGCCTTCTCCACCCCAAAGCTGTCCTCTAAGACCTTCATAACCGGGGCCAGCGAATTGGTCGTGCAAGAGGCATTGTCGATGATGTTGTGCTTATCGGGGTCGTACTCATTGTCGTTGACGCCCAAGACTACTGCCCAATCGGGGTTCTTGGCGGGCGCAGTGATAATGACCTTCTTCGCGCCGGCCTTCAGGTGAAGTGAAACACGCTCTCGATCGCGGAACACACCGGTAGACTCGATGACGATATCCACACCAAGCTCGCCCCAGGGCAACTCCTCGGGGTTTTTGATGGCTGTAGCCCGCACGGCTTTTCCATCGATATAGATATTTTCGTCGTCGTGAGTGACTTCGCCGGGGAAACGTCCGTAGTTCGAATCGTATTTTAGGAGATGCGCAAGAGTTTCGTTATCTGTTATATCGTTGACCAGCGCAACCTCGATTCCGCGCTCGTGGAAGATACGAAAAATCTGCCTGCCAATTCGACCGAAGCCATTGATGCCTACCTTCATCTCTTCAACCTCCTGCTGGAATTGCTCCCAGGCGTTTACCACGCTTACTATAACATTCACCCAAGGATCTAAACAGGGGCACTCAGGGCTAAATCCAAGTAGTTCCTAAGGAGATTAAGGAGCCTCTCCTGGGGAAACTATGCGCCAACTTGACGGGCCTTGTCGAGTGACTCGTAATTGATCGGGCACGATTTGGAAGCTGGACTTTCCTATCATGGTTTCAATGATCGAATCTGGGTGTTTAGGCGGATCTATTATCACTTACAAGCTAGAGGGGCACACATGATTGATTTGCTCCTACACTGCGTCAAAAGCAGGGTTCTTGAACTAGATAGGCTCTCATAATTGGTGTTAGCCTGCCGACAACTCGGTAGTGGTCGAGAAAATGGCTTGCCATACTCACCGTGAGCCCTCCTCGGCCATTGAAAGCACTCGGTAGAACTAGTTAGATGATTTGGTCGTTACCCAATGTTCGTGGGCTACCCTCGCTCGAGCGCCCGGCGTTGCAATAAGCCAAATCGCGGGGCAACTGCGAAGACCGCCACAGTCGGTACCGAGGAGTATGGGAGGCCTAAGCCACGAAAACCCTTGTTGTAACAGATATGCGGTAATGGCCAAGGTATCGTTTCAGTACGCCACCGGAACACTACTACGAAGGACTGGAGTGCGCCGTTTAAATTGGCGATGACCGGGGAAAGGTGGTGGGGGAGAGCTGTGGCTCATGAAATTGAACCGGTCGGAAAGCTGACCCTAAGAAAGGCGTAGCCGCTGGACAGAATTTACCGGATCAGAACCAGGAGGGTGGCCGGACAGATGAACGCTCGTCTCCAAGGTTACCGGCTGCGCGAAGTATAGCCAAGCAAGAGGCAGCGGCGATGTAGCAAAACCCCCGGGTTGGAAGGAGCAAGGCAATTGCCAGGGTCATGCTGATGATTCGCTGGCCGATAGCCGGATTGAATCGCTGAACCGGAGGTTTACCTTATGTATCGCCATGCCTGGATCAAGCGCCCCGGCAGCTCCTGAGGTGGTGCTTGATATCGCAACCGTAGGGCTGTCTGGCCATATTTGGCTCTATTCATGCACCACATCGGAGATGGGCAAACTGGCTGCCCCGGTTGATACAGCTGCTTACGAGTAGACTCGCCTCCATGGAAAGTACGCCGCCTGACCCGGCCGAACCTCAAGAGATACACCCACTGGCCGAGGCCGGTCCAGAGGACCGCAGTGCTATCTTTACGCGACGGGAGGTGGCCGAATTTGTACTCGACTTGGCAGGCTACACCGAGGACCAACCTTTGCACCGTTTTCGGCTGCTCGAGCCTTCCTTCGGTGAAGGCGGATTCTTGCTTGTGGTGGTAGAGCGCTTGCTCTCAGCCTATACAGCGCAGGTCAAGCCCGGAGCGCGGAGCATCTTGGATCTCCAGCCAGCCATACGGGCTGTCGAAGTTCATCTTGGGAGCGTTGAACACAGCCGCCGCGCGTTACTGGGCCTCATGCTTCAGCGTGGCCTATCCGGGGCTGAATCAAGAGCGCTGCTTGCCGCCTGGATTATTGAGGGCGATTTTCTGCTTGCTGAGTTTGATCACCGGACGTTCACGCATGTGGTGGGTAACCCGCCCTATCTGCGCCTCGAGCGCATCTCTAAGGTACTGGTAAGCGAGTATCGGCGCCGCTACCATAGTATCTTCGGCCGAGCCGGGCTGTATCTACCCTTCATCGAGCGGGGCTTGACCTCTTTGGCCCCGGGGGGCAGGCTTGCTTATATCTGTCCTGACCGCTGGATGAAGAGCCGTTCTGGCGCATCGTTGCGAGCCATGGTAGCACGCGATTATCATTTGACCCACTATGTAGAGATGAGCCAAGTGCGGCCCTTCCTTAGTACTCCGCTGGCCTATCCGGCGGTCACCATCATTCGCCGCGAGAGACCAGGACCCACCCGTACGGCACGATTGACCAGCACCGAGCCTGAAGCGTTGAAGGCCTTTGCTGGAGCACTGAAAGTCCCAAGAGTCTCCGCGGCAAGACGGGTTCTACTACCGCAAGGTGGTCGCGAACCCTGGTTGCTCGGTGCAGGCCCGGCCGAGGCTTTGGTAAAGCGCCTGGAAGAAACTCTTCCGCTTCTGGAGGAAACCGGCTGCACTGTGGGCATTGGGCTGGCTACAGGGGCTGATGAAGTACTCATTGGTACTGCTGGCCAACTGAACGTCGAGGTGGAGCGTAGGCTGCCCATCTTGACCACTGCCGATATTCGTGGTGGATCGGTGAACTGGGGTGGCCTGTTCGTCCTCAATCCGTTCGAGGACGATGGCAAATTGGTAGATCTAGCCCACTACCCCAGGTTGGCCCATTATGTTGCAGCCCATGCTGACCGGCTTAAGCGTAGATCGTATGCGCGCCGATACCCTGAGGCTTGGTATCGGCCGAAGGACCGGGTCCGGCTGTGGCTTTTGGAAACCCCAAAGCTGCTGGTACCTGATATTCTGAGGGATCCGCTGTTCGTGATGGAGGACGGCAGGTATTATCCGCACCACAATCTGTACTACCTAACCAGTAAGACTTGGAACCTGAGGCTACTGAAACTCGTTCTCCAGGCTGGTATTGGGAAACTATTTGTTTCAGCTTATACCACACCGATCCGTGGGGGGTACTTGCGTTTTCAGGCCCAACACCTGAGACGTATCCGGCTGCCCCAGTGGATGCAGCTGCCGCAAGATGTGCGCCGCGGGCTGTGGCAAGCTGCCGAGGGCCATGCCGAGATCCACGGTGCGGTCTGCGACCTGTACGGACTACAGAGTGGCGAAGCGGCCCTTCTACGCCGGCTAGCTCGGCCGGATATCGGTTGAGCAGCACTTCCCAGCGAGGTTGGCAGGCATGCTTGTAAACTGAAGACGTGCTCGAGAACCGCAAGGCACGACATGATTACGGCATTATAGACACCGTCGAGGCCGGTATGGTCCTGACGGGTACGGAAGTCAAGTCCGTCCGTGCGTCTAAGGTGGACTTCACTGGGTCTTTCGCGCGATTTGTGGGAGGTGAACTCTGGCTTGAGGCATTGTATATCGCACCTTATGAAAAGGGTTCCTATGCAAATCACGAGCCACGTAGAAGACGGAAACTCCTGCTCCATACTAGCGAACTACGCAAGCTGCAGATCCAGGTGGAGCAGCGCGGATATACACTGGTGCCCCTTAAGCTGTACTTTAACCAGCGCGGCTTCATAAAGCTGTTACTCGGTCTGGGTAAGGGCCGGAGAGACTACCAGAAGCGTCAGGAAGACAAGAAACAGGCTGTACGCCGGGAGCTGGAGAAATGGTATTGAAGCGGCTTTGGGTCATCCTTTTTCTTCCAATCCTATTGGTAACTTTTGTGCGGGCGCAGAATGAGAAACCTCTACTGATCAATGCCACCCCATTAACCGCGGTGTACCCGGCCAACCTAGGTGTTTCGTACGCGCCCGCAGAGGGTTTTGCGCAGGCCCTGGGTCTGGGTTATCGCGCCACTAAGGGGTATATTGTCTTGCAGCTTGGTAACCGCTTGGTCAAACTGGCTATCTACCCCACAGATAAACAGGCCGTGCAAGCTACACCTCCCGGTGCTTACATCACCAGCGGCATAGTTTATGCACCGGTCAAATATCTGGCGCAGGCCCTAGGCGCAAATTACAGCGGCAATACCCAACAGATCCGCGTGAGCCTACCGGTTGCCCGGCTGCTGGGGCTCAGTTTTTCCACCGGTAGGGGTTTTGATCGTGTGGAATTGCGCTTTTCGCGCAACGTCAACTACCGAACGACCACCTCCGGCCAGATCGAAGTGTTGGGGATGCTGAACCCCAATTTGGACCGTTCCGTGACCGGCCTCTACCTGAGCGCTATCCGCAGCCATAGTAGTCCTTACGGTAATGTTCTGACCTTCGAGGGAGCCTCTTCATTTCCTATGCAAGTCTACCCATTGCCGAACGCCTTAGTGGTGAAAGTAGGTAATCCTGAGCAAACCGGGCCCTTTTCCCGCACAGTGGTAATCGATCCGGCAGGTGGTGACACGCAGACCGGTATACAGATCGGTGCCTTGAACGAGGCCACGCTTATCTTTGCCGTAGCAGTGAAGATGCAAAAGCGGCTCGAGCAGGCCGGTTACACGGTGCGGTTGACCCGCAGCCAGGATCAGGATCCCAGCATCGTTGCTAGAGCCGCTAAAGCGGTGGGCGCGGCAGTCTTCGTGAGCCTGCACTTGGATGGCGGACCAGTGGCCGGGAACGGTGTGGTTTTATACACCTTGGCACCTCCGGCCAAGGGCTCGTTACTTAGTTTGGCCTTCGTGCAAAATGGCCGCAGCCTGTTTGCTTCCCCTCAGACCTCGCCGGCCCGCAAGGCACTGCTAAGCCGTTATCTATTCAGTGCCGGCGCCTCGCAACAGCTAGCCAAGCAGATAGCTTCGGGGGTCGCTTCCGGTTTGGGTTTGGTAGCAAGGGTCGGTGAGGGTCCATACTATGTGCTTTCCCGGTCTACAGGCGCAGCGGTGCTGGCTGAACTGGGCTGGCCGCAAAATCCCACCGATCGTACACGGCTAGCCGGGAGTATGCAGCTCACCGATCTGGCGGATGCGCTGGCTTCAGGCATACAAGCCTACCTTGGAGGGTTGTGAATGCGTCACTACCTATCCTTCTGGAATATTCTGGGTGCACTGGTATTGGTCCTAGGTCTGGTGGTATTAGTCATGACTGGCGGGCGGATCCGCACTCAGGTGAATGGCTTGCCGCCTATCGTTTCACCATCAGTCAAGACTGCACCCATCAAGGTCACGGTTCAGTTGTATTTCCCCAAGGCGGATGGCACCAGTTTCGTGCTCGAGCAACGCCAAGTAACCCTTTCGGCTACTCAAACACCCTACCAAGCCGCCTTGGACCAGCTGGCGGCAGGTCCACGTCAGAGCGGTGTGGCGGTGATTCCCGCGGGTACGCCTGTGCCCCGTGTGTTTGTAGCTTCAGGTACGGCTTACGTGGATCTGCCTCAGGTCTACACGCATCTGAACTACGGCCTGTCCGGTGACACTCTGCTGATCCATAGCATTGCCAACACCCTCCTTGCGATTGGTAATGTAAACGAAGTACGCTTCATGATCGGGGGCCGGCCCGCCGTGAGCTTGGGGCCGCTCTCCCTAGTCGATCCTATCTCTAAGAGTAGATAGGCGTGCGGATCCGATGTCTCTGAATGAATAGATCGCGGGGCTGATCATTTAGATATCGGAGCCCTGAAGCACTTGCTGCCTGGGGTCCGGCAAGCATGCGTGTGGTGCCCGGGACGGGCTGATTTACAGGCATACCTCGCCTAGGCCGCAACTGAGGAGTTGTATATTTTCTGCTAAAATATCCGTAAAATTGCAAAGTAGTTTCCTGTTGTGTCTTCCACCAGGTTTTTCAGTCCCTGACTGTAGATTGGTAGCCGCTTTCTAGGTGCTACCCGGATTACCGGTGCCATTGGGTTCTGAACTTTAGAGTGCCCGCGAACTTTGGCCGGTATGAAACAGGGAGCCCTGCTTGCCAGCTCAAGGTACCCGTTGTCTTACGTGGAGGTCCCAATATTGCAGGTAGGGGAGAAGGGCTGGCTACCTTCATGCTGCTTAGCATAATCTTTTATGAAATTTTCAGTCCTCGCTATTATCCAACACACTCTGACTGCGTTCCACAGCTTTTCTGAGGCCCTCCATGTCCATTTTTGCGTAGATACTCGAAGTGTTCACGTTGGCATGGCCTAGCATACGGGCAGTTAGATAGAGGTCGCGCCCGGTCTGGTAAAGGCGGGTTCCGGCGGTATGCCTTAGAATATGCGCTCCATAGTAACGTTTGGGAAAGCTCAGGGTCTGATAGTAGCCGCGCAGCAACCGCCGGATATGCGCGCTGGACATAGCCTGACCATGACTGCGCCGGCCGCCCATATTGACGAAGAGTGCCTGTACAGCTGGAGCCGCATAAGCCGTACGCAGTCTGATCCAGGCCCAGAGATCGGCTATCAGGCTATTACTTAGGGGAATGGTGCGCTGCTTGCCGCCCTTGCCAATCACGATAATCAAGGCGTCCTCGAGAAGCACTTGCTCTAGCTGCAATGAAGTGACTTCGCCGATGCGTAGACCGGCGTCGCCCATCAGACGGACAATTACCCGGTTGCGAATCTCTTCCGCCGATGCGCCCGCCAAGTGCTCCACCAGTTGCCGGTAGAGGCGTAGCGGTAATGCCGGGCGTCGCTCGCCGGCCGGTACCGGGTCAGGCGGTGCGTACACCGGCTCCAACGAACTTCGTGCTTTAGTCCAAGCTAGCGCGGCAAACAGCTGGCGCACACCGGCGAGGTAGGCGGCGATGCTGCTAGGGCGCAGGGGGTGGGCCTCGCTGTTTAAATGGCCGCCTTCGAGTTGCAGGCTGATGATCCAGCGATCCAGGTCCTCTCCGGTAGCCGATAGTAAGGGAACCAGTGGCCCATGTGCTTCCGGCGGCCAGGCCCAGTCTAGGAAATCGCGCACGCCGAGTAAATAAACCTCTATGGTGCGCGGGCTGATGTTAGCCTTCTTTTTGCTCTTCAGGTATACGAAAGCTATGGTCAGCTCGAGCAAGGTCGGCTTGTCGCCCTCGTGTGCAGCGCGTGTCGCGCGCAGCTTACGCATTTTGGGATCTTGCCAGTTGTAAACAGGTACCAATCCGGACATTGAGACCTCTGTATGCGGCTCGAGCGGTGTATGGCTAAACTCGGCCGATAGCTCCAGTATAGCCGGGGAAGTTAGTGGACATTCTAAATTGTCAACGTTTGCTCGAGCTCAGTTCGTAGCTTACCACCCGGCGTGTATATTGGCGGCTACAAAACTCGAGTTCGGCTGTGTGAGCCGGGTCTGTGGCTGACCCGGTTGTGAGCAGTTTCGGAAGTGCCTTCCCGAGGTATTCTCGATGCCTAGCAGGGTGTTTAGGAATGGAGCGTGACAGGGTAGCGAATCTTGGGGTTCTCGCTGACGTAATGCTATGGCTGCGAGGCTTGCGAAGGGCCCTCTGCTTAACCCCTCCGGCAAGTCCGCCGGAGGTCGATAGGTTCACCTGCTGGTTATACCCTGGGCGTGTAGTGGCAGGGTAGAGTTCGTACTAGAAAATTAGACTAGCATTCTAAATGTTTGATAGATCACGGTGTGTTGACAGCAGTCGGCATGGGTAGTGTAATAGATGGCGCTAGCAAGCAATTAAATTGTTAATTATATTGTTCTAATTGTTAATTATGTTGTTCTTAAATTCTTCCCGAGGATTTGCTTGGATCTGGTATTAGGTTTTAGTCGGCGGCCACGTTGAGCTGCGCCTGATCGTGAACGCTGCCCATCGGGCTCTGGACCACTTAGGGGGATCAATGGATAAGGTTATTTTGTGTACTGTGGGGGATTTAGTACGGGGAGGTGTATAATGGGAAAAGAGGAAAAGGATAAGCAACAGCAAAGCGCGTCGAACGGGAGTACTAAGGTAAGCCGTAGAAATGTGCTGAAGGTAGGGTTGGCCTTGGGGGGTGCCACGTTGCTGGGGGATTCGCTCCTCGGTATGGCTCAGGGAAGCGAGTCTCCGATCTACATCGCGGACCTTGAGCCGATCACGGGAGTTTTCGCTGCTTATGGCCTGAGCCAGCGCCAGGGAGCGCAACTCGCCATTAGCGAGATTAACGCCCAGGGGGGGATTCTTGGGCGGCCCATGGCACTTTTGTTGGGCGACACCCACAGTGCCGTTGCCTCGGCTGTTCAGAAGGCCCAGCAGTTCATTGCGCGAGACGACGTACCGTTCCTCATGGGCAGCGTCAGCTCGGCTGTTTCCCTGGCTATCAGCCCCATCGCCGAACGGCATAACAAGATCTTCATTGATACTGGCGGACACGCCGATCCCATCAGCGGCAAAGACTGCCGCTGGTCCACCTTTCAGGTTCCCACCTCCACCCACATGTTGGCCTACGGCGTAGCCAAGTTCATCGCTGAGAAGTACGGTAAGCGCTGGTTCTTTATCACCCCCAATTACGCTTTCGGCCTGTCCGAGCAGGCGGCCTTCGAGAAATATCTCAAGAGTATCGGCGGTACCGTACTGGGTGCTGAGCTGGCTCCTCTGGATACCACCGACTACTCCGCCTACCTGATCAAGGCCCAAGCTGCTCATCCGGACGCCCTTATCGCACTCGTGGCAGGGTCTAGCCTGGTCAGCTTAATGAAGCAGTATCTGCAGTTTGGTCTGAACAAGAAGTTCCCGGTAGCCGGCGGCTTGCTTGACTTCGAGAGCCTTGTGGGTATCCCCCAGGAGGCGCGGGGCGGCTGGTGGGCTATGGAGTGGTACTGGAACCAGCCCGGGGTGGCCGGCGTAGATAGTTTCGTGGCGAAGATCAAGAAGAGTACCGGGAAGGTCCCCACTTCAAGGACTCGCTTCGGCTATGTCGCTACTTGGTTGCTGGCACTGGCGGCCAACGAGGCCAAGTCCCTCGACGCGGTCAAGGTGGCCAGGGTATTGGAGAACATCAGCGTGCCCCAACATGTAGGCCTCGAGCCATACCCGCTGCACTTCCAGCCGGGCTACCACCTGCTCAACGGGGCCATCTACGCTTCCGAGATATCTCAAAGCTACGCCTACCCCAACCTAGTTCATGTAGGTAAGGTAGTGGAAGGTTCGGAGATTATGCTGCCGCTCGACCAGACCGGTTGCCATATCTCCTTCCCCTCCTAAAGTTAGGATTTAGGCCTGATGCCCACGGTACTTCTATTCAACCTCTTCAACGGTCTCATCATCGGGGTCTTCTACGCGCTTATGGCCCTTGGCTTGGGGTTGATTCTCAGCCTGAACCGGGTGATCAATATGAGTCACGGGGCCTTCCTAGCCCTGGGGGGGTATCTGGCCTTCACCCTAAGTTCCTACATAGGGTTCTGGGGCGCGCTCATCATCTCCCCGATCCTGGCCGGCGTATTAGGCCTGGTCTTCGAGCGTTTCTTTGTTCGTTCTCTCTACCAGCGTAAGGATCCGCTGTACACTTTGTTGCTGACCTTCGGCGCGATGCTAATCATCGAGGACCTGCTGCGCACCGTCTGGGGGCCGCAGGTTGTTTCCTATGCCATACCTGCAGTGCTTTCGCGGCCTCTGAGCAACTACTTCTTCTTCCTTACCGGCTACCGCGTTTTCATCATCCTAGTTGTGGCCTTGGCGGTAACCGGCCTCTTCCTCTTCCTGCACTACAGCCGGGTGGGGATCCGTATTCGTGCGGCTATCTTCGACCTGGAGACGGTTTCCAGTCTGGGCATCAATGTTTACCTGCTGCGTACCATCAACTTCGGCATTGGCATTGCTTTGGCGGGGCTGGCTGGAGTCCTCGCGGCAGGTTGGCTGGGGTTGGATCCCACTATGGGAGACAACCTAATCATGCCAAGCTTCGTAGCCATCATTACGGGGGGTGTGGGCAGTCTGGTAGGCGGGGTGCTAGGCGGCTTAGTCATTGGCCTAGCCTCGGGTCTGGCCACTGTCTACTTCCCGGCCGCCAGCACCGCAGTTATTTACCTGGTCTTGGCCATAGTGCTCATCATCCGCCCACGGGGGCTTCTAGGGCAGGAAGGGATGTTTGAGTGAGACACTCGGTTGATTCCCCTCCCGGGTCTACCGCTGCATCGCCTCCGGGTCAGGCTGGCTCGGGGGCGATGCGTTCGCGCTGGTTAAGCCTCTCGGCTACCTGGATCGTTTTGATCCTGATGCCTTTCTGGCTTCCACTGGTGGGCGGCTGGACGGAACTGGGTAGCTGGATCGTCATCTACGGCCTAGCGGCAATCTCGCTGAATTTCCTGCTTGGCTTTACCGGTCAGCTTTCCTTTGGCCACGCTGCTTTTTTCGGGGTGGGCGGCTATATCACAGGCTTGGCCCTGATCCACCTGACGCATAGTACCGTTCTAGCCTTGATCCTGGGCACCTTGGCCGGCGGCCTCGTGGCCGTAGTGATGGGCCCCTTTGTGATCCGACTAAGGGGGATTTATTTCGCAATGATCACCGTGGCCTTCGCCCAGCTGCTCTACTTTATCGCCACCGCTTGGAACAGCGTTACCGGCGGAGAGGATGGTCTGACCGGCTTTTCGCGGCAACCACTGCACCTAGGTTTCGCCACCATCCCCCTGGATAGTACGGCCTTCTATTACCTCAGCCTGATCAGCTTCGCGGTGGCTATCGCTATTATGAGCTATCTGCTGCACGGTCCCTTTGGGCGGACAATGATAGCTATCCGTGAAAACGAACGTAGAGCCCGGTTCTTGGGTATTCACGTGGAGAGGTATATCTGGGCCTCATTTGCGGTCTCAGGCCTGTTTACCGGCCTGGCTGGAGCGCTGTTTGCGCTGCTACAGAATTTTACCTCTCCCGAGAATTTGTTCTGGATATTCTCCGGCGATCTTGTGATCATGGCCGTACTGGGTGGTATGCGTACTTTTTGGGGACCCCTGATTGGGGCTGCGGTATACGTACTTCTCAGTAACTATCTCAGTTCCATCACCACTAACTGGATGACCTTACTGGGTATCCTCTTCATGGTTGTGGTTTTGGCCTTCCCTAAAGGTATTTTGGGCCTGTTGACGGAGTGGTTCGAGCGACGCCGGGGGGCAGCTTGAGGAGCTTTCTCGGCGTCAATAAAGTGACCAAGAAGTACGGGAAACTTGTCGCTGTCTACGAGGTTTCCATAGAGGTCGAGCAGGGATCCATCCATGCCATCATCGGTCCCAACGGGGCCGGTAAAACTACGCTGTTCCATATGCTGAGCGGCCATACTCCGCTGAGCCAGGGTAGTATCTCATTCCAAGGGAAAGATATCACCCGGCTCCCTGTGGCCGACCGAGCCCGCATGGGCATCGTGCGGACCTTCCAGATCACCGAGATCTTTCCAGAGATGACCACCTACCAGACCCTGCTCTTCGGAATTGAGACTGCGATGGGCCTCAATCATAAGCTTTGGACGACACTCCAGCAGCGGGTGGCTGCGGACCAGAGGGTACATGAGATGCTCGAAATTGGCCGTCTCACTCCTTTGGCCAGTCATTTGGTGGGTGATCTGGCCCATGGGGACCAGCGTATCGTGGAGATCGTCTTGGCTGCGTGTATGCAGCCCAGTCTTCTTCTCCTCGACGAGCCCACCGCAGGCATGGGGAACGAAGAGACCCATTACACCGTAGACCTTATCCGCCGCCTGCGGGAGGAGCAGGGCCTTACTATTGTCTTTGTTGAGCACGATATGGAGCTGGTTTTTGATATCGCCGATCGCATCACCGTCCTCGACCAGGGCCAGAAAATCGCTGAGGGAACTCCTAGCGCTATTGCAGACAACGAAGCGGTACAAAGGGCCTATCTTGGGGAGGAAGCTCATTGAACACAGTTGAGCTGGAGTCTGTACACACCTACTATGGAAAGGCCCATATTCTTTTCGGCGTAGACCTATACGTTGCTGAGGGTGAGATCGTAACGTTGTTGGGGCGCAACGGCGTGGGCAAGACCACCACCATGCGCAGCATCATGGGCCTTACCCCCCCCCGCCAGGGACAAGTGCGCATTTTCGGTCAATCGGTTACGCGGTGGTCTCCCCACCGCATCGCACAACAGGGTGTTGGGTACGTTCCTGAAGGGCGGAAAATCTTTCCGAACCTTACAGTGGAGGAAAATCTTGCGGTTCCGATTACTCGCCCAGGTCCCTGGACCGTAAAGAGGTGCTACGAGGCCTTCTCTAATCTTGCTGAACGCAAGAAGAACCTAGGGCGACAGCTTTCCGGAGGGGAGCAGGAGATGTTGGCCATCGCCCGCGCCCTGTTGATAAACCCACGGCTTCTACTCTTGGACGAGCCGTCCCAAGGCTTGGCCCCTCTGATCGTTCGTGAGATCTTCTCGATCGTACGTGACCTCCAGCATGAGGGAGTCTCGATTCTATTGGTGGAACAAAACGCATTCGCGGCCCTGAGCCTGGCCAACCGTGCCTACGTTCTAGACGGTGGGAAGGTGATTTATAGCGGTCTGGCCAGTGAACTGGCTAAGGATCCTACGCGGGTGCGCTCGTTGGCCGGTGCTCGTGGCGGCGGAGCCTAGAAGAGTGCTGTTGGAAGAGCAGTCCTGTGATCATATATGACTTGGTGCTGGCCTTACAGTAAGATTGACACTCTGGTTAAAATGCCAACCTCCGGTATATCTAGCCTGTGAACAAGCTTCCCGGGGGGGGGCCAGAAACACATGCTTACAGCCCTCTCCTAGTTTATCGAGCACCTGCTTGTCATTCATAAAGTTGGGGGTGCGTAGTTAGCATGGACGGTGCATACACGGCTTGACAGACCG
>CAYODT010000007.1:11679-68796 GCA_964402875.1 uncultured bacterium | reverse complement strand
GCTCGTCCACCTGCTCGATAGTCTGAAACGGCAGCACGATATTGCAGACCTCATTAGTCTTGCCGTTCCAGACCAGCTCCACTTCGCGCCGGTCTTTGAAAAGCAGAAAGCGGTATTTATCCGGAAGCGGCTTGCCGGCTTCAATATAGCGGATGATTTCTTGCTTCTCTTGGTCGGTCAGTCTAGCCATAGGGATCCTCTTCAGACTATTACATATTGGAGCTTACCCTATATTTGTCGCGTACTATTCAGGGCTCTCGAGTGCTCCCTCGTGCTCGAGCAGCCGCCGCTTCAGGCCTTCTTGGCCGGCAAAACCGCCCAGCTCGCCCGAGGCGTAAATCACCCGCTGCGCGGGCACCGCGAGGAAGAAGGGACACGAGTACATGGCCGCGCCCACGGCGCGCGCGGAAAGCCCCACAGCGCGCCCCACCGCGCCGTAACTGGCGGTGGATCCGTGGGGAATGGTACGCACAAACCGGTACACCTGGGCCCGGTCCCCACTAAGGCCGGTGGTATCCAGAGGGGTGCCGAACACCACGGCCTCACCGGCGAAATAGCGCTCGAGCTCACCGGCGAACTGCTCGAAGAAGGTTTTACCCCGGCCCGGCGTTTCCGGGCGCTTGCTGAACGCTAGTTCACTGGATATTAAACCCCGCTCGCCGGCCACTATATACACTCCACCCAGCGGCGTTGCTATCCACCCTCTCAACGCTTCAAGGCTCCCTCAAGAAACAGGTCCAGAAACTTGAGCATCTCCTCTTTGAGACTGCCTTCCTCGGGCCGCACCGCCCAACGAAGCACGGAGAGCAGGTAGACATCGGCCAACGAGTTGGCCATACGGCGCACCGACTGGTCCGTGCGTAGCATTCCGCCTTCCGCCAGGGGTAGTAGCGCCTCCTCTACCAAACGATGCAGCGGCATAGCCCGCATCGCGTTTTGGGAACGCTCGCGGTCGGGATTGAGTACCTCATAGGCTAAGGGCGGAAGCAGCTCCCGGCCCAGTTCCTGTTCGCTCACCTGGGCGAGCTTCTCCCACAGCCCACGTAGCGACGGCAGGGGCTCTAGGCCATGGGACCGCTCGAGCCTGGCCTCTTCGGCGACCCTGGTCAGGAGCTCAGCACCGAAATCGAGCAGCACCGCCTCTTTGTAGGCGTAGTAATTGAAGAAGGTGCCCCGGGAGATATGGCTGACCTTGGCGATATCCGAAGCGGTGGTCCGGTGAAAACCATTGGCCCTGAAAAGTTCGATGGCCATGCGTAATATGCGCGCCCGCCGACGCTGTTTCTGCCGTTCTCGCAGGCTTTGCATGTTCTCAACTATACCCGATACGCTTAGCAAGCCCGGGCACGTTTCCCCACCTCAGGCCGGAACCTGTTCCCAGGTTAAGCCGCGCAGTAGCCGCTCACGGCCAGCAAAGGTGATCTCGCCCGACTTCAACGCTTCCACCAAGTAGACCCGCAGCTGCTCGGCCGGCTGTCCCCGGCGAATCAACTCGCTCAGATTACGGGATCCATCCAAGGTCATAGTGATCTGTCATAGCCACCATAGCTAAACAGGGCTCGCTGCGCCCGGGGGTGTTTTAGGCGCATGTAGTACCAGGCATACTTGCGCAGGGGCACCAAGTCACTGCCTTGTAACCCTTACCAGACCCGCCCATAGCCACCACCAGTGAAACCGGCCAAGTTTTGGCCGCGGCATTGATGCTCCGGCCACCCATAAATACCTTATAGAGCTCCACGGGGCATAAGGCCTCTGCCACATGACTTAGGGAATCCAAGGCTTTGCGGGAACGCCCCTACTCGTCGTTAAATCTGGCCCACTCAGCCACGAAGGTGCGGAACGCCATCCAGGCCCGGCCGCTCTGGTTACCGGCCTTAAAGGCGAAATGCTCGGACTCGGAGTGTATATCGAAGGTAGATACCGCCTCGAAATCCGCCCAATCGATAATGTCACCGCCGACCACCTCGCCCGTCTGAAGACGCAGCGCCAGGGGGGGCTCGGTATCGACCTGCAGCAGGCCCGACTTACGGTTGGAATTGATGAGCTCGAGCACCTCAAGGAGCGGCATGGTAGCTAGGCTTCCTTCCAACCGTACCCTCCCCCGATCTCCAGGATCATGACCCGGCCCTGCTCGCCGACATACCCTTCCAACGCCGAGAGCAAGCGGCCTTCGTCACCCACCGCGGTCAGGGCCGCCAGCGTGGGCCCTGACCCACCGACGAAAACCGCCCGGGCCCCCTGGGCGTAAGCGCGCTCGATGGCCTGGTCCAGGCCGGGCATCATAGAAGCGCGGTAGGGCTGATGCAGACGGTCGCGGGCCGCCTCACGCAAAGCATCGATCCTGCCCGTAGCCAGAGCCGCGGGCCATAACGCGGCCCGGGCCAGGTTGAACTGGGCGTCCGCCCTGGGTACATGCTCAGGCAGCCTATCTCTGGCCTCGGGCGTGGGCACCTCGTAGGCCGGCACGCCCAGTGCAAACCGCAATCCCTTAGGCACGGGCAAGGGTATAGCCAGCGGAGGCTCGGCCAGCGCGGCCACGAACCCGCCATAAACCGCCGGAGCCACGTTATCCGGGTGTCCTTCCAGACGCGCGGTCACCGCAAATACGCCGTCTTTGCCCAGCCTGCCCCCGCTCACCGCATCGGCCAGGGCGGCCCCTGCAACCAAGGCGGCGGAGCTGCTGCCCATGCCCCTGGCCAAGGGAATGGGATTGAAAGCCTGCACCGCCAGGGTGGGCGCGGCCTCGCCGAGCGCGGCAAACCCCGCGTGGTAGCCTTGGTGGATCAAATTATCGGCTTGTTCGGGCACCTGCCCTTCACCCGCGTAGGTGAATTGATCCACCTCACCGAGCCGGGCCTCCACCTCCAGCTCGAGCGACAACGCCACCCCTAAAGCATCAAAACCACTACCCAGATTCGCCAAGGTTGCCGGGACACGTACGCGCCACATGCCGGGCATTATACCCAGTAAGGTTGCACCTCTCCGTTGGACAAAGCAGCCCTGGCCTCTGGCAGGGCGTTGGCTACCTCATGCGCCAAAAGTCCCACCTCACCCAACCGGTCTCCAGCCAGCCCGTGCAAATAGACCCCCAGCCGGGCGGCCTCGAAAGGCGGAAGCCCAGCAGCCAGGAAGGCTGCGATCACCCCGCTCAACACGTCGCCCATACCCCCGGCGGCCATGGCCGGATTACCGGTAGTGTTAACCGCCGCACCACCGGCGCTGGCCACCACACTAGGCCCACCTTTGAGCACTACAGTCACGCCGTAGCGCTCAGCAAGCATACCGGCGGCGGCCAAAGGATCCTCGGCAATCGCGGCGGTATCCAGTGGAAGCAGCCTGGAGGCCTCCTTAGGATGTGGGGTGATGACTATCGGAAGGCTCTGCTTGGCATAGGCTTCCAGCACCTCAGGATGCAGCGCGTCGGCATCCAGCACCGTAGGCCTACCCAAGCCCAGAACGGCCAAAGCGGCCTCCTGCCCTCTTGGACCGGCACCCATGCCTACCGCAACCGCCTCGGCGTCCACCTCCCGCAGCACTGCGGTCGTAATCTCGTGAAAGGGCCGGCGCACAACCTCCAGCGGGGCGGCAATCGCCACATCTTCGGGGTAGGCCAAGTGCACCAGGCCCGCCCCACCCCGGTAAGCACCCAAGGCCGCCAGTACCGGCGCGCCGGTGTAGGTCCCGAAGCCGCCTACCACCAGCACCCGGCCCACCGAACCCTTGTGCGCGTTTCCCGCGCGCCTAGGCAGCAGACCACGCATCTCCTGGGGCGTGCTCAATACCGGCAGCCCAGCGGACTCCAGCGCCCCGGCAGGCAGGCCGATCTCTACCAGGCGCACCCGTCCGCAAGCTTCGCGGTAGGGGTAAAAGAGGTGTTCGTACTTAAGTCCGCCCAGGCTCACGGTGCAACCCGCGCGAACATGCGGAGTGTACGGCAGCCCCGAAGGTAAATCCACACTAACCACAGGAAGCGCTGCAGCGTTGACTTTGTTTACAACCTCAGCGTACACCCCGGCCAAACTTCTCTTCAGCCCGGTGCCGAACAGCGCGTCGATGACCAACTCGCAGCTCTCCAGCTCCAGTCCGCTCAGCGCCTCCAGCTTCACGCCGTGCGCTATGAGCGCCGCCTTGGCCTGTGCGGCGTCCCAACGATGGCCATCCGTAGCGAAGACCCGAACCGAGAGGCCCATGGATAAAAGCCACCTCGCGGTCACCATGCCATCGCCTCCGTTGTTACCCGGCCCCACCAGCACGGCGGCACAACGAGCCTGCGGGTATCGCTGGCGGGCCTCTTCCGCCACCGCCCGGCCGGCAGCTTCCATCAACAATAGGCTGGGATAGCCCAGCTCGAGCGCACGGGCGTCCGTCGCTCGCATCGCTTCGGCGGAGTATAGTCGCATGGATCTATTTTAAAGCCGGTAGGTAGGGTACCTCACCACCTGAAGGTTTGCTGGAGCAAGCATTAGCCGGGCTGCTCATAGTAAGAACCACCGGTACCGACCCAAACGGCCTAAGCAGCCGTACTCCAAAAAGAGCGAGGATCAGTCCCGGTTTGCATGTGCACGTTCTATCATGTGGGTTAACTCGCCCACGTAAGCGTTCAATCCACCGAACCTTTGCGCGCTTTGAACTTCATCCGGAAGGGGATATATGCAAGATCCAAGTCGGCGGCGATCCGGTTTCTTAGGTAACCCTCAAAGGCACGGGTCACAAACTCAGGATGGTTAACGAAGAACACGAAGGTTGGCGGTGCAACCTCCGGCTGGGTCAGATAGTAGATTTTAAGTGGTCGGCCCTTGAAATTGGGCAGGCGGGTACGGGCCACCCAGCTCCGAACCAGACGGTTAAGGCCAGCTGTGTCGTAACGTACATAGCTCCGCCGGTAAAGCCAGGTTACCTCAGAGAACATTTTTTGTATATTTACGCCGAGTACCGATGAGGTGGTCAACATGTGCAGGTTATGCAGATGTGCGAGTCGCTCTCTGATCTCCCCCATCAGGGTGCTTGCCTCGTCCTTTGGAACCAGGTCCCACTTACTAACCACCAATAAGGTGGGTTTCCCGGCTGTGGACACCTCCGTGGCCAGCTTGAGTTCACGGTCGCCGATCTCAAAGGGGTCAATCACCAGCAAAACCACGTCGGCCATGCGGATCACGCGGTGAGCACGCGCAATAGCGAAATGCTCCACGGCCGTCTCCGGCCGCTTACGAATGCCGGCAGTATCCACCAACACATAGTTCTTTCCATTAACCTCAATAGGCTGATCAATCGCATCTCGCGTAGTGCCCGGCTGCTCGGCAACAATTACCCTCTCTTCACCTACAATCGCGTTGAGTAGACTGGATTTGCCAGCATTAGGCCGGCCGATAATGGCTACGCGGATAGCTTGAGGCTCGGGCTGCTCAGCGCCATCATCCGCAGGCAATAGGCCGCTGATCATTTCCAGCAGCTCATCCAGCCCCCTGCGATGCTCCACTGAAGTAGCCATGGGTCTGCCGAAGCCCAGGGTATACAGCCCGCCAAGCCAAGCCTCATGTCCAGGAGCATCCACCTTAGTAGCCACCAGCAGGACGGGCCGCCTACTTTTACGCAGGTACTCGGCTATCTCAAAGTCGGCCTCGGTCAGTTCACTGCGTCCGTCAACCAAGAACAACACCAGATCCGCGGCCGACAAAGCCTGATCGACCTTGGCCAGGATCTTGACTTCCCAGTCATCACCCGACCACAACCCACCGGTATCGGTCAGCTGAATAAGCCTATCATCGGCCTCCACCACGGCCTGCTTGAGGTCACGAGTCGAGCCGCTCTCGCTCGCGACCACAGCATCACGATAGCCTGTCAGTCGGTTGAACAAACTGGATTTGCCCACATTAGGCCTACCAACAATAACCACACTTCTCATAACTCTCCCAGCGGTATCGCCGCAGTAAGGGGCGGAAAATGCAGCCTCTTCTTGCCAAGAAGGTTGCGTACGATTAGTTAGCGCCCCGGATCGTAGGGCAAGCCATCCGCGGCCGGCGGTGCAGATTTACTGACGAAGCCTGTCAGGGCAAGAATCGTTATAGCATACGGCAACATCAGAAGGATGTTGCCGGATATGGCCGACACACCCTGCAATTGAAACGACAGCGCCACCGCAAAGCCGAACAGTAAGGAGGCTCCAAATGAGCGCCAAGGATACCAGGCACCGAAAATCACCGCAGCCAGCGCGATGAAACCACGTCCGGCAATCATACCGGGACTGAAACTGTTCAAAATACCAATAGAAAGGTCGGCACCGCCCAGCCCCGCTACCGCCCCTGCCGCTACTACCGCCCAGAACTTAACCCGCAATACCGGCACCCCCGCAGCATCGGCGGCCTTAGGATACTCGCCCACAGCCCGCCAGCGCAGACCTGTGGCAGTGCGGAACATAAACCAGTTGCTCAAAATCAGCACGACAAAGAAAATATAGACCAGGGCTTGGTGTCCACTGAGTACCTGGCCCACGAAGGGAATCCGGTCGAGTAAAGGGATGTTCCACTTAGGCAGCGAGGGGGTATTCGTCGGAGTACCCATGGGCCCATACACACTGTTGAACAAAAAACCGGTAAGCCCGAGAGCCAGCGCATTGATAGCCAAGCCGGCGATGATATGGTCTGCGCGTAGGTACACCGTCGCCCAAGCAAAAAGCGCGGCGATAAGGCTGGTGGCGAACATTGCAGCCAATAATGCCAGCCAGACGTTGTGCGTTAGTGCTGCTACCGCTACGGCTGTAAAGGCACCTACCGCCATTTTGCCCTCGAGCGCAATATTCACTATGCCAGCCCGCTCAGAAAACACACCCCCCAAAGCCGCAAAGGCAATAGGAATGGCCATGGTCAGGGTCGAGGCCCACAGTTGCGGATTAAGGAAAACATCCATGGGCTACGCCCCCTCCGTCTGTTGCAACTTTGCAGCGCGTTTGTGACTAAAGTACCGTAGCAGCCCCTCGCTGGCAATGAAGAAGATAATCAATCCTTGGATCACGTCTACTAGATGGAAGGGTACCCCGGCGTCAATCTGCATGGTGCTGGCCCCGCTGGCCAAGGCGCCAAATAAAAGCGCGGCCAGTAAGGTTCCAAAGGGGTCATTACGAGCTAAAAGCGCCACCACGATACCAGTAAACCCATACGCTGGGTTGAAGGCATCGAAGAGGCGGTGATCCACACCCATCACCTGAACCGCGCCGGCGAATCCGGCGATGGCTCCTGAAATGCCCAACGCCAGGATAATGGCCAAGGCGGGATTAACCCCCGCGTAACGCGTGGCCTTGAGGTTCAGGCCAGCCATACGCAGCGTGAAACCCACAGCGGTACGTTGCAGCAGAAACCACACCAGTACAGCCATGAGCGGGGCGAGGAAGATAGCCCAGGAGAGCTGCGTCCCATGAACAAGATTAGGGATAATCGCGGTAGCGTGCAGCTGGGGTGATTGTGGCGTATATCCCGGGGCCTGCATCGGCCCGCCCTCGACCAGGTAGTGCCCAAAGTCGATAGCGATATATGTAAGCATCAGCGTGGTAATCACTTCGTGAGCCCCGCGGTAGGCCTTAGCCAATCCCGGGATAATTGCGCCCCACAACCCACCCGCCACCATACCGGCCAGCATCGCCAAAGGAATGTGTATCACCGCGGGCAAGGACAGGCCGTAGCCTACCCAGGCTGCGGCAATAGCTCCCAGCCAATACTGCCCGGATGCCCCGATGTTGAACAAACCGCTCTTGAACGAGAGCGCCACCGCCAGCCCGGTAAGCATCAAGGGCAGAGAGTTGGTCAAGGTAGTGGCCACCGCATAGGTATTACCAAATGCTCCATAGATCAAAGCTGCAAAGGCGGAAAAGGGATCGTGGCCGAAAGCGGCGATCAGTATGCCGCCGATCATAAAAGATAGGGCCGTAGCAATCAGAGGCCAAATATAGCTCCACCTCATGCCTTAACTCCCGGTTCTACGCCCATCATCAACAAGCCTAAAGTGTCACGATCCGCAGATTCCCTAGACATTATTTGCATCAATCGGCCTTTGTAAAATACCGCGATCCGGTCCGAGAGTGCCAGTATCTCGTCTAGATCAAGAGAGACTAATAACACTCCCCGCCCACCGTTCCGAAGGTTTAAGAGCCCCTGGTGTACGAACTCGGTAGCCCCTACGTCCAACCCGCGCGTGGGTTGGCTCGCAATAAGGACTTTAGGGTCTGCCGAGATTTCGCGGGCCAGTACCACCTTCTGCTGGTTCCCTCCAGAGAGAGAACCAGCCGTAGCCTTAGTAAGCGGCGGGCGCACATCGTAACTGCGCACCAATTCTTCTGCGCTTTTAATCCAATATTTGACGTTTAAGAGACCGCCATGGCCATATGGGGGACGGTAATAGCGGCGAAGCGCTAGATTTTCGGCCACAGACATACCCAGCACTAGTCCTTCTTCCTGACGATCGCTGGGCACCAGGCCCAGACCAGCCTCAACTCGTTTGCGTACCGAGAGGCCGCCGATCGGCCGGCCTTCCAAAACCACCTCGCCAGTGGATGGTAAGAGTCCGGTCAACGCACCGATCAGCTCCTCCTGTCCATTTCCTTCCACCCCGGCGACACCTAAAATCTCCCCTTCGCGCAGCTCCAGCGAGGCGGGAGTTAGACCTGCGGTACTCAGGTCCCGTATTTCCAGTATCACCTTTTCGCCGAGTTCACCACCGGGGTTCTTGGCCATGACTACATCATGGCCCACCATCATGCGGGCCAATTCCAACGAAGTTACATCTCCGATATCCCGCGTACCGATAGTCTTGCCTCGCCGAACTACTGTGACCCTCGCGGCCACCTCACGGACTTCATCTAGCTTATGGCTGATGAATATCACTGAGAGGCCACGATCACGAAACTCGCGGATTGCGGAAAACAGCTCCCGACTCTCCTGAGGGGTTAGGAGTGCAGTAGGCTCGTCCAAAATAAGCAAGCGAGCCTCCCGGTAGAAGGCCTTCAGGATTTCTACCCGCTGACGCATACCAACCGATAGATCGCCGACCTTAGCCCTTGGATCCACGCCCAAGTGATAGGTCTCGGAAAGCCGGGTCAGGCGCTCGGCTGCAGCATCAAGATCAATCACCAGACCGCGCCGGGGTTCCGCCCCCAGAGCGACATTCTCCACCACGGTGAGCGCAGGAATCAACATAAAATGCTGGTGCACCATACCGATACCGGCCAGTACGGCCTCCCGAGGCGAGGTGGGCGCGTAAGGACGCCCCCATAGCTCTAAGCTACCCTCATCGGGCCGCAGCAAACCGTACAACACGTTCATCAGGGTGGACTTACCCGCACCGTTCTCACCAAGGATAGCGTGTGCTTCACCGGGCAGAAGTTCAAAATCGACTCCGTCAAGGGCCCGGACACCGGGAAACTGCTTGACAAGACCCCGGACACGCAGGACCGGGGTCTGGGACGTAGTATGGTTCATCGCTTCACAGGCGTCTTTCCACCGCAATGCCGCACTACTTAGCGACAGACTTGGGGATACTTGGGCTGACCTTGATCTTGCCGGAAATAATATCCTGCTTGAGCTGCTCGATCTTCTGCTTCATGGCGCTGGGGATACTAGCAAGCACACTGCCGATACCCACACCGTTATTGGCCAGGTCGAAGTATTCCACTCCTGACTTGAGGGTAGCGTTCTTCAAGCGTTTTACGGTAAGGAAAACCGCGGTATCCACTCCCTTAGTCGCGCTGGTAAGCACGTGGTCGGGCGCTAAGTACGCCTGGTCGGCATCCACGCCGATAGCGTAGTAGCCTCCCTCCTTGGCGGCCTGGATTACACCCTCTCCGGTTCCTCCGGCCACTTGGAAGATGATATCCGCGCCACGGCTGTGCTGCGCCTGGGCCAGGGCCTTACCGGAGGCCGGGTCATTGAAGTTTCCGGTGTAGCCCAGCAACACCTTGACACCTGGGTCGGTAGCCTGGGCGCCCTGAGCATAGCCGGCGATGTAAGTATTCACCGGTGGGATAGAGATGCCGCCGATCACGCCAATGATGTTGTTGTGTCTGAGGCCGGGCAGGTTGAGCGAGGCATCCTTTTCGACCATGCCTGCGAGGGCGCCTACTAGGTAACCGCACTCCTGGGTTCTGAAGATTGCGCTGGTCACATTGGAACGGTCATTGACCACATCGTCGATCAGCAAGAAATGCGTATTCGGGAACTCTTTCGAGACCTGCTCGGTGGCATCCTTCATCAGGAAACCCACCGCAACCACAAGGTTATAGCCCTGCTGCGCAAAGCGGGTCAGGTTGGGTACGTAGTCCGTCTGCGCGCGTGACTGGACCACACCGATCTGCACCCCCAGCTCGCTCTTGGCCTTAAGCAATCCTACGTAGGCCAGGTGGTTAAAGCTGTGATCATTCAAGCCACCGGTGTCGGTGACCAGACCAATCTTGAGCGGTGCGGCCAAAGCCATACCCGCAGCCAACAGAGCGGCCACCAAAATCATTGTGAATCGCCTCATACGCTTATCCTCCTCTGTCCCGCAGCGCATCCCATAGCGTAGTTGGGTTTGCCGGAACGTGACAAGATTGAAGTATACCAGGAGACAGGATGCAGTATGCCAATAGAAGCTGATGGATATCCTGTTCAACCGGCATGGGTAAGCCACATCCTGGCGTACGGCGGCAGCCAGAGCCGGTCCTCAAGGGCAATTGCTCGTGACTCGATTCGTTCAAAAGGGTTGGTGATCCCGCGACGAAGCAGCAGATCGCCCGAGAAACCCTGTGGCTCCTCGCTGAAATTGTAGACTGCGACCAACGGACCTGTAGGGTGCGGGCGAGTGTAGGCAAAAAGGTGCGGATTATCCTGCCCTTCCACCCAGACCGGTGTTGCGGCGCATAGTTGGGGCGTGCTCTTGCGCGCTTGAATCAGGCGCTTCAGTGCAGTGAAGACGCGCTGCTCGAGCGTACCCTTCTTCAGTCTCCGCGCCGCCTTGGCCCAGTCCATGCGCGGCCGGTGCACCCAGCGGTTGTCGGCCTGGTGGCCCTCTTCCTTAACAAAATCGTAATCGTTGAGCATAGCCAGCTCGTCACCCATGTATATCAGCGGAACACCACCAAAACCCAGCACCAACGCATAGCCGAGCAGCAGCCGCTCGATGGAAAGTCCCACCCCCACAGCGTCATCCCGCTCAAGGGCCAGCTCGAGCCCCGCCAGGCTTGCGGCGGTACCCGAGATACGCCGGTCCCCGGTCTTGGGGTTTTCCTGGAAGACCAACCCGCGCGCGTGGCTGCCGGGAAAGAAACCCGCGTAGTAGTCGGAGAGAAAGCGGCGGTGCGCCTCGCCGGATAAACCCACCGCGGCCGCATCCTGATCATCGATAGCCCAGCCGATGTCGTCATGACAACGAAGATAGGTTGTCCAAGAGGTGCTGGGCGGCTTTTCGGGCAGCACTCGTAGGGCCTGGGTCATCAGCCGAGTGTCACGGCTGGCCAAGCTCGACCAGATCTGTACCATCAGGCTATTGTGGTAGGCCAGATCTGAAACCTTGCCGGCCCTGTCTCCCACGCCCAGGTAAGCCGCCAACTGCTGAGGACCGACAATAGCCTCGGCCTTGAACACCACCGCCGGGGCCACGATACGTACCGCCGCACGGAGGACCTGGGTAATAGCATGCACCTCTGGCTGGTTCTGGCAGTCAGTGCCCAATCGCTTCCAGATGAAGGCAATGGCGTCCAGGCGGAAGATATCTACTCCCTTAGCGGCAAGGAAGAAGATGATCTCCAAGAACTCGAAGAAAACCTCCGGGTTGGTCCAGTTCAGGTCCCACTGATAGCTGTTGAAAGTGGTCCATACCCAGCGCCCGCTCATCCGGTCCCAGGTGAAGTTTCCCGGCGCCGCCTCGGGAAAAACCTCCGGCAGGCTGCGTTCGTAGGCATCGGGTAACACCCGGTCCTCGAACATATGGAAATAGGCCTGGTAGCGCGGGTCGCGCGCCCTGGCCGCAACGGCCCAGGGATGCTCGCGGGCCACGTGATTGATCACCAAGTCCAGGCACAAGCTGATGCCACGCTGTCGCAGGGACGCAGAAAGCCCCTCGAGCGCCCGCAGGTCCCCTACCGCCGGATCGATCTCCCGGTAGTCGGTTACCGCGTAGCCTCCGTCGTTTTCATCCTCGCGTGTTTTCAGCAAGGGCATCAGGTGGAGATAATTAACACCCATCTCACTCAGGTAATCCAGATGGTCACGGACACCCTTAAGATCGCCACCGAAGCGATCAGCGTAGGCCACATAACCCACGATATGTGGATCTTGGAACCAATCCGGTCGCATACTTCGTTCTAAATCATGCTTACGCAACACTTTGGGGCGGTCGGCGAAAGCCCCGGCTAGAAGGACCAGCAGCCTGTGCCGTAATGCCTGAAAGCCCGCCCGCTCACCGTACACCGCAGAAAAGCCGTCGAAGAGGTCGCCGGCAAAGCGCTTAAGCCGGGCCGTAAACCAATCCTGCTCGCAGGCCTGGAGGCCTGCGAGCGCTTTTCCCCAGTCAGACCGGTGGGGGTTCAATAGATGGTCAACTTCCCTATCCAGGGGGTAAGACATCTCACCTAGACATTATGACCGGATCGGTGGAAGCGCTTCAAGCGTAGCCGGGGCATCCCGCTGATTAATTTCACCGCCATACCCACCCGCTAGAGCCTTCTGGAGGCGGAAACGTACCTGGTTAAGCAAGAAAACTCGCGACCTTCTTCAACAACCCGTGGGCTACACTCCAGAAAAGCGCCTGTTTCTCCCGGTGATCCAGAGCACGCTCCAGTACCCGAAAACCCGGTCGTAACCATAGGGAGATCAGCAGCATGATATTCTTGTCGCCGATCGTAGTGAGAGAGAGCAGCACCGGTCTTGGCTCAGCGGCCGGTTGGTCGGCATGGTGCAGAGGTGCGAAAACCCGGTCCTGAAACTCGAAGGTGCCCTGCCCGGCCTGAATAAGCTCGATCAACAGCGCGCGCCCGCAGCGGATTAGCGAAGCAACCCTTCAGTTCCACACAACCCAATCCCACCTCGCTTAATCCACAGCTTTATCCACAATATGCACAACCCCCCGCAGGTATCCGATCCCCAAAACACTCTAGTGACACCCAAATAACACCACCAGACCAACGAGCTTAATCTCTGGTTATTACTTTTGATTGAAGCTGCCACTGATATTCATGACCCATTCCCCCCACCACCATAGTTCCGGCAAACGAACGGCTGGTTCATTCTGGCCCAAATCAGGGCATAGGATGGGCCAGCGCCATACGCAAAACCATAGCCTGTACCCCGACAGGGTCGCGGCCGGTAAGTGCGGCATCAATCAACTCGGCGAGATGGGCCATCTCGTGAGCCTCGAACCCACGGGTGGTAATACTGGGTGTACCTAGGCGGATACCCGAGGTGACCCTCGGCGGCTGTGGGTCAAAGGGAATGCCGTTCTTATTCACGGTGATACCCACCGCGTCCAGGCTGGCCTCGGCTTCGGCCCCACTCAGGTTCTTGGGTCTCAGATCCAGCAGAAAGAGGTGAGTATCGGTACCTCCAGAAACCACCCGATAACCACGGTGGACAAGCTCCTCGGCCAGGGCCTGCGCGTTCTCGATAACCCGCCGCGAGTAAGCTTTGAAAGCTGGCTGCAGGGCCTCGAAGAAAGCCACGGCCTTGCCCGCGATAACGTGCTCGAGCGGCCCCCCCTGTATACCCGGAAAAATCATCTTATCGAGCTTCTTGCCAAGCTGCAGATCACGGGAGAGCAGTAGACCGCCGCGCGGTCCGCGCAAGGTCTTATGAGTAGTGGAGGTCACCACATCGGCAAACGGCAAGGGGTTGGGGTGGTGTCCGCTAGCTACCAGGCCGGCGAAGTGCGCCATATCAACCATTAAGTAAGCCCCTACCTCGTCGGCAATCTCGCGGAAGGCCTGAAAATCGAAGATCCGCGAATAGGCGCTGGCCCCGGCGATAATCATCTTGGGACGGTGTTCTATGGCCAGAGCACGCACCGCTTCCATATCGATCCGTTCACTGACGCGGTCCACCGAGTATGAAACGATCTGGAAGAGCTTGCCCGAGAAATTCACCTTCGAGCCGTGGGTCAGGTGCCCGCCGGCTGTGAGTTTCATACCCAACACCACGTCGCCGGGCTTCAGCAGCGTCAGGTAGACCGCCATATTGGCCTGCGAGCCAGAATGTGGCTGCACATTGGTCCAGGCCGCACCGAATAAGTCCTTAGCCCGCTCGATAGCCAATCCCTCCACTTGATCCACTACCTGGCAGCCACCGTAGTAGCGGTGGAGGGGATATCCCTCGGCATACTTATTGGTAAGCACCGAGCCAACCGCCTCACGAACCTGCCTTGAGACAAAGTTCTCGCTGGCGATCAGCTCCAGGCCCTCGGTTTGCCTGCGCTCCTCGGCCCCGATGAGGTCGAATACGGCGCGGTCGGTCACGGCAGTATCTACGGTATTTGTGGGCGTCATATTGTGTTGACTATATCAGTGTGGGGAAACCCCCATCAACACTTCCGCTATCCGCCGCACGCGCCGAAGCTGCGAGGTAGACTGGACACATGCAGCCAACCGGCCCTTGGGCTCGTGTCAGGCTTTACTTGTTCCTCATTCTGGTTTTGCTTGCGCTGGTGGTACTGGCGGTCAATTTTACTCAGCCGAGTAGGGTATGGGTCTTCCACCAGCTGGATACCAGTACCGCCGTGGTACTTTCCTCAGGAATAGTGCTGGGTTTTGCACTGGGCTTCTTCAGTACCCGGCGGCGGAGGCGGCGTGGTTAGGGTCAATCTCTACGCTACTTTCAGGGATATAACCGGGCGCAAGCGGCTCGAGCTACGCGGCGAGAAGGTGGGGGTGGTGCTCGAGTCCTTGGTGAAAGCCTACCCGGCCATGGCCGGGGAGCTGTTCGAGGAGGGACACTTGAGTGACCGCTGCTCGGTGTTTTTGGAAGGTCGCGAGGTGTGCTACCTCGAGGGCCTGGATACCCGGCTGGAAGACGGCACGACCCTGGACCTATTTCCCCCGGTGGCCGGGGGTGCAGCGCTCGATCAGGTCTTCGGCGGGCTTTCCACCTGGCTGCTGCTGGTGTACCTGAAGGACTGGGGCGGCACGATACACGAGTCGGGAGCGCACATGCCCGGTGGGGCCGAGGTTCGGGTGGAGGAAATCAGTCCGCTGGTGGTAGGACAACTATCGGTTTCACAGCTACGCGTTATGGTGGACGGGCCGGGGGCTGGGGAGTGGATGGCGCGTATTACCCGCGCGGCCATGCGCGGCGGAGGTTAAGGCGTTTTTCACGGAACGGCTATCAAGGATGGTGTGGTCATGGAGACGCGCAAACTCGAGACCCAACAAGGTGTGCTCGAGCTGGTGCCGTGCTGTGACTCCGGCCGCATCAATACCCTAAGCATGGACCCGGACCTCAGGATCTTCAGGCCGCCTGACCGGCAGCACCAAGCCTTGGTGAAGATTGCCGCCAGCGAAGATGGCTGCGTCAGCATAGCCCGCTCGGAGAATCAGCTGGTGGCCTACGCTGCTTTTCATAGGCCGGACTCCTTCGAGCGGATGGGCACCGATACCACCGGCGGTATTTACGAGCTGGGCGCGGTGGAGGTAACCCCGGCTCGGCGTAGCGGACATCTGGCCCGCAGGCTGCTCGAGCTGACCTTTGAAACCGGCCTGTTTGAAGACCGAGTAGTAATCGCTACCCTCTACTACTGGCACTACGACCTGGAAGGCAGCGGCCTTTCCATATACCGCTACCGGAATCTGCTCGAGCGGTTGTACGCCAGTGTGGGTTTTTCGGTATTTACCACTGACGATCCCGAGATCCGCGGCTATCCGGAAAATGCTTTGATGGCCCGTATAGGTGCTTCAGCACCACAGGAAGTAGTTCAATCGTTTCATAATTTGCGCTTCACCGAGAAAGGCATGCCGATGTCGGGTTCGCCCGGGCAGTAAAGGAGGAGCTATGCTGGTCCGCGACATTATGAAAAGTCCGGTTACCACTATCGAGCCAAATACCAGCTTGGCCGAGGCCAACGGGATGTGCTGGGAACTCGGCATCCGGCATCTGCCGGTCATGGAAGGGAAGCGACTGGTGGGACTGGTAACCGACCGGGATATCCGTTTTTCCACCAGCCCCTTTGCGCCGGTACTCTTCGGAGAGAACGCCCGGGTGGAAGAGGTCATGATCCGCGCAGTCTTCACCGCCGATCCCCTCGACCCAGTGGAAGACGCCGCCCGGGTCATGCGCGAGCACAAGATCGGCTGCCTACCGGTGTTGGAGGGTAAACGGCTGACGGGCATCATCACGGGAATCGACCTTCTCGATGCCCTGTTGATCATGGCCGGGGTGCACTCCCCCTCAGGACGAATCGAGGTGTTGCTGGAAAATCAGCCCGGTGAGCTGGCCCGGCTGACCGCCTTCTTCGGTGAGAAAAAGCTTAATATCCTCTCGATCCTGACCTACGTCGGCGCCGAGGAAAGCGTGCACACCGTACTACGGATCGGCAGTTTATCCACTTTGCCGCTGGCCGGAGAGCTGCGCCAACGCGGGTTCGTCGTGGTCTGGCCGCCGGATAAGCCATGGTCCCGGTAATCTACAGTCCGGGATATCAAAAGTATGATTTTGGTCCCGAACACCCCTTCAGTCCCCTACGGCAGGAGATGCTGCTGTCCCTACTGAAAGCCCTGGGCCATGCACCGGCCTTCGAGGAACCACCGCTGGCAACGCATGAGGAGCTCTTGACGGTACACGCCGAGCGCTATCTACGCAAAGTCGAACAAGCTGAGCGGGGTGAGGATCCCGCCGCAGCGCTCGAGTACGGCTTGGGTACCGCCGACACGCCGATCTTCCCCCACCTGAACCAAGCCGCCAAGCTGCTGGTAGGCGGCACCCTGGAAGCGGCACGGAAGATCGCCGAGGGTAAAGCGCAAGTGGTGCTGCAGCTGGGAGCCGGGCTCCACCACGCCACCTACGATAAGGCCGGCGGTTTTTGCGTCTACAACGATCTCGCAGCAGCGGCCAAACTACTGGCCGGGCGGGGCCTGCGGGTGGCCTATTTGGATATTGACGTGCATCACAGCGATGGAGTGCAGTGGATCCTCTATGAGGACCCGCGCGCTCTCACTCTAAGTCTGCACGAGTCGGGCCGCTATCTCTTTCCCGGCAGCGGCAACGTGCACGAACTGGGCGTAGGGGAAGCCGTAGGCAGCAAGCTCAACCTACCGCTGGAACCCTTCACCGAAGACCAAAGTTACCTGGAGGTATTTGAAATGGTGGCCCCCAGGGCGCTGGCCTGGTTTAAGCCGGATGTGTTGATTGTGCAAAGTGGTGCGGACGCTCATTTCCTCGATCCCCTAGCCGATTTGCTACTGACCAGCCGGGCCTACGAGCAGCTCTTCAAGCGAATACTCCAGTTAGCCGCCGAGTACGCCGGCGGACGGGTGTTGTTCACCCTGGGCGGAGGGTATTCGCTGGACGCCACCCCCAGGATATGGGCGCTTCTATACTTCCTGCTGAACGATCTACCCTTGCCTAGCGCATTGCCCCAGCAGTGGTTGGCGACCTGGAACAAACGCCTGGGCCTTTCGCTCACCCCAACCCTGCACGACCTTCCCCGCGCTTACCCGGAAATCCCCCGCAAGGCGGAGATTGAGCGGCGGAACCGTCAAGTGGCCGAACGTTTGTTGGACTCTGCGGGCCGCTATTGGCAACCTTGACATTCTTACCCACTCTAGGTCCATAGCGATACCAGCTGCATCCGCTCCACATCCACCAGGCCACGGTCGGTGAGCTTGAGGAAAGGAATAACCTCCAGCGATAAAAAGGCCATAGGCATGAAGGGGTCGTGTAGCGGGCTGCCCAGCTCGAGCGCCGCAGCCAACAATTCGTCCATCTGTGCGCGCACGGTAGAGAGCGGCTGGTCCGACATCAACCCGGCGATGGGTAGCGGTAGGCGGGCCAGCATATGGCCACCCAGGGCCGCTACGAAGCCCCCACCAGTTTCGATAACCGCAGCCAGAGCCGTGTTCATGGAGATATCATCGGCACCTACCACGATCAGGTTGTGGCTGTCGTGGCCGACGCTACCAGCGATGGCGCCACGTAACAGACCCAGTCCCCGCACAAATCCTAGGCCTACATTTCCGGTCTTGCCATGCCGTTCCAGCACCGCCGCCTTCAGCAGGTCACGCTCGGTATCGGCCACGGCTAGCCCCTTTAGCGCTCGGGGAGCATGACTTTCAATTTGCGTCACCAACTGTCCGGGCCGTACCCCGATTACCCGCAGCAGCCCCTCTTCCGCCGGTATCGAGAAATCCACCACGGCCGCCTCCCGGCGTATGGTATTGCGCACCCTGTACTCGGCCACCTCCGGACCGCTGGAATCACCGCTGAATGCGCCATCCTCTACTACCTTCACCCCGCCCGCGTACACATAACGGACCTTGAAACCCTCCAGGTCATCCACCACCACCAGGTCGGCCCGTCGGCCCGGGGCCACCGCGCCCCTGTCCAATAAGCCAAAAGCTTCGGCGGCGTTCAGAGTAGCCATCTGCACCGCGCGCACCGGGTCCAGCCCGGCCCGGATGCCCAGGCGCGCCATGTAGTCCACCTGCCCCTGGTCGAGCAGGTCGGCTGGGTGTCGGTCATCGCTACAAAAAGCTACTCGGCGGGCATTCTCAGGGGTGAGTGCCGGAAGCAGCTCGAGCAGATTCCTGGCCGCGGTTCCCTGCCGCAAAAACACGTACAGGCCCGCGCGTAGTTTTTCCACCACCTCCGCGGGCGTCACCGATTCGTGATCGGCACGCGGCCCTCCGGCCACGTAAGCCTGCAACTGCTTGCCCAGTACACCCGGTGCATGTCCATCGATCACCCGCCCGCGAAAAGCCGATAGCTTGGCCAGGGCCCCGGCCTCGGCCGAAGTGGCGCCGGGCACGTCCATAAACTCGGCTAGACCCAGAACACGTGGATGGTCAGCCAGATCCACCAACGCCGCCGCCTCCAAAACCGCGCCGCTGGTGGAAAGCGGGCTGGCAGGAACGCAAGACGGCAGATTGACCAGCACCGAAAGTGGTAGCCCCTCAGAAGCCTCCAACATGTAACGTATGCCGTCGACTCCACATACGTTAGCAATCTCGTGGGGATCGGTAATTACCGTGGTGGTGCCGTGGGCCAGCGCCACCCGCGCGAAGGCCTTGGGGGTACTCAGCGACGATTCAATGTGTATATGCGCGTCGATCAGGCCAGGTAGCAGGTATCTTCCACCCAGGTCGTGCCTCGACTCGGCCTGGTATCCACTACCTATTCCCGCCACCCATTGGTCCACAATAGCTACTTCCGCTGGGTAGACCTCGGCCGTAAACACGTTGACCAGCTTCAGATTGAATAATACCAAGTCGGCGGGCGCGTCTCCGCGCGCCACCGCCAGTAGTTTAGCCAAAGCAGCGGCTTCCATTTGATCCAGTTTACCCGGGTAACGTACAATCCCCGTTCCAGCTCACGGCTCACCGGGTGGTGGAACCGGGGAACATACGAGTGAATATAAACCGCTTTGGGCCGGAAGCTATAACAAGAGGGGAACTGTGGATAAAGCATGAGGATTAGGCGCTCGAAGATCGGTGTAGATAGAGCGCCAGTCTCCTCATCACGGATGAAACTATAAATCTCTACGTAGGGCAGCCGGACTCCTTGCACCCTTATCACCAGGGGTCTTCTTCTCCTGTACGACCGGCTACACATCGGTCCCCGATGTGTAGCTTAGACTTGCTCCACCCACTAGCTCCTATAGCTGCGTAGAACCCACCTACAACTGCTCGGTCCACTCAATTAGTCAAGAGTTGCCTCTCGTTATTTCTTCTCTACCTTCCGGCACCCCAAAGCCAACTATCGGGTCACAGTCAGGCTCTCACCTCATAGCCAGCCCCAGATACGACCCAGAATACTTTCTCAATTAAGACAATTCGGTACCTGACGGGTAGACTACGTTCGGGGATGCACACTACAACTTGCACGGAATCATGGGAGGGGGGTTTAAAAGGCAACGATACGACCTGGAGTACTTTTTTATGAGGCAATTCAGGCGCTTGACAGGCAGATCGTATTAGCGATGTCTACTACGACTTGTATGGAATCACGGGAGAGGGAATTTAAGATGACGTTAATGAGAAAGATTAGCGAAATAACAATGCTGGTCTCGATAGCCGTAGGTAGTTTGGTGTTGGGCAGTGCCTTGGCGCAAAACCTCAAGCCGTTCAATCATGTCTTTGTGATCATGATGGAGAACACCGGTGTAAAGGGCGTGATCGGCAATCCCACAATGCCGTTCGTTAATCACCTTGTGCAGACCTATGGCTACGCCGATAATTACTTCGGTGTAACCCACCCTAGCATGCCGAACTATATCGCTATAACCTCGGGATCGAACTACTACAGCCATTCCGATAACCCGGCGCAGATGTTCCCGCATACCAACATCGCCGATGAGATGGAAGCCGTGGGCCTCACTTGGAAGGGGTATATGCAGTCGCTTCCCTACGCCGGCTACACCGGAGCGGCCTATCCCACCGGCGTGAAAAATCCGTTGTACGTCAACAAGCACGATCCGTTCGTGCTGTATCCGCAGATCAAGAATAATCCTCAGCGTATGGAGAACGTCGTGCCCCTGAAGCAGCTGGCGTCCGACCTGGCGTCCGGTCAAGTCCCCAACCTGTCATTCATTACACCGAACATCTGTAACGATATGCACGGGATGGGCGGTACGCAGTGCAACTACAGCGATCTAGCCAAGCTCAGCCAGCTGGGGGACGCTACCATCAAGAGTTTGGTGACATCCATCATGAACTCGCCGGCCTGGACCGGTAATTCCGCCATCTTCATCACCTGGGACGAAGGTAGTTACAACGGCAACAAAGCCACCAGTGGCTGGGCGTACACTAGCGGTGGCCCAGACAGCCCCGTTCTGCAGCCTGGAAGCAAGCCATTTCCACAAGGCGGCGTATACGGAGGGGGCAATATACCGATGATCGTGATCTCTCATCAGTACCCGTACCATTACGTCTCGCACGTGCTGTATAATCATTACTCCCTGCTGCGGACCCTCGAGCAGGCCTGGGGCCTACCATATCTCGGTTACACCAGCGACACCATGCAAGTGAAGGCGCTAACGCCTTTCTTTGAGTTTCAGACGCACTAGTCAACTGGTAGGTAGTGCCCGGGTACATATTCAGCGTTCGTCAAACGGACTACACAGTACCCCGGTAGTCTCCGAGCCCAAGAATACAAGTGAGGGGGATAGCCTCTCTTCACTTGTATTCTTTATCTAAAGCAGGTAGGTATCGTCTGGAACCGGCAACCAAGGCGATTCCCCCGAGTTCTCACTAGCCGGATGAGAGGATAAGAGATGGACCAGCTACAGTCGAAAAGAGCTCTCCCCTGGCTAACCCTGCCGACATGGCTCAATCGAAGAACCGCAGCACCGCTTTTACCACCGTCTCGACTTGGTCATCCGTAAGGAAGGGGTACATAGGTATAGAGAGCACCTCCCGGGCTGCGAGCTCCGATTGCGGCAAGCTGCCCGGCTGGGCTAGATCCGCATAGGTCGGCTGGAGGTGTGCGGGTAGTGGGTAGTGCACGGCACTAGCCACACCTTTCTTTGAAAGGTACTTGGCCAAGCCATCCCTGGCTTCGGTGCGAACCGTGTACTGGTGGTATACATGATGGGCCCGGGGCATCTCACTCGGCACCCGTAGTTTGCCCGCGAGCGCCCTGGAATAGTACGCCGCAATCTCGCGTCTTCGTGTATTCCAGGTGTCTAGATGAGGCAGCTTAGCTCTCAGTACCACCGCCTGTAGGGCATCCAACCTGGAAGTGTATCCCCTCCGCCGCACATGCTGGTAGCGCCCCTCTTGGCCATGATTTGCAACCCGGCGGATCTCTGCGGCTACCTCCGCGCTCTGGGTGGCCACGAAACCGGCGTCCCCGTAGGCACCTAGATTCTTGGTGGGGTAGGCGGAAAAGGCCGCCGCATCTCCCAAAGCACCTACCGGCGTATTCATATAACGCGCCCCAACAGCCTGAGCGGCATCCTCAAGCACCAGCAGGTGGTGTGCTTCAGCAAAGGTTCGAATCTCACCCATAGGTGCCGGTTGGCCATAGAGATGCACGGGAAGAATAGCCCGGGTGCGCTCGCCGTAGACCCCCGCAAGCTGCACGGGATCCAGGTTGAAGCTGCATGGATCGATATCCACCAGGACTACGCGTGCGCCAACATGCTCAATAGCTTCCAAGGGGGCAACGAAGGTGAACGGTGTGGTGATGACCTCGTCTCCCGGCCCCACGCCCAGGGCCCGCAGGGAAAGGATGAGCGCATCGGTGCCCGAGCCCACACCGACCACATGTGCCACGCCTAAGTACGCGGCTAACTCTCGCTCAAACCGCTCCACCTCCGGCCCACCTACAACTCTTCCAGAAGTCAGTACCCTGGAAAAACCGGCATCCACCTCTGCCTTAACCACTTGATACTCTTTGGCCAGATCCAACAACCCGATCATCTATAGACCCCTTTACCTATCCATAGTCCGATGAGCAACGCCAGAATATTCGCGCCCCACGCGCCCAGCTCGGGCATCACCACGCCATTGAGAGCCAGCAGTTTGCCTAAGGTGAACACCAGGTAGTAGCCGATCGTGACAATCAGGGAATATCCGAAGGCCAGGCCGTTACTACCGGCTTTCTTAACCGCAATTGGCAGGGCCATGAACAACACCACAAGATTCGCAAACGACATTGCCAGCAGCGAAGAAAACATCACCCTGGCCTTCCTGTTGGCCTTTGGATTGGAGTAAGTCGCCTTAATCTTATGAAACCAGTACGAGATAGTGTTGGAATCCTCAAATCCTCCGCCGGCATCTTGGGCAATGAGCTGGTCTTTGGTCTTCGGCAGGATGATGACCAGCTTGGATTGGCTGTTTTGAGGTATATTTTCCGCCTTGACCAGCCTAGGCAGATAGTTTTGCAGCGCCGTATAGTTACTTAGGTCGGGCAGGGGCAGCGCCGCATAGTCGAGGGTATAAAGATGGTAACCGCGTAGCGTAAGCGTGCTCCCGTCCAGGCGACCGCGCGCGGCAAAAGCTACGCTTAGGGTCCGGTCATTCCACGATTCCAGCCGCACGTTCTTCATCTCGCCGTCTTGGTAGTCATAGCCGCCGAAAAAAAGCTGGTACGGGCCCACGGATACATTCTGACCTGTCAGACGGGAGAGCCCATTCCCGTGCGTAGCGAGCTGATTCCACCAGACCACTGCAGCCTGCTGATTAGCGTAAGGGATGATCTTCTCAGTCATCACCAGCGATACCAGCACCAGTAGCCCCGCGCCTACGAACAGCCAGCGGGCTGTGCGCACCAGATGAATACCTCCGGCCCGCATGGCCATGAGCTCGTTCTCGCGGCCTAAGCGACCATAAGCCAACAGCACGGATAGCAACACCGCAATGGGCAGGGTCTGGTTAAGTACATAGGGCACTTGGTACCAAAGCCATTTCAAAAGACCAAACAACGGGAAGCCCACCAACCACTGGGTACGGCCCAACAGGTCGGAAAGCAGGATCAACCCCATGTAGAGCAGCAGGCCGAAAACGAAAGGTGGAATCACCTCGCGAATAATGTACCGGTCCAGTCGGGTCACAAAAAAACCTTTCCACTACTTCTGCTTCCATGCTGCGCCATCATCACCTGATCCCCACTCCGAAAGTCACCTGGCTGCCCACACTCTCGCCGGTTGACTGTGATATCCATACCGCGCTGTACTTCAACGTGTATACGAAACAACAATCCGTATAAGCAAGCACAATACCACCGCGGCTGAAGTTGTGCCGCAGAAAATCATACCCTAGGTACGGGGCGGCGGTCAGCGCACCGGTACAACTCACAGCGGGCTTTGGCGGGTGGTAGCCGAGTACCAGTTCCTCCTGATTGATGATCCCAAGAGGGGAAAAGCCTAGGTAGGCTGAAGCATCCAAATGCACGGGTCCGATACTGACCCGACCACTGAGCAGATTGCTTGGATAGCGAGTTTCGTAGCTGAACAGCGGTTCGTTATACGAACCGCTCCATTGATACTTAATAGAGAAAGCAACCGGCCCCTGTTCGCCCAAACTTGCACTAAACCCGTAAGCCAGGTACGGCGGCGATGACGGAGCGATATAGACGGTAGCCAAGACCCAAGGATCCAGGGAAAAACTAAAGTTACCGAGCTTCTCATTCAACGGCCGCATGAGCTCGACCCCCGTACTCATGCCCTGCACGCTGCCCTCGCGGGCCAAACGAGCGAACGGCCGCACACTACCCCCCAAGAGCGGGAAGCGCTGGCTGTAGCGCCCTTCAGCTACCTGGGTCTCGGCGTCATCGCCGAAGAAAAAAGGTGGTGCATTGAGCGCCGTACTTACTCCATACTGGTTCAACAAGAAACTGGCGTAACGTACCCCCTGGTGCACGTTGAGGCCGACCACGAGCGAGGGCGTCTGTCCCAACCCAGTGGCGAGGAGGGTAAAGGAGGTGCTCCAGCGGCCAAAACTCTCACCCGGCAGCGGTAATGGAAACCCCTGTAGCCCGAACGTAAGGCCGGTTGAGGTATAGTTCAGCTCCAGCGGGAAAGTAAGGTTCAGCGGCTTATCAGGCTCGAGCACCACATTCGTACCCCTGGCGACCGTGAAGTGGTAGAGTTCCACCGAAGCCTCCGAAAGCAACAAACGACCGCTGACGGTGTCGAAAACAGCACTCCGGCTTAGCAGTTCGAGGTTGCTTCCGCAAGCGCAGGTGGTGGCCCAGATACCGTCGGCCTTGAAGGTACTGCCTTCCAACTCGCCGGTGGAGGCCTTGAAACGGTAGTGCGGGGTAATCGCCGACAGCTCACTCACCGAAATCACCCCGGCCTTCCACAGGGCGCGGGAGGCCTCGATTCTGACCTGCCCACGTTCCAACCGAGCGGTGAGAAAAGTCAGCTCCCCTTCGTGGCCTAAGAGCCTCTTGGCCTTGATACGCCAACCTTCCGCTACGCCGCTAACCTGCCGGGCCAGCAGCAATCCTTTGGCGCGGTCGTAGATAACCTGAGGCATGTACAGCTCGCCGGAGTCATTGGCCAGACAAGCTGAGCTCGATAAAGTGAGGAGCCCCTGTGAGAGCTCGAGCTGTGCGCCCCCTAATATTCCGTACGGCGTCTTTATGGTGTAAGGACGGTTTGCGCAGGAAGAAGCATACGCCAGGAAAAACACCGGCAGCAAGGCAATCCAACTACTACGCAATCTCATAACTTGGCTGCATAATAGGGCCTGAGCCGGACCAACACCGCCTTAGGCACCCGCGAAGTGAACTCGGGAAGTTTCCCACCCGGCTCCATGGTCAATAGCAGGGTGGCATCCGCGGTGTTCCCGTTCAACGTAATTCCCAGCTTAGGATCTTTGTAGCTAAAACGCCCAAGCACCAAGATCTGATTGTGATCGGCATCCACCACCACTTTCTCGGCATGGAGAAGGGGATCCAGCGAGCGGACGCGCCCGTGCAACACTGCTATACCCGTCTTAAGGTACAGCAGGCCCTCTTGGGCCTTCACGCCCTTCAGCGAAGAATTGGCGTAGGTAAGCCCCCCCGTAAGTCGCACCGTATCGGCAGCATCTTGGTAATCGAGTACTGCAGCCGTAAAACTGACGCCGTTCGAGTGCATCTCAGCCGCTTTGGCCTTGATGAACACTCCCTCCTTGTACTGGATGTAGCCTCCCTCCAGAGTAAGGTGGTTCCGGTTGTCGGTGATCACCCCACCCTGCATCAACGTGGTGACACCGGTGGCTAGATCTACCTGCTGCACACCCTTGGAAGACACCGTGAACGCCGCAAACTGTGCTGACATAAGCAACGCGGCCAGCGGAACAAGAAGTATACCTTTCATTAATCTCCATCTTAGCTAAAAGACCACGAAAGATATGAGTCCCGGCTGAACAAAATAGCTACTACTCTTAGGTTACGAGTACTTTATAGTATCCGACGTGGTGAATTAGAAAAGGGTGTCGGGGCGCGGCGGACAGCCGCCTAGGTATATAACGACCAGCACAATCTTACTCATACCCCCGGCTAGCGAATGTCCTTACCGGGAATGCCCCCCCTCGGCTGACATAAGTACCCATGAGAATCGCCTATTATTGGACACAGCTATCTGCCTTGCAGAGAATCCGCAGTCTCCCACCCAGCTCTTTGTTCACGGTGCCCAAAAGGGGTCATCATATCCGAATGAGGCGTGTTCTGGAATGGTAGCGCCGGTTCTGGAGCCTCAAGCAACCATCGTCTCGTTAGTACAGTGGGCAATTACCGAAACATGCTGCGGCTTCCGGCTAAGCTCAGGAGGTCATAAAGAACCCAGGATGCGATATTCAGCGGGCGCGTTTTCCCCCATTTAATGGGCCCGCTCGAGCATTCCTGTGTGCTAAGCGCAAGCTGGCCGGGCCAGCTGCGGCGCTAGAAGAAGGGAATCGCTCCCATTAAACCCATCCAGTCCCATGCCGAAAAGGTCATGGCCCCGGGAAACCAGCAAGATAGCCACTACGCTGAGAATTTGGAGAAGAATAACGAACACCCCGGCATTGACACTGGTGCACACCTTATTTACTCACCAAAGGCACCTAGCCGCCTTCGCGGGGGCTGCACGCTTAACCTCACCGCCCAAGCAATAGCCTAGGAGGAGCCAAAGACAGCAGACGCAGCGAGAAGAGCAGCTATAGCAAATACCCCTATAACCGGTGCGCCCTGCACCACGCTCGAACAACCCGCTACCCTACTCATCCTCAGTATCTCATCGGGCACTTAGTACGTTCCGACCGGCTTAAGGCACAGTCTCAACCGCCCGACTCGGACCGCGGCCAGCAGGCAAACGCCGTTCCCCACTTCAGCGAGGTGGTGCGGGAACCGGCCGCAGATAGGCGGCTGCCTGCGTACCCTTCTCGCGGCCCATTCTGACTACCTCGGGCAACCCCACACCATGGTAGGCCGCACCTGCCAGGAAGAGACCCGGCAACTCCTCCGCCGACATCGCCATGGAAACCCGCTCCAAGTGCCCAACGGTGTACTGGGGCAACCCCATTGGCCAAAGGAAGGCCCAACTATGCAAGGGCTCCGGGCACCGTACCCAAAGCCGATCCAGGTCCCGCAGGGCCAAGCGCTCCAACTCAGCTTCGCCGGCTTTCACACCGGAGAAGTAGGCGCGCACCAGGCCGTAATTCTGCGGTGCGCGTCCAGCCCATTTTTGATCCGTCCAGGTAAACCCGCGCACCGCAAAGCCCTGGCCCGCAGCCATCAATATACCGTGGCCCACCCTCTTAGGCAGGCTCTCAAGCGGGAAGGCCAGGGAGACCGTAGCCGAATCTCCATAAGGAATATCCGATAGGGCCCCCGCAGCCTCGGGGCGCAGCTGGTCCAAAAGCCGCCCGGCCGTGGGAGCCGGCACGGCCAGGATCACCGCATTCGCACTCAACGCACCCTCAGGGGTATGAACCTGCCAGGTCGAGCCGGCAGGTATGAGCCTTTCCACCGGCGCGTCCAGCCGGACATCCGTATCTCCCAGACCGGCCGTCAAGGCTTCCGCCCAGCCACTTAGACCATTTTCTAACGAAGCAAAAAGTCCACCGCTTTCGCGCGCAACCCGCCGCTTTCGCTGAGCCATGGCGCCGCGGATCAAGCTACCGTGCTCGAGCTCCAAAGTCTTGAGCCCCGCAAACGCCGCCTGGGTGGAAAGCTGCGCCGGATCCCCCCCGTAGATACCGCCGCTGAGCGGCGCGGCCAAGCGCTCCCAAACCTGCCGCCCCAACCGCCGGCGGATGAAATCGCCGAAAGCCTCGTCACCTCCCGGCCCAGGGGGCAGTAATAGATCGAGCAGCGCCCTGAGCTTGCCCAGGGGCGAAAGCAAGGGAGTCTTGGCCATGGCCCACAGATCCCCGGGAATCACCATCTGCAGACCTGCGGGAATAGGCTTCGCGGTCCTTCCGTCGTGAATCATGGCCGAGGGACGAGCAGGCTTAGTGCTCACCACGCGCGGTGAAAGCCCCAATTCGTCGATCAGCTTTAATCCCCAGGGCTTGTAGCGCACAATCGCATCGGGCCCGGCCTCCAGTAAGAAGCCGTTTTCGCGCTGGCTGCGCACCTTGCCGCCCAGCCGGGCGGAAGACTCCAGCAGGGCCACCCGCAGCGAAGGCTGGTCCTGCTTGGCCTGGTAGGCCGCCGAGAGTCCGGCCATGCCCCCACCGATCACCACCAGGTCAGGCATGGGAGTCCTCGAATCCTCCCCAGCAATCCAGCACCAGCCCGCGCAGCACCTCTATGAAGTCCAGCTCGGCATTCAGGCTACGGGTACGCAACAACCTGAGACCCAGCCGCTCGGCAGTGTGAGCTGCTTCGAAGTCAATATCAAAGAACACCTCCAGATGGTCAGTAGGAAACCCCACCGGAGCAACCACCACCTCCTTAAAGTCTTGGCTTGCGGCCCGCTCAAGCCGTTCGTTAATATCCGGTCCGATCCAGGGACCAGGCGTACGGCCTGCCGACTGCCAGGCCACCTCCCAGTGGACAAGGTTCAGACGGGCAGCCACGCCGCGTGCCGTGGCCTGAACCTGGGCAGAATACTGCCCGTCGGCTGCGGCACGTACGGGAATAGCGTGAGCAGTGAATAAATAGAGGGCGTCATCGGGCTGGTCAAGGCGCCAACGCTGCTCGAGCACCCGGTTGGCGACCGCCTGTAGGTAGTGCGGATGCGTGCCGTAGGCTCCTACGTAGCGTATGGATAAGGGAACCTTCAAATCCCGGAGGGCCTCTTCCACCTTGGCACGGTATTCAGCCGTGCCACGCGCGGACTCGTGCGGCGCAGCCACCAGCCCAACCACCTTTTGCGCCCCATCTTCCGCCAAGCCCGATAGCGCCTCACCGATCGTAGGACGGCTATGCTTAGTGCCGAAATACACCTTAGCCGGGCCCGGCAACCGGGGCCCGGGCGAATCGTTCAGTCGTGCGGCTACCGGCGGCAGCAGCAGGTTCAGGCTGGCCTCCAGGCGTACCGCCTGAGCATAAGAAATCTCGTTCAAAGGGCTCCTACCGATAGTCCGGTACCGCCCTTCGAGTTCCCGCATCAGCTCCACCGGAGGCGGACTGCCGTGGCGGATATCGGTGTAATAGGCCTTGGTCTCCCCGGCGTGGTAGGGGGTGCCGTAGGCCATAAAAAGTACATTCATACGCGCACCTCAAAGTTTATAGGCATAAACCGGCTAAGCCGGATCCTCCATAATATCCTCGATCTCCTTATTCACACCATTCAGCAAGTAACCGAGCGACTAAGGATCCCCATCGCCAAAAACATAAGGATCCGTTTTAAAGGAGGTATAGGCCGAGGGCTGGCTTTTACTCTGATTCGGCGGTCTTTGGCTAATCAGGCCGGCTGGGTAGAAGTTGACCTGCCGGTGGGTCTCTTCCCCCTCATGAGTACAGGATTCAGACACCTTAGTTCTCCTTTTCCCGGTCAAAGCCACGAACAGTATCGACCAGCCGCATCACCTGGTCAGGTGCGGTGTCGCGGAACAAGCCGTGACCCAAGTTGAAGATATGGCCAGCGCCCAGGCCCGCCAAGAGCACCTCGCGCGCCCGAACCGCCAACACCTCGGGAGGCGCAAAAAGCGCCGCTGGGTCGAGATTACCCTGTAGGCTTCGGCCGGGAAAGTACGACCTGGCCTCTGCAAGCGGCATACGCCAGTCCACGCTGATCACCTCGCAGGGTAGTCCGGCGATGGCCCGCTGCAGTTGCGAAGCCCCGACGGCCAGGAAGATGCGCGGCACCCCGAAATGCTCGAGCGCCTTAAGAACCCGGACGTTGTACGGTACACCGAAAGCCCGGTAAGTAGGTTCATCATGAAGGCCCGCCCAAGTATCGAAGAGTTGTACGGCTTCTGCGCCCGCTTCGATCTGGGCGCCTAGGTAGCGGATTGTAACCTCGGTCAGCTTGGCCAGCAGCTGATGCGCCACCCGTGGGGCGGCGCCAAGAAAGGCCCTGAAGCTCTCGAAGTTCTTCGAGCCGGAACCTTCCACCAGATAGGTAGCCAGTGTGAGAGGCGCACCGGCAAAACCGATGACCGAGACCGCCTCGGCCGCCAACGCCTCCCTCACTATACCGAGCGTGCGCATCACGAACGGGGCGATCTCGCCGGCATCTGGAACAATCAGCCCTTCCACTTGGCGTTCGCTGCGAAGCGGTTCCGCCAACACTGGACCGGGGTTAAAGTGTACCTCCACGCCCATCGAGGCCAGCGGGGTCATGATGTCGCTGAATAAGATGGCGGCATCCAGCTTGTACCGCCGTACCGGCTGCAGGGTGACCTCCGCGGCTAACTCCGGCGTGTGGACCATCCGTTCGAACCCGTACCGCTCCTTGAGCACCCGGTACTCCGCGAGGTGTCGCCCGGCTTGGCGCATGAACCAGATAGGCGCCTTGGAGGTCTGCTCACCCCTGGCGACGCGCATAAAAAGCGTATCTCTTATCCCTGCCGCGGTCACCGATCCTCCTCCTCGGATTCGGCTGCGGGCTGCGGATCGGGCGTAAATCGGTATCCCACACCCCACACACTATGGAAATAGACCGGATGAGCCGAATTGGGCTCGAAAAGCCGGCGCAGACGCATTACGAAGTTATCGATAGTGCGGCTGCTGGGGAACACATCTTTCCCCCACACCTCGTCGAGGATCTCGTCGCGGCTGACCACTTGGCCGGGCTTACTGGCGAGTAACTTGAAGATGGCCAGCTCTCGCTCGCCCATGATCTCCTTACGCCCACCCGCCGCCTCGGCAGTCCAGGTGAGGTAGTCGACATGGTATTCCCCAAACGAGAAACCGGGCCGAGTGCCAGCTTGGTCTACGTGCCAGGCTTGGCGTCGCAGCATAGCACCCACCCGCAACAGAAACTCGCGCAGGTGGAAGGGCTTGGCCATATAATCATCTCCGCCAGCTTCCAAACCCTCCATCCGGCTCTTTGGCTCACCCCTAGCTGAAAGAAAGAGAATCGGCGTACGAAAGCCCTTACTACGCATCCTGCGGGCCACCGAAACACCGTCCATATGCGGCAGCATGACATCAAGAACCACCAGGTCGGGCTCGTAAGTCTGCCAAGCCGAAAGTGCTTCCCGGCCGTCGGATACTACCCGGACCTCGAATCCCTCCCCTTCAAGATTGTCCTTCAGCACCGCGGCCATGGACATCTCGTCTTCAACTACCAGCACACGTTGTTTCAACCGGTATCTCTCCCAGCCTCGCGCAAAACAGCCGTCCCAGCCTTAAGGGGCAGGCACACCACGAAACGGCTGCCCAGCTGCAGGGACTCATAGTGCACCTCCCCACCCATCAGCTCCGCCAGCGAGCGAACCAGGTATAGGCCCAGGCCCAGGCCCGGCACCCGGCGGTCCATCTGGTTACCGGCTCGGTAGAAAGGCTCGAATATACTCCTGACCTCCTGCGCGCGCACGCCCACCCCGCTATCCTCCACCGCCAGGCAAGCCCGCCCTTTCACAGTCGTCAACCGTGTCCAGACCGGCTTGTGGTGGGAAGAGCTGTACTTGACGGCGTTATCCAGTAAGTTGGAAACAAGTAAGGCCAGAGCCTGGGCATCCACCTCAACCCAAAGCGGCGCTGCGGGTATATCCAGGTGAAGCTCAGCCCCACGAGCCTCCAGCGAAGGGCGCAACCCTTCCAGTATTTCCTTTACCACCTCGCGCAGATCGTGAACCCGCTCGTCGGTGGAGAGCAGACCCTGCTGAAGACGCGCGGTGGCCAGAAGCCGCTCGCTCAGGTCGTCCAGGCGGTGCAGCTCGAGCCCCATATTCTGCAGGTATTCGGTACGTTTCTCCACCGGTAGATCACGGTACTGCAAGGTCTCCAGCAGCAATCTCAGGGTCCCGAGGGGTGTACGGAACTCGTGGCTGGCAGACAGCAGAAAGTTCTCCTGGCGGCGCTTAAACTCCCGCTCGGAGCGCATACTCGAAGCGATGACCCAAAGTCCTAAGAGCACCACCAGCAGAAAAAAGGGGGCCTCATAAGCGAACATACGAAGTGCACCGGTTTCGCGGCTACGGTACTCGGCAAAGGTCCGGGGATTAACACCCACCCGGCCGTTTTGCACGGTGAGGTGAGGGAATTCCTCCTGCAAGGCCGATAGGATCCGCGGGCGCTCGGCCGGGGGCGTGGCCTCCAGTAGATCCTGCGCCAGGCGCACCTCCTGCAGCCAGCCGAAAAGTACACGGCTCAGGTCATCCTGAACGTAGGAGCGCTGAAAGGCGATCCACCAGCCGACCTGAGCCACCGAAAAGGCGGCGATCAAACCAAAAGCCAACCAGGCCCATCTGCGCGAGGCGCGAAAGCCGGGTCCGGGACCATCACGCCGCCCGGCCACACTAGATCCATCCTTTATCCAGGGCCTCCAGCGCATAATAAGTGACAATGAGATCCGCACCGGCCCGTTTGATTGCGTACAGGCTCTCGCGCACGGCCCGTGGCTCTTCGAATACCCCCGCGCGGGACGCCGCCTTGAGCATCGCGTACTCGCCACTCACCTGGTAAGCCGCCAGCGGTAAGCGGGTATGCTGCCGCACTGCCCCCAGCACGTCCAGGTAGGGCATGGCAGGCTTCACCATGAGCAAGTCGGCTCCTTCATCTTCGTCCAATGCAATCTCGCGCAACGCTTCCCCGGCGTTACGGTAGTCCATCTGGTAGCTCGAGCGGTCCCCGAAGCTGGGCGAACTATGCGCCGCCTCGCGGAAAGGCCCGTAAAAAGCGCTGGCGTATTTTACCGCGTAGGCCAATATACCGGTCTCACTGTAGCCGGCCGCGTCGAGCGACTCTCGCAGGTAGCCTACCCGTCCATCCATCATGTCCGAAGGCGAGACGAAATCGACCCCGGCTTCGGCATGCACCCCGGCCATGGCGGCCAGCTGGGGCAAAGTAGCGTCGTTATCGATAATCACTCCCCGTGGCGTGTGCTTAAGCAAGCCGCAGTGGCCATGGGAGGTATGCGCACACAAGCAGACGTCGGAGTAGAGCACCACCTCGTTTCCGAAGGCCCTGCGGGCCGCGCGGATCGCCGCCGGCACCGGCCCTTCCGGATCGGCGGCACTTTCAGCGGTTTCGTCCTTGCTCTCCTCTGGCAACACCCCGAAAAACATGAATGCTCGCACCCCCAGCTTGAAGGCCTGCTCGAGCCGTCTAAGCAAGGGCTCCACACTAAAGCGCGATACGCCGGGCAGGCTGTCGATGGGCTCTTCCCGCGCGGTGCCCGGCAACACAAAGAAGGGCAAGATGAAGTCCCGGGCGGCTACCTGCGTCTCGGCCACGCTGTCACGCAGCACCGAGTGGGCTCTAAGCCGCCTGGGGCGCTTTCGCAGTGCAGTGGTGTGTATCGGCTGCTCAGTAAGCATCGTTGGATCCATACGCTCGCTCATCCTCCCTAGTTCCTCAAAAATAGACCATCATCGTGGTGAGACTTGGTCGCTTCACCCGCAGCCTTCACCCAAGCCAGCACCGCGGCCACTCCGGGTGATGCGACTACGTCAAAATGCGCACCGGCCCTGCGTAGGTATTCCGCGCTGGTAGCCCCAAGTGCTATGCAGAAACTATTTTTGATTACTGCATCCGGCAGGACCGAGACAGCCGATGGGCTGGCCACCACAACCAGGTCCGGTGGGGAAACGGTCCGCGGCCAAGGCCGGGTTTCGGTGCGATATACCGCTAAAGATCTTACCGCCATACCTGCTTCGGTGAGCCGCTCACACAGCACCGGAAGCGGGTACTCAGCCTGCAGCAACCCCACCGGTCCTCCCGCTCCCAGGCGCAAGAAGGCCTCCGCCAAGCCCGCTGCGCTGGTTTGCGGGCTGATTAGATCGGCTCGGCGGCCGGCCTTTTCGAACACCCCTGCCGTGACTCCGCCCACCACGGCGATCTTGTGATCCCGCCAAGTATTCCCCAACGCCAGCACCGCCGATGCAGCACTCTGGCTGGTGAAAAGCCACCATAGACATTCACTTACGCTCACCAAGGAGACGTCCTCGATCGGCCGGGTACGCACCAGCGGCAGGTGCTTTACCCAATGGCCCATGGCACGCAAGCCCTCTTCCAAACCCAGCAGGCGGCCTTCCGAATGGGTGAGCACAATCCTCATCGCCGTACTTGCTCCTCCACGGTAGGGTGGTCGGCCCTGATCCGCTCGAATACCTCACCGGCAAGGCCCACTGCACCTGCCGCCGTCACCTTGTAAGTCTGTCCGCCGTACCAAGCGATAAACTCCACCTCGTCCCTCATGCGACGAGCATGCGCGCCCAAAGCCAGTTGGCACCCACCCACCAAGCGGCCCATCAGGCGACGCTCCTCCTCGACCAGTACTCGCTCTTCCGGCTGGTCTAAGCCAGCCAGCAGTGTGCGCACGGCAGGGTCGCCGGCACGGCACTCCACCGCTATCACCCCTTGGGCCGGCGCGGGAACGAAGACCTCCGGTGGCAGGAGCTGTGCGTGCAACTGCTCCAGATCCGGCTCGAGCCGCTTCAGACCGGCGGCCGCCAACAAAACGGCGTCGTAAGTCCCACGCTGCACCGCCGCCAACCTGAAAGGGATATTCCCTCGCAGCTCCAGCACCGTAAGATCCGGCCTGAACACCGCCAGCTGCGCCTGCCTGCGCGCCGCACTGGTACCCACCCGCGCACCCGGCTTGATATTCAGATAGGAAGCGGACGGATCGTAGACTTCACTGCGTATCACCAGACAGTCACGCGGGTCAATCCGCCCCAACACCGCTGCTATTACCAGTCCCGGTGGCGAGACCACCGGCAGGTCCTTATAGGAGTGAACCGCCAGGTCCGCCTCGCCATTCAGTACGGAAGCCTGCACCGCTCCCGCAAAGAAACCTTGGCCGTCCAGCGCGGAAAACGGCCGACGGTCCCGGTCGCCCTGAGTATGTACCCGCACCAGCTCGACTCTGGCCCCAAGTGCCTCCAAGGCCTTACCCACAAACCGGGCCTGCCATAGGGCCAGCGCGCTGGCGCGGGTAGCTAAGCGTAGCTCAAGCACAGCCTTCTCCTGTAAGCAGACCTGCCTCATCCAGGAACACCATGGCCGCCTCCACTCCTTGCCGCCTAGCTAGGCCCCGTACGCCACTTAGGGAGATGTGCGCAACCCGGTTAGCCAGTCGGCTGAGTTCGTCTTCGCTCAGTACACCCGTCAGGCTCTCAGCAAGTTTGGCCTGGTAGGCCAGTCGCAAGCCGGAATAATACGGTGCTAGGCGGCGCTCATTCCACTCTACCTCCGTCTCCGCGGTGATCTCCTGCACCAAAACCTCAGCCTGGCGCAAGGCATGCTCGAGCCGGCTGCGCCGCACTTCCCCCAGCTTGCGCAGCTCCTCGGACCCAATCAGGCGCACACCGGCCTGCTGCGCCGCCACCGGATCAACGTTCCTGGGCATACCCAAGTCCACCACCACCCGCAGGTCAGGCTGCCGCTCGAAAAAAGCCCCGCCAACTAGGCGTTCCGCGGAAATTACCGTTACTAAACCATCCACGCGGGGGCCGCCTTCCAAGAAGGTCTGCAGACCGAGTGAATGTCCACCGACTAAGCGTGCGAGTCGCTGCGCTTTCTCGAGCCCACGGTTGATAATCCAAAACTCGGTCTCAGGACGCGCCCGCATACTCCTAGCCACCAATTCACCCATCTGTCCGGCACCCAGCAACGCAATACGGGCCCGCTTGGGCAACATCGCCTCGAAAGACGGACGTGCCAAGCTGAATAAACTGGTCCGCACAGGGGCCAGCACCACCTCCCTACGTACACGCTTAGCAGCCCGCAAGGCATTCTGCAGGGCAAAATCCGTCAGCGGCCCGGTAGTACCCGCCTCCTTAGCTAATTCGTAGCTCCCACGCACCTGGGCCAGAACCTGATCCTCTCCCGGATTAAGCGAGTCCAGCGAGGCACTCAGTCGAATAAGCTGCTCAAGCGCCGCAATGCCTCCATAAGCGTAGCCACGCGGCAAGCCCTCCGGCACCAGTTCATCCCGCACCGTTTCCAGGGGCACCCCCTCGGGCAACGCCACCACCAGGTCGCTGCGGTTACAGGTCAGAATAGGCACGATCTCACGAACCCATGCAGACGGCCAGGCATCGACCGTCAACACCCAGTTGGTCCACGCCTCCAGAGCCTGAGTACCGCCCCTACGCTCAGATGTTCCGATCAAGGCTAGTCGATTCATCTCTCCTCAACCATGTTTATCAATCTACGCCAAGATAGTGTGTCACAAAAGTGTCATTCGTTGCCGGGACCGCCCCGGTCTTGTTGAGCCGGGTAAGGGATGGTAGCTTCAAACACATGAACACGCAACGGTCAGAGGAACTCTTGCAGCGCGCATTGAAGCTGTTCCCGGGCGGTGTGAACTCCCCCGTTCGCGCTTATCAGGCGGTAGGAGGCAAACCACCCTTCATCGCCAGGGGTGAGAGGGCCCTGGTTTTTGACGTGGATGATAATCCCTTTATCGACTACGTGGGCTCTTGGGGGCCGATGATCCTCGGGCACGCACACCCTCAAGTGGTCGAAGCGGTACAGTCCGCGGCGCAGCGGGGCCTCAGCTTCGGAGCGCCCCATCAGCTGGAGCTGGAGCTGGCCGAACGCGTGTTGGAGGCCTACCCGGCCTGTGAGATGATCCGCTTCGTATCCAGTGGCACCGAGGCCACTATGAGCGCACTGCGGCTGGCCCGTGGTTTCACCGGGCGGGATCTCATCGTTAAGTTCAGGGGAAACTACCACGGCCATGCAGACGGCCTGCTGGTCGAAGCGGGCTCAGGGCTTTTGGCCACCGGTGGTACGGCAGGCAGCGCGCCATCCAGCGCCGGGGTGCCACAGGCCTTCGCCGACCTGACCCTGGTCGCCGAGTACAACGACCCAAGCAGTATCGAACAACTCTTCTCGCTTCATCCACGCAGCATTGCAGCAGTCATCTTCGAGCCGGTAGTGGGCAACACCGGTGTTATTCCACCCAGCCCGGCGTTCCTGGAAGCGCTGCATACCATCACTCGTCAACACGGTGCACTGCTGATCGCCGATGAGGTCATGACCGGCTTCCGGCTGGCTAAGGGTGGTGCCGTCGAGCGCTATGGCCTGAAGCCCGACCTGGTCACCTGGGGAAAAATCATCGGCGGCGGGTTGCCGGTTGGAGCCTACGGAGGTACCGGGGCACTCATGCAGCAGGTCGCACCCAGTGGTCCGGTCTACCAGGCCGGTACCCTCTCCGGAAACCCGGTAGCTATGGCCGCAGGCCTGGCCACACTGCGGCTGTTAAGTGAGCATCCACCCTACGCACAGTTGGAAGCCTATGGACAAGAGCTTGAAAGCGGTCTACGGATCGCCGCAGAAAGAGCTGGTGTAGCCATCAACATAAACCGGGTGGGCTCGATGATTACCGTTTTCTTTTCCAAGACCCCGGTCACCAGCTACAACACAGCAGTCTCCAGCAATCGGAAGGCCTTCAGCCACTTCTTTCACGCGTTGCTGGATCATGGTGTCTACTGGCCGCCAAGCCCTTTCGAAGCCGCTTTCATCTCTGCGGCGCACGGGCAGAAGGAGCTCGCGATAACGCTTGCCGCCGCCGAGACGGCTATGGCCGCCGCAGCGACGGCGGGAAACGGTTCCTGAGTGGGCGGCCTTTATAGGTAGTACCGTTTAATGTAGTTTTACCCCATCTAGTACGGTACAAACCTATAATGGAGCCAATGCGCTTCCTGCTTCTGCTGGTCGCCTTTATGCCCTTGGCGCTCGCCGCACCGCGTGTGGGCGTCCATAACAGCTTTACGCGGCTGGTATTCGACCTGACCAAAGGTACGCACTACACACTGAGCATCAACGGCCGCACACTCAAGCTAAGTATCGTTGGAGCTACGAGCCCGCCACGGGATCAACAGCTCAACACCCCTGAAGTATCCTCATACCAGACGGTCCCTATACCTGGTGGCACCTCGTACCTGGTACACATGTTGCCCGGTGTGACTCAGCGCAGCTTCACCCTACCCGGGGAAGGAACCACCCTCCGCCTAGTCATCGACTTCAACATGCCCGCAGCAGCAGTGGCACCGCCACCGAAGCCCTCGCCCCCTACCCCGGTAGTCATCCTCGATCCCGGCCATGGCGGCTGGGACCCCGGAGCCATCGGCTACGTCATCGAAAAGCAGATCACGTTGGATGTTGCCCTGAGGATACGCAAGTTGCTGGAAGCTCAGGGCGTCAAAGTAATCATGACCCGCACCAGCGATACCGCGCTGGGATCTCAGGGCCAGGTGGTAGCCGACCTGGCCGGGCGGGCGGCCCTGGCTGCTCCGGGGCGCACGCTGTTCGTCTCCATCCACGTCAACAGCGCACCCAACCCCGCACATGGGATTGAAACCTATTATCTGGGCCGAGCGTTGGATTCCCGGGTGCTTGAGCTGGCGATCTACGAGAATGGAGGTGGAAAGACCGGCCAGCAGCTCACTCGAGCTGCGCAGACCAGCACCGATCAGGCCCTGGCCGACCTAGTCGCGCAAACCAACCTGACCTTCTCAAGAAAGCTGGCTGGTACGGTGGAATCGGACTTAGTCAAGATTACCGGAGCCACCGACCGGGGTATCCACACCGCGCCCTTCTACGTACTGCGCAACGCCCGCATCCCCGCCATCCTCACCGAAGTCGGCTTTGCCAACGGCCCCACCGAGGGGCGGCGATTAGCCGAGGCCAGCTATCGAAAAAAGATCGCCGAGGGGATCACCGATGGCATCCTGGCCTTCCTGGCTAACGGTGCCTATGCCTTCCATTACTAAAGGGGCAGCAGGAACAGTAGCATAGGTCCATGGATCTGGCACCGTACATTGATCACACTCTGCTCAAGCCCACTGCAACCCCAAGCGATATTGAAACGCTCTGCGAGGAGGCAATTATAAACCGCTTTTTTGGGGTCTGTGTTAACCCCTTCTATGTGCCTTTGGCCGCGAAGCGTCTAGCCGGCCGGAATGTTGCGGTGGTCTCGGTAGCCGGCTTTCCCTTGGGTGCCGGCACCTCGCCGCTTAAGGCCCATGAGGCTGCACAGGCTGTCGCGCACGGTGCCAGCGAGGTTGATATGGTCATCAATCTGGGACTGGCCAGGGCGGGGGACTGGGAGAGCGTGGAAGCCGACGTACATAGGGTACGTGAAGCAGTACCCGGAGTGATGTTGAAGGTCATATTGGAAACCGGCTACCTGCAAACGGCCGAGATCCGCAGGGCCGCTGAGGCAGCGCTCAGTGGCGGAGCCGATTTTCTAAAGACCTCTACCGGCTTCGGGCCGCGCGGAGCCAGCCTGGATGATGTACGTTTGCTGGCCCAGGTGGCCGGCGACAAAGCGCGGGTGAAAGCAGCTGGCGGAATCCGCAGCACCGCAGACGCCGTGGCCATGATTGAAGCGGGCGCCAGCCGGCTGGGCACCTCCAGTGGCGTGGCTCTGGTCCAGGGCGGAGCGGTCGAGGGGTATTGATGAACCCGGCCGCATCCGTGCCCGGTCCCCTGATCTTACCGGCTCAGCTGGTACTGGCCAGCTCGAGCCCTAGACGAATCACACTGCTGCGCCGGCTAGGACTGTCATTTGAAACCCTGGCCGCCGATCTTGATGAACCGCTTTACCACCGTTCACAACCGGAAGACCAGGTGCTCGAGCTGGCCAAGGCCAAGGCTCAAATGATCTGGGAGACAACCGGAGGCCTGGTGCTGGCTGCCGATACCGCAGTGGCCCTGGATGGCCGGGCACTTGGTAAACCCAAAAACGTCACCGAAAACCGATCCTTCCTAGAGCAGCTGTCGGGACGTTGGCATAGCGTCTTCTCCGGAACCGCCCTGATCAACCCACAAGGGGAAATTACCTCCTTCGTGGACCAAACCCGGGTGCGTTTCAGAGCACTGTCCACCGCCGAGATCAACTGGTATGCAATGAGCGGAGAGGGGTTGGACAAAGCCGGCGGATACAGCATACAGGACAGAGGTATGGTACTTATTGAGCGCATCGAAGGTGATTTCTATACCGTAATGGGCCTTCCGGTACGGTGGGTATGGGCTGCATTGCTCAGGGAGGGTTTGCGGGTTGACTAGATTCACCTTTACCGGCTTGGTAGTGGCGGCCCTCATCCTGGCCGCGCTCACACGCAGCTCAGGCGTGGAAGCCTCGGTCGGTGTGGTAGCCGCGCGTATTGCACCACTAACCGATCTGACCTACACCTTGGGCCAAAACATACGCGGAGCGCTGGCCACGCTGACCGACAGGCGGAACCTTCGCCAGGAGAACCGCTCACTCACGCAGGAAGCAGCCCGGCTGACTCAGGAAAATGCGCGCCTTTCACTCGAAGCCCATCGCCTCTCGCTGGCTTTGGGCGTGAAACGAAACCAGGCACCCGGTATCGTGGCGGTGGCCTCGGTCATAGGTTCAAGCAGTGGAGGTCTGTATCGGAGGCTGTTCATCGCTGCAGGCAGGGACCAAGGGCTTTCGCTGGGTATGCCTATTACCTCCGGCGCCGGCTTAGTGGGCGTAGTCACCGAGATTGACGCCGACCAAGCGGTGGTACGCACCATCGTAGACTCGCAATCCAGGGTCGGCGTACAGCTCGCTGGCCAGCCGGGGCGCGGCATCGCCTACGGCTCCCCTCCGGACAGGCTCAGGGTCGAACTCCCAGCCGCCAGCAATCCTAGGGTAGGCGAATTACTGCTCTCGGGCGCTATTCAAGGCCTCTTTCCCGAAGGTATTCCAGTGGGCCGCATCGTCCAGGTGGTGCTGCCTGCACCCGGTGCACTTCAGCGGGTGGTCATCGCCCGGCCGCTGGTCTCGTTCTCCCTGCTGGAGGAAGTGGTGGTTCTCAAACCGCTATGAGGACCCTCGGTCTTCTCATCATCACTATCGGCCTGCAATCGGTGTTCAGCGGCCTACTCCCGGACTCCATACCGCCTCCGGATCTATTCTTCCTGCTGGCGCTGGTGCTGGCCGTCCGTCAGACACCTTCCCTGGGATTACTAACCGCCTTTGCCCTGGGACTGCTTCAGGATTTGGTCTACGCGGGTAACCTCGGCGTACATGCCATGGGCCTGTTGTGGGCGGTTTACATTTATCTTTGGCTGTCCCGCTTCATGCACTGGGAAGAGCCGCTAGGCCGTTTCTCCATCATATTGATGAGTTTTCTCGCCAAGTGGTTCGGGTACATACTAGTGGTTTACTGGCTCCGTTTCAGTCTCTTGAGCTCAGCCAGTTTCGTTCAGGTTTTTTTGCCGGAGCTGCTGTTAACCATGCTGCTGTCTCCCCTGTTCTTCTGGCTAGCCGGGTGGGTCCTGGGTCGGCAGACGGAAAAGGTCTATGAATAGCAGGATCCGCGGACTGCTCATTTTGATTTTCGCGATTATGCTGGTGCTGATAGGGCGTCTGGCACAGTTGCAGTTGGTAGAGTACGCCAGCTACGCCACCGAAAGCCGCGACAACTACATCAAGACCGTAGCTATTTCCGCGCCGCGGGGCCGTATCTTCGATAGAAACGGTCTGCCTATCGCTGAGAACCGCTATACAGTCGACCTGGAATACAAGGGTGGCCCAGTACTCTTCACCGGACGTATTCTAGATCTCCTCAAGCTAAGAAGGTTTCCGCCGGTCAAGGACAAACCGGTAGTAGTAGCTACCAACATCCCCAATGAGCTGGTGCCCACCCTGGCCGAATTGACTGCAGGGCAGAAGAACTTGGTATTGAAGCGGCGTATCGAGCGCTACTATCCCCATCCCATTTCCGGACCGGTTCTGGGATTCGTGCAGCTTGCCAACGTGCAAGATCTGAAGAACGGCTATCTTCCAGACGATGTAGTCGGGAAAAGCGGGCTGGAGGCCGCCTACCAGGACCAGCTACGCGGGAGGCCGGGCCTGATGTCGATCGAGGTGAATGCCCTGGGGGAAACCGTGCGGGAAAAGGTACTGCGCGAGCCGGTACCCGGCAAAGACCTGTACCTGACCATCGACTACCCGCTGCAGATAGCAGCTCAGAAGGCGCTTTTGGAAAGTGTGCGCTGGGTCAACGCCTGGCGCAAGACACACGACTTCCCGCCCGATGTGAAGGTGGTACGTGGCGCAGTAGTAGCCATAGATCCCAGAAACGGTGCGGTGTTGGCCATGGCCAGCGTGCCCGGCTACGACCCTAACCTATTCACCCAGCAGCCTGTACCTTTTGATATCAGCAAGATCCTCAGCGATCCCCTTCATCCCATGCTGGACCGGGCGGTTTCGGCCTATCCGCCCGGTTCGACATTCAAGCCGGTTACCTCTTCCGCCCTGCTCGAGTCCGGCGTAGTCAGCCCAAGCACCATCTTCGACTGCAAAACAGCCATCATCTACGGCGGCGTGGTGCGTCGAAACTGGGCCAAGAAAGACATGGGCCCTATGAACATCGAGCAAGCCATAGCTCACAGTTGCAACACCTGGTTTTATCAGGCGGTCATCAAAGGCCAGCCCACCAAGCTGGTGGATCCCATCGCCGACCGGGCCAAGGCGCTGGGCATTGGTCGGCCCACAGGACTGGCCCTTCCGCAGCAGAACGGCTTCCTACCGACACTGAAAAACAATCGTCAACTCACCAACCAACCTTGGTACCCCGGCAATACGCTTTCAGTGGCCATCGGCCAAGGGCAGGTACTGGCAACGCCTGTTCAGATGGCCCGAATGCTGGCCACTATCATAGAGAACGGGCGCCAACCAGTACTGCACCTGGTGGAGAAAATCGGCGATACCCCCGTCGTGCCGCCGGTCACTCGGGTACCCGGCAGCTACTATGCCGTTCTGCGGCGTGGTCTCCGCCTTGCCACCACAGAGGGAACCGCCAAGCTCGATTTTCAGAAGTTCACCGTACCCACCGGCGGCAAGACTGGAACCGCCCAGGTACCCGGCCCCCATGCACCGGATAGTTGGTACATAGGCTATGGACCTCTTAAGCCCAGTCCTAAATACCCGCCTCTGGTAGTAGTAGCTTTCGTCGAGAACGGCGGGGATGGGAGCTGGGTAGCTATGCCCATCGCCAAGGCAGTGATGGCAGCATACTGGCATGTACCCGCCAATCTACCCAACTGGTGAAAACCCGGTTAAATTGTTAAGGGTGAGAGTTCGTGCGACCATTGGTGCTTTGGCTATTCGCTTGGACGGCCACGAGACCCCCGACGAGGTTTCGGCCGCTCTTATTGGTTTACCTTCTCTTCCCCTGGAAGTGGAGGTGTCTGGCCCGGTGCAGAGTGAGGCCTTAGAGGCCCTGATCACAGCGGCCAAGGCACTCGATACCTCCCTGACCCTTAAGCCGCCGCGCGGTGAGCGCTTTATGCCCTACACGGAGGTGGTCGCGCATACCTTGCGGTCGGGCCAGCGTATTGAATCCTCCAGTACCGTGGTGGTTTTGGGTGACGTCAATCCGGGCGCGGAGATCGCAGCCGGCGGTGATGTGATCGTAGTGGGAAAGCTGCGTGGGCTGGCCCACGCAGGCGCGCTCGGCAATCAGGAAGCTGCCATCTGGGCACTGTCAGTAGAGGCTAAGCAGCTGAGAATCGCGGAGATGGTTGCTAGGGCACCGGAAGATGGGTTCAGCGGGCGTGGAGCGGAGCGGGCTCGGATCATTGAGGGTCAAATTCTGCTCGAGCCCTGGGGGCGTAAATAAATCTGAGCGTGATCACCAGGTGGGTACAGCAGGAGGGCCCCGGCAAACCGGCGGCCCTCCTGCTTATTCATTAAGAAGTTGATACCTATTTCTTAGCCTTGCGTGGCCGAAGTTTGCCGTAGCTACCGCGGAAGATCTTCCCACGACGAGTGCGGCGGTCGCCCCGCCCCATCTCAGGCTACCCCTTCGAGTAAGAGTGCAATTCGGTGCGCAAGGCGCGACTTGCGCCGAGCGGCTGCGTTCTTGTGCAGCGCAGGCCTCTTGGCCGCTTTATCGATCAAGCTTTCCGCCACTCGCTGAAACTTCGCGGCGGCTTCCTTGTCTCCGTTTCTAGCGGATTCAACGGCCTTGCGGCCATAAGTCTTGAGCGTCGAGAGTTTGGCCTTGTTACGGGCGTTGCGCTTCAAGGACTGCCGGTGCCGCTTCATCGCAGATGGGGTACGCTGACTGGTGTTCGCCATGCTCCTCCTAATACTGAATCTCCTGTCCCTCTGCCTCCCAGCGAGGGCACGAGCTCTAGGTTAGCATATTCCAGAGCCTGCCGGGGGCATCCTGAGCTTAGGAGAGCACTCGTTACCGGAGGTGACAGATAAATCAGGCTAGTTTGTGTCCGCTGTAAGGAGGGTATCACAGAGGGTGAGTGCGCTTGGCGACGGGGCCCGCATCGTCGGTAGGGGGGGGCAGGGCGCGCCCCAATCACCCGGAAGCCTCAGATAGGCATCTTAACCGTTCCCTGTGCAACTGCATGATTTCAATACGCCCAAACCTGCAGACCAGCCGGTCTAACGAAACAATATCTCGTCGGGCCAGCATATTTGGTCACGCCACCTTACCTCAGCCCGAAGACGCGAAACAAAAATCTGGATGATACCTCAGCTATCGCATCGATACGATCTGGACCAGTCATGGAACCGATCGTAAGCGACAGCTTGACGACCAATCCGGGTCCCACCGGTGCTGGAAAGCCGGCCCGGGGTTCGTTCACTGCTCCTGGAAATCCGCTGATTGCCATTCGGTGGGCAGCCAGTTGTAGCTCGCCTCGCCTCGAGTATCCTCAAGCTTGGAATTAACTACGTAGCTTCCAGCAGAGAACTGCCGGTAGATATAGTGCAAAAGCTGTCGGAGAAGGTCTTGGGGCTGTAAATCTGTTCGCCGGCGCGAGTGGTCTAAACTGTCCTAGCCGACCTTGGCTTAGCCTGCCCGAAAGATCTATCTTGATCGAGTCGGAGACGGCGTTAATCTCAATCGCATGCATAGATTCCCCAGAATAGCTCTAGTACTACACTGGAGTAAGGCTGACCCGACCCAATGCCAACCCATAAAGATCAGCATATAAGAACACTCCCACTACTAATACAGCCAGAACCAGGAGCATACGCATAGTTTAAGTATACTCATGGTCATGGTGCTGGACGACTTCGACTTGATAAAGAGCGCTACAGCCGAGATTGTGCCCGAAAACGGGCTACGCGCCAAGTTGGCTCTGGGCCGGCCGTTGATCATCAAACTAGGTGCAGACCCCAGCCGCCCCGATCTTCACCTAGGCCATACCGTGGTGTTGCGTAAGATGCGTCAGTTTCAGGAGCTGGGGCACAAGGTAGTGTTGATCGTCGGAGATTTCACCGGCACTATCGGGGATCCATCCGGCAAGAACAAGACTCGTCCTGCCCTAAGTCTGGAAGAAACGCGCGCCAACGGCCGTAGCTACGCCGAACAGGCCGGGAGAATCCTGAGTATGGACCCCAAGGTATTCGAGCTACGCTACAACTCCGAGTGGCTTGGCGGAATGACCTTCACCGAGGTGATCAAACTGGCCTCTCAGCTCACCGTAGCTCAGCTGCTGGAGCGCGAGGACTTTAGAAACCGTTACCAGGGGGGCGTGCCTATTTCCCTGCATGAGTTCCTGTACCCGTTGGCCCAAGCCTATGACTCCGTGGCTATCCGCGCCGATGTGGAGATGGGCGGAACCGATCAGCGTTTCAATCTTTTGGTGGGGCGCGAGGTGCAGCGCGCCTACGGTATCGAAGCCCAGGTCGCGCTGCTGATGCCCATTCTGGTGGGTGCTGACGGCCATGAAAAGATGTCGAAGAGCCTGGACAATTACATCGGCGTAAGCGAACCACCCGAGGTGATGTTCAAGAAACTAATGCGGGTACAAGACCAGGCCCTGCCTGACTATTTCGCCCTTCTTACCAACCTGAGCAAGGCGGAGGTAGAAGAGCTGCTGAAACGGGGCGGCCCAGTGGGTGCACACCGGGTGTTGGCCAGGCTTCTATGCGGTGCCTTTGCACTCCCCACCATTCCGGCCGAGATCGATGCGGCATTCTATAGCAGCCTAGGCTACGCGTTGGGCGGAGCCGGCCGCGACCAGGTTTCAAGTATCGACGGCTCATCGCCGGCCTACCTGGTGGAGGCGGAAACCCGCTATGACGAGGTGGCCAAGGGTGGCATACCTGAGGACTTGCCGGGATTTGTACTGCACGCCAGCGAGCTAGAGGACGGGGCGATCTGGGTAGTACGCTTATGTACGCTGACCGGGTTGACCGGCTCAAACGGCGAGGCCCGGCGCCTGATCCGTAACCGCGGCCTACGAATCGACGGTAAGATCGTAGTTGACGAAGGACTTTCGATCTCGCTCGAGCGGCCCCTAGTACTGCAGCGTGGTAGGGACCGCTTCGTACGCGTGTTCAGGGAATAATCGGCAGCGTTTTATATTCCATAAGCCCTCTCCACGGCACGGACCCCTTCTTCCATAGCTCGGATGGAGCCCCCGGGGTAAGGCAGACTTCTGCGGCTGGACATCTCCTCGCCTTGAGCACGCCAAGGAACAGAGCTCCCTTGCAAAACGCTAACTGGATGGCCCCCGCAGGGTATGACCGGCCGGTATTCTCCGTGGTACCCCTTGGATAGATTACAGGGGTTCGGGGACATCGCCCTTAGCGCCTACTGCTGGATAGGGCGCAGTGGCACTTCATGACCAGTGGCATATACCTCCGCTCCATCCAACTCAAGCCGGATTCGCGGCAAGGGGTAGTCGGCAGGTCCGAATACTACATCGCCCGCATCCTGGGGATTGAAGGCACTGAAGTGGCAGGGACAGCCCAGGAAAGGGTATCCGGGGTTGTACTTGTAGGCCATCGAACCCAGCTTGAGGTCATCGATATAGTTCACAGTACAACCCATATGCGTGCAGATTCTGGATAGGCCGATCAGGTGGATGTCAGGCCGGTTGATACCACCCGGATCAGTGTGAGGTACGCGGATCAACACACTGGGTAGTGGGCCGAACTGCGTGGGGTAGACAAAGTACTTATAGCTCCAAAGCTCTGACAATTCACTAAGATCAGCTACCCCCAGGCGCGATCCATTCCACCACTTCGGTTTTCCAGCCGGATGCTTCAGAAGCTGTATCCTCGCCGTACGCCAGCCGAACCAGCCAAAAAACCCGGCGGCGGCAGCTGTGGGTATAATCCAGATTATGTCCCTACGACTATACTTTTTGGCCATCACAACCCCTTGAGATAAGTGAGTAGGTTGCTCATCTGCTCAGCGTTCAGCGGTACCGAGGGCATGGTCCCGCTTCCCTGATTCACGATCTCCTTCACCGCATCGGAAAGTCGCACAATGGGGCTGCCCGCCAGCGCCGGCCCAATGCCGCCCCCAGCGGCGGCCCCATGACACACAGCACATTTAGCCTCGTAGACCCGCTGTCCGGGCGTCTTGGCGGAAAGTTGCGCCTGGGCCGTGGCGATCAGGTTCTGCACTTGAGCGGTAGCTCTGCCACCCGCCGCCAGGTAGCCCTTCCAAGCCTCCGTAGCCTCGAGCAGCCTGCCTTCACTGTAGTAAGCGCTGCCCAGGAAGAGAAACCCCGTAGGTACGCTCGGGTCTATCTTGGTCACGGCTGAAAGTACCTCGATAGCCGGTGCATAACGCCCAGACATGAAAAGTAGGATACCGAAACGGCGCAAAGCGGTGAGGTTCTTGGGGTCTTGCTTGAGCACCTTGGTATAGCCCTCAGCCGCGTCGTTGATATCCCGTACCGACCAGGCCGCATTGGCATAGGTCAGCCAAGCCGCGACGGTATTCTCACGTTGCGCTGCAATACGCAGAACCTTAATCTCCCGAGCTTGCTTCACATTGGTGGTAGTCAGCGTCTGGCCGGGTAAGCGCGGCAAGGTCTGGCTGGTCAGAACACCCATGACCGCAAGCACTACCATGCCACCTACCAACCAAGCCCATACCGGCATACGCCTCGGCAAAACCGCAGTGGGCTTGATCTCGTTCAGACGGCGCTCGAGCCGCACTATCCGCACAAGTGCCCGCTTCCGATCCAGGCCCACTAGTTCGGTAGTCTCGCTCCTCAGGGCCTCGATCTCGGCCTCGATCTCCTCCGCACGGGGATTCTCAGGAAATAGCTCAGGCTTGCGGAGCAGAGGCTGAAAGGCCAACGCCAGCAGAATCAACACCAACCCGAAAAAGATAGCGTACCCAAAAGCGCTCAGCTCTCGTCCTCCTCATGCTTCCCAGGCTGAGTTGCATCCCGCACATACCCCCCGAGCTCGGGATCCTCGGCCAACAACTCCTCCATCTCCCGCCTGCGGGTCGCCTGCAGATACCGCCACAAGGCCAACCCAATCAAGGCCAGCGCCACCAGCGGAGAAAGCCAGACTAACCCGGCGATACCACTCTTCGGCGGGCTGTACAGGATCCACTGGCCATAGCGATCCACGAAATACCGCTGGATCTGAACTTCGCTTTCCCCCTGGGCCAGCTTCTCAGCGATAATCCGCCGCATCTCTACCGAAACTCCTGCGTTCGACTCGGCCGCCGACTCACCTTGGCAAACCGGACAACGCAGGGTACCGGCAATCCTAAAAACCTCTGGTGACAAGTCGGGGGGTAGGGGCTGCGGCGGCTGGGCTGCGGCCACCAACATGAGCAACAGCATCACAGCCGCCGAAAAGAACCGGGGGCCTCTCATTCCCTAACCTCTACCAGGATCCGGTCAAAGTACTGCTGATCCAAGGGAAGCGGGTAGCGGGCCAACACCTTACCCCGACGGTCAATCACAAAAGTCTCCGGCACCCCGAAGGTACCGTAGTCGATGCCGATGCTTCCACGCGGGTCGCTCACGCTGGGAAAGGTCAGACCGAATCTACGGACAAAGGTCTCTGCGTCAGGCACGTGATCCTGGTAATCTACGCCGATAATATAGAGCTGGTCCTGGTGGGCCTGATAAAAGCGCTCGAGCGCCGGAGCTTCATCACGACAAGCTACGCACCAACTAGCCCAAAAGTTCACCAGAATGGGGCGCTTACCCAAATAATCAGCCAGATTCAGCCGCTCATTGGGTGAGGTTTGGAATGAGGGTAGGAGAACAGTATCAAAAACTGGCGCAGGACGGCCCACCAACACCGACTTCAGCCGGTGAGGATTCGGGCGTACCAAGCCGTAAACCAGCACCGCCGCGAACAGCGCCACCAAGAACATCGGCCAATAGCGCTTCACCCGCTCGCCCCGGCGTCTTGTTCCGCCTCACGTGTCTTGGGCACGGGTAGCATCAGGAAAATGGTGCCGAGCACGATTACACCACCCGAGATCCATAACCATAAGACCATAGGGGTTACGATCAGGCGCAGCGTTGCCCAGCTCCCATTCTTCCGGTCGTAGGCTTCCAGCACCGTGTAGTAATCCTTGCCGAGTGTATAGACTATATCGGGCGACGGCAGTGGCGAGCTCATTACCGGGTAATAGTTGAGCTGCGGCGTCATGCGGCCCACGCCGTCCAGCAAAAGCGGTGCCTGCACCGCTACTCGGTTGCCCTGGTTTACGGTACGAACCGGGCCTATCAGCCTTACCGTGGTACCGGCCACCCGCCAGGATTGACCCACCTCCAGGGTCTTCTGACTGTCAAATCGGTAGGCTTGGCTAAAGGCAATAGCCAGTACAGCCAGCGCGACGCCGAAGTGCACGATATGACTTCCATAGCGCCTACGAGCTAACATAGCCTGCCGAAAAAGCGCAGTAAGCCAGCCCTCATGCGTCGAGTGAGCCCGAACGCGCACCCCCTGCGACACCATCAGCACGATGGCCACTAGGTTATAGATGAACAACCCTACTGTAAGCGAAACGCCCAGCGTCCATCCCACCATCAAGCCAAAGACAAAACCCGCCGCTAATCCACTCAGCATCCAGGTGAGATTAGACCGTATCTCCGCCCAGCCATGTCGCCAGGGCAGCACCGGGCCGACGCCCATCCCCAACAACAGAATCATACCAAGGGGTGCCACCACCTGGTCAAAGAAGGGCGCACCCACGGAAACCCTGGCACCGCTAAAGGCCTCAACCACCAACGGGAACAAAGTACCCACCAGCACTACAAAAGCGATACTGGCAAACAACACCGAACCACCCAGCAAAGCTCCCTCCCGGCTCACCGCCGCCACGCTACCCGCGTCACGTACCTCATCCGCCACGCGTTTCAACAGACCGAAACCGGCAATCAGCACCACTATAAGGAAGCCTAAAAAGACCGGCCCCACCGATCCGCCCGCAAAGGCATGCACCGACTCGATCACTCCGCTGCGCGTAAGGAAGGTGCCGAACACAACAGCCGCAAAGGCCAGCACGATAAAGCTGAAGTTCCAGGCGCGGAAGATGCCTCGCCGCTGCTGAACCATTGCGGTATGTATGAAGGCCGTAGCTAAGAGCCAGGGAATTAGGGAAGCATTCTCCACCGGATCCCAGGCCCAGTACCCGCCCCAGCCCAACACTTCGTAGCTCCAAAAGCCACCGGCGAAGAGTGCTGCAGTCAAGAAACCCCAAGCTACCAGCGTCCACCAGCGGGCGTCTTTCACCCAGGTCTGGTAGCGCCGCGAAACCATGGCCGCTACAGCGTAGGCAAAGGGTACGGAAAGTCCTACGAAACCCAGGTACATCAGCACCGGGTGCACGGCCATCATCCAGTTGTTCTGTAAGAGGGGATTAGGCCCGGGGCCATCCATAGGAGGGTTGAGTACATAGCCAAAGGGGTTACTGGTGAACAGCACCACCCCTATGAAGAATAGCTGGATTGTGAACAAGGTGCCCATCGCGGGCGGAGCCATCCAGTAGTCGGAGAGCCGTCGCGAGGCCAGGTATGTGTAGGCGGCTTGCAGTGTAGCCCAGAGCAGAATAGATCCGGATAGCGCAGCCCATAGCGTGGCGAAGGTAACCCAGGCAGGATCGTGGATCGAATGGTGCTGGGCCACGTAGGAAACACTGAAGTCGTTACTGAACAAGGCCCACTCCAAAGCAGCAAAGGCTGCACCCATGGACAAGAGGGCCAAACCACCAAAACGTCCTGCAACTCGTATGAAACGGCCATCACGTGCGTACCAGGCCCATACCGAAAGCAACAACCCCAGAAAAGAAAAGAGAAGAGCAGCCGCCAGGCTGAGATTACCGATTGTGCTGAGATTCACCTAGTCTCCTCGATAATCTTACGCACCGCCTCAGAGGTATATCCCTTTGGAGGCGGTGCGTAGTTCGCACTATGCTTGACCAGAAGTTCATCTCCTTCAAAGGTCCGGCCATCGAACTTACCTTGCACCACCACACCCCGGTTGGCCCCGAACATGTCCGGGACCGCACCCGCATAGTGCACCGGCACCTTGGTTATACCGTCGGTCATGACAAAATGCAGTTGCATAGTCTTGGGGTTGTACTGTACCGTACCAGCTTCTACCAACCCACCTAAGCGAATCAGTTTCCCGGTATACTTGCCCGGGTTCTGCATGTACTCGCTGGGGGTTATAAAGTAGACCAGGTTCTTACCCAGACCACCCCAAACCAGGTAACCAATTGCGCCCAGTACGACGAGGAAGCCAACCAGATACTTCGCTCTCACCGCAGCCTCGCAGAACGAATCGCCAAGTACAGTCCGTAACCAAGTAGGGTGCCGTAAATAACAACATAAACAGCCCAGACAAAGATACTCTCGTTCATTCGGCCTCCTCAAGAGCCGCCTGTCGAGCAGCCAATATACCTTTTGCGCGCATGAAGCCAATGTAAAGCAGGTTAAAAGCCAATAAGTTCACCAGCATAGCCAGCAGCATTCCACCAGCCATGTGTACCTGCCCAGTGACGATACTGATCGTTGCGGTCTGGTGCATGCCTCGCCACCAATAAACCGACATATAACTGATCGGCACCATCACCAACCCTAAGATGGCATGGGAAGCAGCCACGCGGGCTCTAAACTCGGGATCCTCGATAGATTGTCGCAGCAAAAAATAGGCTACGAAGACTGCAAACAAAATGGCGCTGGTCGTCAGGCGGGGTGACCAGACCCAGTACACCCCCCAGGTAGGCCGCCCCCAAAGCATACCGCTGACAAGCGTGAGGGCCGTGAAAAGTATGCCGAGTTCCACGCTCACTGCGCTCATGCGGTCAAAACCAGCCTTGCCTCGCACCAGATACAACACCGCGTATACGGCAGCTACAGCGAAGGACAGGTATCCGGTCCAGGCCACCCCCACGTGCAGATAGAGGATACGTACCAAATAGCCCTGATTTTCATCGGGTGGGGCCGCCATGGCCAGATAGAAGCCAATCAGAAATACTAAGATAGCCGAACCAAGCCATATACGGCTCGCCATATCAGGGTGTCTGTTCAACTCGCGGATCGGTTGCATCTCATGTCAGTTTATACCTGGATCAAACCAGCCCGAGCGATCCAGCTTATCCCTCAATCATGGAAGGGAAAAGCAGGGTACAGAGTGTAAGGAACACGATATCGAACACCATCAGGAACTTCCACCAGAACACCACCTCGTTCAAATCCGCACCCATCGCCAATCCTAAGGTGGCTTTTACTGATCCCAACACCACCGGAAACACCATAGGGAACACCAAGACCGGCAGTAGTACGTCCCCTCCGCGCAGACGAGCCGTAAGACCAGCGTAAAAACTAGCTACAATCGCATAGCCGCTTCCACCAAGAAACAACGTCATCAGCAGCCTGGGCCAATGCGTAAGCGACATATGAAATAGCCCTGCAACCAGCACCAACATGACTACGCCGAAAACCATCAACAGCAGCCACAGGAATAACAGCTTTCCCAGATATAACCACTCACGGCTTCCGGGGGTAAGCAAGAGATTGTCAAGAGTATTGTTCTCCGCCTCCAAACCCCAGACCCGGGCCGCCAATAGACTGCCCGCAAAAGCTAGGGCTACCCACCACACCCCCGGCGCCGCCTGGCGGAGGCTATTCTCATTCGGCCCCAAGGCAAAACCCATCACCAAAAGCACCACGCCGATGAAGAACAGGGCCGAGAGCAAGCCGGTGCGCCCGCGCAACTCAAGCCTTAAATCACGTAGGGCTAGCTTGACTGCTCTCATTTCATCCCCAAGGTATAAGTCTCAGTTGCCAGCATCCGTGTAATAGCCGCATCGTGCGTAGCAAAGATTACCGTACCAAACTCTGCAATCTCCTTGATGACCTGGCGCAACACTGTCCGCCCGGCTTGGTCCAAAGCGGTTTCGGGCTCGTCCAGCAGCAGTAAGCGCGGCTTGATCAGGCGAATACGCGCGAGCGACAAGCGCTTCTTCATTCCACTCGAATAGGCGGAAACCAGGCGGGTACGGGGAAGCCCCAACTCGCCCAGAGTATTCAGAACAGCCGCTCGGTCAGCCCTTATCTGCATAAAGGTCAGGGTCTGCATCAAGTTTTCTTCGCCACTCAAATGACGGTAAAAGGCTGGAGGATCGGCAGCGAGCACCATCCCCCCGCGCAGTGGCTCGAGCGCCTTAGCGGAACGTCCGAACAGGCGCACCTCCCCTCGTTGCGGCCGGATCAAGGTAGCCAAGAGCCTGAGTAGAGTAGTCTTGCCCGAACCATTAGGCCCTACCAGAGCCACGACTTGGCCCAAAGCAGCTGAAAGTGAGACATCGCGCAGTATCCACTCACGCCCATACCGCTTCCAGATACCTATGGCCTCTACTAGAGTCTGCTCCACATCCATGAGGGGGTGATCTTGATGAAGAATTGGTTCAGGTCGGTGAAAATTCCAGTAATCAACAGTATGCCTACCACGATCATCAATATACCCGCTGCAATCTCTGCCCAGCGTGTATATTGTGCATTCCGGCGTATCCACGCGACAGCACGATCGGCAAAGAGGGCCACGATAAAGAAAGGTACCGCCAACCCAAGGATATACGCGAACAGGTAACCCATGCCCGAAGCATTACCTTGTACGGTGGTCAGCATAAGGATGCTACCCAGGATAGGGCCAATACACGGCGTCCACCCGGCCGCAAAAGTTACCCCCAGCAAAACCGCTCCCAGCGGGCGAGAAGTGTCACCGCGGTAGCTCATCTTGGCCTCGACGGCCATAAAGGGAATCCGCAGGCCTAGAAGATAGAGGCCGAAGAGGACCACTAAAGCGCCGCCCACTTGTGCCATCTGGGTCTTGTAATCCTTGAGCAGTGCCCCGATAAGGGTAAAGGGTAAGCCCAGCAGCAAGAAAATCAGGCTGAAGCCCACGATAAAGAACAGAGCGTTGACCAGCGGTCTCCCCCGCTCACCGCCCAGATACAGCAGATACGTGGGTACCAGTGGCAGCACACAGGGCGACATGAAAGAAAACAACCCCGCCACAAAGGCCACCGGTAAGCTTAAGACCATGACTCGTCCCTCGCCACGATACCAGCCGGATTTATGCCACTCACCTGTATGCCCATGCTCGCTCTCTTGTCAAACCATCGAGTCGGGCACACGCCCCACAATATCATTCAATATCGGCCGATATATACGGGAGAGCATAAAGGCTCAAACCTTGCTACGCAGGTAGCCTATACCTAGAGCAACCAGCAGCAATCCAAAGAGCAGGCGGAGCTGATGCTCCGGTAACAGGAGTGCCAACCTACTCCCGACCAAAGCCCCGAGGACCGCCCCCACGAATAACCCGGGGATCATATCCCGGCGCACCAACCCCATTCGCCAGTTGATCACTGTGCCACTGACCGATCCAGGAATCCGGCTCAGTAGGGAACTGCCTTGTGCCAACTGTTGTCCGATCCCCAGTCCCAGCACGAACATAGGCGCCAGCACCGGGCCACCGCTCACACCAATCAGGCCAGCCACCGTACCTGCCACCAGGCCTATGAATACCAGGTAGGGAATGATCCATTCGGCCGGCAGACTATGGCTGCCGTACAAAGAGTCCTTGAAGACTAAAATTGCGCCCCCCAGAACCACCACCAGGCCAAACACGCGGCGCAACAACCCCGTGCGGACTTTCGCAGAAGCCCTAGCTACGATTGGTGTGGTAATCAGCATTGCCAGTCCGGTCCACACCACCGTCAGCCAATCTACCCGGCTATCCAGGGCATACATCAACCCACCGACTGAAGCACTGAGGATACTAACTGCTAGCGCAGTTCCCCTGGCATTGTACATGTCCAACTTAGCCCAACCAGTGAGCAAGGGGACGAGCAATGTTCCCCCACCCAGACTGACCAGACCACCGCCTACACCGCCCGTCAGGCCAATAATCAGGCTTTTCCAGAACCCCACCGGTTCTTTTGTTGGCCAGACTTGGTTAGGCGTTGGTGCGGACTGGGACCTGTCAACCTTCGGCATGGCCGGATTATAGAGTCCATCTCGGACCATAGGGTGAGTGCGGCCTAATTCGTTTACTCGGCCTGGGCCAGCTCGGCTGAATAACTTTGTCGGCGCTCAGTCATCTACACTGATCAGGCTGTCCAAAGCTTCGTACAGTTGGTACGTGAACGCCTCTGGCTCATCGATCCATGGATAGTGGCCCGCCAAAGGCACGGTACGCAGCTCAGCCCCGACCCGTTTCACTAGCGCCTCAGTCTGTTCGGGGTAGCTGGTATCGTCTTGTTCGCCCACCTCCACCCAGATGTCCAGGGCGGCCTCCTCAAGGTACGGTAGATAGTCAAGTTCCCACAGGCCGTTCGCAGCGAACGCCTCTCCCACCCCCGGACCCGCGAACAGCGCACCGCCGACCTCGATCCACTCGTACTCCATACGGGCATGCTCGCTGGGAAACATCAGTTGGTCAAAGAGTGTCTTAGGGCTATGATCCGCGAAGGCCTCTGCAAGGCACTGCTCAGACGACTCGGGAGCAGTATCCATATCCCCAGATGCAAACCCACGTCCACCAGCCGCAGCTTGCCACAATCGGCGAGCCAACCATGGAAAATTAAGCCATGGTGCCAATAGTATCGCGCCCATAGCGTGCCCTGGAAAGCGCCTGGCATGCTCGAGCGCCGGAATTGCACCAAACCCGTGCGCCAACAGCAGCCAGTTTTCGATACCAAGCTCCACACGTACTTGCTCCAGATCCTCGGCTAAGGCGTCTACGGTGAACAGCGACGGCTCCATAGGTAGTTCGGGGCTTCGTCCCGATCCCCGCTGGTCAAGGTAGAGTACTCGGTAACCAGCCAGTGCCTCACCTACAGACTCGCGGAAACCGTAACTGTTGTGGCCTGGACCCCCGTGTACATAAACCAAGACCGGGGCGTCCAGGGCTCCCACGTCCTCCAGATAGACCTCGGCTCCCTGCGTACGAATTATCCCTGACTCTTCCCGCACCTTTCCTCCAACAGCGTAAAGCTCCAGGCGCTGGCCGCTGGTAGCTCCATAGCCTCCTGTATGAATGGCTCGTCTACACCCCAGGCCTCGAGCAAGTAGTGCCCTTCCCCTTGCAGTAGACGGTAAGGAAAAGGACAGGACCGTGCCAGCTGCGAAAGCTGTGTAAGGTCCTCACCTTTCACGAACAACACTCTCAACTAAAACCTCCAGAGCACTCTCAGGTAGAAGACTTGTGTCGACTTCCCTGGGCTGGCCATGAGAGCATAGGCCCACAGCAAAGCAGTCAAGTCCCCCGGCCCCCGGAAGACCTGGTACCCACGAAGTATACAGGCAGGGTATGATCCGCCAGAGCGCTCAAGACAGGATCCGCTCCCTCAGCAGCACACCCCTCTGTACCCTGAACCCCATAGCGGCGAATAGCTACAGCCCCCAGGGTCACCGGACGGGCTACTCCAGGCGATTTCGGATAGAGCCAGCGTGTACCTGGAGTGAGCATAACCGGTGCCTAGGCACCGGTTATGCTCATAGGCCGCACAGCAAGGATAAGGGTCTCGGAAATCCCAGCCAGGACCTTCCCCCGCAGACCCCACTACGAGAGAGCCTTCTCCAACACCCTGCTCTGAACGATGACCAGTTCTCTCCGGTAGGTACCGAGGAGTTCTCCGCGGAGAGAACCCCCTCAACCTGCGCAAGCCAGCCCAGCGAGCCACCATCCATTTGTCCACTCCAT
>CAYODT010000007.1:0-11579 GCA_964402875.1 uncultured bacterium | reverse complement strand
CCCCTCAACCTGCGCAAGCCAGCCCAGCGAGCCACCATCCATTTGTCCACTCCATAGAGCTACTTGGGGGGACCAGAGGAAAACCCAGCCGGCCGCGGCCAGCAGCTGAACTCAGGCCTCCTTACCGGGTTGTGTGGGGACGGTGGTACGACCCTTCGAGCGCGGCTGCACCTCGGTCTCTTTGCGAAGCTCCGCCAACTTATCCATAGCCGCGCGGTCGACCACCTGTGTGTTGTATACAAAGTTCCCACCAGTACCCACAGGCACCAGCTTGCCGAGAATAACGTTCTCCTTCAGCCCTACCAGGTCATCGCACTCGCCACCAATAGCCGCCTCAACAAGTACATGGGTAGTATGCTGAAAACTGGCCGCCGACAACCAGGATAGAGTGGAGAGCGCCGACTTGGTGACCCCCATCAGCATGGGCTTCCAGGACGCTAGGGTACGCCCCTCAGACATCAGCGCCTCATTAATGCGTTCTACCGCCCAGCGCTCAAGTACCTGGCCCTCCAGTAGGCTCGAGTCTCCCGGCTCGGTGACCTCCACATACTTGAGCATCTGCCGCACGATGGTCTCGATATGTTTATCGTGCAATTTAACGCCCTGAGCCCGGTAGACACGCTGAATCTCATCTACCAGATAGCGCTGTACCGCCTCCGGCCCACGTGCATCCAGCAGTTGATGCGGGTCCACCGCACCACGGGTGAGGGGTTGGCCCGCAATAACCTGGTCACCTTCCTTGACTATCACCCGCATGTTAGGGTCGATCTTGTACTCCTCCTGGAAGCCTTCCTCGGCCACTATGATACTGAGCTTATCGTCACTCTCGGACTCCTCAATATGCACCAACCCATCGATCCGCGCAATCACCGCCTTAATCCTGGGCTTGCGCGCCTCGAATAGCTCAATAACACGTGGCAGGCCCAGGGTGATATCCGAACCCGAAGCCACGCCGCCAGTATGGAAGGTGCGCATGGTGAGCTGTGTACCCGGCTCACCGATCGACTCGGCGGCCACTACACCCACCGCTTCACCGATGGCTACCAACTTGACCATGGACAGGTCCCAGCCATAACACTTCTGGCAGACTCCGTACTGCGTGCGGCAAGTGAGCGGGCTGCGCACCAGAATCTCGGTAAGCTCACCAGCTTCCCCAGCACGTACTATGAGGTTGACATCGTCCAGACTAATAACCTGACCTTCGTCGAAGTCCTTTCCGGAGGCTGTGAGGGCCCGGGCCACACTACGCCCATACAACCCTTGTTCAATATCGGCCTCTTTGCGCAGCCTCATCCCGCGGGTAACCTCGTCGTACCGCAGCAAGGGAATACTGATAAAGTCGGTACTGCCGCAATCGGGTTCGCGCACCACAATCTCATGAACTACGTCCACCAGCTTCCTGGTGAGATAACCGGAGTCGGCGGTACGCAAAGCGGTATCGGCACCGCCCTTACGAGCACCGTGCGTAGAGATAAAGTACTCGAGTACGGTCAGCCCTTCGCGGAAGTTGGCACGGATAGGCACCTCAAAAGTCTCACCGGAAGGCTTGGCCATCAACCCACGCATACCACACAGCTGGCGAATCTGTTGCGAGTTGCCTCGAGCACCGGACTGTGCCATCACATAGAGCGGGTTAAAGGGGTAGTTCTCCTCAAAGTTCTTGAACACCGCCTCGGTGACTTTCTCAGTGGTGTCACTCCAGAGCTGCACGATCTGCTGGTAACGCTCGTTATCGGTAACAAAACCACGCGCATAGGCCCGCTCAATCTTGGCCAGCGCTTCGTCGGCCGGCTTCAGGATTTCAAACTTCTCTTTCGGAATAGCGGCGTCGTCGATGCCCATGGTAATGCCAGAAGTAGTGGAGTAGTAGAAACCGTAGTACTTGAGCGCATCCACCAGATCGGCAGTCTTTTCCATACCTAAGAGCAAGAAGGAGCGGTAAATCAGGTTCTTGAGGGAATTCTTCTCCTGCACCAGCTCGTAACTCAGGAGCTCCTTGGGTACCGTGCTGCCGTCCTGCCCGAGGGCCTCAATCACAATACGGTTGAATAACACCCGGCCCGGGCTGGTCTCCACCAAGCGATCGTCCACGCGGATAGTGACCGTGTCCTGAAGATCTACCAAACCTTGCTGGACGGCCAGGAATGCCTCGTCAGGGTTGGCGAAGATGAACTTCAGCCGACCGGCGCTGCTGTCCTTGCCAGCCACGGTGATCGGCGCGTTAAGCGCCAGCTGGCCCTCATCATAGGCTTGAATAGCAGCCTCAGGATCATCGAAAGCCAGTCCGCTACCCTTTTTCTCGCGATGGAGCTGGGTAATATAGTACAGACCTACAATGATGTCACGGTTGGGTTTAGTTACCGGCTCACCTGAAGCCGGTGAGAGCAGATTATGCGCGGAGAGCATCTGGATACGCGCCTCAGCTTGCGCGAAGCTAGATAGTGGCACATGCACCGCCATCTGATCGCCGTCAAAGTCCGCGTTGAAGGCCTCACACACCAATGGGTGGAGCTGGATCGACTGTCCCTCCACCAAGAGGGGTTGAAACGCCTGGATACCCAGGCGGTGCAGGGTGGGTGCGCGATTCAAAAGGACCACTTTACCGTGGATAACCTCTTCCAAGGCGTCCCAGACCTCATCTTTGATGTCTCGATGTCGCTCGAGCATCTTACGGGCGCTCTTGATGTTGGCGGCAATACCGGTCTCCTCCATACGCTTGAGTAAGAAGGGCTTGAACAGCTCGAGCGCCATCCGCTTAGGCAGACCGCACTGGTGAAGCCTAAGCTGGGGGCCCACCACGATCACGCTGCGGCCCGAGTAGTCCACACGTTTACCCAAGAGGTTCTGGCGGAAACGGCCCTGCTTGCCCGAAAGGATATCGGTAAGTGAGCGCAGACTACGGTCTGAACCAGGATTGGTAATCGGTGAACCGCGCCGTCCGTTATCCAGAAGAGCGTCCACAGCCTCCTGCAGCATCCGCTTCTCGTTGCGGATAATTATCTCCGGCGCCCCTTGGCTCATCAGCTTTTTAAGCCGGTTGTTGCGGTTGATCAGTCGGCGGTAGAAGTCGTTCAGGTCGGAAGCAGCAAAGCGCCCCCCACCCACCTGCACCATAGGGCGCAGATCGGGCGGCAGGATCGGCACGGTCTCCAGCACCATCCACTCGGGATGATTACCACTCTTTCTAAAGGCGCGCACTACCTCTAAACGCTTGCGCGCCCGGGCGCGACGGTGCCGCGAGGGATGTTGCATCTCCACCTCGAGCTCCGCGGCAAGCTGTTCCAGATCAAGACCCTGCAACAGTATACGTATGGCCTCAGCACCCATACGTGCTTCGGTGTCATATGACTCGATCACGCGGATCTTCGTGCGTACCAGATCCACCTCGACCCGCCCATAGACCTCACTCTTGACCGCACCATCGTCGGCCAGCACGTCTCCCGGCACCACCCGGTCGCCGTTGGTCACTACAGCGTCGTCCTCGAAGTTGTATACCCGCGCTTTCATCACCACAATCGAGGCCGGCTCGTGTAAATGTACTACACCATCGGCCTCGGCGTACACTTCCTCTTCCTGCGCTATGGCGCCGACCAGTTTGGCGTCGCCCACTACCTCGGCTCCCTCACCGACCAGTACGTGCATATGCGGCTCGAGCAGATAGTCCTTCTCCCGGCTCCACTCCAACGTCAAGCTGAGGTGCGTCTCACCACCGTCATCCTCAGCATCCATCTCGCTCACACGAGCGTCGCGTGGCATGCGGACTAGACCCTCGCCCAAGGCCAGCTCCGCGCCCACCTCGACCAGCTCGCCCGCACCGATAGAGAGTTCGAATCCTACCGGGACAAAATAGATCGCGTTAATCTCGTCGGTCTCGGGGTCACGCAAGCGCACCAAGGCACCCTCAGCCCAATTGCTGACCTCAGCCACACCCCGCTCTTCAGCCTTCAGGCTATATTGCTGCTCGAGCTGTCCTAGAGGTTCGCCAGGCGCGTAGGTCTGCCGGTCAATCCAGGTGCCCTCGGGTAAAACCAGATGCGCCCGCTCGCGCTCAGTGTAGGCTACGCTGATACGCCGCGGAAACCGGTACATGGCAAAGCCATCCATCTTACTGATCACACCGGGCGCCAACTCCTGGTCTTTGGTCACGTAGGTGCCGTCGATTACCAAAGCCTGCGCCCCGTCGGGTATCGAGTAGGTCTCCTGCCGGCCAAACTTCAGTTCGCGGTACTCTTCGTCATTCAATAATTGACCCTTTTTCAAGGGCTCACCCAGGAGCATGGCGTCGCCAGGGTCGATCACGATGTATTTAGCGAAGTAGAGGACCTGCTCAAGCTGCTGGGCGGTGAGGCCCAACAAAGTACCGATCTTAGATGGAACATCCTTTACGTACCAGATATGCGCAGTAGGAGTAGCCAACTCGATGTGACCCATACGGTAACGCCGCACGATCGACTTGGTCACTTCTACACCGCAACGCTCACAGGTCTTACCCTCAAAACGTTGGCGCTTGTATTTGCCACAGGCACACTCGTAATCCTTGACCGGGCCGAAGATCCGCTCATCAAAGAGCCCATCCCGCTCGGGCTTCAAGGTACGATAGTTGATAGTCTCCGGCTTCTCGACCTCTCCGTAGGACCAGCCTCGGATTTTCTCCGGGCTCGCCAAGCCGATCTTGACCTTACGTACTTCTTTTTTCATCCACCCTCCAAAGCCGAATGGAACCTAGCGGCGCGAAGCCAGCCCATCGAAGATATCAATCGTCTTGCCGCCGTCATCCTGAGTCTCTATATCCAGACCCAAGGACTGTAACTCCTTGACCAGCACCCGGAACGACTCCGGTACACTGGCCGCAGGTACGTCCCCACCCTTGACTACCGCTTCATAGGCCGCGTTACGGCCTTCGATATCATCGGACTTTAAGGTCAACATCTCCTGCAAGGTGTGTGCGGCACCGTAGGCCTCAAGCGCCCAGACCTCCATCTCTCCGAAACGCTGACCGCCAAACTGCGCCTTACCACCCAGCGGCTGTTGAGTGATAAGCGAGTAGGGACCTATGGAGCGGGCGTGCATTTTATCTTCCACCATGTGATAGAGCTTCATGATGTACATAACACCTAATACGATCGGGCTCTCGATCGGCTCGCCGCTACGTCCATCGTACAGGATAACTTTACCCCGGCGAAAGAGATCTTCAAGCTGCTTATCAGGGGATAACTCGTCGGGGACCAGACCCAGTTTAGCCGTGCGCTTGATCACCTCTTGCTCACGTTTATCCAGGCCCAAGCCATGGCTCTGCCGCTCCTCCCAGCGCTGCCGGAAAGCACCTTTCAACAGATTCTTGATCTCGCTTTCATTAGCACCATCAAAAACCGGCGTAATGAAGCTCACGTTCAACTCGCGTGCAGCTAAGCCTAAGTGGGTTTCAAGGATCTGGCCCAGGTTCATACGACTGGGCACACCCAGGGGGTTAAGCACGATATCCACCGGCGTGCCGTCCGGCAGATGGGGCATGTCCTCGGGCGGAAGAATCTTGGATACTACACCCTTATTCCCGTGCCGGTTAGCCAGCTTGTCGCCCACCTGGAGCTTACGCTTCTGCGCCAGGAAAACGCGCACCACCTCACGCACACCGGGTTTGAGCTCTACACCCCGGTCATTGCGCTTTAATCTCAGGGTACGAACCACCACGCCACTTTCGCCAGGTGGCACCCTAAGCGAGGTATCCTTCACATCACGGGCCTTCTCCCCGAAGATCGAGCGCAAGAGGCGCTCCTCGGGACTGGGCTCGGTTTCTCCCTTGAAGGAGGTGCGGCCAACTAGGGTATCTCCACCCTTGACCTCAGCACCGATCCGCACCACGCCATCCTCGTCCAGGTCACGCAGCGCGGCCTCGGAAAGATTGGGAATATCACGGGTAATCTTCTCGGGCCCTAGCTTGGTGTCGCGGGCCTCGACCTCGTATCGCTCGATGTGGATCGAGGTATAGAAATCGCGCTGTAGTAGGCCCTCGGACAGCACGATCGCGTCCTCGTAGTTATACCCGTCGAAGGGCATAATCGCCACCAGCACATTCTGTCCCAACGCCAACCGACCGTTATCGGAAGCGGGGCCATCCGCCAGCAGATCCCCCTTCTTGATCACATCGCCCACCAGCACCCGCGGGCGCTGGTCGAGCGCAGTACCTTGGTTAGAGCGCACAAACCGTTGCAGCGGATAGCTACTGATGTTGCCATTGTCCTGCTCCAGCACTACCCGGTCGCCCTGCACCTCCTTGACCCGTCCGTCAACATCGGCATAAACCGAGGTTAATGAATCGTGCACCACGCGGCCCTCAACTCCAGTACCCACTACGGGGGACTCACAACGAACCAGCGGCACCGCCTGAACCTGCATGTTGGAACCCATTAACGCACGGTTAGCATCGTCGTGTTCAAGGAAAGGGATCAGGTTGGTATTCACCGAAAAGACCTGCTTCGGCGAAACGTCCATGTACTGGACTTCATCGGGCGGGACGATGACCGCGTCACCCTTACGCCGCGTCCAAACACGGTCGGTTTCTATACGCCCATCCTCGGCGAGCGGCGTGTTAGCTTGGGCGATGGTATATTCATCCTCCTCGGTCGCAGTCATACGCCGTACTTCTTTGGTCACCACGCCGTCTTTCACTCGCCGGTAGGGGGTAAGGATAAAACCTAGCTCATTGATCTGCCCGTAGGAAGCAAGGGAGTTGATCAAGCCGATATTAGCGCCTTCCGGCGTCTCGATCGGGCAAATCCGTCCGTAGTGGGTACGGTGCACATCACGCACGTCGAAGCCAGCGCGCTCGCGGGTCAGCCCACCCGGCCCCAGGGCTGAGATACGCCGTTTGTGCCGCAGCTCGGATAGCGGATTAGTCTGGTCCTTAAACTGGCTCAGTTGGCTGCGGCCGAAGAACTCGCGAATAGCAGCTACCAGCGGACGGTTGTTGATCAGCTTGGCCGGTGTGGCCGCCTCGGGTGAACGCAGCAACATTCTTTCCCGCACTCCACGAGCCATGCGACCCAAGCCTACGCGAAACTGGTCGGACAACAGTTCACCCACCGTGCGGATCCTGCGGTTGCCCAGATGGTCGATATCGTCCACCTCGAAACCGTCCTGGCCTTCGTAGAGATTAAATAAGTAGTCCAGAATTGAGATCAGTACCTGATCTTTGAATTCCCCATCAACAAAGGAGATTAGGGTTCTCCCGGGCAGCTTGATTCCTAGTTTCCGCTCCACCTTGTAATGGCCCGGCTTTCCCAGATCATAGCGGCGCGGGTCAGCCAGCAGAGAAAAGAGATAGCTAGTGGCCTTATCTCGCTTAGGCGGATCACCCGGCCTGAGGATGGTAAATAGGCGTAGCAGCGCCTCCGAGGAGCTCATGGCCATAATGCTCTCGCCAAGCAGACCCTTGATCAGCTCAGTATGTTTCTTCAGCGCAAAGCGAAGGGATGATTCATCAAAACCCATTACCCTGAGCAAGAGGGAGATGGGGAACTTTTTCTTGTTCATCTTCATGATCACGGATCCCGCAGCATCGAACTCGATGTCAATCCAGGGACCACGTTTAGGCAACGGAATCACCGATCCTATAAAGCGACCGGGGCGGTTCTGGTCGGGCGTGAAATAGGCGCCGGGCGAGCGATGAATCTGGCTCACAATTACACGATCAGCGCCGTTCACGATAAACGAGCCATCCTCAGTCATTAGGGGTAGGTCACCAAGGAAGACTTCGTCTTCTTTGATTAGCCCAGTATCCTTATGAATGAGCTGTAATTTGGCATAGAGCGGAGCCTGGTGGGTCAGGTCCTTCTCACGGCACTCGCCTGGGTCGAACGGTGGGTTCGCCAGGCGGTATTCGAGGAAGTCCAGAACTAACCCTCCCCGGCCCTTCTCACCTTCTTCGACCGGAAAGACCCCCTGGAACGCGGCCTGAATCCCCATAGGTTCCCGCTGCTGCGGAGAAACATCCATCTGCAGGGCCTTCCGGAACGAATCAATCTGTATGTCCGTTAAGGGAGGAAGGGGAATGACCTCTTGAATTCGGCCAAACCGCTGGATTGTCCTCATGAACTCACCTCTAGCACTGCAATGAGATATTGGAAGTGCAGGTATCCCGCCCATCGCGGGACCCCGCTGACCTCCAAACCTGACCCTCTCGGGCCTGTGTGCTGCAACAACCGATAGACAAACAGGCGCGCATCCAGAAAATATGACAGCACCTGTCGCTCCACCTTATTTCAGCTCGACAGTGGCACCGGCAGCCTCGAGCCTCTTCTTAGTCTCTTCGGCCTCTTCCTTGGCAACACCTTCTTTGACCGCCCCACCAGCCTCTACCATATCCTTGGCCTCTTTTAACCCCAGCCCAGTGATCGAGCGCACTTCCTTGATTACATTGAGCTTGCTCGATCCGATATCTTTGAGAATAACGTCAAACTCGAACTGCTCCTCCTCCACGGGCGCGGCGACTGCAGCTACACCTACCGCCGCCGGAGCGGCGGCGGTTACACCCCACTCCTCTTTCAGCACGTCGATTAACTCTTTAAGCTCTAGTACTGTAGCCTGAGACAGTTCTTCTTTAAATTTCACAACGTCCAACGCCATCTTAATTGCCTCCCTTACCGCTAAGCGGCATCCCTTTTCTGCGCGTAGGCATCCAATACACCTACCAATTCACGACTCACACCACCCAGTACACCCACCAACTCCTGCATAGGCGCACTCAGCACACCCACCAACTCACTACGGAGTTCCTGCATACCGGGGAGTTTAGCGAGCAACTCGATGCTGCTCCCGCCCAGCAACTGGCCAGACAAGAAACCGACTTTCGCCTTAGGTATACCGATACCGCTCTTGTCCGCAAACTCCGCCAAGGCCTTGGCAACAGCCACCGGATCTCCGAAGAACACCACACCACTTGGTCCAGCCAAGCCTCCCGGATCGGGCAGCCCCACTTTCTCCATAGCGATACGCAGCAGGGTATTCTTAGTAACGAAAAGACTTCCCCCCTGCTCGCGCAAATTCTTACGGAGTTGGTGCTCCATGACCGCAGACAAGCCCTGGTAGTTCACCAAGTAAAACGAGCCCTCTGCAGCCTGCAGCATCTGCTCGAGCTTACCTAGCCGTTCCACGTTACGCTTACTCGGCACGACTCCTCCTTAAAGCGCGGGGGTGGGAATCCCCCGAAAACCTACAGCCTCGAAACGCTCTTCCCGAAAGCGCCTCGGCGGGATTGATTAAGGCTCTCGCCTCCCGCTGTCTAAAGCGTCCTCACACGATCCATAGCACCGGCAGGTAACGATCCCCGCACCGGCTAAGCGTGATCAGCCGAAGGGCTCACCTTGATCGAGGGACCCATGGTAGTGGCGATATGAACACTGCGCAGATAGGCACCCTTGGCACCGCTGGGCCTAACAGTTTCCAAGGCCTTGATGAAGGCGCGCAGATTGTCGGCCAGCTTGCTCGGTTCGAAGCTGGCCTTACCCAAAGGTACGTGCACCGCGCCGGTCTTATCGTTGCGGAACTCAATACGGCCAGCCTTAATGCTGCCCACGATATCGGTAATGTTGAACCCCACCGTACCTACCTTAGGGTTGGGCAAAAGACCCCGCGGCCCAAGCATGCGACCCAGCTTGGAGCCCACCGCGCCCATCACGTCCGGCGTAGCCACCATAGCATCAAACTCAAGCCATCCGCCTTGGATTTTCTCGATAATCTCTTCCCCGGCGGCGATGTCGGCCCCTGCCTCTTCGGCTTCTTTAATCTTTTCACCCTTAGCAATCACTAGAACACGTACCGACTTACCGGTACCATGCGGCAATGACACCGTAGAGCGTACGATCTGATCAGATTTACGGGGATCTATGCCCAGCTTCACATGAGCTTCGACCGTTTCATCGAAGCGGGCGGATGCCAACATCTTCACAACTTCTGTAGCCTCTGAAACCGAATAGATCTTACCAAGGTCCACTCTCTCCAGAAGCTCACGATAGCGCTTACCGTGCCTGGGCATCCGGCACCCCCTCTACCTCAACGCCCATCGAACGCGCTGACCCCGCCACTTGGCGTGCTGCCGCCTCGAGACTGGCCGCGTTCATATCGACACGCTTGGTTTCGGCAATCTTCAAGCAGTCCTCCCAAGTGATCTTACCCACATTCCCACGACCCGGGATCTGCGAGCCTTTATCCAAGCCGACAACCTTACGGATCAGATATGAAGCAGGCGGTGTCTTAGTAATGAAGGTAAACGAGCGATCCGCATAGATGGTGACTTCCACCGGAACGATAGCATCGCCCATGCCTGCGCTAACTGCATTGAAAGCCTTTACAAACTCCATGATATTTGCGCCATGCTGACCTAGAGCCGGGCCCACGGGCGGGGCCGGCGTCGCTTTGGCAGCGGGAAGCTGTAATTTCACAAAACCGACGATTTTCTTCATCTTCTTGGTTTTCCCCTCCTGAGCTCCCCCGAAGTACGGGGTACTAACGCCCAATTAAGACAACCTTACTATGCTATACATACTTCTCCTCAGGTGACAAGGGCTAGGAACGGACCACCTGTGAGAAGTCGAGCTCCACCGGCGTCTCACGGCCGAAGATCGATACCAGCACGCGCACTTTGCTGCGTTCGGGGCTCATCTCGGCCACTACGCCGGTAAAGTCGGCAAAGGGGCCCGCCACCACGTGGACCATATCGCCCTCCTTGAAGCTCACCTGCGGTTTAGGCGCTTCCTTGGCCTCGGAAAGTCCGCTCGACTCCAGAATCCGTTGGACCTCATCCGGCGTAAGCGGCACCGGCCTAATGGAGGTTCCCACAAAGCCGGTTACGCCCGGCGTGTTACGCACTACTTCCCAGGATTCATTAGGTTGTTCGGGATCATCACCCAAATCCATTTGTACGAAAACATAGCCCTGGAAAAGTTTACGCTTGACAATCTCTTTCTGACCATTCTCGCGATGCTCAATTACTTCCTCATGCGGAATGAGCACTTGGAAAACCTTATCGGCCATAGCCAAAGCCTGAGCCCGCTTCAGGACGTTCTCCCTGACCCGGTCCTCGTAGCCCACGTAGGTATGAACCGCGTACCACTCGATGCTCATGAGGTAATCAACCGCATGATCTGCCCAAAAGCAAGGTCATAGATCCATAGAATCACCATTGAGAATAAGGTGAAAAGCAACACCGCCTCGGTGGACTGGATCACCTCGTCACGGGTGGGCCAAGTCACACGTGTAAGTTCGGCTCTAGCTTCCCGGAAATAGATGAATATCTTGCCCATAACTAGGCTTTAACCTCCTTGTGGGTAACATGCTTATCGCACCACGAACAATATTTTTTTATCTCGAGCTTCTCCGTGGTGTTTCGCTTATTTTTCTCCGTCGCGTAGTTGCGGCGGTGGCACTCGGTGCACTCGAGCAAAATCTTAATCCGTACGTCGCTGGCCATTGCTCTCCTTAGCTAAATCAACAAGTGCAAGGTGAGGGGCAAACCCACACCCCACAGACTACTCCAGAATCTTGGTCACGACCCCAGCACCCACGGTACGGCCACCCTCGCGTAC
>CAYODT010000006.1:59986-71258 GCA_964402875.1 uncultured bacterium | reverse complement strand
GTCCTCTGGAGTTCACTCCACCTTGGTCCTGAGCTCTTCCCCCAGGGACAGCCGGTCCTTCTCGTTGTGGGCGGAAAGGGTGTCCACGAGGCTATCGGCCTAACGATATTTACGAAGCCGGTATCCTAGTCTATTCCTGGAGGTTGAGGCATACTTAACGCATGGAACTTCTGGTGATTGTTCCCCATCCTGATGATGAGGTGTTTGGTGCCGGCGGTACGCTGCTTGAGCTGGCCGACCAGGGCTGCTCTACGGGGCTGATTACCCTGACCCGCGGAGATAAGGGACGGGATTTGGGTTTATGTGAGCGAGATAAACTTCCTGGGCTACGTGAGGAGGAACTGCGTGCAGCGGCGGAGGCGTTGGGTATAGGGCAACTCGAGCTGCACACTTTTCCCGACCAGGGGGCCGCTGAGCGCAAGGATGGTGAGGGGATAGGCGGTCACCCCGAGATCATCGAATTACTAGTGGAGCGACTTCAGGCACTGAGGCCGAAGGCAGTGCTGACTTTTCCACCTAACGGTATCAATGGTCACCCAGACCACGTGGCCACTAGCCGTTTTGTGAGTGAGGCTCTGCGGCGCACCGGCGCCTCGGATCTGTACTACTATGCCGTGGCCGAGAATACTAAGGGATACCTGCTGCCTACACACGTGCTCGAGCTATCCCGGAAGACGTTGATGCGCAAGTTCTCTGCTATGGCCCGCTACAAGAGTCAGGCCTTATCCGTGCTTGCCTTCATGGAGCGAGTACCCGAACGCCTATTCATAGAGAGTTTCCATAAGGTAGGGCATGAAGGGGAGCAAATCAAGGGACTAATCGTCTAATTCCAACATCGTGCGGTACACTTCCTGATATGGAATTGCAGGGCATCGTCTTTGACTGGGGCGGCATCTTTACCCTGGGTACCTTCGATGGACAAGTCGTACGTACTATCTCCGAACAGTACAGGGTTCCACTCTCGCACGTATCCAACGCGTACTTCGCGCGGGTAGAGAAGCTCGAATTGGGTGAATGGGACCTGGAGACGTTCTTTGAGGACCTCTCCCGGCAGTTGAGCGTGGAGGGTTCCTACAAGGTGTTTGAGGCTTTGTTTTTGTCCGCTGTGAACCCCAACCGGCCTATGTATGACCTGCTGGCCGCCTTGCCCCCCGGGCTGAAGGTGGGGCTTCTATCCAACAACTACCCGGTGATCAGCAACTACCTGCGGACCGGAAACCGCTTCGACCGTTTTGACGCGGTGGTTTTCTCAAACGAGGTGGGTGTCAAGAAACCTGACCGGGGCGCTTTCGAGCTGATCGACCAGCGGCTTTCCGTGCCCGCGCCCGCAGCTCTGTTTGTCGACGATAACCCCGCCAACCTGGAAGCAGCCGAAGCTTTCGGCTACACCCCTCATCTGTTCTTGGACACTCAGACCTTTGTGAGAACTCTGGCCCGGTACGGGGTGCGGTTGCCTTGAAGGGCTACAAGTTGTTCCAGGGCTATCTCTGGCATCCGCAGGCGGAACCGTTGGAGTTGGCGGACTGGCTGCCCGAGGTTCTCGATACTCCCAGGGGTATGGAGGGGCCGGTGCACCTGCTTTGGGGCGCTATTAGGCCGCCATTCTCCTTTTTTGACAATGGTATGCCCACGGCCACTCAGACCTTCTACCAGCTGACGCTCTTGGTACGTACGTCATTAAAGCCCGAGATGCTCAAGCCCCTTACAACCTGGCTCGATACCGAACTGAGCCCCAGTCTGGAGGCCTTACCTAAGGGTGTGGGGTGGTTACTGCTGGAGGATCTTCGCGAGGCCTAGCATACTTACCCGGTATGTGAGCCGTGAATACGGTTCATGAAGCATCACCCTACCTAAAAAACTGAATGACCCATGGGTTTGTCAGATACCGGGACAAATGTAGGTATCGGAACAAGCGTAGGCTACAAGTAATGATGATGGGACTGAGTTATCAACGCAGGATGCGCCATCGTCGCTTTGCCTTATTGGCGGCTGTGCACGCCGGTCCGTTGGGTCCCAGCCTGATTGGTAGGAGCGAGCTTGGGCCCTTGTACAAGCAGGCCTACGCGCACTGCCCCGGTCACGCTAGGCTGGCCTGCGCGAAGGTAGGTGGTGTGCCCCAGGTGTGCTTCGTCCGTAAGCTCGAGCGGCTCTCGGCCAGCGCGCTGCGCGGGGGACGGAAGCAGCGTACTAAAGAGGCGGAGCTCATCCAGGGTGAACTGCTGTACTGCCTGGAGGCCTTTACCGAGGCCTTCGGCACACCGTTCGGGCCAGTGATTGATTATACCAGGCAGATCTTTGAGAATGATCTCCGCCTACTGCACGGTGACCCCGAAAATTCCATAGCTACGACCCGATAGATATGATGGAGACACGGCCGGAGTGATAGGTACAATGATAGATAGAATAAATAAGACGTAGCAAGAAATCGGTGTTCTCACTTTTGATGGCAATACTGTGTGAATTAAGTACCTATAGAAGATCACCTTTATCCTAGCAATACCGATTACGAAGGTAACCAGCAGTGCATACTAAACGACAGGCGGAGGCCAATGCACCTTTATCACATCCCAGACAGGCCCCAGGCCGCGAACAGCGCACGAAGCCTTTCTTCCAAATCCTGCAGGCCCACTCCATAGGTGGGCACGCCTGCCTTCCATCCGAGCGCACCCTGGGGTGGCCCCGGCAGGCTGGGGCCTTCAATTGGCGGGACTGCCGACCAGGCTTCGGCCTGTTCCTCCAGATAGTCGAGGCCGGTGGGGGCGGTATACCGGACGGGCGCGGCGGCCTTACCTTCGGTGGAGAATGCCCAGCCCAGCCCCTTGCCCTTACTGGTGATCAAGGCGGTATGTGCCCCAGACCAGAAAAGCGCTCGGCGGAAGGGGGCTTGGTGTGCGGGGGAGGCATCAAGGCCTACCACGATCCGCCCGCGGAACTTGAACGCGGCTAGGGCCTGCAGTACCTGCGCGGCTGCGGGTCGCGGCATCCAGATCAGGAGCGTGCGGCCACCATAGCCCCCCTCGACCAAAAGATACGAGCTACCGAACTCGTCTACGAAAGCCCGGAAATAGCGTGAAAAGAGTTCTAGGTCACTAAGGATGGAGTCTAACGCCGGGGGCGCATCGGCTGTGGCCGTGGTTACGGAAGCGTTCCCTGGGTACACGCTTCAGCATACCAGAGAGCGCCGTGCTATTCTGCTGGCGTGCGCTACCTGTTGCTGTCTGATATCCACGGGAACCTCCCAGCCTTGGAGGCGGTACTGGCGCATGCGGAGGGTCAGGGGTTCGATCGAGTCCTATTCCTGGGCGATGCGGTTGGCTACTATCCAGATGGCGACGCGGTTGTCAACAAATTACGTTCGCTGGAGGCGGTGGGCGTGATGGGCAATCATGACGCCTGGATGCTGGCCTTGGATTCTGTAGAAGGAAGTGGGTATATCTTTGACATTCTGGATTGGCAGCGCTCCCACCTTTTGGAGGCCAACCGTAGCTACTTGGCGGACTTACCGTGGCGCCGCCGGGTAGATGGGTTTGAGCTGGTACATGGCAGCCCTTGCGACCCTTTTATATACGTGGATACACTCGAGACTGCTAGGGAGGCGTTTGCTTGCAGTGAGGCCACCTGGATCTTCTGCGGCCATACCCACTTGGCCGGGGTATATATGGCGCTTGAGGGTCCCACCGGCTTGTGGGTGCGTTACGAGCCCTTTACCCACGAGGAGAACGAACCGATGGTCGGTCCTAAGGCGCGTATGTTGGTCAACCCAGGTTCAGTGGGCCAGCCCCGCGACGGAGTGCCGCTGGCTGGCTATGGTATCTGGGATGAGCAAAAAGGACTTCGCTCCTTCCGGGTCCCCTTCGATCTGGAGGCGGTGATCATCCGGGTGGAGGCCGTAGGGTTTCCCAGGAGGGTATATGAGCGACTCAAGAGTGGGCGCTGAACCGCTGGGGCATCAGCTGATCCGAGAGAGGCTGGTTCACTTGGAGGCGCAGAGCTTGCTGTTTACTGGTCCTGAGGGGGTAGGACGTCGTATGTTGGCGGCCTGGTACACTCGCGCCCTAAACTGCGAGCAGGGTTTTCCGCCGTGTGGCCGGTGTGCTTCTTGCAGGATGTTGCATCACCCGGACTACCTAGAAATCCAGCCCGCTCAGCGGACCCGCGCCGGAGAAGCAGCCAGGCGCCCCATGATTCGACTTGAGCAGATCGTAGAGCGTCGGGAGATAGAGCAGGATACCCCAAGCTTGACCAATTGGCTGGAGACCCGCCCGCGGTTCAAGGCCAAGATCATAGTCATCGACGGCGCGCACTGGCTGGGTGAGGCGGCCGCCAATACCCTGTTGAAGCTGTTGGAGGAGCCCCCCTCCTACGCGCGCCTGATCCTGATCGCGCCCAGCCGGGAACAGATCCTACCCACCCTGGCTTCCCGGTGCTTAGAGCTGCGTTTCGGCCGGGTTCCAGATGTCCTACTCGCACCCTTTACCTCCGATCCAGCGATCTTAGCCTATGCTGAAGGAGCCCCAGGGCGGCTGTTTGCGGCGCTGGCTGATCCTGGGGGACTGTACAGCGTGAGGAGCCTGATCTCACGCTTTATGGGTTCTCTCGAGCAGCCAGGGGAGTTGTTTAAGGTCTTAGGGGAGATGCAGACTGCAGCGCGTTCAACTTTTGAGCCTTGGCCGCATCTGCGCGAGGCTCTAGCCGATTGGCCGCCTCAGTATAGGTTGGAGGCTCTTTCGGCAATCGTGGAGCTGCGCGAAGCACTGGAGGCCTACGTTAATGAGACTCTGGCCTGGATGTGGTTTGCAACGCGTATGAGGAGGGTTAATGCAGACATGCATAGGCGTGCGTCTTGACGAGGGGCCCAAGCTGTTTTACTTCTCCTTGGGTAACACCCAGCCACCCGCAGCCGATGTACCGGTGGTGGTACGCACACAGCGGGGACTCGAGCTTGGTAAAGCGCGTACCCAGGTGCGCCCGGCGCGCGCGCATGGCGAGCTGGTGCGCATAGCGGATGCTACTGATCTCGTGCGGTACAACGAGCAGCAGGACCGATCCGAACGCTTGAAGTGGTGGTTGAAGGCGCGGTTTCGCCAGGCTGGCATAGTGGCTAAGTTGATTGGCTGTGGTTATACCTTGGATGGTGAGCACTTCAAGATACGCTACGCTGCCGAAGAGCGTCCCGACATACGCCGCTTGGTTGGCGAAATCACCAGGAAAGCCGGTGCCCGGGTTGAGCTGGTAGCGCTTGGCCCCCGCGACCAGACTGCTCAACTCGGCACCTTGGGGGCCTGTGGTATGGAGAGCTGCTGCTCAAGCTGGATGCAGTCGTTTGTACCCACTACCATCCGCATGGCTCGCGACCAGCAGCTCCCGCTCTCACCGGAGAAGATCTCAGGTCCCTGCGGCCGCTTGCTGTGCTGTTTGTCGTATGAGCACCCCCACTACAAGCAGCTTCTGGCCGACCTACCCAAGCGGAACGCTCGTGTATGTAATAGCGCCGGTACCTGTGGCAAGGTGATCAAGCTGTTTCCCTTGAACGGCACCGTAGACCTACTCACCCCTGAGGGCTCGATCGCCAATGTGGCCGCGGAAGACTTGAAACCAGCCGAGTCGCCCGGCGCTTCGCCCCGCTCGAGCAGACCCGAGCAAGACTGAGGTGCGCCTGGCGGAGCCACTGCGGGTACAGGTGCGCGTGCTGCGGGTGAACCGCGTGCATACCGAGGCAGAACTGGTTTTTACCGATCGTTCGTATCTTCACTTTCGTCACGATCCGCACACCCATTGGATGCAATCCTGGTCACCGGGCGAGGAGGCTAGGATTGCGCGGTGGGCTTCGGCCGGGGGACCGTTTTGCTTTGACGCTGGGTACCTGGAGCCGTAGTGGTCATATGGAAGTGGATTTTCAAGGATGCGGGCGAGATTCACCGCGCATGACCTGCCGCCGGTATAAGGTCACGTATCTCTTGTGGGTGTGCTAGACTCTGGCCGGATGCGACCGGTGCAAGAGGACAAGGCTAAAACAGTAAAGCGGATGTTTGGTGAAATTGCGCCCCGTTACGATTTCCTGAACCGCCTACTTTCTATGGGTGTGGACCGTCGCTGGCGCAGACAGGCCGTACAGGTGCTGCTGGCGCACCAGCCGGTGCGGATCTTAGATGTGGCTACCGGTACTGGCGACTTGGCATTGCTGCTGAAGAAGGCCCGGCTCGAGGCTGAGGTGGTGGGTCTGGACTTTGTACCCAAGATGCTCGAGCTGGCCAGACGGAAGGCCCAGAGGTCGGGCCTCGCAGTGAGTTTTCAGGAGGGCGACGCTTTAGCCCTGCCCTTTGCCAATGATGGTTTTGAGGCGCTCTCTTCCGCTTTCGGCTTTCGCAACTTTACGGATTATCCGCGTGCATTAAAGGAGTTCTACCGGGTGTTAGCGCCTGGGGGGCGACTGGTTATTCTGGAGTTTCCCCCACCTCCGGGAGGATTTTTGGGGCGTTTGTACGCGATGTATTTTAACCATGTGCTACCCTGGCTAGGCGGGTGGATCTCCGGGCGACCCGAGGCCTACCGTTATCTTCCAACATCCGTGAACAATTTCCCCCAGCCTGAGGTGATGGTGACCATGATGCAGGAGGCTGGTTTCAAGACCTCGCACCGACTGCTCTCAGCTGGCTTGGCGGCACTCTTTATAGGAGATAAGTTTCCTGTGGTGGAATCCGGCGGATCCCAGTAGGATGGATGATCCCCGGTACGATGTACTTATCGTGGGTGCCGGGGTAGCCGGATGTGAGACGGCCTATGCGTTGGTCAGACGTGGGTTATCAGTGGGGCTCCTGACCCAGAGCCTGGACACTGTAGGCTTGGCCTATACCGTACCCGAGACCTTCCCCGCCACGGGTCTGCTGCACGAGTTGCACGAGCCCGGGCTTTCCGTATGGACCCTGCACCGCCGGGTCAAGTACGCCCTTGAAAGGGAGCCGGGTATTCACCTCTTCCAGTCCACCGCAAGCGGCCTTTTGGTCGGGAACAGCGGCGTGCGCGGCGTGCGTACCTGGGAGGGGCCGCAAAGGACTGCTTCGGCCACAGTCCTGGCAACGGGTAGTTTTCTGGGCGCTACCTTGCGCCAAGGCAGCGCCACGTTGGCGGCGGGCCGGCTGGGCGAGGATGCCTATCCTGAACTTTTCGGGGACTTGCTGGCGCACGGTTTTCGTTTCACCGAAGCGCGTCGTGAACTGCTGGGCGAAGCCACAAGCCCTGGATACCAAGTACGCTTCATGGCCTTTTCACCAGGGGAATACGAGGCCGAGACCGGCCGTTTGATGAGGATCTCGGGGCTTTATGGGACTGGGGCCTGCGTGGGCGCAAGCATCACCGCCTGCGGCGCGGCGGAAGGAGGCCGTCAGTTAGGGCTCAGGTTAACCCTATAGGGGTTGATGTAGAAGTAGGTGTCGGCGATGTCGCGGACCTGGGCGCTGCTCTGTTCGAAATAGAGCTCTGTGTGGCTATTTAGTCCGCTGGAGGTGAAGATACCGCGGAAGCGCACGCTCAGTGGGCCGGGTGTGCTGGTGTAGATGGCGCGAACCCGCTCGAGCCCTGTGGGATAGGTAACGGTGTACTGATAGTGGGCCCCGTAAGGCGGGAGTACATGCGTACCCGTGCTCAGATACCGGCTGTGCTGGAACTCGTAGGCCTGGCCGCCCGGATCAAGGGCCACCAGAGTTATGTAACCAGGCTGGGAGAGGGCGATGAAGAAGTGTACCGATTCACCCACCTGGTATCCTGAGCCAGCGCCACGCTCAGCCTCGAAGCGCTGAATCACCGGGCTTAGCTGCATCCGTACACGCATACTGAAGGCGGCGTTCCCTGGTTGCAGGGTAATGCTGCAGCCAGCCAGTAACAACGCCAGTGCAGGCGTGAAGATGAAGACCATGCGTCTCACTCGATAACCTCCTTATCCCGAGTCTACTTGTGGGTCGCTAGGTGTAGGGCCCAGGCTTAACGGTTGATGAAGGAGCGCAGCTACCGGTGCAAAGCTCTGCCTGTGCAGACAGCTGGGGCCGAGGTCTGCGAGTGCTTGTAGGTGCTGACTGGTCCCGTACCCCTTATGGCGCGCAAAGCCGTATCCTGGCTGGGATGTATCCGCTTCGCGCATCCGCGCATCACGCCAAACTTTGGCTAGGATGCTCGCCGCGGCTACGCTGGGGCTTTTATCCTCGGCTTTCGCCACCGCGATCACGGGTAGGGAGGTTTTGAGAAACAGATAATCGGTGATCAGCTGGTCAGCGCCGAGGACGATCGCGCCGAGAGCCCTTTTCGCGGCCAGATGGGTGGCCCGCAGAATACCCATACGATCGATCTCGACAGCGCTGGCTACACCTATGGACAACGCTAGGGCCTCGCTGTATAGCCGCGCTAAGAGACGCACGCGTCTACCATATGTAATTCGTTTGGAATCAATATAGGGGTAATGCCCCGGCGGTAGGATAACCGCCCCTACTACCACTGGTCCGGCTAAAGCACCCCGGCCAGCCTCGTCCAGTCCTACTACCAAGCGCCCTTGTCGCCACAGGGGCTCATCCAGCGGCATCAGAGCAACCCCCGGATTCAAGGGGCCTTCCACTGCTGGTACAGAAATCCACCCACGTACAGCCTGAAGGTAGCTATGCCATGGACGGGAAATTTCTTTTGCTCGATGTGCCATCCCTTCTGTGTAGGACCTTCGTACAGTACCCGCTTTCCACTGTCGTCACTTACAACTAGGCGTACAGTGGAGCCTTCCAGGGAGTAGGGCAGGCTGACATTAAGGGGGACGGTAGTGATTGATGGTGAGGGAGGCTCAGCTCCGTCGGAGCCACCGGTGCTACTCGGAGTGGGCTGTGATGCAGAGGGCTCGTTGACGGGTGGTATGAGTGGCGTAGGTTTAAGCGGCAGAAGCACTTGAGCCTGTGTAGAGATAGTGAATTGAACCAAACTGCCGGTACTCAGCACCGTGTTGGGTGGTGGCGATTGGGCCAGAACGTGCCCGCTCGGCGCGGGAGAGGTAACCTGCTCAATGATGCCGGGGCGTAGGCCTGCTACGGTGAGCATATACTCCGCGTCTTTTTTGGACAGACCGATCAGGTTGGGTAGCAGCGTTTTGTGGATAGCCGGTCCGTCGGAGACCAAAAGGTCCACAGTTGCGCCCTGGGGGAGAGCCACCAAAGCGGATGGTTGGCTGGCGATGACCTTTCCGGACGCGGTGGCGCTGGAATGGCTTGTGTAGACCTTTCCGAGTGCGTAGCCTGCGGTCCGAAGGCGCCCTTCAGCCCTACTCAGGGGTAGACCGGCCAGTTTGGGTATTTGGCCGGTCTTGGGTTGGTTCACAATGAGCAAGAGCGGTCGGCCCGGTTTGACTAACGTACCCGCACTTGGAGTCTGCTCCAGGACGACACCAGCAGATTGGCCGGGCTCGCCGGCGTCGTGAAAACGTACTGACAGGCCCATGGAATGTACGCGGGAGAGTGCGACTTCGGCAGTCTGGCCTTTCAGGTCGGGCAGGACGAAGGTGGGTGGGTTCAGGTAGCGTGAGAGACCCACGGTTGCAGCAACCAAACCCAGGCCGATCAGGACCACGCCGGGGACCAGGCGCATGAGATAGCGGTGCGTGAGATACGGTGCTGATATGCGGACAGGGTCGGTGGTGGGCCGCCCCTCTGGACCTTGCTTGGGCAGTGGGTTGAGCCCGGCTACCATCAGACCCTGCTCACCACTGCGCAGGTCCAGATCCCCGAGACCGAAACGAGCGGGGCGCACGGCTTCCAACACTGCTCCAGTCTGCTGTCTGATACGGCGTGAACGCCCCAGCCGGGCGCGCGGTTGGTCGCTATCGGACCAGAATACATAGTATCGTCCGGGGTTTGCGCTTATGGTGACGCTGTGCAGGAGCCCGAGAGACTCGAGCTTCTTGAGCGCCGCCCGGTAGCGGTAGAAGCTAGCGCTGGCCTCAGGGCTGTGTACCTCGAACCAGTAGAGCCGGCCGACGCCTTCTGGGCCTCGTACCCGGTATTGGGTTAGGAAGGCCTCCTTGCTTAGTTCCTCGATAATTTGGTACTTGTCGTCCAGTCCGGACATCTTCTGCGATTATACGCGAAGACGCCTTGCCCACTCCAGAAACGAGTGCAGTGAATGTGTCGGGAACGGTTGTATGCGGCGGGCCAGGCCCTAATACAATAGGAGGCTATGGACCCAACAACTATCTACGAGGTGGTGGTGATTGGGGGTGGCCCAGCGGGGCTTTCGGCGGCTTTGTTTTTGGCTCGGGCAGATCTGCGGGTGTTGGTACTGGACAGGGGGCGTAGCCAGGTGGCTGGGGTTTCGCACCTATCCAATTATCCTGGTCTACCCGAGGCACCCAGTGGAGCCGAGCTCTTAGCCCGCATGCGTTCGCAACTCACGCGTTCCGGCGGAACCTATCGGGAGGGCTTTGTACAAACTGTACGCGACGAAGGCGGGGTTTTCGTGTTACACGACCAAGCCGAGCAGGCCTACAGTGCTGAGCACTTGCTTTTGGCCACACACAAGGAGCCTACCTTGGTAGACCTATTGGGGCTCGAGCGCGAAGGTGCTTTCATTCATACCGATGAGCGCGGCCGGACCAGTTACCCACGCGTTTACGCGGCAGGCGTGGCACGTGGCCGGATACCGGGACACGCGGTGGTCAGCGCGGGGGATGGTGCTTGGGTGGCGCTAGCTTTAGTAGGTGATTTGCGAGGTGAACGCTACAAAGACTATAACAACTAGAATTCTACGTGCCTTCAGTGAACCCTACTAGGCCAATAAGTCTACTCGCGATCAGTATCCGGTTTTACGCTCGCTGCAACCTCGGCGTAGTTGCCCTTGGTGAATAATACGGAAGAATATCATCGTTAGAGGTGCACCGATTAGGGGGGTATGGGTAGGTGCCGGCAGGTGAAAGTCCGAAGTGATAATGGAGACTCTGAGGGGTCCGAGACCTTGCTGCCGCTGGTGGCTTGCTCCAGGGAATCCAGCAGCTCGGGGATGTCGTTGGTAAAACAGCGGGTACGACCTATCTGCCATTAGGTCCTAGTATTGCCTGGAGCTGTGCTCGATCATGAACCCAGTGAGGTACCTTGGCGACTACTGCTGGGTGAATTGTAGTTGTATATATCCCAAATTAGGATTCACCCAATCAATTGACGCTTCGAGGTGCCGTGAAGGCTTTTGGAGTTGCCTGAAGAGTCATGAAAGCCGGAGTGTGGGATGATATCGACCGCTTGGCTTGGCCGGAGTA
>CAYODT010000006.1:55395-59886 GCA_964402875.1 uncultured bacterium | reverse complement strand
GAGTCATGAAAGCCGGAGTGTGGGATGATATCGACCGCTTGGCTTGGCCGGAGTAGGTTTAGACCGATCGCGGGAGTATTCATAGAAATGCTGTGCTGAGCCTTGGTCTTCCTAGGTAGTCTAGGAGGCGTTATCCTTCAGACCTTATAAGACGATTTTGATGCGCCGTCGCGTTATGGCTTCTCCGCCTGATTAGGCATCCGCTATAGCTGCGAAGGAGGAGGGGCCTAGTGTGAGCTCGGTCAGATCTTGCGAGGCGGCCGGCTGAATATGGCCGGCGGAGTAGCGGATTTTAGACTATGTTGGCATGTAACCGCTAATTTGCTAGCATACCTCTAGCTCATGGAATTGAACCTCAGCCGGGTGGCGTTTGCCTACGACCGATTGCGTGTTCATCCCCCGGGGGTTTCGGGGAAGTTGGCAACGGCTATCAGTGCCCCAGTGGAAAGGGTATTTAAGGAACCGCATTTTCTGGAGATCGGTGTGGGTACCGGACGGGTTGCCCTACCCCTTATTGCCCGTGGATACCGGTATACCGCCTTAGATCAGAGTGAGGCCATGCTGGCGGTTTTCCGCCACAAGATTGCCGGGGTGGGGCGTAAGGTGCGCATCCTCAGTGGGGATGCCTGTGACCTACCCTTGATGGATGATAGCGTACAGGCAGTGGTGAGCGTGCATGTGTGGCACCAGATCGAGGCCTGGGAAAAGGCGCTTGCCGAGGTGCAGAGGGTCTTAAAACCGGGCGGGTTTTTGTTTGAGGGTTGGGATGAAGCGCAGGGGGAAAACGAAGACTACAGAATCCAGGAGGCTTGGCGGATCATCCTGGATGAGATGGGCTACCAGCTCAAGCGGGGTCTTCACACCCGCCGGCGTACCGAGGTTCTCGGTTACCTGATGGCGTTGGGGCTCGATCCGAAACTGAGGATTGTAGCCACTTGGACTGAGCAGCGCACCTCCAGGCAAAGCCTGGAGGCCTTGGCCGAGCGGCTTTATTCATTTACCTGGCAGGTTCCAGAAGCGCTTTTTCGCTGTAGCATGGACGAGCTCTATAGATGGGTGCTGGCTCATTACCCCGACCTCGACCGCCCCCGCCCACTCCGTTGGCGGTTTATACTTCGTGCCAGCCGATTGCCCTAGATGCGTGTCAGCAAATACGTGATAAGGCCGCCTAAACTGGTTGCGAGCAGGTTAGTGTGATCGTTTGACCAGGCGGACAGGTGATCTTCCAGTATCAGGCCGATGAGTGTATCGGATGAAGCGCCAAGAACCACACCGGTGAAGATGACCCAGGGGGCAACGCCTGCCCAGGCAAAGATAGAAGCGAAGCCGGCACCAAAAAGTAGGGCCAGACTGCCCCTGATGCTGATCGCCGCGTTGACGCCGCTTGCCACACGGCCCTTAGTGATATGCCAGGCCCAGGGAGCCCCGTAGCCGACCTCGCTGGCTAGCGTGTCGGCGAGAGCGGTACCTAAAGCGCCGAGAAAGAAGGCCGGTCCGGCTACCAGTAAACCTAAGGCGGCTGATAGGCCGTTGGCCAGCACTTGCAGCGCACTACGCCCGGCGCGGTCGCGGCTCTTCGGGTTAAGGCGAGTAGCCAAGCTGCCCAGGACTACGAAGCCTAAGAGGTACGCTGCAGCAAGCCAGCCGCCCGCGTAGATAACTAACCCTCCAACCAGGCCGGCGGCTGGCACAGCCTGACGAGTAAGCCACCCCAGCCTGACGGCTGCCCCGCCCGCTAGGCTGGCAAGGCCGAGGGCGGCAAGCAGCCAAGGCCAGCTGCTCACGCCCGGTCGACCCGAAGAACACCAGCTACCGAGAGCAGAGTTTTGCGGATGCGCTCGAGCTCCTCATCACCGGACACCTCGAGCCTCAATTGCATTGCAGCGCGGTTTTGACTGGTGGTGGTGTTGATACCCGAGAGTGATTTACCCATTTGACTTATGGCCTCGCCTACATCTTTGAGTAGGCCGGTGCGATCATCGGCCAATAAGCGGAGCTGAGCCGGGTAGGCGGACTTGCCGACGGCGTCCCACATAGCGGAGAGGCAGCGTTCGGGTTCCTCGCGCAGAAAACGCTTCATGTTTGGACAGTCGGCTTGGTGGATGGAAACACCCCGCCCACGGGTCACGTAGCCCAGAATGGCGTCACCGCGCACCGGGCGGCAACAGCTGACCAGTTTGATGGGTGCTTTTAGATCGCCTTCCAGGTATACGCCCATCTGACTTTTGGCCGTCCGGTGCTTGGGCGGCTTGACTCTTGGTGCGGCTGCCGGCTCGAGCTGTAAGGCGCGCGTTACCTGCTGTGCGCTTACCCGGCTCTGGGCCAGGGCAAGATAAAGGTCTTCGGGGAAGGCATTCCCGGTCAGTTGTTTGGCGGCCCCCTCCAGCTTGGCTTCCTTAGGTATAGGAAGGTTGCGCCGCCGCAGGTGGCGCTCGAGCAGTTTTCGGCCTGCGGCCAGGATTTCGTCACGTTCGGCCTCACGGAAGAAATGCCGGATCTTCTGCCGGGCACTGCGGGTGGTGGCGTTGTTGAGCCAATCCTTTGAAGGGCCCGTACTGGACTTGGAAGTAATGATCTCCAGCATGTCGCCGTTTTTGAGTACATAGGAGAGGGGTACGATGCGTCCACCAACTTTGGCGCCGATCATGTGATGGCCCACCTCGGTATGGATATGGTAAGCGAAGTCGATGGCTGTGGCGCCGCGGGGTAAGTTGATGACCCGTCCCTGTGGTGTGAAGACAAAAACCCGCCCGGAAAGGAGGTCGGTGGTGACGGCTTCGACGAAGTCCCGGGAAGTGGAAAACTCCTTTTGCCATTCCTGGATTACATGCAGCCAGCCAACTCGCCGATGGATCTCTGCAGGAGTAGACGGCCCCTCTTTGTACAACCAATGTGCTGCTACTCCGTACTCGGCTACCTGATGCATGGCCCGAGTACGGATCTGCACCTCAAGCGGGATGCCCTGGAGGGTGATAACTGTAGTGTGAAGGGACTGGTAGCCGTTGGGCTTAGGCATAGCGATATAGTCCTTGACCCGGCCGGGGATCGGCTGCCAGAACGCATGCGCCAACCCTAAGACGTGATAGCAGACCTGCTGCTCGAGGGCCTTGGCCTCAGCTTCGGTTTTGCTTTCGCGCGGCTCGAGTACCACCCTCAGAGCCAATAGATCATAGATCTGTTCCAGGCCCTTATCATCGCGCTGCATCTTCCTCCAGATACTGTGCAGGTGTTTGCTCCGGCCGGTGACTACGTACCCCTTGATCAGATGCTTGAGCCCTTGATCGCTGTGTAAAGTTTCTTCAAGCTGCTTCTTGGCCTCTTGTACAACGGATTGATGTACCTCTCCCTGTAGCTCGAGCCGGGCCCTCAGAGTCTCGTATTCTTCGGGGTAGAGATGGCGGAAGGCCAGATCTTCCAGCCGCCACTTGATCTGCCCGATCCCCAGGCGGTGGGCCAGGGGTGCAAAGATCTCCAGGGTCTCCTGAGCGATACGTTGTTGCTTGGCTGGTGGCATGAACTCCAGGGTGCGCATATTATGCAGCCGATCGGCCAACTTGACGATGATGATGCGCACATCCTCGGTCATAGCGATGAACATCTGCCGAAGATTCTCGGCCTGTTCATCTTCTATCTGCCCGGCCAGCTTGGGTAGCTTGCTGACCTTGGTTTCTCCCTCCACGATCCGCCGCACCGTGGCACCGAAATGGTGCTCCAGGTCCTCGAAGGTCAGGCTGGTGTCTTCGACGGTGTCGTGCAGTAGGCCGGCGATCAGCGTATCTGCATCCATCTGCAGGTCGGCGAGAATCTCTGCCACCGCGACAGGGTGAATGATATAGGGTTCGCCGCTCCTCCGCAGCTGGCCAGCGTGCGCTTGGTGCGCCAGCGTCAAGGCCTCCTGTACCCGCGTTTGCCAGCTTGGTGGCAAGTATTCGAGGTGGGGGCGCAGGTTGGTCCAAAGCTTGGTTGAGGACACGTCTGGGATCATCATGAAACCGCGCCTGGATACGAGTCCAAGCATCTGTCCAGTTTAGCACGTTATGAACGCTTGAGGAAACAACCCTGAAACTAGAGTTGCCTTTTCCGCATACCCACAGGAAGGCGAAAGACGATCCTACCGCGAGGTAGAAGAACTTCAGCAGGCCCAGATTGGTGCCGGGAAGGGGACTTGAACCCCTACAACCTTGCGGTCACTAGCACCTCAAGCTAGCGCGTCTACCTGTTCCGCCATCCCGGCATGAACGCAAGCCCCATGTTAGATAACGTGCCGGGGACTGTCAAGTCCCTGCCCTTTAGTTAAAGGGTCGCCAAACCACTGTACTGATTCAGAATCGCCATAGCCATCTTGAGATCCTGTGGCGCGGGTATGTTCAGCGCTTGCCCCGACGAACCCGAAGCTCGGCTGTTTTTCAGCAGATGCCGGTCGGCACTGGGTTGGAGCTAGCTGCTGCCTATGTGACCCAGCCAGATGCCTACTGCGAAGACTAATCCACC
>CAYODT010000006.1:9674-55295 GCA_964402875.1 uncultured bacterium | reverse complement strand
GCTAGCTGCTGCCTATGTGACCCAGCCAGATGCCTACTGCGAAGACTAATCCACCGCCCAGCACTACCTGCACGATGGTAGTGCGCAGGGGGCTCTTCATATAGTGGAAGCGGACATAGGCGATGGTAAGCAGTTCCACCACCACCACTCCGTAGGCCAGCGTCAGCGCGGTAGAAAGGCTGGCCAGTAGAAAGGGCAGGGTGTGGAACAAGCCGCCCAGCACCGTAGTTATACTAGTGATGCCGCCTCGGAGCCAGGGGTGGCCACGGCCGCTCACCCGGCCGTCGTCGGACAGGGCTTCGGCCAGGCCCATGGAGAGGCCGGCGCCCAAGGCTGCAGCCAAGCCTACAATGAAGGCTTTGTGGGGGTTTTGGGTAATCTCTGCGGTTGCAAACAGTGGGGCCAGGGTAGAGACCGAGCCGTCCATCATCCCTAGCAGGGCCGGCTGGACGACCTGAAGGATAAAGCGTTGTTCATGGCGATCTGCGCTGAGAGTAGGCATGGACATATAGTATTGCGAGCAGTAACCATTGTCAATAGGCATTAAGCCACTACCAAGTACATGCTAGATTTTGGGTCTAGCCGTGTCTGACTGTCTTTACTTCTATTATGGTCATGGCCTTTCGGTCCCCATCGGGCTATGAGTGCAACGTAATATCGGGACCGTGCGAGCCTACCACAACAGCCCAGACGGCTATCCAAAGCCGGCGTTTGTGGGTGAATGTGGATCCGTGGCCATACAGCCCCGGTTAACGCGGCGTCTTCAGCATGATGTTGGCTGAGCGATTCAGCTGGGGATCCTGAGCTTACCCGACCACTGGGGAAGAATGAATAGGACTACCCGAGCTTTCTCCTTGGCCGCCGGGTTCGGGTAATTCACCGGTGTACAAGTGAGTCCAGGACTACTTGGGTTCTATCCTGCGGAGACCCTGACCGGTATCCTACGTGCGTTGATATCCACTAGTACAACCAGCGATTTATTGAAGGTACTCGGGGTTGTAGTCGCGGTGGTGTATGGGCCCCGGCATCCTTAGCAGTTCTCTGGTAGGTGTTGAGAGGCCTGGTCTTCCGCGTTCCTTAGGCTGAGGCCTGGAGGTTTTTGGTCTGGCGATGATAACCTGCGCGTAGCCAGATTTATATCACTCCGTTCTCTGGGACCGGGGTGATCTCTGACCTCAGACCTGCCCCCGGCTGGGGTGTCCGGAGCCTAACAGGCGCTTATGTTCGGCAAGCATGCAGTGGTCCTGCACTACATTGATCCCAGATTCCAGAAGCTTGCCGGCAAAAGCGTTGTTGCGTATACCAAGTTGTAGCCAGACAACTTTGGGGAGTGGGTGCATGGCCAGGATCTCTTCTAGGTGCGCAGGTAGGGCTTCGGAGCGGCGGAACACGTCGACAATATCTATGGGCTCTCGCAACTCACCTAAGCTGACGCTTACAGTCTGGCCGAAGAGCGGTTTGCCGGCGTGTACTGGGTTGACCGGGAGGATGGTGTACCCTTTGTCGTGCAAATAATCGGGTACGTAGTAGGCTGCTTTCTCCTGTTTGGTGTTTGCGCCTAAGACCGCCACCACCTTTGCCTCGCTGAGGACCCGGGTAATTTCACGATCGGTTTCCAACTCGTACATGTGGCCAGTTTACGGCGACGGCGGGCCTTCGCGCAAAGCCTGGGTTGGTATTCGGAAATCCAGTGGCCGTAGGTAGTATTCGCCAATAGCCGTAGCCGATAGCATGGCCACCGTGGGTAGAGCCCGCTTCCAGTGCGTGCGGTTCACACGTTGCTTGACCAGCTCGAGCTCGGCCTGAGTATAGCCCTGTTGTTCAAGGTAGGCGTCAGGGTAGCCTCGCAGATAGTGGTCCAGAATCGCGTCTGCCCGCCGGTAGGCCAGGCCCAGGTCGGCTTCGTCGGTCTGCTGGGGCTCTAGATCGGCGGTGGGCGCTTTATTTACAATCACCTCGGGTACGCCCAGATAATCTGCTAGACCCCAGATCTGTGTCTTGTACAGATCACCCAAGGGGTTGACCGGAGGGGTATCGTCGGCGTGCCAGGTGAAGTAGCCGAACAAACGCTCGGTCTTGTTGCCGGTACCCAGTGGAAGGGCGTGCAGGGCCTCAGACTGGTCGAAGGTCACCATCATGCGTGCCCGGGCCATGAGGTTGCCTCTACGTCTGGGGGTGAGCCCGGAGGCTTTTGCCGTATAGCCTACGACGATAGGGGTGATATCGACACGTGACAGCTCTACGCCGAAAGCTTCACAGACCATTTGTGCATGTAGGAGTGACTCGGATTGTGAGTCATGGTGGGGTAGCGCCAAGGCGAATACTTGCCCGGGCTCCAAGGCCCTCGCTGCAAGCGCCAGGGTAACTGCCGAGTCGACACCGCCGCTTACTGCTACCACCGCGCGTTCAAATCCACGCCAGGCCAGTTCCTGGCGAATGAAGCGAGTGAGTAGATTGGCTACTAAGGGATAGTTGAGAGCCAGCGCATCCTGGCCGGTAGAAAGCGGGGTCTTTATAATTCTCATTCTCGCTCCAGAATACGTTCCAGGTCTGGGAAGACCAGCGGCAAGCCAGTTTTTAGGTCGGCCAATAGGGGGTTATCGTAGCGTACCGGCGGAATACGCTCCAGGGCTAGGTCGGCTAATAGGCCGATCTCCTCGAAGGGCGGCGCCTCGGCTAGCAGCTCGCCTTCCGGTCCGGCCACCACGCTGCCTCCCGAGAGTATCTTGCCACCCTCCGAGCCTACCAGCGAGGCCAGGGCCACGTACAATCCGTGCTCGGCAGCCACCGCCTGAGCCAGGGCCTTCCAGTGTAGGACATTGCCGGGGGCTGTGCCGTGCAGGTCGCGCGCCGGGCTGGCCGAGGGCACATAGAGGATTTCTGCACCGTCCAGAGCAGCGATGGTGGCAGTAATCGAGTGCCAGAAGTCCTCGCAGATCAACATGGCTGCCCGGCCGAAACGGGTGTCGAAGGCAGCTACCTTCCTGCCACGTGAGAGGAAGCGTTCTTCGTCGAAGACTCCGTAGGTGGGTAGGAAAATCTTGCGGTGGATATGTACTAGCCCGTGACCACCCAGTTCTAAATAGGCCGCGGCATTGTAGTAGGCGCTGCCGTCACGCTCGTAGAAGCCGATGACCAGATCCAGCGGCTCGTGTTGGACGCGGGTGTGCAAAGCCGACAGCGCCTCGTATAGTTCGGACGCAGTCATGGCTAGCTCCCGCACCCCGCCTTGCAGGAAATACCCGGTAAGGAAGGCCTCGGGCAGAACCACTACTTCGGGAGCCAATGGGGCCAGCTCAAGCAAGCGCGTCTCAAGCTTGGCAAGATTCGCGCGTATGTTACCCTTGTCGGCTCCGAGCTGAAGAACCATGTGTCTCGGCATCGATCTCAGTCTACCCGCGCGCCCCCCAGATGATGCCGATTCTCGCTGGGGGCAATCTTGTGACCGCCGAAGAGGGGGAGACGGGACTTTTGGATATTACATGCGCACATCTAAGCTTTCGGCGCTCGGGCCTATACCAAAAGCAGAGCCGCTGGTTGCATGCTCGGGCCGGCGTGTTCAAGAGTATGGACACGCTGTTGGCGATTGCGGTTCGACTTAGCGGGCTTTTTTGAGTTCAGGAGAAGCTAGGGTATATGTGAGCTTTCTAGAGTGGATGTTGACTGTCAGTTGTTGAGTGTAGGGCCCTTATATGTATGATGGATATCTCTCTGTCGGTGGTATTTATCTGAATCTTGTGTGGCGGCTTGGCTCAGCTTACTCAGATCGGAGTAATCCCACGCGAAACCCTGGGCACCACCCGTGAGTCCCGGGCAAAGGCCGGGGTGTTGGGTGTTTTGCGTGTTGCGCCCCCAAGGGGGATAATATAAATGTGAGCCCAGAGATTTCCAATAAACCCCTCCGGCTGGTGGTCGGTATTAGCGGTGCCTCGGGAGCGGTTTACGCTAAGGATCTCCTGATTACGCTGGCGTCCTGCCGGGGTATTGAGGTGCACCTTGTGGTGAGCCGGGGCGGTACCCGGGTATTGGCTGAGGAACTCTCGGTTTCCCCAGGGGAGTTGTCTGGCCTGGCTCACGCTGTGTACGACGATCGCGATGTAGGCGCTGCGATTGCCTCGGGCTCGTTTATTACCCGCGGGATGGTAGTGGTGCCTTCGAGTGCTTCTAGTCTGGCTAAGATCGCCCATGGCATAGCCGACACACTGCTGACCCGCGCAGCAATGGTTCACCTGAAGGAGCGGCGTCCGCTGATCCTGGTGCTACGGGAGACGCCGCTCGCGGCTCCGACGATCGAGGCTATGCTGGGACTTTCGCGGGTTGGCGCTGTTATCATGCCAGCCAGCCCGGGTTTTTATCACCGTCCCGGATCGGTGGATGAGCTGGCGGGTTTTATGACTCAGAGGATTCTCGATCACTTGGGCATCGAACAAGAGCGCGCACGGCGATGGAAAGCCTAACCTTGGGCTCGGTTTCAGTACTGATTGCCGCTGCGGGCACTGGCCGGCGGCTTGGGTCCGGCCCTAAGGCCTTACTAAAACTTGGGGGAGTTACGCTGCTCGAGCGGGTTCTTAAAGGTTTTGAATGGGCCGATGAGTTATTGGTAGCTTACCCACCCGGCTGGGAGGCGGCGTTTCCACGGGGCCCCAAGATTCGCTTGGTCGAAGGCGGCGCCGAGCGCCAGGAAAGTGTGCACCGTATGCTGGTCAGTGCCAAGGGAGAGCTGGTCCTGGTTCACGACGTGGCTCGGCCGCTCTTGGTGATGCAGGTGGTGCAGCGGGTACTGGACGAGGCACAGCGCAGTGGTGCGGCGGTGCCGGGGATAGCGATCCCCGACACGCTAATCCGGACTGATGAGTATCTGTACGGGGCAGTACTGCGCCGTAGCGAGCACCGTCTGGTGCAGACCCCCCAGGGATTTTCCACCCGATTGTTGCGCAGGGCCCACGTCGAGGCGCGGCGGAAGAACCAGCATGCTACCGATGACGCGCAGTTGATTCAGGCTTTGGGGTACCCGGTGAGTCTAGTGGAGGGGGACCGTCGCATGTTTAAGATCACCTACCCCGAAGATCTCATACTGGCTGAAGGACTTCTGGAGACGTGGGAGAGCTAGCCTACGCCAAAATTAACTTGGGCCTCTCGGTGCTTAGGCGCCGAGCCGATGGGTACCATCGAATTCACACCCTCTTCGCCACGGTGGAGGCCGCCGATTATTTGTGGCTCTCACGCTTGCCCCGCGGTGTGCACGTGGCAGTGGAGGGAGCCTCGCTGCCTGAAGGCGAGGGTAATCTGGCCTACCACGCGGCCCGGCTCTACCTGGAGGCCGCGGGCCAGCCGGGCGGCGTACGTATCAGACTGGAGAAAAAACTCCCCATCGCGGCAGGCTTGGGTGGAGGTTCCGCTGATGCGGCAGCGGTATTGCGGGGGCTCGCGCGGCTCTATCCCACGAAGGGACTGAGGTTGTATGACCTAGCGTGCCGGCTGGGTACGGATGTGCCCTTCTTGCTTCAGGGTGGTCTTACCGAGGGACAGGGGCGAGGCGAGGATCTCTCGCCCCTACCCTTTGTTGAGCGGGGCGTGGTGCTGGTCAACCCCGGTCTGGCGGTGACAGCGCGAGAGGCCTACCAGGCCCTCGACGAGGAAGATTTTTCCGGCCCGTTGCCGATAAGGGCGATTCTGGATGCCTTGTATGCTGGTGAGACACCACCTTACTGGAATAGCCTGGAGGCTGTGGTTTTCCGCCTTTACCCGGAGTTGCGGGTCTTGAAAAGAACTCTAATACAAGAAGGGCTATCGGCGGTGCTGATGAGTGGTTCAGGATCGAGCTTCTTTGGCCTATGCGAAGGACCCGAGGCCGCCCTGCAGTTGAGTAAGCATCTGGAGGCCCGACTTCCGGGCTGCTGGGTGCGGCCCAGCCGGCTGATCCTGCCCCTATCGGCGAATGGGGAAATCTTGGGCGAAGATCAATAATGTGAACGATTCCTTTATATGGGGCTGTGGTTTGGGTACCTCGAGAGTATTTAGCGTGCATGAGCGGGAGATTTAGCTAGTCCGGACTAACCTGATCTGGTGAAAGGAGCAGATATGGTCCCGGTAAAACGAGATTCTTCAGATGCAGCCTGCAACTATATACGACCAAGAGCTGTGGCCTGCAGTACATTAGAGACTCGGAGACTGCAGAAAGTATTGGTACGGGACCCATGAGGACAAAGTGATCCCCCTTAAGCTTTAGCTACTACTATCGCCGATTCAGTGGTTTAGGCTCTCTTATAGAATATCCGATACATGCCCGGGCTGCTGCCACACCGGCTTCCTCTGGGTCTGGAGTCTCGGATATTTTTGACCGCGGCCGCAGGGTTGCTTGTGGACGTTGGTGCAGAGGTATAATGAACCGTCACCGGGGGTGCCCCCGTAAACGGGCGGCTGAGAAATACCCTAGGAACCTGAACCGGGCAATGCCGGCGTAGGGAGGGTGAACGGCACAAACCCCTTCCGGTGACAGAAGGGGGTTTTTATGTGGCTTCAATTTAGGAGAACAGGTGTTTGGCTATTAGCTTTGGCTCTTTCTTGGGGCGTGGCCGAGTCGCTGGTGGTCATGACGCCGGGCTCGTTCTCGATCAGCAAGCCTCTGGTCGAGAAGTTCGAGAGAGCTAACCATATCCAGCTCAAGTTTGTCCAGACGAGTGGCGCGATTGCCCTTTTGAACAAGGCTATCCTGAGCAAAGGAGCACCCATAGCGGATGTGATCTACGGGTGGGATAATACCGTCCTCGATCGGGCCTTATCCTCGGGAATCTTAGAGCAATACCTTTCGCCCGAGATCAAGGACCTGAAGAGCGCCTACCTGTTAGACCCCACCTTTCATGCCCTACCGGTGAACTACGGCTTCGTTAACTTTAACTACGATAAGGCCTATTTTAGGGATCACCCCTTGCCTACTTCGCTGGCTGAGTTGCAGGAGCCGGCCTACGCCAAACTCTTGGTTGTGGAGAACCCAGCCATCTCCATAACCGGGCTGGACTTCTTGATCACTACGGTGTACAACTTCGGTGAGAACGGCTACCTGCGGTTTTGGGCGGCTTTGCGCGCCGGCGACGTCAAGGTGGCTAAGGGCTGGAGTGCGGCCTACTACAGCGATTTCAGCTTGTATGGGGGTGGCCGGCCGTTGGTGTTGAGCTATAACACTTCACCTGCAGCCGAGCTCTATTACTCCAAGGGCAAGGATAGCGTGCCGCCGATCGGCAACCTACTGTTTAAGAACAGCGCCTTTGCGCAGGTAGAGTTTGTGGGCATTCTCAAAGGAACTCGGCATAGGAAAGCAGCGGAAAAGTTCGTGAATTGGCTCTTATCCAAGCCCGTTCAGGAAGACATTCCTACGCAGATGTGGGTCTATCCTGTTCGGCGTGATGCGGTCCTCCCTGAGGTCTTTACGCGATGGGCCCCCGAGCCATACGACCAACAGCAGATGAGCGCTACGGAGGAAGGCGCGAATGTCAGCCGTTGGATCCACGAGTGGACCGAGGTGGTACTCCAGAGAATGAGCCCTAAAGAGGTGATTGCGGCCCGGAAGAAGTAGCTGATTATGCGGCCTGCCAGGTTATGGTTGTTAGCTGCTCCGGTGGTGGTCTTCATAGCCCTGATGCTGGTCTGGCCGCTGGTGCGAGTGTTGATAGAGGCCGGTAGTCACGGTCTCTATCACGCATTTGAAACGCCCTATTACTGGGGCCGTCTACGTTGGAGCCTGGAATACGGTCTCGGCTCGAGCCTTTTGGTAATTCTCCTCTCGGTACCGCTGGCTTATGTGTTCCGATACCGTTTCTTTGGACGTGAGCTGCTGCTGGCGCTGATCACGGTACCCTTTGTACTACCCACCATTGTGGTGGCGGTGGGTTTTCTGGCTTTGGTCGGCCCCAGGGGCCTTTTAGGCTTGAACTTGACCGGGGGCGCCTTCATATTATTCTGGGGAGCGGTGTTCTATAATCTGGGACTCAGTCTGCGGGTCTTGCTGGGGCTGATGGCCAGGATCGGTGAGGGAATGGAGGAGGCTGCGCGGGTGCTGGGTGCCACGCCCTTGCGCGCTTTCTTGCGCGCAAGCCTGCCGTTGCTCCGGGGCGGCCTAATGGCCGGGGGAGGATTGACCTTCGTATACACCTTCGCCAGCTTTGGGCTACCGCTTATTCTAGCCGGTCCGGGCTTCGCCACACTAGAGGTGGAAATTTACAGCTTGCTTAACTACCAACTCAATTTATCCGGGGCTTCGACCTTAATTCTTATGCAGCTTATCGTTACTGGGCTGGTGACCCTGGTTTACTCGTGGGCGCAGGCCAGTGCGGGCCTGGGTTTCAACCCACCTAGACCTGCACGCCCGCTTTCCGGGGCTTGGCGTTTCTGGCTCCCGGTACTGGTCTGGCTAGTACTTGGCCTGCTGTTCTCGCCGCTTGGAGCACTGTTTATACGCAGCTTGGAAAGCCAGTCCGGGTTTGGTATTGCCAACTACTTAGCCCTTGTACAGCCTACACACAGCCTATTTGTGGCTGATCTTTTCCTTGCAGTAGGCAATACGATACGTTTTGCCTTGCTTGCTTTGATTATTGCCCTTCCGCTTGGCTTCTTGTACGCCTACGCGGTTTGGAAGGGCGCACGTTTCCTGGATGGCCTAGGCATGCTGCCCCTGCTGGTGAGCCCGGTCTCGATAGGAGTGGGCTATATTCTTGCTTATCCACACCTCGGCGCCTCGCTGGTACTGCTCATTTCAGCTTATGCGCTCATGGCCTATCCGCTGATGGCTAGGGCATTACTTCCGGCTATGCGCAGCATACCGAATGACCTCGAAGCCGCTGCGGCCTCTTTGGGTGCCGGGGCTTGGCGCCGGTTCGTGCGGCTCGAGCTGCCCCTGTTGCGCCCTGCTTTGACTTCTGGGATTGCGCTCGCGGCCGCCGCAGTGGTGGGGGAGTTCGGTGCTACCTTGGTACTTTCTCGTCCTGAGTGGACGACCATGGTGCTAGCTATCTACCAGCGGCTTTCCCGGCCCGGCGCGGCGGGGTACGGCGAGGCACTGGCGCTTTCGGTACTCCTGGGGCTGCTTTCGGCTGGAGTGTTCGTCTTACTCGACCGCGGCCGGGGACAGGTAGGCTAGACGCGTGCTGAGGCTTGAGCGACTTCGCAAACATTACCAGGCTTTTCTGGTGGACATCGATCGTCTAGGGGTCCATGAAGGCGAGACGCTTGCGCTGCTGGGTCCCTCCGGGAGTGGTAAGACCACCTTGTTGCGGCTGATCGCCGGGCTCGAGCGGCCTGATTCGGGAAAGATCTGGTTGAGCGGCCGTGAAGTGACCCATCTGCCTGCCGAGCAGCGGAAGGTGGGCTTGGTTTTTCAGGACTACGCCCTATTCCCTCACCTGTCCGTTTGGGACAACGTAGCCTTCGGGCTGGTTGAACATCATTGGCCCAAGGTGGAGATAAAAACCCGGGTCGGCATGTTGCTGGATATGGTAGGACTTTCTGGGCTGGCGCGGCGTAAACCCGAACGGCTTTCGGGTGGAGAGCGGCAACGGGTGGCACTGGTGCGGGCTTTAGCCGTTCGGCCGGCACTGCTTTTGCTCGATGAGCCCTTGGGTGCGCTGGATCTCAGGCTTAGGGAGACTTTGTTGCTCGAGCTCAAACGGGTGTTGCGCGAAAGCGGGGTGAGTGCGGTGGTAGTGAGCCATGACCAGACCGAAGCGTTCTCCCTTGCGAGCCGGGTAGCGGTGATCAGGAATGGCATTTTGGTGCAGGAAGATACTCCGGAACGCCTCTTCGCGGCACCAAGCAATTTGTGGACCGCGCGCTTTCTGGGGTATAAAAACGCTTTCGAGGCCGAGGCCGCCGAACGCCTGGGGCTCGGTAGGCGGCCGGTGATGATTACAGCTAGCGCGATAACCTTGGGCGAAGGAGAACCCGCCTACGTGGCGGAGAGGCTTTTCATGGGCGTCCGCGTTGGACTTTGGCTCTCTTTCCGCGGGGAGCGGATTTACTGGGAAGGGCCCGATCCCGGTTTGGCCGTGGGCCAGCAAACCAGCCTAAAGCTGCGGCCGGAAGAGATAGTGGAGGTGGTGTCTTGAAGACCGCTTGGATACTTTTGGCGGGACCCGTACACCCCACCGCGGCGCTGGTAAGAGAGGCGGCCACGGCGGCGTTCATAGTAGCGGCCGATGCCGGTGTGGCGCACGCCGAATCCCTGGGCTTGGTAGTGAACGCCTGGGTGGGAGACTTTGACTCCAGCTCCACGGGGCTGCGGGCGCGTCATGTCGCTCTACCAAGTTGGACCTACCCGGAGGATAAGGATCAGACCGACGGCGAGCTAGCTGTGGAGCGGGCGCTGGCTTGGGGTGCAAAGCAACTGGTGCTGGTGGGGGCCTTAGGCGGCGACGCCGACCACCACGCAGCCCACCTGATGTTAGCTTTAGCGCTGGCCGGTCGTGGTGTATTGGTTCGCCTCACCAGCGGGCTCGAGGAGGTATACCCATTGCTTCCTGGTCGCCGGGTACTGGCGCTCCAAGCCGGCGAGCGGGTTTCAATCGTACCGGTACAGGACCTGAAAGGACTGGATATCTCCGGCGTAGTGTGGCCCCTGGTGCGGGCCGATGTGCCTAGGGGGTCTACCCTCACCTTGCGCAACCGTGCGCTGGGTCGCGTTGCTATCAACCTGGAAGGCGGCGAGGGTTTTGTGTTCGTGGGCCATACCTTGGCCACCGCGGGCAACGCCTGAGTACAGGGCGCTCCTACCGCTTCACCTTCCGGCGGGTAGAGGTATCTCATAGTCCTAGCAGAGCGGGCCGCCGAAGCCACCGGTGTGCAGTGTGAGGTCTCGGCCCACCACGGCTCTGGAAATTTATCGGGTACCCACCACGTGGCCGGGTTCCCGAGCGTCTCAGTAACGCTCCATATCTCTATTGATTTGCGTACCCAAATACGGTGGTCCGACGAATGTCGAGTTGTCGCCGGGGTACGCATATTAGAATCGCCCCTTCCAGTTTGGAGATATACTCGCTCTAATGTAGTTGTAGCACAATGAGACTAGCGAGTATCCGATCAGGGGGTGATCGAGGATGGCGGAGCTGGTAGGCCTCTAAATACGTGCGCTGGAGGCACCGGGAGGTTTAGCCGTTTGCCATCCCAATTGGCCGATCAACTTCGAGTAGGTGGCGCACAGATACCGAGCCTTGGACCCCCGATACTTCCACGCTACCTTTGTAGGCTTGTTGAAGGGCCGGGTTGTAGCTACCGCTTTCATCGGGCGCGATAGTTGGGCCCACTATGATGGCAAGTTCATCATTGATCTCCAGGTGGAGCCCGCGTACCGTGGCCGGGGCGTGGGTCGCCGTATATACATACCTCCTGGTGGTGATCAGGCCTATGAAGCCGACCCTCCTGCAAGTCCACATCTGCGAGAGGCAAAGGGGAGCCCTGGTTCTTGTGAAAAAAGAGGGGTTTTGTCGGAATCTGATGGCGGTACGAGTCCAGGTGGATACTCCTGAGCTTCGATTTCAGGCCCGAGACTTTCCTTATCGCCCTGGATGCAAACAGGAATAATCCTCTGACCGGCGCGTTAGTGGGTTTTCCAGCCTTATCAAGGAATCTCCCGGGGTTTGGCGGGGCATCGCCAAGGTGCTCAAGCTGCGGGGTATGCGCCACGCTAGCGCCCGCGGCGAGGAAGTACGCACCTTCAACGATCCGCCCAACGTGGCTATGTTGAATATGAACGAATCGCTAGGTTTCATTCGCCGGTCCGCTCGCCTGCGTCTACAGAAACAACTCCTCGAGTTGCTTCTGGCCGAGTGTGATTCGTTGACAAGGCCGCCGGTGCTGATTAAACTTAAGTCCGCTGCGGGGCGTAGCGCAGCCTGGAAGCGCACCTGAATGGGGTTCAGGTGGTCGGAGGTTCAAATCCTCTCGCCCCGACCAAAACTCCGGCTAATAGCTGGAGTTTTATGCTTTATGTGTATCTATCCGCGACCCCATTTTTGTCACCTATCGCCGTGCTAAGCAGTTACTACGACGTGAGGCTGATGAGAAGTACCATGAGGGCCATCAACAGCAACGCTAGAGTGTCTGATCTGTGTGGAGTGCGCCGGGGCCGTGTTGCCGTGAGCCCCCGGTTACCCGTTGTAGCGCCAGTATGCACGGATTGCCTGTGTTGATGCTTCCCGCCCAGGACTATTCCTACCGGTCCTTACCACCGGGATCCCGCAGATGACCTTCGGACCAGCCTCAATGTTGCCGAAGCTGACGTTCCCAAGTACCCCGGTTCGATCGTGTCGTGTCCCGACTCTGACCTTGGATGAGGTAGATGCTGAGTTTTGGTGACCGGATGAGCTATTAGCATCAATTTCCTCGTCAGCGCGTTTAAGAACACCTTGAGACACCAAATCTTACTCACCTAGCCGAAGCCCGGTACGAAATATCGAAGCCATGAGGCCTAGGTGTTTCCGGTCCCCGCGCAGCAGCCGAACACCGGATGCCGAAGTGGTTGAGGAGCGTCGCCCGGCGGCGGGACCTTGAGTGATAGGCAAGTATGAGGAGGTGTTCATCCGCCAACGAGGGCAAAACCCCGGTTGGAGTGTCACAGCTCCTAAAGGCGGAATCCCCTATTGGAGTCCTGGGAACTTCCCCTGAGTAGCCCGGTGAGATTGGACGGCTAACAACCACCGGGATATTCGTTTCCGCAGCGGCGTTCGAAGCTATGCTGGAACAGAGACTGATTTGTTGTTTCAAGGGGTGAACCATTGAGGAGTATGGAGTATATGGTTTGTGCCGAGCGCCAGACGGTCCCGAGGGCGGAGGTATACCATACTAACTATGAACAAGCTGGCTAATAGTAGGCTGACCAGACTTCTCGACGACACGCTGGCGCGGGATGGACGCTTAAGCGCGGAGACGCTGGCGCACGCAGCACGCCAGGCGGGGGTACCGCTGAGCGAGGCCTGGGGCGTAGTTCGGTTTTTTCCGCGCTACGCCGTGGGGCAGCCTCTTCGGAAGCTGGGTTTGATCGATGACCCGGTGGCACGGACCAGAGATTTTACTAAGCTTTCCCAGGCGCTTTCACGTGCGGCCAGTGCGGCCGGGCTAGCCGCAGAACAGCTTACGCACTACCCCAGCCTGGGGCTCGAAGCCTTCGCGCCGGCGGCGGTCGTTGAGGATCAAGGGCGCCTCCTGGCCTACCCCAAAGTGGATGAGCAAAAGCTAGAGGCTCTGGTTCGAGGCGAACCCTCCGGCGAGCCCATGGAGACTTTACCACCTGAGCTGGCCGTGGAGCGGGGAAGGCTGCTTGGTCCACCGGGTGAAGGGTCTGACCTGGCCAGCTACCAGGCGAATGGCGGATATGCGGTCTACGGGCGTCTGGTGCGCGGCGTAGCTGGTGCCGAGTCTCTATTTGACGAGGTTGAGGCCAGTGGTCTTTTGGGGTGTGGAGGTGCCGCCTTTCCCCTTGCTCGTAAGCTGCGGGCGGTGCACGCGGCCAAGGCTATAGAAAAATACGTGGTTATGAACGGCGATGAGTCCGAACCTGGTAACTTCAAGGACCGTTGGCTGATGGAGCACCGTCCGCACCTGGTGCTCGAGGGACTGATGATGGCCGCAGTGGCGGTGGGAGCTGAGCGGGCCTTTGCCTACGTGCGTGGTGAGTACCAGGCTGCCTTGAACGCGCTGAAGGCCGCGGTACGCGAGCTCGAGGAGGCTGGATTCTTGGGCCGGGGTGTGCTCGGGGCCAACGTAAACCTTAGCGTGGAGGTGGTGCGCGGTGGTGGGCTATACATCTGCGGCGAAGAGACTGCGCTTTTGGAGAGCATCGAGGGACACCGGGCCGAACCCCGTATAAAACCGCCTTTCCCCACGGAGGCAGGGCTTTTCGGCGCGCCGACACTGATCAACAATGTGGAGACTTTAAGTCTTCTCCCGCTGACGGTGCGCGAAGGTGGCGTAAATATGCGCCGAACCATGCCGAAACTCTTCTCACTTTCCGGAGACCTGCCGCGGCCCGGCCTGTACGAACTACCCTTGGGAAGCTCGTTGGGTGAGGTGCTGGGCATGGCCGGAGCCGAGGGGGCCTCGCTCAAGGCGGTGTTGCTTGGAGGGGCGGCAGGCACTTTCATTCCCATGACCCCGGAGTATTTGAAGATGTCGCTAGACTTTGCCGTGCCTGCTGAGACCGGTGATGCGCTTGGTGCGGGAGCAGTGGTGGCCTTGGCGCGGGATCGGGATTTGTGGGAGGTAGCCGAGGGCTTGGCGCAGTTCTTTGTCCATGAATCCTGTGGGAAGTGTTTCCCCTGCTCGCTGGGTACCGAGCGCCAGCTCACGCTGTTGCGCGAGTGGCGGGTGCAGGGGTTGGGACCATTGGACCGAGCGCGTTTCTCTGATCTAAGCCTGACTTTGCGCAAGGGCAGTTTGTGTGGACTAGGTCAGGCCGCACCTTGGGCGTTGGGGAGCTTGCTCGAGCGCTTTCCCCATGAAGGAGGAGATCGTGTCTAGGCTTGAACTCAATGGAAGGAAAGTAGAATTCCATCCGGGAGAGACCCTGTTGCAGCTAGCTTCTCGTCACGGTTATGCCGTACCCACCATCTGCTATCACGAAGCCACCGGTACTCGCGGGCTTTGCCGGGTCTGCGCGGTGGAGGTTGCCGGCCAGGCCCGTCCGGTGCCTGCTTGCGCCACGCTGGCTCAGGAGGGTATGGAGGTACGCACTGAGAGTGATGAGCTACATACCCTGCGGCGGACCATCTACGAGTGGACTATGTTGGCTACTGATACCAGTGAAGCCCCGGGGATAGAGCGTGAAGCCGCTCTTTTGAGCACCGACCCTGCTCGCTGGGGTAGGGCTCCCCAGGATCGTCTTAGGCGCGTACCTATCCGGGATAACCCTTTCTTTCTACGTGACTATGCCAAATGCGTGCAATGCCGACGCTGTGTGGATGCCTGCGGTGATGGTATCCAAGGGGTATGGGCGCTTTCGTTGGCCGGTCGTAGCTTACAGAGTTGTATTACTACGCCGCTCGAGCTGTCCCTGCCTGAAAGCCCCTGCGTCTTTTGTGGCAATTGTGTGCAGGTCTGCCCGACTAACGCGCTCAAGCCGCTAGCCGAGGCGGCGCTGCAAGGAGGCCCGGCATGAGCCGCCTGACCGCCGACCGCGTGGTGCAGACCACCTGCGCTTACTGTGGTGTGGGTTGCCAGGTGAATCTGTATTTCAAAGACGAAAAGCTCTTTCGTGTGGAGGCCCCGGAGGGCCTGCCCCCTAACTATGGCGCGCTTTGTGTGAAGGGGCGCTACGGACTTTCCTTTATTGAGAGTGAACACCGTCTGACCCATCCGTTACTGCGCAAAAACCGTGAGGAACCCCTCAGGCCGGTTTCCTGGGACCAGGCGTTGAACTTTACCGCCGAACGTCTCGCGGAGATTGTGAAGGCTCATGGACCGCAGGCGACCGCAATCTTCAGCTCGGCCAAAGCCACCAACGAGGAAAACTACCTGGCCCAGAAGCTGGCCCGCGCGGTGCTGAAGACGCACAACGTTGACCACTGCGCGCGCCTGTGCCACTCTTCTTCCACCGCGGCGTTATCACCCTCGCTGGGCTCGGCTGCCATGAGTAATACCATCGAGGAGGTCGACGAGGCTGAGTTGATCATGGTGGTGGGTTCGAATACTGTCGAGACTCACCCGGTTATCGGAGCGCGAATCAGAAAAGCGCATCGGCGCGGTGCGCGTCTTATAGTAGTAGACCCCAGGTATGTGGGACTGGCGGAGAATGCCGATTTATGGTTGCGGGTAAGACCGGGCTCCGATGTGGCGGTCTTCAACGCTATGGCCCGCTATCTGGTGGAATTTGCCCTTGTCGACGTGGATAAGCTCAAGGCGGAGGTCGACGGATTTAGCCAGTGGTGGTCCAATGTACAGCCTTACTCGCTGCATTTCGCGAGTGAGAAGAGCGGCATACCGGTCGAGACCATCAAACAGGCCGCGGAATGGTACGGAACCTCGCCGCGGGCGGCGCTCTACTGGGCGATGGGCGTCACTCAGCATACCCACGGTGTGGACAACATTCAGGCGCTGGTCAACCTGGCGGTGGTAGCTGGACAGCTCGGCAAACGTGGGGCCGGGCTTAATCCCTTGCGGGGCCAGAACAACGTGCAGGGTGCGGGCGATATGGGTGCCTTACCCGATGTGTTCCCCGGCTACCGGAAGGTGGCCGATCCAGCGGCCCGCGAATGGTTTGCGGGCCAGTGGCGAACCGTATTGCCCGAAACACCCGGCCTGCGTATGACCGAGATCATGGAGTCTGCCGGAGACACCATCCACGCTATCTATATCGTGGGCGAAGATCCCGTGACCAGTGAGCCCTTCCAGGAACACGTCAAGAAGGCTCTATCTAGTCTGGATCTCCTGATCGTGCAAGATATCCTATCGAACGAAACCACGCCATTTGCCGATGTGGTTTTTCCAGCCGCGAGCTTTGCTGAAAAGGACGGCACCTTTACTAACACTGATCGTAGAGTACAGCGGATAAGGAAGGCCAAAGAACCCCCGGGTGAGGCCCAGCCGGACTGGTGGATTATGTCTCAGATGGGCCGAAGGCTCTCGGAGCGTCTGGGTGGAAGCCGGGAATGGGATTACCGGGGGCCCGAAGCGATCTGGAACGAAGTGCGCCGTGCGGTGCCAGCGTCGTTCGGTGGGATCAGCTACGCGCGTTTGGAGCGTCAGGGCGTGCGCTGGCCCTGTCCGACCGCGGACCATCCTGGTACCGAGGTATTGTTTACGGGTCGGTTCAACACTGAGACAGGCCGGGCCAAGCTACGGCCTGCCGAATGGCGGCCCAGCGAAGAGCGCCCCAATCCGCAGTATCCTCTTATCTTGTCCAGCGGCAGGGTACTATACCACTGGCATGGTGGCGCTATGAGCCGGCGCAGTCCCTTGGACGCGGCCTATCCTGAGGCTAAAGTAGAGATCCATCCGGCCGATGCAGCCCGTTATGGTATTGAAGATGGGGCGCAGGTGGAGTTGATCTCCCGTCGTGGGCGCATACGCATGCGTGCGGAGGTAACCGAGCGAACCCCGGAGGGTGTAGTCTTTGCCCCCTTCCACTTCCGAGAGGCGCCTGCCAACCGCCTGACCAACAATGCCTACGATCCCATTTCTAGAATTCCTGAGTACAAGGCTGCGGCGGTGCGACTTGAACCTCTCTCCAAGGGGGACTGAAGATGTGGGTCTATCGGAAAGGCAGGCTGGACACTGCCCATTTCCAGCTGCCCCAAGAACGCATTCTGAAACTGGAAGTAAACGGCGCGGTCTGGCCGGGCTTGGCCTACTCTCCGGGTGGTGAGCGAGCGCTGGTGCTGGGAATGCTCTTTTTATCGGGGTTCTTGGAGTCCCGTGAGGAGGTACTACAGTTCAATTTCGATGGTGAGACCGCCAGGGTGGAGTTGCGCTGGAAGAGAGCGTTTGGCAATGGTGTCCGATCTTCGGGCTGTGGTGGCGGCTTGATCTACGCTCGTCGCCGGCTGGTACCCTTGCCTAAAGCGGTTTTCGATCCAGATCTGCCCATCCGTACCCAACAGGTCTTGCGCCAGAAGGCTAAGGCCTACCATGCTACCGGTGGTATCCACGCCGCCGGCCTGTTTGATCTGCAGGGCCTCTTACTGGCCGTGGCCGAGGATATCGGCCGCCACAATGCGGTGGACCGAGTAGCGGGGGAAGCGTTGTTAAGCGGCTTCAGTCCCCCTTTCTATCTTGCTGAGACCGGACGGGCCTCCAGCGAGATGGTAGTCAAGGCTGTAGCCTTGGGTGCGGTGGGACTTTCTACCCGTACTGGCGCTACCGACCGCGCTCTGACCCTAGCCCGTCAATACAGACTTGCACTCATGACCTATACACGCCCGACGGGTTACCGGCTGTACTGCGGAGCCGAGCGACTAGGGCAAGTCCCCGAGGTGGTTGGCGTTAGTGAATAGATCGGGCCCGAAACGTTCTTGCAGTACCGGCCAGGGGATAATGTACCCGCCGGTGTCGCTCATAACTTGGCGCATTAAGTAGTTCCCCTCGTCGAGCTGACGCTCCACTCCGGCCAGGACCGAGTGGTGATATAACGCGGCCAGGGGTTCTGGATGGCCTTCTGGTCCCTGAGCCATGATCACCGGGGCATGCTCGTGTAAAGCGTACATAAACGCCCAGTATTCGGTAGTTAAGAAGGGCAGGTCGCAGGCCGCCAGCGCCGTCCAGTCGGTGCGGATCTTCAGCAGCGCGGTGTGCAGGCCGGAAAGTGAGTCGGCTCCCGGCCGGATATCGAAATAACCCGGCACATCGAACTCCGGGTAGGGTCGGCTGATCACCACAAAGCGCTCGGCGGCACCTGAGAGGCTGTCGAGCACCCACCCTAGCAACGGCTTGCCCCGGTAAATGTAGCGCGCCTTATCCTGTCCAAAACGGCTCGAGTGCCCGCCCGCCAGTACCGCCCCGCTGTAACCTTTCACAGTATTATCCTAAACCGGGTCTTCGTGAGGCTGCCGGGCGTACGCGGGGAATGAGGACCGGAGGAGCCAACCAAAAACTTAGAAGGCTGTACTACGGTTGATATGATCAGCCTGCAGGGGCACTTAGGTACCGGAGGATCTCTATGCCTGACCTTAGCTTGAAGCTGCTTGATACCACTTTCACGATTCACCGTTTGCCGGTGGAGTTTGCGTTGCCGATGATTTCTCTGGGTACACATTACTGGATTGCTCGTACCGACGAAGAGTTGTCTGTGGTCTGCGATTCATCCATCCGGCTAGAGGGTGACCAAAAGAGCGAGGGCTGGTCGTGCTTCAAGGTGATGGGGCCGCTTCCGCTCTCCATGACAGGCGTGCTGGCCGGGATTTCCGCTACGCTGGCCAAGGTCTCGGTGAGTATCTTTGTCCTCTCGACCTTCGACACTGACTACATTCTACTGAAAGCCGCCCAGCTGACCACAGCCGCCCGCGCCTTTCACATGAAGGGGTATGAGTTGCTGGGACGCGTTTTGGATGAGGACTGGGGCTGATAAACTGTGCAAATGGAGGCAATCCGATGCACCACTTGACTGCGCAGTTTCTGGTAGCGCTGATGGGATTCTTCGCCATCATGAACCCCATTGCCAATACTCCCGTCTTCCTGGGGCTGACTGCTGCTGACAGCCCGGCAACACGCACCATGGTGGCGCGGCGGGCCATATTAACGGCTTTTCTGATCGTGCTGATATTCAGCGTACTGGGCAAGGTTATCTTTGATCTATTCGGTATCGGTCTGCCGGCGTTCCGTATTGCCGGTGGCGGATTAGTAGTGATAATCGGATATCATATGCTCTACGGCCAATCCTCCAAGATCCACGCGCCCAGAGAGGGCAGCCAGGAAGACCTGGAGGCGGAACTCAGCGTAGCGGTTACACCGTTGGCCATGCCGATCTTGGCCGGGCCTGGAACCATTGCCACAGCCATGAATTTCACCAGCGGCGGTGGCATTGGGGAGCTTCTGTTAACCTTGTTGGCCTTCGCCGTCTTGTGCTTGGCTACCTACTTATTCTTTGTTTATGGCGAGAGGCTGGTACGCTACCTGGGTAAGAACGGGATCGATATTATTACCCGGTTGATGGGTCTAATCCTCATGGTCATCGGCGTACAGATGCTGCTGACGGGCTTTCACCAGGTGGGGGTGTTCTAGTCTCATAGCACGGCAGACCGGCGTATACAAGAACTGTACGAATACGGGATGGAACCGCTACGCATGATGGTAATGCACGGTGAGCTGGGTGTGTCGCCCGGCGTGGTGGAGCTGGCTTACCGGGGCCAAAGGTAGTTGGAGCCGAAGCTCAACTAGTGTACCTGGGCGGCAACTGGGCTCTGGGCTGCGCTATCCTGACTGGCTGGTATGCTGGTAACGCTTATTTGGGCGCCCGTTTGGGGCCCGGCTAGCCCTGCTGGCCTATGCTCCTGAGGTTATGCGAACCCACCTGGCACTCCTCGGCAGAGACGAGCATACGTTTAAATGAAGGGTTGTTACGTGTTGAGCAACCGAATATAGACCAGCCGGAATATCTGTTCGCAGAGAGCGGAAGTTATAGTATTCTCCTGCTAAACGGGTGAACTTCGATCATGCAGGCCTACCGGGGGATTTGGGGTTGCGCGTTGCGCCACATGGGGCTTTGGGCGTATTACTGCGGATCACAGTAGCGATCAAATAGCACACACGACCCATATCTTGCTGGGAGCAGGCAAGCTCATTCAGCTCGCGCCTTTCAGTCACTGCGAGCGCTACCCTTGGCTTGGGTGTCAAGCTAGGGAGCTTCTTCATGGCCTTACAAGACAAGTCATCCGGCGGCATGAGCGCCCGCTAGAACAGGCACTCTGCCGCTGCGCCGCCTAGAACTTTCCTTCTTCGAGCGCGCCGAAGGCATGTTCATGTCCTTCGGCTTGACCTTCGTGCATCCCTACATCTGGGTAGCTTCTGCGGCCACCCTCCTCGCGCTCGAAGATATCACGCATGTCCCTGAGATCCAGGTAATCATCGCTGATATTGCGAAGCTCCAGATCGGTCAACTCGGGAATCCCTAGGAGCTGTACTTCCTTACCCATGGACCGGAGCGCCTCTACTGCGGGCACCAGATCCGCACTTCCACTGACCAGGACCGCCTCATTCCATCGTGGCGCCGAGAGCAGCATATCGGTGGCCAAGTAGGCCTCGAAGCTGGGGCGTTCACCGTGTACCTCGCGTGAGCGCACGGTGTACCCCATGAAGGTCAGGGCGTCCACGAACTTTTGCTGACGGTCATCGGAGGCGTCGGTAATGGGCGCGAAGTAAAAGCCGTTGTAGAGCTCGCCTTGATTACGAAAGTGCTCGATTACCCGGCGGTGGTCCACGCTCCAGCCTAAACGCCTGGCGACCGCGTATATGTAAGAGCCATCGATAAATAGTGCAATTCGCTCCAGTGTCATGATTATTTTAATCATAACCCCAGCCTCTGGTGCTGGACAGGGGTACAAGGGGTGGCAAGAAGGCCCAACCACACTGGGTGGGCTTCAGTGAAAATTGGAGGTGGTAAAATCGGCGGGTGAAGCCATTCAAACCGTACGTCGCCGAGTTGCGGGATTATCCATACGAGAATATCGACGTACCGGTTAAGCTCGATCAGAACGAGAACCCTTTCGATCTTCCGAGAGAGCTGTTGGCCGGCGTATTTTCGCGCCTAGGTTCTCTCAATATTAATCGCTATCCCGAGATAAGGTCACAGACGCTGCGCAAGCGCCTGGCAGCCTTCGAAGGCTGGGAGGCGGAGGGTGTTGTACTGGCCCCGGGTTCTAATGTTTTGATCCAGGCTTTGGCGGCCGCTGCGCAGCGGGTGCTTGATGTGGAACCCTCGTTTGCCTTTTACCAAGGTGCCGCGCATATTGGCGATACGCCCTACCAGGCGGTGCAGCTCTTACCTTCGTTCGCCCTACCCGTTAAGGCCTTGATCAGGGTTATGGCACAAGCCGATCAGCCCGGCGTTTTCTTCTTGCCTAATCCTCATGCGCCTACCGGCACCCTCTTCGGCTTGGCCGAGATTGACGAGCTAGCTGAGGCGGCGGCGCAACATGGCTGGCTGATGGTGATAGATGAGGCTTACTATCAGTTTGCGCCACATGACTGTAAACGACAGGTCAAAGACCAGCCGCATATGGCGCTTTTGCGAACCTTCTCTAAGGCTTGGGGGTTGGCTGGATTGAGGGCGGGATACCTGTTGGCCTCGCCGGAGGTGGCTGGGCTGGTGCAGAGGATATTGTCCCCTTTCATATTTTCCTCTGTGACTCAAGTGTTGCTGGAAGAGGTGCTCGAGCACCCTGGCTATGTGGCCGAGCATGCCGAGCGCATTCGGCGGGAACGCGAGCGTATGTACGTTGAACTCAAGGCCCATCCCAGCTGGCGGGCCTTCCCTAGCGCGGGTAATTTTCTGCTGATCAAAACCCAAGACGCTGGAGTGGCCCAGCAGGCACTCTTGCGCCGCGGCGTAGCGATTCGTCGGCAGGACCATCTGCCGGGGCTCGATGGCTGTATCCGTGTCACGGTGGGTACGGTGGTGGAGAATGACGCGTTCTTGAAGGCGGCTTTCGAATTGGGTCACAGCGGAGCGGAGGAGGTTGACGCGGGTGCGTGAGGTACAAGTTGATCGCTTGAGTACGGAGACCCGAGTAAAGATTGGACTAGGTTTAGACGGCCCCGCCGGGGGTGAAGTAGGCACCGGCCTAGCGTTTTTCGATCACATGCTACTGCAGCTTCAGCGCCATGGCCGTTTTGCGCTCTTTGTGGAAGCTCGGGGTGATTTAGCTGTCGACGCGCATCATTTGGTGGAAGATGTAGGCATCACGCTGGGGCAGGCTTTCAAAGAGGCGATAGCCGGTGGATATGGGCTAGAGCGCTACGCAGATGCCTATGTACCCATGGACGAGACCTTGGTGCAGGTGGTGGTGGATTTCTCCGGCCGGTCCCACTTGGCGTTTGCACCTGAGGAACTGGGGAACATAGGTAGCGCCGGAGGTATGAATCCCTACCATTTGCGAGAGTTCTTGCGCGGTTTGGCCAACCACGCGGGGCTTACTCTGCACCTACGGGTGTTGGCGGGGCGGGAGCCACATCACCTGATTGAAGCTTCCTTTAAGGCTCTGGCCTTGGCTCTTCACGGCGCCAGCCGACTGACCCGCGATGATCTGCCTAGTACCAAGGGTTTACTCTGAAACGGCCGATGAAGACGCTTCTGATTGATTATGGATCCGGGAATATCACCAGCGCGGCCAAGGCGCTGCTGGCGGCAGGGTTTGATGTGGTGGTCTCAGGACAACCTCAGGTTGCACCTGGTGCCGAGCTGCTGGTGCTGCCGGGACAGGGGCATTTTGCCCAGGTGATGCGTGCTTTCCGGAGCTCTGGATTCAGAGATCGCGCGGTGGAACACATCGCTGCCGGTCGGCCTTTCTTGGGGATCTGTGTAGGCCTGCAGCTCCTGCTGGAGGGTTCCGCGGAGGCCTCTGCGGTGTCCGGGCTTGGCCTGCTGCCGGGCCGCTCGGAGCGCTTCTCGCAAGGCAAGGTGCCCCATATGGGTTGGAATATCGTGGATATTAATGCGCAAAGCCCCCTGCTCGGAGGGCACTCGGCTTATTACTACTTCGTGCACTCCTACTTTGTGCCACCGATGCCCGGCAGTGTGGGTCAGACCGAGTACGCCGGGACTTCGTTTACTTCGTTGTTTATTCGGCAAAACGTGGTTGCCACACAATTCCATCCTGAAAAGAGCGGATTGGTGGGTTTACGTTTTCTCCTTGCATTGCGTGACTACTTCAAGAGCAGCTCCTGAGTATCCGTATTCAAATCCTCGCGCCGCGCTAGCCGTCCCTGTGCGCCAATAGAGGTGGTGGCTAATGCACCGGCTAAATTGGCCGCGCGCGCGGCGGTAATCAGGTCCTGACCTTCCATAATCCCGTGCGCGAAAGTAGCGGTGTAGGTATCGCCCGCGCCGGTAGAATCTATCACGTTGTCGACAGGGTAGGGATCGATGAGTTCCTGCTCGGTGGGTGTCAGCACGATCGAGCCCATAGCGCCGACCTTTACTACCACTCGCTCGAGCTGATATTCGCTGAGTTTCCCCAAACCATCACTGATGGAGTCAGTCTCAGTAAGCTCGAGTAGCTCGGCCTGGTTCATGAGCAGATAATCAGCACCTTTCAGAGCTTCCAGGAGTCCCTTCCCAGCGGCGCGCACCGCGCCACCGCCAAGGTCGGCGAAGATAGGTAGACTGCGTTTTTTAGCCGTGGTCAAGACGCGAGTGGTATATTCGCGCTGCGGCCCACCTACTAGGGCGTATGCCGAGACTACCACGGCATCGATCTGATCCAACGAGCGCATCCTAAATTCCGAGGCGTCGAGCATGCGGCTTGCGCCGGGGCTCGCGACCATGGCCCGCTCGCCACCCGGTACGATGAGGATGACTACCGAGGACGTGGGTGTTTCGGGATCGTCCTGCACGTTACGCAGGTCCACACCCGTGGCCTTCAGGTTGGACAGGGCTAGAGCCCTGAGTGGATCAGTACCTACTCTCGCGCCAAGTTGGACCCGGTGTTCCAGGCTGGCCAGGTTAGCCGCGATGGTGGCGCCGGCGCCACCTGGGCGCATTAAGGAGCGCCGTGTAGGCACCTCCTCGCCTGGCTCCGGTATACGGTCCAGGAAATAGATCAGATCTACGGAAACATCTCCCACTACAAAAAAGCGCATCGAGCCTCCTTCAGCCTAGCTGACTGCCCTAGTTTAGCAGAGCGGCTGGTATTACATAGTGGTCTAGTAGCCCCAGCCTTAGCTCTGGGTTTTGCCGGTCCTTAGCCGTGCCTCTAGGGCTAGGAAGGTGTCTAACGAAAGGGCCTCCCCGCGTACCTGAGGATTAATCTCCAGCGCGTTCAGCGCCTCTATGGCCTGCTTCCTGCTGTAGCCGGCGTTTTCTAGGTTTTTGCGCAGGCTCTTACGCCGATTCGCGAAGGCGGTTTGGATCAGGGTGAATAACTCGGCATTGTCCTGAACTTTGCGGGTCTTCAACCATACCAGCGTGCTAGTCACCTTCGGTTTTGGTAAGAAGACTGAAGGTGGGAAATCCCGCACCTTCTTCACCTCGGCGTGATACTGTATCCGCAAACTCAGGATCCCATACGCGGCTGTGCTGGGGAGGGCCCTTAGGCGCTCGGCGACTTCCTTCTGTACCAAGGCTACCAAGCGGGAAAACCGGCCTGAGATGAGTAACATAGTGAGTAGGGGGGTCGCAATATTGTAGGGCAAGTTGCCAATGAACAGGCTGCCCTCGGGCACTTGCCGCCAGGGATACGACAGCGCGTCCGTAAACACCAGCTCCACACCGGTGCCTTCTAGAGTATGCTCAAGCACCGGCGCAAGGCGGGTGTCCTTTTCGATAGAGAGCACTCTAGCCTCGGTCTTGGCCAGAGCTTGGGTCAGGGTGCCTAGGCCTGTACCCACCTCGTACACTCGGTCCCCCGGTCCAGGGGCCAGGGAGCGCACAACCAGCTCAACCAGATTTCCGTCGATTAGAAAGTTCTGCCCAAGCCGCTTGTCGGCATGTAGCCCATAGTCAGCCAGCAGAGACCGTACTGTACGCGGGGCATAGAGGGGATCAGACATTCACAGCTGCTTAATCGCCGGGGTCCGGGCCAATTCGAGGTCAGGCCCTTCGGCTAGGGTCTTGACGCCGCCGCCCGGGAGGTACCGGTCGGTGATGGAAAAGAGGGGTTTCTGCCATGCGTAGTGGGGCGGTATACACGCGGGGCTGAAGACTCTCTTTGTATTATTGATCTCAGTGATCCGGCGCGCCGTGAGCTGTTTGGCCATCTGGTCCACCGGCATGGGAAGATTGTATTCCAGGAGTTCGAGCCGTATCCCCTGGCCACCTAGTGGCCTGCTGCACTGCCGCAGGCGGGCTTGTAGAACGGTCTTGATACCCATCAAGGCTATGGCTTCCTGGCGCAACATCTTCGCTACAAAATGCAACTGGTATTTATCCGGCACTTCACGTACGCATATTCCCACGGTCCGGCCCACGCCGGGCGTGGGGTAAGCTACAGGATCGTCGATTTCGAGCATACCAGGGCATTATAGCGCGCTACCGCTCGTCGAGGTTGATTATTGACCACTTTAGATCGTCCGAGGTGCTCATGAGTTTGAGATACCGGCCCGAGTCAAGTGCGTCGATTAGGGCAATACTCACTTCCTAAAAGATGCGGATACCATCGCGCATCATAGTGTGCCCGTAGGCGCCGGAACGGTACCCCATCCGCTTGGCGTAGTCTGGGTTATAGAATCACCTATTGCTTAGCTTCCTTGGAAGTGTAGAACATATCGTTGTAGCTTTGTAGCCAAGGCGTAGTCTCTACATGGGAGAAATTCATGCTGTCTACAGTGAGTTCGGTCGGCAACCCGGCAAACCACCGATTCAGTACCTGGGGGAGTTCCTTCCCACCATAGACGGGTAGGAACTCGGTGTGCCACATCCTGGAGTATTGCCCGGCATGTGGCTTATTGAGGACAGGGGCGTCGTGGTTGCCCAGCAATACGGTGGTATGGCCCTGAGAGAATCGAGTGTAGCGCTGGATTCGATAAAGTGCCGCTACCTGCGCCAGGCGGCCTGGCGCAGGTAGCTCAGTATCGGAAGAGTCATAATTCTATCGGAAGAGTCATAATTCACCCGGTCGTACGCCGATCAACTGTGCGTAGGCTGCTGCGGTTTCGGGGTGGATCAGGTCGCCCAGCAGCACTACTTTGGTAGCGTCCGTCCAGCACCGGTCGTGTTAGGCATGAATTTCTTATCCACTACACAGGCGTGATGCAGGGCGTGCCAGAGACGCGGACAATCCGCGTGAAGGCCTCTTATAGCAATGGCCTTAATCATGGGTATTCAGGAATAAATCGCGTAGTTCGGTGTAAAGCCTTTTGGTCTCTTCAGAGTTGTGCCCGTAGCCACCAAGACGCGTTACTAACTTAGCCGCCTCTCGTCCCTGGCCGGCTTGGCGCAAACGCTCGAGGAGCCGGTCTACCAATTGGTGTACCTCGGGTTTCTCATCCGTAGGACCGGCTGCTGCGGACTGTGTGGAACTTGGATGCCCGCCGCCTACACTAAAGCGGGCCGCAGCGGCAAGGAAGGCCTCCACAATTGCCTGGTCAAAGTCCTGCCCCCGGCCAAAGCCCTCACGTGCTGCTGAATAGAGCTCGAGGCGGCAGCGGATCAGCCAGGGTGAGGAGGAGAGGAGTGAGTAATGCTCCGACCAATTGCCGGGACCGATCACCTCGTTCAGCCTGTCCAGTACTTCCAGCTGTTCTTCCCTAGAGGAGCCATCTACTCTCGGCGATGAAAGTGGTTCAGTCAGTTCGGCCCAGATCTGCGATTCCATATGTCCGAATTCTAATCCAGCTCGCGAGATGCTCCGGGTCTTGACGCACAAACCCAGGGAGAAGCCGGCCTCAGGGCTGGAACACTATATTCAAAAGCGGTGGATATGGGGCGGATGGGATACACTCTGATCCTGCGAGCAGGATCAGGTCCTCTCCATCTACCTCGAGATAGGTAGCCCATATCTATAGCTGTAGAGATAGCGACGGTGATTCCGGTGGGAAGGTTGGGTTGTGTTGTCTGTGGAATGGTCCGCCGCCGTAGCCAGTGCACCGTAGGTTTTTGATGTACGATACCGGCCGGATGCTACTCTAAAGGGGGTATGCAGTATAGGTTTTGATGTATTTTTTGCCGGGTAGCAAGGGCTGGACAACTACTCGGGTGAGGGATACGATACCATGGTTGTTGCGTGGGGCCGTGGCGCAGTTGGGAGCGCGCGTGAATCGCACTCACGAGGTCAGGGGTTCGAATCCCCTCGGCTCCACCAAAAACCGGGCGCTTTTTGCGCCCGGTTGCTTTGTTGTTCAAGGAGTCAGGAAAACTCCTTACCCAGTTTTTTTAACAATGTGAGGCTGAAGGTCGCTACGCGCTTGGAATCGGGATCATTAGCGCCGCGGAGGATGCTCCAAACGTTACCTGCAGATGGTACACGAACGTCGGGATACTCCGACTGTGTGGTCTTGAGCGCCCTGGCCACCCGTTGGAGTGCGTCCAGTACCCAGGGGTCGGTCAGTAGTTCCGCCAAGCCAGCTAACTTGCGCATGAGCCCTTTGACCATCTCGTCGGTAATGGCACTGTTCATGAGGGCCATTACCGAGGCCAAGCCGTTGAACATTTCGAGCATCATAGGGTCGGTGAGCTTTCCCAGGATGGTAAGGAGCTCCGGGTTACTCAGCTTACCTAGAAGTTCTAGGATTTGCGGATTCAGCCCTACCTCGGCAAGACGAGAAATACGCCCCACCAAGCCTTTGACCATGTCATCGGTCATCGCGTCATGTAGCAAGCTCAAGGGGCCGATCAGCTCACCGTAGGGGCCTTGTTCCAAGGTATCAAGACGTTGTTCCAGGGTGTCGAGTTTTTCCAGAACCTTGTCCAACTTTTGGTTCAACTCGACATTGCCGGGGAGGTTTTCGTTAGCCATATGATTCTCCCCCCTACATCGCGCCTTTAGCCGTAAGCCAATAGGCGGTGTTGTAGGCTATCTTCGACCAGTGGATCATCTTCGAGGGTGGCAGAAGTACGGGCGGGTGGGTATAACCGAATTCGACGAAAGTCGCCTTATCCAACCCCGCTTCGATGAAACAAATGGTCTTCCCGTCGTACAGGCCATTGATAGCCTCGTTACGGTAGGTGCAGAGTACATTCTGGATGAGCGTGGAGGCCTCAAAATGGGCCACCGAGCCAGCCTTGGATACGGGGAGGTCGGTAGTATCGCCGATAGCCCAGATCCTACCCTCGTGCCCCTTGACCGCCAACGTTTCGCGATTGGTCGGTACCCAGCCGCCTATGGCTAGGCCGGAAGCTTCCAGGAACGGTGCGGATGCGTGTTCGGGGATAGCAATCAGTAGGTCGAAAGGTAGCTCGGTTCCTTCCATGCTGACTAGGGTTTTCTTATCGGGATCCACATGATCTGCGTTGAAGAAGGTTTCCACCTGGAAGCCGCGACGGTGGAACTCCGGGCCCGACCAAGCGGCTACAGCCTCTATGGTGTGGGTACGGTTGATAGGGTAGGTGTAGGCCATTTCGGTTTTGTCGCGGATCCCCCGACGGGTGAATAGGTCATCGAGCATGAAGCTGATCTCCAGGGGAGCGACCGGGCACATATGGGGTACACCGATTACCGATATCACTACGCGTCCGCCATCGAACTCCTCAATGGCCTTGCGGAGCTTCTGAGCCCCTTCAAGATCGTAGAACCAGTGGCCGGCCTCCTTGAGGCCAGGAGTCTTTTCGGGCAAGATGCGTGCGCCTGTGGCTAGGATCAACTGATCGTAGGCGTATCTGGCGCCGCTGGCGGTCTCTACGGTGTTTTCCTCGGCTAGGACCTTGGTGACTGAGTCGATATTCACGTCGACCAGAGGGTTCACCAGTTCACTTACCGGCCTTGTGTAGACCTCTGGGGTATCTTTACCAAAAGTCAGGTACAAGAACCCGGGTTTGTAGACCTGGTTAGGTTTGTCGGTGATCAGCGTGATCGAAACCTTACCAGCGCGGATATCCGGTGTAAGGTGTTCCGCCAGATGATTTGCAGGAATCGTGCCGCCGGGACCCCCACCGATGATCAAGATCTTGTGCATGGAATCTCCTTAGCAATACCGAAGCCGAAGTCTGTGGAAGATTGCTACCGCCCACAGACTTCGGCCGAAGAGCCTACTTAGTTTTCTTTATGATGAAGCGCCTATAGCTGCCTTGGTCTTCGTTGGCCAATAGCTCATAGCCAATCTTCTCAACCCATTCAGGGATATCCTTATTAGATCCTGGGTCACTGGATAGAACAGCTACAGACTCGCCGACGCCGGCAGCTTTGATGCCGCGGATCAACTCCATTAGAGGACCGGGGCATGCACTCCCGCGCGCGTCAATTTCCTGTTTCACAACTACATCCGACATGTTTTACCTCCGTCAAAACCTCACTTACAAAACTCTTGCTCAGAAGACTAAGACCTCTGCACCCTCGGAGTCGCCGATAAAGCCAGCCACACCCTTCTCGTCGTCAATAATGTCCTCCATATCCCCAAGCTTCAGGCTAAAGAGATCCATGGTCATGCCACAAGCATAAACCTTGATGTCGCCGAGTTCCTTGGCTATTTTCAGGGTCTCCATCCAAGACTTGACCCCTTTACTCTGCATAGCTTGTTGCATCATGGGCGCGAACTCCTGATACTCCGCGGGGAGCCTCTGTTGGCTGGGATCCATCCAAGCACCCTTCTTGAACGCCATCAAACCCCAGAAGGTGACAAAGATATCAACTTCTTTACCCATAGCCACTGCTCCCGATACGATAGTTGCCATCGCCAGGAGCTTATCCGTGGTACCGTTCATCATGATAATGCTCATCTTGCTGTTTCCCATGTTGCCTCCTTGCTTCTACGCCAGCGCTAAACAATCGCCCTTCCACATGTTCCATAATACTTGTTAGTGCTCGCAGCATCTAAGTACAGATGTCCCCCTTTACGACGAGTCTGACAAGATGATTGTTGCTCCTATGAGATCCTCTTGTCCCGGACCAAGTGCTTGGCTAGTCAAGAATACTTTAATACCGGCGAGATGTAGGTTTTTAGAGAACACAGGTCATACCCTCGTTATCAGCTGAGCCTGGTGGTTTTGGTAGACTGCTGGACATGCAATTGGTGTTGGTACCCACGCCCATCGGTAACTTGGAGGATCTGACGCTGCGTGCTGCTCGGGTCTTGCGGGAGGCTGAGGTGGTAGCCTGCGAGGATACCCGGCGTACCCGGGGTTTGCTGGCTCATCTGGGGATCGAGAAGAAGTTATTTCGGCTGGACCAGCACACTATGCACCGTGCGATTTCGTTGCTGGAACCCTATGGGTACGTAGCTTATGTTACGGATGCTGGTACCCCGGGTATCAGCGATCCGGGCGTAGAGCTGGTGGCCGATGCGCTGCGGCTGGGCTGGCAAGTAGAAGCGCTTCCAGGACCCACCGCCTTGGTCCCGGCGGTGGTGTTATCAGGGTTCAAGGTACAGCGGTTCGTCTTCGAGGGGTTCCTTCCTGTACGTGGCCGGGAGCGTCATGAACGAATCTTAGCCTTGGCCGGCGAAGGGCGGGCGGTGGTATTGTACGAGGCGCCTCATCGGTTAAAGCGCCTTCTCTCAGAGTTATCTATGGTGCTGGGTGAGCGGCGCGTATGTGTATGTCGGGAATTGAGCAAGAAGTATGAGGAGGTCTTCCGGGGTTCGTTGGTCTCGGCCCTAGCCCACTTTGACCAGCCGAGGGGCGAGTTTGTGGTGGTGCTGGAGCCGGCTCCGCTGATTGAGACCGATGGTTCGCTTGATGAGCAAGCTCTACTGAAGCGGTTTCGCAAGAGTGGCTTGTCGGGCAAGGACCTGATGTATGCGCTGACATCCGCAGGCGTAGCGCGTAATAGGGCGTATATGTTGACCCACAATCTGGATCTGGAGGAGATATGAGACGAATCGGCGTATTCACCAGCGGAGGGGATGCTCCGGGTATGAATGCAGCGCTACGCGCGGTGGTTCGTGCGTCCCATTGGCAGGGCATCGAGGTGGTGGGCATTCTGCGAGGATACGCAGGCATGATCCAAGGAGAGTTCAGGTCACTTGGTCCCCGAGACATGGCCAATACTATTCAGCGCGGCGGCACCATTTTGCTGACCGCTAGAAGCAAGATATTCATGACTGAGGAAGGGCGCGCGGCAGCCGCTGGGAAACTGCGTGATATAGGAATCGAGGGCCTCGTTGCGGTAGGCGGGGATGGTACCTTCCGTGGCGCCGCTCGATTGACGTACGAGCATAATATACCCGTGGTGGGTATACCGGGTACTATCGACAACGACATATTCGGGACCGATTACACTATTGGTTTCGATACCGCGGTCAATACGGCTTTGGATGCTATTGATCGTGTCCGCGATACCGCCGCCAGCCACGAACGGGTATTTTTCATCGAGGTCATGGGGCGGCACGCTGGGTTCATCGCCCTGGAAGTGGCCATCGCTGGTGGTGCGGAGATCGTAGTGGTGCCTGAGGTGGAAGTAGTTGCTGAGAAGATTGCCCGGCGGATCAAGGATTCCAGCAGCAAAGGGAAAACTTCCTCCATTGTGGTGGTGGCCGAGGGTGCCTGCCCCGGTGGTGGCAGCGCTTTGATCGCCGAGGTGAACCAACTACTGGGGTTCGAGGGGCGACTTACTATCCTTGGCCATATCCAGCGAGGTGGCTCGCCAACGGCTAAAGATAGGGTGTTGGCCAGCCGCCTTGGGGACGCTGCGGTGAGGGCCTTAGCGTCCGGACAAAGTGGAGCAGCGGTAGGTGAGGTGAACGGCAAGATCAGCTTTACGCCATTGATGGAAGCCGTCGAACGCCGTAAGCCCATTGATATGGAACAGTATAGGCTGATTGAGATGCTGGCGCAGTGATACGGCCGGGGATTCAGTGATGGGAGCTGGTGCCAGGGGGAAGAAGCAAATCCCGGCTCCACTTCCGGCTGAAGGTCAAGTCGAATAATCCCGGTGCGCAGAGACTTCGGTTGACGGAACGTTGGAGGTCCAGCGGCAGATACGGAGCGGGTAGCGTACTGCGGCGGTAGCCAAGACGGCTATGATCAGAGCAATGATATCCAACCAAGTTGGCATGGTAAACCCTAATATAAATCGTAAATTCCTCGGGCTTCAGTTTTCCTACCCGTGGCTGGAATCCCGTATGGCGTAACCGGCTTGTAGGACAGTGCGCACGCAGTCGGCTATAAAGATATTGATTTCTTCTTCGGTCAAAGTATGTTCACTGGAGCGGAACTCGAGGTGAAAGGCGAGGCTTTTCTGCTCTGGAGGTAGTGATGGCCCACCGTACACGTCAAATAGCTCGAGCGACCACAATACCGCACCGGCATTTGCGCGTAGTAGATCAGCAACCTCCGCGTAGCTGGTTTCCTTGGGTACCACCACCGCCAGGTCTCTGCGGGCTGCGGGAAAGCGGGGCAGTTCCCGATAGGAAGAAATACCGCCGGTCAGGGGTAGGGACAACTCGAGAAGGTGAACTGTAGGCAACTCCAAAGCGGCATTCGCCTGGGGGTGCAGCTGGCCGATAAATCCGGCCGGGCGACCTTCCCAAAACACCTCTCCCGAGACGCCCGGATGCAGCGACTTGAACATCTTAGGCTGTACCTCAAGCGCCGCCCCAAGATGTTCGGCTAAGGTCTCCAGCAATCCTTTGAGAGCGAAAAAGCCTTCCGCGATGCCTGCCTGCCACCCCGCACCGATGACTGGTCCGCTGAGTACTGCGGCCAAATGTTCCTGGTGCGGCTCGCCGAATACCTGGCCCAGCTCAAACAACAGTATCGAGGGTGTTTCACTGTTGGTCCGCAGGTTTCCCAGTAGACCAGGGTAGAGTGCGGTGCGCAGCACATCGGCCCCGCTATCCAGGGGATTTTGTAGATACAACAGCGGTAATGGAGCGCGCGCGGTCCGCAGCCAGTCGCCGCTGGTCCAGGGGTAATTGATGACCTCCTGGAAGCCCAGGCCAGCCAGGAGGGTTCTAAGACGGGTCTTGGATTGGAATGAGGTGCCCACACTCTGGCTGTCCTCTGCGGGCAGGAAGGCCTGAAAGTGGACGGGAATGGCATCATATCCTACCATGCGAGCCACCTCTTCAATCAGGTCCTCGGCAATATGTAGGTCCATCCGCCAACTGGGTGGCTGCACTAGCCAGCCCCCGCCTTCAAACTCCACCGTACAACCCAGGTTACGTAGTACGCTCAACTGCTCATCTTCGTCAACCCGCGTTCCTAACAGCCGGCCTGTGACACCGGGATCGAAACGAATCGTGGGCTGCGGGGCAGGGTGTCCCAGACTGCGTCCTTCTGCGGCCACCCTGGCCAAGGCCCAGTCCTGTATTAACTCCAAGAATCGATCAGCGGCTGTTGCGGGCAAAACCGGGTCTACCCCGCGCTCGAAACGATACGAGGCATCGGTGGAGAGCCCCAGCCGCTTGGCGGTAAGCCGTACCGTAACCGGGTCGAAGTGGGCGGCCTCGACGATGACCTCGGTGGTGTCCCGACGGACCTCGCTGTTTTCACCGCCAATTACTCCGGCTACGCCGATGGGCTGGGTTTTCTGGTTCTTCATGGCGGTGATTAAGAGGTCGTCTGGTTTTAAGGTGCGTTTGACGCCGTCGAGGGTGACCAGAGTTTCACCGCTGCGCGCCCTACGAACCACAATGCCATCATTCACGTCGCGGCGGTCGAAGGCATGCAGGGGGTTACCCAGCTCGAGCATAACGTAGTTGGTAGCGTCGACGATGTTGTTGATGGGCCGCATACCGGCGGCCAGCAGGTGCCTTTGCGCGTATAACGGACTGGGCCCAATGCGTAAGTCCGTGGCATAGCGGGCTACGTAGCGATCGCAGCCGTCCCAGTCTTCCACGTGAACTTCTACCGGAAAGGGCAGGGCTTCGGCGCGGGGCGCGGGGGTATGTAGGTTCAGGGGTAGCTTCAAGGACGCGGCCAAGTCACGTGCCACTCCAAGTACGGAAAGGGCGTCGGCGCGGTTCGGCGTGAGACTCAGCTCGAGCACCCATTCCTCGGTCCAGGCTTCGGCCAGCGGTGCGCCCGGCGCAAGTGCATCTGGAGGCAGATCCAACAGTCCTGCGGCGTAGATACCAAAGCCCATCTCCGCAGGTGATAGGGCCATACCGAAGGAGGTTTGCCCCTGAATTGCGCGAGCCGATACCTGCACGCCGGACGGCAACACGGTGCCCGGAAGCGCCACGGCTAAGCCCATGCCCTCATGCACATTGGGCGCAGTGCTGACCAGAGATTCGCTGCGATCGCCGATATCGGTGTGGAGAACCCACAGTTCAGTATCTGGGATCTTCGTGAGGCGCGTATTATGCCCGAAGACCACGCCCTCAGGCGGGCTGGGAAGCCTAGTGAGTGATTCGAGCTCCAGGCCCAGGCTGGCGAGCAGGGGCTCGAGCGCAGTGGGCTCGGGCAGTCCGGGTAGAAGCGTGCATAGCCAGGAATAGGGAAGTTTCATTCAGTCGCCCCCAGGTTAGGCTTCGGTCCTAGCCACGGAACTGCCGTAAGAAGCCTAGGCGGTTTTGATAGAAGTAGCGAATATCCGGTATGCCGTACCGCAGGAGTGCCAAGCGCTCGATCCCTAGCCCGAAGGCGAAGCCGGTCTTGCCCTCGTAGGCTCTTGGAAGACCGGCTTCCTCCCTGGCCTTATCTACTGCCTGGAAGACCGCCGGGTGTACCATTCCGCTGCCACCCAGCTCGAGCCACTTTCCCTTGCCGGAATCGGCGTACTCCCAGAAGACTGCAAACTCAGCACTTGGTTCGGTGAATGGGAAGAAGCTGGGCTGAAAACGTACCTGCGCCCTTGGCCCATATAGTGCGCGGCTTAGCTCCACTACGGCACCTTTGAGATCGGCCATAGTGATATTCTCGCCGACCACCAGCCCTTCGAGCTGGTGAAACATAGCCTCGTGTGTAGTATCGGTCTGCTCGTAACGGTACACCTTGCCCGGAACCACGATCTTAAAGGGAGGGGCGTGCTGCTCCATATAGCGAATCTGCATGGGGGAGGTGTGGGTGCGCAACACCTCCCCGCTGCTGAGCCAGAAAGTATCCCACATGTCTCGTGCGGGGTGGTGCTTGGGAATATTTAAGGCGTCGAAGTTGTGGAACTCATCCTCCACCTCCGGTCCTTCCACTGCTTGGTAGCCCATGTGCGCGAAGATATCCACCAGTTCATTAGTGATCTGGCTGAGTACATGGGTGTTGCCGGGCGGGAACCGCAGGCCCGGCAGAGTAACATCGAGCGATCCAGCCGAGAGTTGCGCTTGCAGCTCAGTCTGCTTGAATCCTTCACTCTTGGCCTCAATAGCCGCTTCGAACTGCTCTTTCAGCTGGTTGAGTTGTTGGCCGCGCTGGCGTCGTTCCCCAGGCGGTAGGCTACTCAAGGACTTGAGTTCAGCAGTGAGCAGGCCCTTCTTGCCCAGGTAGCGCACCCGTACGGCTTGCAATGTTTTCCGGTCGCCTGCGGCAGCGACTTCCTTTAAGGCTGCTTCCAGCATACTTCCTCCCACACGTCAAAGGGCGGCGCCCAAGCCGCCCCTCGGAAGTCTGAACAGACCTCCGCCTCCTCAGAAAAAGCGATCCGAGGTCCACATGTGTTCAGCATACCGCGGGAGTATCCTCCGGGTGTGCGGTCTTCCCTGGTTCGGTGGCCCATCCTGGGGATTCGGCTGGGATGCTTACAGCGATACGAACATAGATCCTGCTTTCTTGCTACCTATCCAACTGGCTGCCGATGCGGGCCCGATACTGGTGGGGGAAAGGGCAAGAGGTGAAGAGTGCTCCGGGCATTGGTGGCGATCTTCGTTCTGGCCTCGGTAGCCTTGGCGGTAAACCCTCAGGCCAAGCAACTGCTGGGACAGGTACAGCAGCTCAGCTTGGAGGCTGAGAAGGCTTATCCGCAGGCTTTCCCTGATTTGCCGTTGTGGAAACAGGCCATTGAGGTAGCCCAAAAGGCCACTCAGCTCGAGCCCGATGCCCCGGAGACCTGGGAGGCACTGGCCCGGGTGTACAGCCGGACGGGTTGGTGGATCCGCGCAGAAGAGGCTTGGCACCGGTTCATTGCTTTGGGTGGTGAGGGTGGTGTGGACAGCTTGACCGAGGCGTACATGGGTTTGGGTTACGCGGCCCTACAGCGCGGCGCTATCCACGAGGCCATCGCGCACTACCGGCAGGCTACGCGGACCGACCCGAAGGATGCTGAAACCTGGGTCTGGTTAGGCCGGGCCTACTTACGGGCGGGGGATCCGGTGCAGGCCCTGCCGGCATGGCGTGAAGCCGAACGGCTTTCGCCTAGCCCCAGGAACCACTACTTTGCCGTGCAGGTTCAGAAAATGACCCGTTACGGCGCGTCCGCGGTGGCCGACTTTTATCGGGGCTACGCAGCCTATGAGCAGCAACGGCTTCCACGGGCGCTCAAGTTCTTCTCAGACGCCCAGGCCCAGGCGCCGGGCTGGACGGAAGCCCACCGCTGGGTCGCACGGATCCTGCTTGAGCTGGACCAATCGAAAAAAGCGGTGGCCGCCTGGACACAGGTGATAGTCCTGGCCGGAAATAATCCGGCTGACACACATTTTCTGAAACTGGCCAAGGAGAGCGAGACTTACGGTTTTTTAGCCGCCAAATCGTTTTTTGCAGGGATTGCCGCTTACCAGGCAGGCCGGTTGGACGCTGCGCGGTTGGACTTCGAGCAGGCCGGCAGGGCCAACCCCAAATATACCAAGGCTTGGCGCTGGTTGGGCCGCACCGATTACGAGCTCTCCCGTTTCCGTGAAGCGGCGGCCGCCTATCAGGAAGTACTCAAGCTGGATCCGCTCGATGCCAGCAGTGCCTATTTCCTAAAACTTGCACGTAGAGCTATAGAGAGCTCTCCCTAAGACGCGTATCCCCGGTCAGCCTCGATGGCCGCCGGCTAAGAGCGCCTCCTGAAACCAAGCGGGTGTGGTGCCGGCAAATCGCGCCTCGGAGAAAGTCTGCGCGAAATACGCATATTGCCCGGTGGCGATGGCCTTGGAGGCCCGCTCTCCCAGTCTGTGGAGGTAACGCAGATTGTGCAGCGAGAGCATCCTGAGGCCTAGTATCTCGCCTGAGCGCACTAGGTGGGTTAGATATGCTCGGCTGAAGGTGCGGCAGGCATAGCAGTCGCAGTCGGGGTCAATCGACTGGTCCTGATTCTTGTGTGCGGCCGATTTGAAGTTGAGGCGGCCTTGGTCGGTGAGAGCATAACCAAAACGTCCGGTTCGTGTGGGATAAACGCAGTCAAACATGTCTACGCCTAGACCGATGGCCGCCACCAGGTCCTCAGGATGACCCACGCCCATCAAGTAACGGGGGCGATCCTCCGGCATTATTGCAGTGGATAGAGCCACAGCGCTTATCGTGGCCTCCTTGGGTTCGCCTACTGCTAGGCCACCGATAGCGTATCCCGGTAGGTCGAAAGCAGTAGTTTGCTCTGTGCTCCAGCGCCTTAGTGCCGGGTCGGTACCCCCCTGTGCAATACCGAACAGAGCCTGTCTATGCTGAGTATGGGCTTCCATGGAGCGCTCGAGCCACCTAAGGGTGCGCTCTGCGGAATCCTGCTGGTACCTGCTGGGCGATGGGTAGGGGGGGCACTCATCTAAGGCCATGATGATATCTGCGCCCAGTTGTTCCTGTATGGCGATGCTACGCTCGGGTGAAAGGTGAATTAGATCCCCGTTCAGATGGTTTTGGAAGGTCACCCCTGATTCTTGAATGGTACGGCGGTGACCCAGACTCATTACTTGGAAACCGCCGGAATCGGTCAACCAAGGACCTGCGTAGGCTGTAAAGCCGTGTAGGCCGCCGAGGTTGGCTATGATCTGTGGTCCCGGACGTAGCAGCAGATGGTAGGTATTGGCCAGCACAACCTGACTGCCGATTGCTGCAAGCTCGGCAGGCGTAAGGCTCTTGACCGTGGCCTGCGTGCCTACTGGCATGAAGAGTGGCGTGTGTACAGGTCCGTGCGGAGTGATGAGTAGCCCGGTGCGCGCCCGGCCATCCTCGGCTTTGATATGAAACTCGAACACATAGGGCATTCTAGGCGATAAGGAGCAGCTTTGTTGGTTTGACAGTTTGGATATGGAGCGTTATTATTTAACTAATCAGTCAGATAAATATCTGACTGAATGTTGGGAGGTGAAGGAAATGAAGGCGACAGCTCGGTGGCAAGATGGTTTGAACCTCATCATCGGTGCGTGGTTATTCGTTTCTCCGTGGATATACGGGATCACTTCGAATGCGGGGGCAGCTTGGGATTACTGGATTGTGGGTGGTCTGATCTTCCTGATCGCTACCTGGGCGATGATAGCGCCTCGTGTCACGGGCGACGAGTGGGCTAACACTGTCTTGGGCGCTTGGATGTTTGTATCACCATGGGTGTTCGGTTTCGCCTTGGTGGCTGGCGCCGCTTGGAATGCTTGGATCCTGGGTGCGGCGGTGGTGATCTTGGCCCTGTGGGCATTGCCTGCTGCGGCACGGGCTTTAGAGGATCAGCATGCACACTAGGTGGTAACTGGTCTTGCGCTGAGACTTGGGGTTCAGGGACGCACACCACGTCCCTGAACTTCCGTTTGTCCGCCAGTGGGGGTTAGAATTTAGGGGTGATTGTATGGGCCAAGAAGGCGCTTTGAAACTTCTTAAGAGTTGCGGGCCCGGCCGTCCGAGAATGGCCAGGAATGAGGTGGAGACGCGCCAGCGGATTCTGTCTGCCGCCCTGGGCCTATTCTCTAGGCTGGGCTATCATGGAACAACTACTGCAACCATCGCCAAGCGGGCCGGGGTTTCTTCCGGGCTGATCTTCTACTACTTCCGCTCTAAGGAAGCGCTTTTTGAGGCTTTGATCGACGAACGCAGCTTTCTGCCGGTGCTCCGGGATGTGGTAGATACACCGGGGGAGAATACAGAGCAGCTGGCCCGGGAAGTGGGTATGCGGCTTTATGCCATGGCTCAACAGAACAGCCGCATGATCGGTATTGTGCTCGGCGAGGTCTTAAAGCGCGGTCCTGTACGGGAGCACTGGCGCCGGTCGTTCCAGCACGCGCTGGAGTCCTTTGCGGTTGCGCTAAAACAAAAAGGGTTCGGTGGGGAAGAGGCTGTTTCGTTTGCGGCCACCTTTGTTTCGTCGGTGCTCTTCCAGGCAATCTTTGATCCCGAACAGGAAGCAGGGCTGGTGATAGACCGAGCGCTTTCGACCATGCCGCTATAGATCTGTGAGGAGCTCAGGCCGGTGAGCGTGGTGGGCTGATGGGACGGCACCAGAGGCAGGGAGAGTGGGAGTCGACTGTTTGACGGATGGATGTTGTTGAGGAGCACGGTCTTGCTGGCGATTGGGAGGGCGTATAGATCGACTGATGCTACATTGTCGCTCCTGGTATCGTCGCCCAAGATGTAGTAGGCAGATCCGGGCATTTGTGCCGGTAGAAAGCTAAAGCTGTGGGATTGCTCATATCCACGCTCTTGGAGTAGGCTCGTGTAACTATAGCTGTGTACATAGCCTGTTCCTAACAGGGTGGTGGTTTGCGAGAAGCCCCCCGCTGCTCGAGCTAGGCTGTGAGGGGTCCGCGGTAAGCGCAGAAGTACCTAAATAATGTGGGATCCGGGTGCGTGCCTTTTACTGGGGATGTGCATGGTTCTACTATCTCCCCGAACCTTGACTGTGGGGATGTCGATACTGATATAAGAGGTCGGTTGGATGCAGGTCTTCGTTTATGCTTTTGGTAGCCCGATCCTCGGTTTCTTCGCCATACGGCCTGCGCTGTGGCTGGCTGAACGTTCGGTGAACTTGGGTCGGACTGAGGGGGGTGTGTATATCGCATGGAAGGGCTAAACGGGGATTCACGTCTTCTGCGTATTTTTATAGGAGAATCGGATAAGTGGCAGGGTAGGCCATTGGACGAGGCCATCGTGCGGGAAGCCAAGCAGCGCGGTTTGGCTGGAGCCAGCGTCTTTCGCGGGTACATGGGCTACGGTGCCGGTTCGCGTATTCATACTGCCAAAGTATTGCGCCTGTCTGAAGACCTACCAATAATGATCGAGATCGTTGATCAGACGGAGAAGGTCGAGGCGTTCTTGCCCGCCCTGCAGAAGATGGTCAGGGGTGGTATGATGACGCTCGAGCATATCCAAGTGTTGCACTACCAGTCGTAGAGCGGGGTTCCTTGCTGCTCCTGGATGCCGTACGGTTATATTAAATAAAGGGCGGTGGAGCTCGCCCGAAATCGCCGAAGCAGGCCGATGGCTCCTACCCGTGAGGTGGTTTAATACCCGCGCGGGAGGAGGTAGCGAGATGGGTTTCTTCAGATGGGGTGTGGGGGCACGGACGAAGCAGGGTCTGGATAACGACGAACATCGTCTACTGGAGGCTTTCTCGGGACCGATATGTCCAATTTGTGAGATGACTCGGGTCCAGGCCGGCGCCTACCTTCGCGGCGTGTTGGGCGACGGGGTGAACGATCCAAAGGTGCGCGATATATGGCGCACTGCGGGCGGACTATGTGGGCGGCATTGGCAGGAAATACGCGGTCTGGAGAGTCCCGCCTATCCGGCTTCGATTCTCACGCAGGATCTACTTACCCACTACCTGGGCCACGGGCGACCCGAGCTGCACTGCCCGGCTTGCGTTATTGAACATGATACCGAGCGCCGTTTCGTAATCACACTGGCTAAGCTGCCCGAGGCTCCACTAGAGCCGATACTACGTGAGGGGCGAGGATTTCTCTGTCTGCGCCATCTGGAGATGTTACCCGAGTCACCGCTGCGGCAGCGTTTCGTTGTGCGGCTTCAGGATATCCTAGGTGAGATTGAGGAGTTCCAGCGTAAGAACGACTGGCGCTATGTTGATGAGCCTATGGGGCCAGAGGGAGACAGTTGGCTTCGAGCCATGCGGGCGCTGGGGGGCTTGGTATGAGACCCTTAGGTTGGTTCAAGCATCAGGAAGAACAGGGAGATTGGCTGGCCAAAGCCCGCGAGCTGGAAGGACAAGTCGCTGACCTCAAGAAGCGATTGGCTTTCATGGAAGAGCAGAATAAGCGTTTGGTGCGCGAGGCCGGCCCCGACCACAAGGATAATGCGGTGCTGCGCTATGCCTTGTCGCAGTGTCGGCAGGACCGCAAGGTGTTGGAGATGCATCAGACCGGCACGCGCGCCGAGCTGCGTATGACCTTGGGGCTGCTGAACGCCTACCAGGGTGAAGAGCTGACTCTGCCGCCGATCCACGCGGTAGCCACACTGGTGTGGGAAACCTGCGTTCTGGGGATGTTTCAGGAAGAGGGTAAACAGCTCGCCAAATATTTACCATCCGGTCAGCCAAGAATCGATACCGAGGCCTGGTGGCGCTCGCGCTTATCCGGATTACTCACGGTGCTCGAGCGGACCAAGCAGCGTCGTATTGACGAGGCTGAAACGGCTGCCCGAGGCCTGTCTGTAGACTCGCAACTGGAAGACCTGTTGGGCCAAGTGCGCATGCTGCTGGCCGAGGCCATCGGTGCTGGCGAGGAAGCTTTAGATTCAACCGGTCAAGCGTAGCTCCGGCTGTCACCGCTTGGCGGCGGGGGCCTATATTTTGAAGCATGTTCATGTAACGGGGGGCCAGGGCAAAGTTCAGGTGGCTATCTAGGGCTAGATAGTTTCACAGTAATTGTAGCTACTCTGGTAAAGGCCTGATAGACGAGTCCATATCTGAGTTGCTGGGACTCTTGTTACCGATATGGATAGGCGCTACGGCTATGCTGCGAGGGCGGAGCCCGAGTGCCTATGTAGGGTGGTGGGATGACTGCGGATCTCTCGCCGTATAGTTCGCTGTGGACTGCTACTGTCCGGCACCTTCGTATCTTTACAGCCGGAAGAGCGTTAAGGGGTAGTTATCCTGAAATTCTCGGACTGAAAACGCCCGGATCACCAAGGAGAGCGCGGATACCATCGGCACGAAGAACGGCCTGGCTAAGTGACGTTCCCCGACGGCTCGTTACCCTGCAGGTAGTGCCGGCCAAGTCGCGCGGCCAGGATTGCCGCCAGCTCGTCGTGGATGGTGCCGAATATGATTGCCTGGCCTTCCAGGCTGGTCTTCGGGTCGTGGTCGGGGGTGATGATCTCGAAGACGGAGGCAAGGGGTATAGGGCCGGGTAGTCGCACGGTAATCTGGTCCATGCTGACCATGCCTACTACCGGGCAGTAGGCATGGTCTAGCCGCACGGTGCCCCGGTTTGACCAGGCGCGGGGAAAACCGTCCGCGTAACCCAGCGGTAGCGTAGCCACCCACTGATCCTCCTCGGCTATGTAGCGGCCTCCATAGCCAATCCTGGAGCCGGCGCTAAGGCGTTTGACCTGGGTGGGGTAGGCTTTCCAGGCCAGCACCGGGCGGAGTGGCAAGGGAAAGGTGGGGCTGGGGCGCAACCCATATAAGGCGATGCCGGGACGTACGAAGTCGAGCGCGGCGCCTGGGTAGATCAGGCCGGCTGAGTTTGCCGCGTGCAGCAGATAGTGCTTGTTCAGCCCTTGGGTGGTCCTCAGGAAGTGCTCGAGCTGTTTATTGGTAAAGGCCTCATCCTGGTCGGCACTGGCGAAATGAGTGAATAGCCCCTCCACCACAATACCTAGTTCCTCCATGGACCTGAGGAAGTCCGCCAGCTCTCGTGGTTGTATACCCACGCGGCTCATGCCGGTATCTATCTTTACGTGTATCCTAGCACCTGGATGAGCTGCGGCCAGCGCCCGCGCAGCGTCCAGGGTAGCTAGCGTAGGAATGAGGTCGGTTTTGGCCACATCGTCAGCCTCTAGAGGGTGCAGGCTACCCAGTAGATGAATAGGCAGCCTGCACCCCGCCGTCCTGAGCTCCATACCCTCACGCAGTGTAGCTACGGCAAGTCGTTCTACCCCGAGGCGTTCTAGCTCCCGGCCTACGCGGCCTGCGCCATGGCCGTAGGCGTTGGCTTTGACCACGCCGATTACCCCGGTACCGGGAGGAAGGTGTTTGCGAATTGCCCGGAGGTTGTGGGCCAAAGCGTCCAGGTTTATCTCAAGCCAGGTGGCGCGCATGCCACGTAGTATACGCGGCATGGCTTGGTGCAGTCATAGCCTGTAAGTCAGTGCCAAATAGGGACACCTGTCCTTACACGGACATGTATATTGAGCCTAAGTCGCCAACGCGACTTAGGAATATTCCCTCCCTCCAGGACCCGCCTCCCCGGCGGGTCCGACATTTTTGCCGAGATACACATGAGTAGGAGTGTAAATTGAGCTTATGAAGATCTACACCCGAACCGGTGACCAAGGCGAGACCGGGCTATACGGCGCAGAGCGGGTACCTAAGGACGATATTCGGGTCGAGGCCTACGGCACTGTGGATGAGGCCAATGCCCTGTTGGGCCTGGTTCGTGCGCACTTGACGGGGGAGATGGACGATCTCAACCAGCTGCTCTCGGATCTCCAGAACACCCTGTTCGATCTGGGTGCTGATTTGGCTACTCGCCATGGCGGTTTATACGAGAAGAACCTTGTCCGTATTGATGAGCATGACGTGGAGGGACTTGAGCGCCTCATCGACCGCTATACCGATGAAGCGCCTCCCCTGACAGGGTTTGTCCATCCCGGGGGGCAAGCCGCCGCCGCCTTCCTGCAGGTAGCTAGGGCAGTGGTGCGGCGTGCAGAACGGCGCACGATCAGCCTCGCGCGGCGGGAAGAGATAAATGCAGAGGTAATTCGCTACCTGAACCGTCTTTCCGACCTACTGTTCGTGCTTGCGCGGGTGGTCAACGCGCGGGTGGGAGTACTTGAGGCGGATTGGCGGGTCGGTGCCAGACGTTGAGGAGATGTAGGTGCGGCTCGTAAGTCTAGCGGCTTCAAATACTGAGTGGGTCTGGGCGTTGGGTTTGAGCGAATGGCTGGTTGGCGTTGATAACTTTTCGGATTTTCCTTCCCTGCCCACGGTGCGTCGCTTGGGACCCGATTTGGACGTAGACATAGCCGGCGTGGCGGCGCTCAGTCCCGATCTGGTGCTGGCCAGCAACTCGGTGCCGGGTATGGAACGGGTGGTGGCCCAGCTCGAGCAGGCCGGTCTGCCACACCTGATCCTCGACCCGGTCTCGTTAGATGATGTCTTTGATGATGCCCGCTTATTGGGCCGCGAGCTGGGCGTGGCCAGCCGTGGGGAAGAGCTGGCCGACCGGATGGAGCGTGCGATCGAGGGACTCGGCCGACATATGCTGCGGGGCCACCGACATCTAGAAGTGATGGTTGAATGGTGGCCTCGCCCGGTGATCGCCGCGGGCCGGCTGAGCTGGGTGACCGGGCTGCTCGAGCGCCTTGGGGCCAAGAATGCCTTCAGCTACCTGGAGGTGCGCAGTATGCCGCTCACTAGCGAGATGGTAGAGCGTATCTCGCCGGAGGCGATTGTGCTGAGTTGGTGCGGGGCAAGGCGCAGCCGCTTGGATCTGGTGGATAAACGCGGTTGGACGGTGCCTGCTGTGCGTATGCGCCGTATTATGGCGGTTTCGGAAGCCTACCTGGGGCGACCGGGCCCACGGCTGGTGGAAGGCGCAAATCGTATTGCCGAGTCCTTATCGACCTGGGCGGAGTAAAGTTGGACCATAATTCGAGCAAGTCTTGCGAGCAACCTCTGAAGGCCGAGTAGAATCAAGGGTGATGAACTTTAGTTGGTCGGTCACGATGGTGGTGCTGCTCGCGTACCTGTTTGGCAGCATACCGGTAGGGGTGTTGTTAGCGCGGCGCTACGGAGTAGAGATCCGCTCCGTAGGCTCGGGGAATATCGGGGCCACCAATGTCTTACGTAGCCTGGGGTGGGGGCCGGGGCTCATCGTAGTCCTGTTTGATATATTCAAGGGCGGTATAGCTGTATTGGTCGCGCGGCTTCTTGGCGTGGGGTATCCACTCTTGGGTGCGGTGGCCTTTGCTGCGGTGCTCGGCCACAACTTCTCGGTATTTCTGCGGTTCAAGGGTGGTAAGGGGGTGGCCACCAGCTTTGGTACCTTGCTGTTCTTAGACCCTGTGGTGGCGGTATACACCTTACCCATCGCCCTGGCCACCATGGCCCTGACCCGTTTCGTTTCCGCAGGTAGCATAATCGGCATCCTCTCAGCTATCATCCTGGCTGTGGCTTTGGGCCGAGGCGATGCTGAGCTGGCCACGGTAGTTGCGCTGGCGGCTTTGATCTCTTTCACCCATTGGGGCAATATCGTTCGCCTCCAGCAAGGTACCGAGCGTAGGTTGAGTCGGGGTGGGGCGGAGCGATCCAAGCCCAAGGAGAGGACGGAGCGTAAGTAAGTGAACTTGACCTGACCTGCCGGTAGTTGCTCCGTACCCCGGTGACGCAGAGCTTGGGGTGAGTGAGCTGTTAACACCGGCGGTAGGCGTTCTGAATCTTTCGTTGTGTGAGG
>CAYODT010000006.1:8256-9574 GCA_964402875.1 uncultured bacterium | reverse complement strand
ATTCACCTTCATCTGCGCAGCGAATACGTTGACCATCACCGTGCCCAAAATGGGCGCGGCGATCACTCCGGCGAGCGAGCGCACGAACTGTTGGGTGGCGTTCACCACCCCCATGACGCGATAGGGAAAGGCGTTTTGCACAGCGACGTTCAAGATCGGCATCAGACCGCCGATGCCTAGGCCCATCACCAACATGTCGACGATGATGCCGCCCCAGGTGGTTGCGGGCGTTAGTCTGGTGAAAAGGAACAGACCTACGGTCATGAGCACGGCGGAAATGATTGCCAGTGCCTTATACGTGCCGGTGCGCGTCATAACCTGCCCTGCGAGGGTCGCGCCCACGATGAACGAGAGCATCATGGGCGTCAGCAAGGCTCCGGAATTAGCCGCCGACATTCCCATGACCCCTTGGATATACAGGGGAAGAAACATCATGGTGCCGAACAAGCCGACGCTGAGCAAGAATCCTACCAGGTTGGTGGTGAGGAAAATGGGTCTTTTGAGGAACTCTATAGGGATGATGGGTTCGCTGGCCCTACGTTCTACAAGTACGAAGATCAATAGCATAACCGCCGAGAACGCCAGCAGGCCGATGGTCTCGGGGCTGCTCCAGGCGTACTGATTGCCGGCCCAGGTAAAGGCCAAGAGCATGGGCATGAGCCCCGCGACCAGGAGAAGGCTGCCCATCCAGTCGATCTTGACTCGTTGGCCGATCCGCACGGTGGGTAGGGTATAAACCACTAAGACAAGGGCCAGGAGGGCCACCGGCAGGTTGATGTAGAAGATCCAGCGCCAGCCCCAGGTGTCGGTGATCCAGCCACCCATGAAGGGGCCGACGATGCTGGCTAAACCAAAGGCCATGGAGATGACGCCCATCCATTGCCCGCGCTCGCGGGGGTTGAAGATATCGCCGATGGTAGCCCGGGGCATGCTCATCATGGCGCCGGCCCCGATGCCTTGAAGGGCACGGAACAGGATCAGCTCGAGCATGCTATGCGACTGCCCGGACAGCATCGAGCCCACCATGAAGACCGTCAGCCCAAAAACATAGAACGGCTTGCGCCCGAAGACATCGGAGAGCTTTCCGTAGATGGGTACGGTGACCGCTGAGGCCATCATGTACGCGGTGAACACCCAAGCGTATAAATTGAAGCCTTTAAGGTCGCCGATGATGTCGGGCATGGCCGTAGATACCACGGTCTGATCCAGAGATGCGAAGAACATGGTCAAAAGTACGGCGGCCAGCGCCCACCACCTCCGGTTTCCGGTAATCCGGTTGGTGACTTGTACTTGGGATTCTTTGTTGTCAGAACTACGT
>CAYODT010000006.1:0-8156 GCA_964402875.1 uncultured bacterium | reverse complement strand
CATCTCAGTTTTTATTTGCCGCCTAACTTGATTCAAGAAAGCCAGGCGTGCCGCCGGACTCGCTGGTGGATTAGCTAATGCCGTCTTGAGCGCTGCTGGCAGCATGGGGTTAGCGTTCAAAGTGGCCATCGCCGCAGTGTTTCCGTTCACAGCCTTCTTGACCAGCTGGAAGGTCTGGTTGAACTGAGCCTTGAGATCACGTGTCACCTGCGCGGGGCCGGTTATCCGACCGGCTTGGTCACCGTGGGTATTCACGCCGGGAGGTAGGTACTTGGCCAAGCCGCTCGTAAGGCTGGCTGCAAGCACGGCGCCCATCAGACCCACACCTACAGTTGCGCCAATCTGCCGGAAGAACATTGTGGCACTGGACGCGGTACCCATGCGTTCCCGAGTAACCGCGTTCTGTACCGCCAGGGTGTAAAGCGGTAGGGCCGGTCCGAGACCTAGGCCCAAGTACACCATAAGCGCCAGGATCACCCACAAGGGGGTGCTGACCCGAATCAGGTAGTGCATGGCTATAAAGCCCGCCGTGAGCAGGATGACCGAGATGATCATCAGGGTCTTATAGCGGCCGATCCGGCTGGCCAATTGTCCACCTAAAAAACTGCCCGCGGCCATGCCGAGCGAGAGCGGAACCAAGCTCAGTCCGGTATTGGTGGCTGAGATCCCTTTAACCTGGATGAGGTAGAGCGGCAGAAAGAGCATCGCGGAAAGGAAGGCCCCACCGTAGAAGAACAGGGCCAAGCCGGACCAACGGAAGACTGGGATTTTAAACAAGCTGAGGTCGAATAGGGGTTCCGAGTTGGCGCGCTCGGCTAGGTAGAACAGCACGATGCCCACCAGTGATACCGTAAAGAGGCCGAGGATGACCGGCGAGAGCCAGGCGTAGGCTGAGCCTCCCCAGGAGAAAGCCAAGAGCAGGGGTATCGTCCAGAGGATCAACGTGACCGCACCGGCGTAATCAAACCTGTGGTTGGAACGGGGTTTCAACGAAGGCATGTGCCGCAGCATGAAATACAGCGCCACCGCGCCCACCGGCATGTTCACATAAAAAACCCAGCGCCAGGAGAGCTGGTCGGTGAGGATGCCGCCCAGCCATGGGCCTACCACCGAGGCAATACCGAAGACCGCTCCGAACAGGCCTTGGATGCGCCCGCGCTCACGTGGGGGAAACAAAAGCCCCAGTGTGGTGATGGCTACCGCAAAGATCGCGCCACCGCCGATACCCTGAAGCCCACGAAAGGCGATCAACTCCCCCATGCTGTGAGACTGCCCACTGAGCGCCGAACCGACCAGGAAGATTACCACGGCGATCAGTAGTATCCATTTGCTGTCGGCTAAGTCTGCCAAACGGCCGAAGATCGGCACCGCGATGGTCGAGGTGAGCAGGTATGCGGTGGCCACCCAGGCGTAGAGACTGATTCCACCCAGGTCTTCCACGATGCGGGGCAGTGCCGTGGCGACGATGGTCTGGTCCAGGGCGGCCAGAAAGACGCCTAGGAAAATACCGATCAAAGTAAGTCTAGTTTCTTTGCTCATACGTATGCTTTCCTCATGACAGTGCACTAAATACTTGTCGATCAGCGACAGCGATTAGCCGGCGGCGGCCTAGTGGCCTACGTGGAATCTAGGTCTGCGGGTAGTCTGGAGAGGATCGATTCTAGCAACGCCAGCTCTTCCGCCTCTAGACAGGTAGTTATCTCGGCTACTGTCTCTTCCAAACAGGCTTGTGCGGCCTGCATAGCCGACTTGGCTGCGTCGGTCAGGGTGAAGCGGTACCTACGCAGGTCGTCGGGCTCAACTGCGCGCCTCAGGAACCCACCTTCCTCCAGCCTCTTGGTCATATGGCTGATGGTGGGTTGAGGGAGCACCAGAGCGCGGCTGAGATCAGAAGGGTAGGGATGGCGTTCGACCATTGACAGCAGGAAGAACCCTTTGGGATCGAGCCCGGCTTCTTGCATGCAAGGTGAGGCCCTTCCGATCAGCCTGCGCTGAAAACTCCACATTTTGGTGAGCAGCTTCCAAGCTTCCATGCGAGGCAGTTTACTTCAATCCGGCAATAGTTTCATGTGAATCAAGTTACAGTACGACGAGCCTCCTGGGATTCTTGAATAAAATTGCGAGCCGCGTTAAACTGAGCAACTCGGGGTTTAATCTGAGACGATATCCCCGAACGGAGGAAACATGGTGAATAGCCCCTTGCTACGCTCGAGCAACCTGGTTGATCTGAGCGGCCTAGACGCGGCTGGGATCAATGAAATCTTGCACACTGCGGCGTGGATGAAGAAGGAGCGCTACCGTGGAAGCGAGCTTACCGGTGCCTCGGTGGCCCTGCTCTTCGAGAAAGCCTCACTTAGAACCCGGACTACGCTCGAGCTGGCAGCGGTTCAGCTAGGAGGACATGCGATCTACCTTGACCAGCAGCAGATTGGGCTCGGTATACGTGAGCCTGTGCGCGACGTGGCCATGGGTCTCTCGCGCTGGGTGAACCTCATTGCCGCGCGTGTGCATAAACATAACACTATAGTGCAATTGGCGGCCCATGCTACGGTACCGGTGGTCAACGCTCTGTCGGATGAAAGTCATCCCTTGCAAACCTTAGCCGATCTCTTGACCCTGCAGGAATACTTTGGTGATTTACAGGGGTTGAAGCTGACGTATGTGGGCGATGGGAATAATGTGCTCAACTCGCTATTGGAGGCGGCATCCAAGGTGGGGCTTTTAATCAGAGTCGCTTCTCCCAAGGGCTACGATCCTGACCCCATCCGAATGCGGGCCGCCGGGGCGGAGTTGGTACGTGATCCGTATGAGGCGGTTCTGGGTGCTGATGCGATCTACACCGACGCGTGGGTATCCATGGGTCAGGAGGCGCAGCGCGAGCAACGGCTTTTGGATTTTCAGGGGTTTGAGGTATCTCCGGCATTGCTGCGAGCTGCCGGGGCTGAGGCGATCTTTCTGCACTGCCTGCCTGCCCACTACGGCGAGGAAACTACCGAGACGGTGGTTCACGGCCCAAAAAGTCGAGTCTTTGACCAAGCCGAAAATCGACTGCATACTACCAAGGCGCTCTTGCGCCATCTTCTGAGCTGAGCCCATGCAACGGACTAAGGTTGCCGTGGTAGGCGCCAGCGGGTATGGGGGTGCCGAGTTGATTCGGATTCTATCGAGGCACCCTGGTGTTCAGTTAGTGGGTTTGTCCAGCCGCAGGTACGCCGGGCATAATATTTCCGAGATCTGGCCGCAGCAGTCTGCTAAATTTGTGCTTACCACGCCTGAGGAGGCGGTGCAGGAGGCCGAGCTGGTGTTTGCGGCCACGCCGAGCGGCTACGCCATGAAGGCTGCTTCTGAATGGCTGGCGGGTGGTCGGCGGGTGGTTGACCTCTCGGCTGATTTCCGCCTGCCAGCCGCACTGTACCCGGAATGGTACGGGTTCACCCACACTCATCCGGAACTGCTGAAGCAGGCTGTCTACGGCCTAACTGAGCTTCACAGAAATGAGTTGGACACTGCTGATTTGGTGGCTAACCCCGGATGCTATGCTACTGCTGCCAGTTTGGGCCTGGCGCCTATTGCGGCGGAAGGCTTGTTGGGTGATGGGTTGGTACTAAACGCTGTAAGCGGGGCTTCCGGTGCGGGTCGCGAAGCCCCTGGTTTAGGTTTTGCGGAGACTAATGAGAACTACAAGCCTTACAAGGTAGCGGGTGAGCATAGGCATACGCCGGAGATCGAGCTAAATCTGGGACGGGTTGCAGCACAAGGGCGCGAGGTATCCACGCGCGGCGCAGTACAAAAGCTGTGCGTGGTCTTTACGCCCCACGTGGCACCCATGACCCGTGGCATCCTAGTCAGCTCAAGCTTCTGGCCTAAGCGTGAGATTACCGAACAAGAGCTGATAGAGCTGCTTGACACCTTCTACCACGGTGAAGCTTTTATACGCATAAGCAAAGAACTACCCCAGACTAAAGGCACTTTCGGATCAAACCTGGTGTGGATCTCCGTTCGCGTAGATCGGCGCACTGGTGCTGTGTTGGTTTTTTCCGCTCTGGATAACTTGGTTAAGGGTGCGGCCGGGCAGGCGGTGCAGAATATGAACCGTATGCTGGGTTTCGAAGAAGCGTTGGGGCTCGCTGTGGCGGGCATTTGGCCTTAGGAGATAACCATGCAACTACCTAAAGGTTTTAGCGCAGGAGGTTTGAGTGTGGGTATCAAGGTCTCCGGTCGGCTCGACCTGGGTCTGGTAAAGAGCGATATGCCCCTTGCCTGGGCACTTGCAACTACCCAGAACTTGGCTGCGGCGGCCTGTGTGCGACGGGCGCGATTGCTATTTGAGTCCCAGGGCTCACTACATGGTTTGGTGGTTAACTCAGGTAACGCCAACTGCGCCACCGGAGCGCAAGGTATCCAGGACGATCAACGTATGGCTACTGTGGCTGCTGGCTTGCTTGGGGTGGATGTGGATGGGATTCTTAGCGCTTCGACCGGTGTGATCGGGGTGCCGCTTCCTGTTGGCAAGATCGAAGCAGCGGTGGGCAAGCTCGTATTATCAAACCGGGTGGAAGTCTTCGCTGAAGCGATCTTGACGACTGATACTGGTATCAAATTAGCTGAGGCGATATTGCCCGGTGGGGCTAGGGTTGTAGGCGTGGCTAAAGGGAGCGGCATGATCCACCCGAATATGGCTACTATGTTTGCTTTCCTGCTCACTGATGTGGCGGTGTCTCAGCCGGAGCTGCGCCGGGGCTGGCCGGAGGTTATGGCGAAGACCTTCAACCAGGTTACCGTGGATGGTGATACTTCCACCAACGATATAGCCCTTCTTGCGGCTAGCGGGGCGGCTGGCCCGGTTTCTGCGAATCGGTTTTGGTCCGGGGTCTTAGAGGTATCTACCTCGCTCGCTCGGCGGATTGCTGCCGATGGTGAGGGTGCCGAGAAGTTAATAAACGTGCGTGTGTCTGGAGCAGGCAGCCAGGCTACGGCTCGGCAGGCAGCCCGTATAATAGCGGCAAGCGCATTGTGGAAGGCAGCGGTGCATGGTAACGACCCGAACTGGGGGCGCATCCTGGCGGCTTTGGGCCGCTCGGGAGCCGCCTTCAGCGCTGAAAGGCTGCGTATACGCGTACAAAACGCGTTACTCTTCGCGGGGGGTGTTGTGCCGTTCGATGCCTCTGCTGTGAGCGAGGCGATGCGGGCAAAGGAGGTAGTGGTTGAGGTCGATTTGGGGCTGGGTCAGGAGGAAGGTGAGTCTTGGGGTTGCGATCTAACTGAAGGATATGTAAAGATAAATGCAGAATACACGACCTGACTCGTTCTCAAGCCTTGCTAAGGTTTTTGGAGGTGTGCGTATGAAGAAACTTGGGCTTCTGGTGGCAGGATTGATCACGGTATTTTCGATGGCCTTCGCACAGGGGAACTACTTTGGGGTATTTAGCGGGTTTCCCGAGGCAATTGGCGTGCAGTACACCATGAATAACAACTTGCGCCTTAGCGTCGGTCTACCTGTATTCGGCGGCTTCGGCGTTGCTGGCTCGGTAGATATGATCATGGCACGCAGCCCGTTCAATATGAGGATGAATATGGATATGTCCTGGTACTACGGCGCAGGCGCGTCGGCCTACTTCACCAACTACTACTTTTGGGGTAGCGCGTTTGGTGCCAACGGTCACGGCCTTTTGGGTGTAGAGTGGGCGCTGCCCAACTCCAACTTAGGGCTTTTCTCTGAGGCGCAGCTTGGTATTGGGTTTGACTCAGTCTTAGGGCTTAGTCCCATATTCGGCGGCCGGGTTGGCGTTAACTTCCACTGAGCGTAGCCTGTTAAGATTAAGGGGATGCGTATGCGTCCCCTTCTCCTTTTCGTTCTTGCCGCCGTCCTGCTTACGGGATGCACGAGTCGCCCTGACCAAGCCAAACCGCTGATCGGTGTCACCTCGCCTGTTGGCGGAGCTGTGGCCAAGGGGCAGACCGTAATAGTTGAGGGGTACGTATTCGATAGTGCGGGCCTACGCAGTATCACCGCTGGTAATACTGAGGTGCTGGCTGCTAATGCACACGGGGGGAAGCTGACGCCCTTCCGGTTCCAGGTCAACGCGCCACAGGCTGGAGAGGTGAAGGTGCAGATCATTGCTACCGATATGAATGGTCGTACCAACAGCAGAGAGCTTACTCTGGTACTTGACGATCAGCCCCCAAAGATTCGGCTCGAGATCGTTCAACTGGTTGATGGGGGTCGTCTGCGCATCGTGGGTGTTGCTACCGATAGCGTTGCCGTGGACCGCGTGGTGGTGCGCTATGGATCCACATTCAGTCGCCTCAATCTACCTAAGCGGAAGTCAGTGAATTTCTTCGTCGAGATCCCGGCCAAGTCCGCCGAGATTATCGCAGTGGATGCGGCTGGAAACCGTGCTCAGGTGGAAGCTAAGCCTTGACATGCCCAAGGGGGTGTTGATAACATTTACCTCGCTGCGTGGGCGATTAGCTCAGTTGGTTAGAGCGCACGCCTGATAAGCGTGAGGCCGGTGGTTCAAGTCCACTATCGCCCACCACGAATGGAGCAGGAGGAACTCCGAGCGGCTATTTGGTAATAAGAAAGAAAGCCGCTCGGAGTGAACTAGAGGTTTGCTCTGAAGGCGTGGAGCGTCCTGTATCATCCGCCTTATCCGCCTATGCTTGAGGCGCGTGTATAAATGCCCAGAGCCGGGGTTATGGTGGCATGGCTGTGCAGGCTAGGGGCGCATCTTGCGGGGTGGGGGAATGCCCGAGGGGGCCGTAGCATGCTGTCATGCAAGGGAAAATGCGCAAAGTCGTACCTTAAGGACGTACGAAGAAGTGTTTATCCGGCTGTGGTATGCTCCATCAGGAATTCGGGCTGATCTAGTATAGGGAGCGATGACAACGGCTATAGGGCTTTGACTGTTCCAGCTAAATAGGCCACCAAGGTTATGTTAGAAGATGGCATTGAGGTGATGAATGACGGTCAGGACATTGTTTAGCTCGGCTGCCCGGGCATTATTTCTGACGATAGCTCGCCGGGGTACGTATAAGCTGGCTTGTGCGCGCAGACTCCAAAGCTTAAGAGGTCTGTGTAGAAACCCTGTCTTCTAGGAGGGGTTAAGGATGTCACTCCAAGGTGTGTATGTTCGACAAGGTACGCGACCACTCGTGGTTCTTAGTAATGAAACCTTGCCATTGCTCTGGTATATCCTCTTCGGGGTAGATTGCTGAAACCGGGCAGGCAGGCACGCAGGCCCCGCAGTCGATACACTCATCCGGGTGGATATAGAGCTGATCTCCACCATCATAAATGCACTCCACCGGGCACACCTCCTGGCAGCTCCGATCCTTAACGCCTACACACGGTTCACAGATTATATGCGCCACGATCGCCTCCTACCCCTTGCTCTAGAACCCCAGTATTACCGTCGCCCACGTACTCTAGACGCCGGGCCCACGCGTGGGCCCGGCGTTCGTTCATGCCTTGGTGATCCTTACCTTCCAGACCTCCGGACCTTCCTCCAAATATGCCCACTCGAAAGTCCCACCGCGCTCTGCACTGAACTGATAGTAAAGCGGCTTGGGATCGTGGTCGTTTACCAGCACAAAGGCCTCTCCCTTTCCTAACTGGTCGAAGCGCCGAAAGATCTCCGGATGCCGCTCACGTGGTGGGATAATTCGAACGTCCATAACCTCTTCAGCCATGTCTACTTCCTCCAGAGACGCATATTAATGAGTTGTCTTGGACCACGCTATAACCTAGGTCAAAGCTGGGTGCAACTCGCTTGAGCATGACGCTGGGGGCGGGCGTAGCTGAGGGATGGCCATCTGCTGCCCATAATGCTTCTGGACCTCTCCTTGTTAACCTAACTGAGCCCTTGAAGGTTAAGTGAACTACCTGCTGGGGTTATAGAATTGTAAAAAAGCCATGATCTGGGCCCAGGCCTTGCTAAAACCACCTACGCCCGCTTGTTTTACCAGCCGGACTATCCTTGTTGTCCTCTGAGAAACGACGCGGGTTACGCTTGGGGGGCTTCTCTTGATAGAGTATGCCCCCCTGACTCTCTATACTTTGTATCTCACAGGCCAGCCGACCAGGTTAGCCGGTACCGTCCTACTTCAGCCCCAGCTCTTTGGTTATCTGGCCGATCCGGGCGGCGCTGAAGCTT